>JBILRE010000033.1:0-63247 GCA_044372835.1 Crocinitomicaceae bacterium | reverse complement strand
AGGTCTAATAATTAATCAGGTAAAAGAAATAGATAACATTCTTAATCAACGCACCACTTTTATAAACGGACATAAATAACAAAATGGAAGTAATCGAATTTTTGGATGATAGTGGCAGCGTATTAGTAAAACGAATGCCCGACAACGGCCAACTTGAAATTAAATGGGGCTCCCAATTAACGGTTAGAGAAAACCAAGATGCGGTATTCTTTAGAGATGGAAAATCCCTTGATGTTTTTGCAGCAGGACGACATATTTTAAAAACACTAAATGTACCTGTAGTTGGCAAATGGGTAACTTCATTTGGTTATGGTGAAAATTCTCCCTTTCGGGCAGAGGTTTTGTTTGTTGGCAAACAATTGTTTCCAAATTTTAAATGGGGAACCAAAGAACCAATTTTATTCAAAGATACCGAATTACAAATGGTTCGATTACGTTCATATGGCTCATTTTCAATTCAAGTACGTGACAGTTTGCTATTTGTGAACAAAATTGCAGGAACAATGGGTTTATATACTACAGAAGTAATTTCAGATTACTTGCGTGGTATTATAATTTCAAAATTCCATGTGGTTTTAGCTCGTATACTTAAAACAGTTTTCGACATACCAGCTTCTATGGACGAATTGAATTTGATCATGAGAACAGAACTATATACCGATTTCGAAGGATTAGGGCTTAAACTTCATGATTTTTATATTCAATCAATTTCGTTGCCTGATGAAGTACAAAAAATGATTGATACCCGCACAGGAATGAATGCTGTGGGTAATCTTGACCAGTACATGAAGCTTAAAATAGCAGATTCGCTTAGCGATGCTGCAAAAAATAATGGCGCTGCGGGAACTGGTTTGGGACTTGGTGCAGGTATCGGCATGGGTATGGCTTTACCGAATATGATTCAACAAAGCATCAATCCACAAAACAACGAAAGTGTTTCTGATAAATTAAAAAAACTAAAGGAACTATTGGATATGGGAGTTCTTTCGCAACAGGAGTTCGATGATAAAAAAAAGGAACTGTTAAAACAATTGTAACCAATGAAAATTAATGACCTAAAAACAGCACTCCATAATTACTTTCAGTCGCTAAATAGGTTGAAAGAACTTGGTGTTGTTACCAATAAAAAAGACTTTACTTCACAAATTGGAGAATGGCTTGTGGAAGAAATTTATTGTGGAAAAAGAGCTCATAGCGGCATTCAAAAATATTGGGATATAGAATTTAAATTAGGGAAAATTCAAGTAAAAACACACTCAAAATCAAAGACAACAACTGCCCGATGGTCTGCAATAAAGTATGATGTTGATGCAGAAGTCGACTTTGTAGTAATAGTTGTTTTTTCAGAAGATTACCAATTAACTGAGTTTTACCAAGTCCCTTGGAAGAATTGTTTAAATCTAATAAGAAGGAATAAAGACAGAGATGTTTTGATGTGGGATCATATAAAGGATTTTAAGATCGAAATTTCTCAATTAACTAATCAAGAAATAATTTCAATATTCAAAATTAACAACCAAATAACATGCAAGTAAAATGTTCATCCTGTGGTGCTTCGCAAATAGCTAATCAAAATAATGTATGTAATTACTGCGGTACACAAGTCAATATCGAAATTAAAAGCACCGATAATGAGATTTCTCAACTTGAATTATCATTATTTGAATATAAGAAAGGAAATTTCACAAATAGTTCAAATCAATTTGATGATATATTAAAGATTCAGCCGAATGTTTTTATTGCGTGGGCCTATAAAATATTTAGTGATTTTCAGAAAGTTTTTCCTGACCCTAACTATAAAGATTTCAACTCATTTAATAATGACATCGATTTTGTTTTAAAAAAAGCAACTGATTCAAATAAAAAGAAAATATTAGAGGATATTTTAATAGAAATGTTAAGAGCTTTTATGCAAAGGAGTTGGGTTGAAAGGACTGTTAAATATTCATTTTTGAGTTATACAGGTAAATACAACTCTGCCAACCGTCGAAATTTTTTAAATATCTATAATACATTTTCTATTCATTTGTCAGATGAATTCTCTAAATCTATTATTAATGTGTTGATAGAATTCTATAACTCACGCGGATCAGAATTAAGACCATTTGATAGTGATGTTCTAAGTATAGATGAAATTATTTCAATTACACCAATACTCTCACGAGATATTACTTTATCCAAAAAATTTGCTAATACCTTATTAGATGTAAGTATATCGTTTTGGGAGAAACGAATTAATAGAGAAGCACATTTTTTTGCTGATAAATTACCCACAATAGATGATTTCAAAAATGGAGAACTTTTAATTTCTCGCCTTTGTGAAAGTAATTCTGAATTAAATTATTCTGAACTTTTAATTCCATATAAGAATAAATGTAATATAATTTTAAATGATTTAAGAACCCTAAATTCGAATGAATTCAAAAAACCATGTTTTGTGGCTACTGCCGTAATGGGGGATTATAATCATCCAATTGTAATTGATTTAAGGGAATTTCGTGACAACTGGCTTTTAAAAAGAAAATGGGGTGTTAATTTTACAGAGTGGTATTACATTAATGGCCCTAAAGCTTCAAAACTAATTGAAAAGTCTTTCTTTTTAAAAAAAATCACTTTCATACTTCTTATAAAACCTTTACAGTTATTCACCAAAATAATCAGATAATATGGCAGCAAAACATTTTTTGATTTACTACCAAAGAGGTGCAGGCACCTTTGTGGTAACAGAGCCACGACCTTGGGCTAGAGAAAATCAACATCATTTTCCAAATTTTACATTTCAACCTAATAATCATCCTACAACTGATGCTGTAGAAGCTTGGCTTATTGATAATAGAAATTTTAAAAAAGTTCTTGACTCGCCAGATATTGTAGTTGTACAGAATCTTGATCCAAATTTAATTTTGTAAAAATGAACAGAGTATATAAGGTCTCTTATTAGTTTCTGTCGTTTCGGCCTTGATTATTTAGAGTTTCTAAAAGTAATATTCAATTTATCAAATTTCGTTTGGATTTTTGGTTTACATAATACCCTCAAAGTTTATTTCTACATTTAAATCGAGAGATTCGCTTTCATAATAACTATTGTTAGTATTTTATTAGTCTATTCGTCTTATCGTTTCGAATAGTATGCGACTTGGCTAGGAGTTTTAATGGCTTTTGTAATCGCACTACCTATTTATTATAATCGAATACGCAAAGCTAAAGTAGAAGATGGACATAAGGGCAGCACCTAACCGCACCATGCCAAAAGTCGTGGTTTCGTGTTTCAAATACAGTTTTGTGGTTAATCAAACATTAGTCAATTTTTATGGTAAAAGTTCCGCCCTTCTAGTAGCTGCATAACGTTAAGGGCATGTTAAAAACAATCTAAAATATGGCATACTTAATTACTTGTGGTGGAAGCAAAAAGAATCCTACCAATGCTAGTCAAGGAAAATTAGAAGATCTGTTCAGAAATTACTTACTAGGTTGTACGCTTCCCATTTTTAGTACAGTGCGAATTTAAAAAAAGCCTCTTTTTTAACTCCAACACACCAATTCGCTTGAGAATTTCATAAAAAATATTTGACGTGTGTTACATTTTCAATAGTTAACCGTTAATCAAGTATACAGCATAAAAAATGAACAAATAAAAAGGTCTTGACTACTCAAGATTGAGTAGGCATTTTAGTCAAAAAATAAAAAGAATTTGAATCATCAACCTCAAGGTAGGTTGGTGATTTTTTTTTGAAATAAAATAAATAAAAACAAAAGCGATGAAGCAGCAATTTAAAAAACTACAGAAGGAGTTTGTTCAAAAGGTTGAACAGCTAGAGAACACAAAAGCCATTCTAAAAACTGAATTTGTTGGTATTGATGATATCATCGATAAAATTGTCGATAACGTGCGGTCATGGTATACTATGTCTTTCATACAAGAACGACCTTCGGTGTTGAATTTATGGGGGCTTACTGGTGTTGGTAAGACATCCGTTGTCCTGAGGCTCATGGAACTGATTGATTACAAAGATTTAACCTTTCGATTGGATCTCGGAGAAAAAGAAGGAAGTATGTCGTTTCGTAATTCGTTGGCCGATTTGTGCGAGAACAAAAGCGATGCACCAATAGTCATTATTTTGGATGAATTCCAGCATGCACGAACGTTAAAAGGTTCCGGACCTTTCAAAGAGGAGATTGAGAACGATAAAAACCGTATGGTGTGGGAACTGATCGATTCAGGTAAGGTCTCCTACATTGGATGGAAAAGAGGTTTGTGGACATTTGAGGATTTACTGACGAAACTGAAAAAAATGGCGAGTTTGGGCGTGGAAGTTGAAAACGGGATAGTAGTAAAAGGCAAGGAAATATACTTAAAGGAGTGTTATATGCGACCAAGCAACGAAAAAGAACTTCACTTCTTTCCTTTGGACGAATACGAAAGCATCATTTCGTTGGCAGGCGAAGAGCTTAACCTAGAATTATTCAAGGATGTCGAAGAAATACTTATGAAGATGAACGGACCCGAGACCATTGAATTTTTGATGCGTGTATTTCGCATTGCACAGCGACCATCATTGAAAAATTTTTCCAAGTCATTAATAGTGATTTTGGGAAATATCGATGAGGCTTATACGATGAGTAGCAATTATTCAACTGAAATTTCAGCAGATGATTTCTATGAGCAGAGTTTAAAAATAACCGTTCCCCAAATGAAGGTTGCGCTGCGTATGCGCTTTCGGGATGAACAAATTGCCCGCTTGGGAAACACACATATCATTTATCCCTCACTTAATAAGAAAGCATTTTATGACATCATTGAAAATGAGCTAACCAAAATCACTGTCAAAATGAAGGAGCAGGTAGGCATATTAATTACCTTCGATCAAACGGTAAAAGATATATTATACAAGGAAGGCGTTTATCCCACCCAGGGTGCTAGACCATTATTGACAACCATACAGGCCTTAATCAAAAGTAGGATCAGTGTCTACTTGAATACGATTATCGGCGAAGGATTGAATACTGATGTTATTCGTTTACATGTGGCGGATGAACACAACTTAGTATGCGAGTATTTCGAAAAGGGAAAACGAAAATTCACGCAAAAAGATCGTTTGGATTTGAATTTAGAGCCATTGAGAAAGTCAAAAAATGATGAATTACAGGCTATTACAGCAGTGCATGAAAGTGGCCACGCCGTATTGTCAGCAGCTCTTTTGCAGGTGGTGCCGGAACTTATTGTAAGTGTGACATCTGACACGAATGCTTCCGGTTATGTCTATAGTAAAAATGAAAAGAAATTTTTGACGAAGGCGGATATTATTCGTCACGCAGCCGTAATCCTAGGAGGAACTATGGCAGAGGAGATTGTCTTTGGGAAGGAATTGGTCACCACAGGTGGAAGTATAGACTTGAAACAGGCAACGAGTTTGATTATGAATACATTAAAGAATGAAGGTATGGGAAGTATGCAAATAAGCTGTGCCAAGTCGAATAATGAAGATTCTTTGTTGTACCATAATTTTTCACAAGTGGAAGAGGAAGCGATTCAGCTCCTTCAAGAAGCTCGCGAATTAGCCATGAATACCTTATTTCATGAAAAGAAAGCGCTACTAATAATGGCAGGAAGATTGGCCAATTCCTCACGATTGGAGAAGAAAGAGATTAATGAACTGTTAGAAGAACACCTAATTGCTCGTCTATCAAATTTTGAATCGCACTTCACTTACCGCATGTGTTTGATCGATCAATTGATTGCATTGAATTCTGAAAATGAAAAGCCGGTCATTAATCTGCAGCATCGGGCGTAGTAAAAGGAATATAAATTAAATGTAAAGGTAGGGTGAGAACGTTACCCAATTAAAAAGTAACCCCTAAATCAATATATGAAGAAAGAAGTAATGATTAACAAATTCACGCCTGAAGAACGCATCGTAAACGAGAACCTTTTGAAGTCTTTTACTCATGTGTTTACCTCTCACGATGTTTACAACTTCGGACTTATGTTACATGAAAAAGGTATTTTTTTCGAGAAAATGAGTAAAACGCGTGCCGAAAGCTATTTTTTTGCCCTTTATTTTCAACCCAATGGGATAAAAAGCCATTACGATATTGATGTAACCAGGGCAATCTCTTCTGATCATCGTCCAGGCGAAGTAGTACTGCAATTTAGTTGTGCCAAATTCAGAACCGAACGAGAGGAAAACTTGGGCCTAATGCCAGAAAGGAAGGTTTTTTATTTTGCTTTTACTTTCAAAGATGAGTTGATATATTCCATTCGGGTGCCCAAATCGATTGTAACTGCATTAGAATTTCATCAGCAAAATAACTGAGCATACACAAGAACAGGCAATGAAAATTGCCTGTTCTGAAAATAGATAAGAAATGAAAACAACAACTGGTATACCTCAATCATTCAACATAAGGCCTGAATTCACCAAGACTTCGGTAATGGTAAGTTCCTGGGGCTCCTTGAAACTCCCAATATTGATCATTTTGCATTCTAAAAAGTTGCAATGCGCTTACCGAAACAGGTTCATCTGTATAGACATACATATCTTTTGGATCATGTCCAACATCTGCTCTAAAATCATGTCTAGCAGCTTGGTCAATGAACCATTTATTGGATATAAAACGGGTATCAATTCTCCAAAAATCATAATATTTCAGAGGATTATTTTCAATTGGCCCATCTTCAAAGTCACCGAACAATACGAAAGGATACCATGTCCAATCTGGTTCAGTGATTAAGTTGTGAGCATAAACACCACTAGGAATTAAAGGAGTTAGAAATTTAGACATTAAAAGGCCTTTTCTTTCAATCGATCTTCTACTCATTGGGTGGGATACATGAAACAAATAACGGTTTGTTTTAATTTGTTTCGGTTCACTTGGCACATACTTCATCGGATAACGTTTTAAACGAGTTAATAAAATCCGAGAATTATGTGTGAATCATTTAAATATATAAAAAGAATTATTAAAAACCAAAATCAGGTTCCTTTTTTAGGGAATGGATTTCAAAAACAACACAATGAAAATGATGCAATTCACTGAAAAACAATACACAACATTTAGAAAGATGCGATCCTTACTTTTGGGCGTAGCAGTAGGAGATGCTTTCGGAGTACCTTTCGAATTCATGGAACCGGAAGAAATTGAAGGCACTTCATTTGATAAAATGAGTGGGTATGGGACACATAATCAAGCCCCGGGTACTTTTTCGGATGATTCTTCACTTACCTTTTGTTTGGTAGAATCCCTTATTGACAATGCATGTCCAGAAGGAACGGTTCAGCGTTTTTTAAAATGGAAAAATGAAGGCTATTGGACCGCCACCGGTGAAGTATTTGATATCGGTGAACAAACTCAAAAAGCATTGCAAAATGCCGAAAAAGGATTACCATTAACCGAAATGGCTCCCAAGGATGAATGGAGTAATGGGAACGGGGCATTGATGCGCATTTTGCCGTTGACTTTTTACGCAAAGGATCTAACGTTGGATGAGTCTTATGACTTGATAGAAAGTTACGCTTCAGTCACTCATGGACACATTCGATCACACATGGCCTGTCTCATTCTTGTCAAGTTTGCATGCGAATTATTGGATATTCCTAACGATACAAGTATGCAAAAGAAGCATTGTTTCGCGCGTGCAATGGTAGCTATTGAAAACTATTTTCTTGCTCACGAGAAATTCAAAAATGAATTGGTTCATTTCCAGCGCCTGTTTACCAATTATCCCGATCGCTTTCCTTCCATTGAAAATTCGGGCTATGTGGTTCATTCCCTAGAAGCAGCCTTACACTCTTTTATGCGTTATAACCGTTATGAAATGGTCGTCATTCAAGCAACTAAGCACGGGGGAGATACAGACACAAATGCTGCCATCGCAGGTGGATTAGCGGGAATTACTTATGGTGCACAAACTATTCCTCCAAATTGGTTAAACGAACTCGCACGAAAAAAAGACATTGAAAACTTGGCTGAAAGATGGGCTATGTCATACAGCGATGAAATCTAAGAATTCAGAAACTAATTTATTTTCACATTCAAAAACGAAATCATGGTAAAAATGAAAGAACGTTTTCTAACTAAATCGAGATTTAAGCTCGGATTGGAATGTCCGACGAAACTTTATTACACCGGAAAAGATTCCGAATTTGCGAATAATAAAAAGGAAGATCCTTTTTTGAAAGCATTAGCCGAAGGTGGTTTTCAGGTGGAAGAATTGGCTCGAATGGAATATCCAGTAGGGATTTTAATAGAAGGAGAACACTGGGATTATCAAGGTGTATTGAATAAAACTAATACTTTATTAGAACAGGAAAATGTGGTGATATTCGAGGCTGCTTTCACCTTTGACAATTTATTCATCCGAACGGATATTTTGGTAAAACGAGGTGACAGCATTCAACTGATTGAGGTAAAGGCTAAATCCTATGATCCATCCAATCCATTTACTTTCGTTGGAAAGAAGGGAGGCTTAGATCAAAAGTGGAAGCCGTACTTATTTGATGTAGCGTTTCAAAAGTATGTGATACAAAAAGCACATCCGGATTGGACGATCACCTCATATTTGATGTTAGCGGATAAATCCAAAAAAGCACAAGTGGATGGCATGAACCAACTTTTCAGGATTGCCAGAAACAAAGAAAACAGGACGGGAATTACCAAGTTGGTCCAATCAAACGAAGAGTTGGGTGAATCGGTGCTAACTAAAGTTAATATTGAGGAGTACATTTCAAAGATTCAAAACAACCACCCTCAATTCAAGGCTGAACGTGACTTCGAGGAATCCATCAGGCAACTCTCTGCAGGTTACACAGCGGATGTCAGAATGGATCCGGTTTACAAGTTGTCGATATGTAAGAAATGCGAATTCAGAGGAAGCAATGAATCGACCAATTTGAAATCAGGGTTTCACGAATGTTGGTCAGAAAAGATAGGATGTAGCCAAAAACAACTGGAAGAACTCAATATCATGCATGTTTGGAACCTAAGGGGAGACAAATTACTGAATGATCATGGTGCATTTTTTTTGCATGATGTCACGGAGGATATTTTTACTATTAAACCAGAGGCCGGTAAATTGTCCGGTTCCGAACGTCAATGGGTACAAATTGAAAAAAGCACTTCAAACGACTTTAGTCCTTATGTGAAGAGGGAAGAACTCCATGCTGAAATGAACAAATGGGAATTTCCGCTACATATGATTGATTTTGAAACAACGCGTGTAGCCATTCCTTTTCATGCAGGTTTGCGTCCCTATGAGCAAATTGCTTTTCAGTTTTCCCACCACATGATTCATTTGGATGGTAGGGTAGAACACGCAACCCAGTATTTACAAACTGAAAAAGGGCAGTTTCCCAATTTTGAATTTGTTCGGGCCTTGCGATCAAGTTTGGGTAATAAGGGTACGATTTTCAAGTATTCGCCGCATGAAAATTCAGTACTCAATGCCATTCATGTTCAGTTAAATGAAAGCAACGAATCAGATCGATTAGAATTGATTACGTTCATAGAAGAAATCACTAATCTGAAAGACGGTAAAAACATCATTCGGCAAGGAGAGCGAGATATGGTTGATCTATGCGATGTCTATAAAAAATACGTTTACTTGCCCCAAACGGTAGGATCAAATTCCATCAAAGCAGTGCTTCCTGCAATAATCCAAAACAGTTCCTTCATTCAAGAGAAATATGCTAAGCCCATAGAAGCAATCCATTTAACTTCTACCAATTTTGATGCATCGCATATATGGCTTAAGCAAGAGAGTGGCGCGTTTCAAAATCCATACAAGTTGCTCCCACCTCTTTTCAAGGATTGGTCTAATGACCAACTCGACGCGCTACTCTCGGACGTTGAAGATTTAAACAATGGTGGTGCTGCCTTGACAGCCTATGGTTTTTTACAATACACCGACATGTCCGAAGCGGAACGTATAGAATTGCAAAACGGATTATTGCGATACTGCGAACTAGATACGCTAGCCATGGTGATGTTATGGGAAGGGTTTAGGGAATTGGTGGGAGATTAAACAGGAATTTAGTCAACAGTTTATAAAATTAAAATTTATTAAATTTAATTTGCAAAAACAATTCATTATGAATAATGAGAAAAAAATTAAAATTGAAATAAATGGGAATTATTACATTATAGACTTTTTAGAAAAAAAGCTTTTTGATCTAAATAATAATCGCGTAAGTTCTGCACTTAATCTTTTAAAAAGCTACGTTCAACAAAATGATCTTGGGCCACCCAAGAATCATAATAACCACTCATACATAGGTGTCATAAAAAAACATTTATTATCGAAAGAAGGAAATTCGGAATTTGGTGATGGGCATCAATATTCAAATAATATTGGAAAAATTATTTTTAATGATGGAAATGTAGATGTTGATGCCTTCATAAAACATAACAAAGAGTACAAAACAAATATCACAGATTTAATTAAAAATGTGGAGCACCTAATTGATTTACCAAAACAATTGGAAATTAATAAATCACTTTTTGAACCTAAAGATATTTACAATTCGTACATAAGAAAACACGTTGATATAAAGCCTGGAGTGTATATTTGGTATGATCATCACAATTACGAAGTTTTATACATAGGCATGGCCGGAAAAATTAAAACAAATGGAGAATTGACAAATCATCCAATTAGGCAAAGACTTCAAGCGCCTAGATGTCGAGATAAACATACAAAAAAGGATGTTTTGACAAATAAATACATATCTGAAGTATTGAAACTACTTAAAATTCCTTCTCTTCAGTTTATCCTTCTCTTTTCGAAAGAAAATGAACCTGCAGCGCACATAGAATCTGTTTTACTTTACAACTATTATAAACAGCATAAGGTTTTACCTATCTTAAATAATGCGTTTTAATAATTATTCAAAACTATTGTGCATCCTAAACAAATACAATACAGTAATAAACAATGAATTTCTTTTAGAATATTTTACTACCTAACCTACCACAAAAAGCATGAAGGCAATCAGTCCAACCGAAGGCGTATCATGTTTTTACGACGTCAATGCGGAGAACATAATTGGCAATTACGATCGAAATAATGGTAGTCATAACACAAAAAGACTTAATCATAAGTAAGAAACCAACTTTTAAAATAATGAAAAACATTCTTTTAACCTTATATATTCTAGTTATCTCATTTAATGGGATATCTCAAAATAAGAAAGAGCAAATTGAGGTATTAAGCAATAGGATTGATAGTTTTCAAAATGTAATCGAATCTCAGTTGGTTCAAATAAACAATTTAAGTTTAGAAAAAAAAAGCGCTACCGCTGAGTTAATCAAAACAGAGATGAAACTTAAAAGCATAGAAAAGTCGCTTTTAGAAACACAAAATCAAGTATCGGTCTTAAATAGTGAAAACAATAGGTTAAGAGCAAAACTAGATTCAGTCTCAAATAGTCAAAAACAAAACCCTTTAAACTTTTTACCCATTGGGTATGCATTATTTGAAAAAATAGATGGTGACCTAAACAGAGATGGGATTGAAGATTGTATTCTTGTTGTAAAAGGAACAGACCAAAATCAATTGATAACAAGTGAAGAAAATGAAATTCTAGATCGCAACAGAAGAGGTATAATTGTTTTGTTTAAAATAAATGGGGGGTACGAGATTGTGTTGAAAAATCTAGATTGTTTTTCTTCCGAAAATGAGGATGGTGGCGTTTATTTTGCTCCAGAATTAACTATTCAAATTGAAAATGGTAATATAAAGATTGACTATGGGCATGGCAGATATGGAGGTTGGGGTTATACTTTCGGATTTCAAAATTCAGATTTCGAACTTATTGAATATTTTTCAAGTGAACATCGTGGTCCAATAGCTGAAAGAGGAACAAAAATTAATTTTTTAACCAAAAAGAAACTGGTTTGGGTGAATACAAATGAAAATGATAGAGGTGGAGAGGAAGTTATTGAAGAAACCTGGGAAAATATAAGTATTGCAAGTTTTTTAAAGTTAAGTAAGATTAAAAATTTTGATGAGCTTGATTTGAGTGAATTCTAAGTGACTATAATATGCCGTATCAAATGTTTTGTGATAGGAGTGGAGTGGTGCAAAATTGAAAATTTAAGCTGAAATAAAAACATAGAAAAACGTAAACATGCATTGTGAATTCCGACACTTCCACATGTTTTACATTATTTTGAATACGATTGCCTGAAAAATGGAAAAGCCCCTTTTACCCGTAGAATCGATACAAGAACGAGATGTTGATTTAATCTTGTTAGAAGAACTAATTACAGATCATTCCTTTTGTGAATGGTTCATTGATGAATTAAAATTACCCAAGCTTTTTTCCTTGAACGGGGCATGGAGAAGTATTTCAGGTTTTGGGTTAGGTGAAACGGATATTTTATTCTCTTATAA
This sequence comes from Crocinitomicaceae bacterium, assembly GCA_044372835.1. GTDB lineage: Bacteria > Bacteroidota > Bacteroidia > Flavobacteriales_D > Crocinitomicaceae > M0103. The sequence goes on along the minus strand of JBILRE010000033.1, from coordinate 50,856 downwards.
TTCAATTGAAGGTAAAATATTTGTGCTAATAGAGAATAAATTGGATGCCTCATTTCAAGATGCACAGTTTGAACGCTACACAAAAAGGGCAAATGAGTACTTAAATCAAAAAGAATGCGATAAATCATTTGCTGTTTTGGTTGCACCCAATCTATACTGCGAAAATCAAAGTGATTTTGAAGACTTTATTACGTACGAATCAATCGCATCTAGATTAGCATCTACCGGTACCAAAAGAAATTTATTCAAAAGTGAACTTTTGAAAATTGCTTCCGAAAAATTGAGAAGAGGTTATCAGCCAGTAAATTCGGAGCCTGTTCAAAAATTCTGGCTCGCATACTGGAATTATAAGGAAAAAAATCATCCTTCCTTCATCATGAAAAAACCTGGCATTGTACCCCACAACAGCGATTGGCCCATGCTTTATGATAATGACCTTAAAGGAATTACTTTTTATCATAAACTAGGTCATGGAAATACGGATGCAAGTTTTATGGGGTTCGGTGATGACTTATACCAGAGAATTAAGGAAATTCTACCTAAAGGAATGTCACTCGAAAAGCACAACAAATGTTTTTCAATTCGCATTAAATCAGGTAAGATTGACAGAACAAAACAGTTTGATAGTCAATTAGAAACCATCGCAAAAGGACTTTCGAATTTGGAACTAATTCGAAAATGGATTAAAGAAAATGAACTTTTATTGCGCAATTGAACTTCTTACCGCCTTTCTAAAGCAAGCAAAACAAAAGGAAGTCCTGAATTATTTCACCATTCATTGCGTCATTTTGGACATTTAATTCCCCGAAAAAACAGTGTATTGGGGGATTGTGATAAAAGGAAATTTGTTTGAAACGCTACTTTCCAATTTCTTTAAAAGAAAAACCACTGTGCTGTTTTTACGAGACAAGCAGGTAAAGCCATCTTGTTAAAAGGATATCATAAAATGAAATATAATTTCAATTATTGATTCATTAAAGGTATAAAAAGTATCATTTCTCTGCCTTTTTTGCATTGGCACAATGATTGTCAAACGGAGGCGCACCATTGAACCCACAAAAATGATTAGAACCCAGACTACTGAAAAAGACCAAAAATTGCACTCTCAACTCATCAGGGAATTTGAACACACCTATATAATTGGTGATTTTAAAGCCATGCGGGAGATTCTGCACGACAAAGGTACATTCCTGGGAGGTCTTACAAAATGGATGGTACTCGCCAAATTCCGGAAGGAATTCAATGGCGAAGAATTCCCAAGCGACTTTTTACATGTGAATGTAAACAAAGGTTATTCTCGTTTCGGTAAGGAAGTTATAGAAATACGTCGTAACAGCGAGATTGAAGTAGACGATGAACATATGCCGGTTTTTAGGAGCTTTGGTGAACCACCACGGCCAACTGAACGTGTGCATCGATTCACTTTTACCTTCAAGGACAAAAAAATAGTTGGAATACAGCATCCCCGTGAATACAGGGCATGTATAGCACCATTATTAAAGTGGAATTAATAACCAAAACGATCCGTTATGAAAATAAATGCGCTTAATCGAGTTTACTTTCAGAAGTCGATATTCAAATCATTTTAAAATGAATCATTTCTGATATAGTCGATCAGCCAATATTTTATTTCTTAACAAAGGTTTATTTTAGAATTACACCAAGGGAATAGGTGTTATATGTTATTCAGTTTCATCTGGGTTTTAAAAAAAGGAATATTTAATTAAATTATACCGTTGTTTAATTTAATATTTCGAATATAATCCCTTAATAATTTATTATTTGAAGGTGCCTTATTGAAAATGATTAGAAGATTATTAAATCCGTCTCTAAACTTGGTAGAAGAATCTCCTTCAATTAAACCGTTGCATATAGAGGTGTATGGGAAACTCTCGCACAAAAGAAATTTCTTTGTTCTAGTTTCGAAATTACCAAATGAAGGTGTCAAACAGGAGTAAACATAACCTAAAATTGCAAAAGGTAAACCAACTAGCCCAATCAAAAATCTTAAGAAACTAACCTTTTCATATAATGAGGTAATTCCTAAAAGAGGAAAGTAAAAACAAATGGTCCATAACAATTCAACAATAAGACCAACAAAACCGAATAAGTCTAGAAAGCCTAAAGTTGCTGTGGTGATTAATTGAATAGGTAAAATTACCATGCTCAATAATCCTGTAAAAATTGACAAAATTGTATTGAAAATCATTTTATGATTAATTAGAAAATAAAAATTAACTCTATCCTACCTCAATTATACATATTAAATCGGAAACTATAAATAATAGATATTTCCGATTAATTCCAAATTACAAAGCAAGTAATTTTCCCTACAATTCGAATTGAAACAAATACCCATTTGGTTTTTTAAATTAAAATCAAAAATTCTCTTGTGTCAAAAATCTAGGCTGATACCTATCGATTATTTTATGAATATCATATCTACAACTTTCAAAATAAATAATAACTTAACCTGTATCTGTTGATTTTATTTTCCTAAAATATTTACTTAGATATTTAATTCAAAAAATAATTTTATTTTTGAACTGATAATTTTCTAAATATTTATTATGGCTATTAATCTACAGAAAGGACAGAAAATTGATGTTGGTTTAAGTAAAATAACTATTGGTTTGGGTTGGGATCCAAACGAGGGAACCGGACATGATTTTGACTTAGATGCGTCTGCAATCATGATTAATTCTCAGCGCAAACTTATATCTGAATCACATTTTATTTTTTATAATAATTTGTACTCTCCAGATGGTGCCTTGACTCACACCGGTGATGATCCATCCGGAGGTAATAGTGATGGTGATGACGACGAATCGATTGTAGTTGATTTGGATAAGGTTGGAGATGAAGTACAAGAGATATTATTTGTGGTTACGATTGCAGATTTTGAAGCAAGGAAACAGAATTTTGGTCAAGTAAGAAATTCTTACATCCGTTTAGTTGATAATTTAATAAATGAAGAGGTTGCAAAATATGAACTAGATGAAGATTTTTCAATTGAAACAGGCGTTGAATTTGGACGATTATATCGACGAGGCGGAAATTGGAAATTTGAAGCATCAGGAATAGGTTATAAAGCTGACCTGGGTTTCTTCTTGGAGAAGTATTATAACGGAACAATCATAAAATAAAATGGCTATTAACTTAACAAAGGGTCAAACTATTGACCTAAGAAAAAACGATAAAGGAGAAAATGTTTACGATTTATCCTCAGTCACCATCGGTCTTGGTTGGGATGTCAGACAGAAACAATCGGGATTCTTAGGTAAATTATTTGGTACAAAAGAGGAAGAATATGATTTGGATGCAATTGCTTTTCTACTAGATCAAAATGGTAAAGTAGCAGATCTTGGTAGGACAATTCAGGCCAGAAATGGACAACAAATGGGATTGTATGATGGGGATGTAATCTTCTTTAATTCTATGAGGCATTCATCTGGTAATATTTGGTTAACAGGTGATAATAGAACAGGTGCTGGTGATGGCGATGATGAACAAATTATTGTTAAACTTAATTCACTTAGCGAGAAATATCAAAAGATACTTTTTGTTGTTTCCATATATCAAGGACTTAAGAATAATCAACATTTTAGTATGATTGAAAATGCTTTTATTAGAGCTGTGGATGCAAAGGGTCGTGAAATAACGAAATTTAGTTTGTCAGGTGATTCTTCCTTAAATGGAATGTGTTCGATGGTTTTTGCAGAAGTATACAGAAAAGATGATGGATGGAAGTTTAGGGCAATTGGAGAGGCCTATCATTCAGATAATTTTATAGAAATTTTAAAAAAATACATCTACTAAAAATTAAAAAATGAGAAGATTACCAGTCTATTTATTGCTTGATTGTTCGGGTTCAATGATGGGAGAACCTGTAGAAGCTGTTAAAAATGGTGTTCAAGTAATGGTAAGTACATTGAGAAATAACCCTCAAGCAATTGAAACGGCATTCATTAGTGTCATAACTTTTGATAGCTCCGCTAGACAAATTATTCCTTTAACAGAACTCTCAAACTTTCAGATGATAGATGTTCAAGCTAGTGGAACCACTTCACTGGGTGAAGCATTAAAGGTCTTAGGGAATTGTATTGATTCTGAGGTTGCAAAAACAACACCTGAAACAAAGGGGGATTGGAAGCCTCTTATTTTCATAATGACTGATGGTATGCCAACTGATGACTGGCAAAGTGGCCTTCATGAGTTTAAAAAAAGAAAAGTGGGTGTTGTAGTAGCTTGTGCTGCTGGAAATGGAGCTGACACATCTGTTTTGAAGAATATTACTGATAACGTAGTAAGTTTGGAGACAGCAGATACACAAAGTATTTCTAAATTTTTTCAATGGGTAACAGCATCCATTGGTGTTTCTTCAACGAAAGTGGAAGATAGTGGTAAAGAAGTTACAGGATTAAATGAATTACCCCCACCTCCATCAGAACTAAATATTGTTGTGTGAAATAGGATTAGTTAAATATTCAGGTTTTCGCTTTCATTTCTATGATTAATTTTGTTGATTTATTTATAATAGGAGACGAACACTTTTCATGTTTGGAGAGACTGTTTGTTATTAAGGACAATTGGTTTTCTAGAGTAGGGTATTTTAGATATCCAGGTTGGATTTGGGATAATTTAATCGCTTTAATAATTCGAATAGATTATAAGTTATGAGACGCCTTCCGGTTTATTTTCTTTTAGACACATCTGGATCTATGTATGGAGAACCGATCCAAGCATTGAATAATGCGTTGAGTGGTATGATTCATTCGTTGCGAACAGATGCTCAGGCTCAAGAAACCCTATGGATTTGCATTGTGACTTTTGATAGAGAAGTGAAAGAAATAATTAACCTAACGGATTTACAATCTTTTCAATTACCTGAAATTACTTGTCCTCAAAGTGGACCGACTAATACAGGAAAGGGTTTAGAGTTAATTTATGAAAAAGTCACAAATGATATACGGAAAGGTTCGTCTGAGCAAAAGGGTGATTGGAGACCCTTATTATTTGTATTTACAGACGGTAAGCCAAGTGACATTCAATTATATCGTTCCACCATTCCTAAAATAAAACAATTGAATTTTGGAACAATAATAGGATGTGCAGCCGGGAAATTAGCAGACAATGCTATTTTAAAGGAATTATGTGATACTGTTGTCCACATTGATACCGCGGATAGTGGTACATTAAGACAGTTTTTTAAATGGGTTTCTGACGCTATCGAGTTAGGGAACAAAAGTATGGGTGCGACAAATCAAGTTAGTTTACCACCCGCCCCAACTGAAGAATTCATAGTTTTATAGAGGAATTTGATGGGTGTAATTTATCATTTTTTTTCAGTGTTACGTTTGGAATCAAGATTGAGTCCAAATAAATTTACTTTGAAAATTCCAATACCAAACCAAATTTTAGAAATTTCTTTAAATGAAGTAAATGAAACGTTAAGATTAAATGATTTCTTTACTTTACGATTTAAGACATTTATGATGATCTAATACATTTTCAAAAAAAAATATGAGTCGAAGATTACCTATTTATTTTTTAATTGATATTTCAGAGTCAATGGTTGGTGAGCCCATTCAACAAGTTGAGGATGGAATAGCAACGATTATTCAAACGTTGAAAACAGATCCAAATGCCTTGGAAACTGTTTGGATATCAATCATAGTATTCGCTGGTCAGCCAAAAACATTAGTTCCTTTGCAGGAAATAATCACATTTTATCCTCCTCGTTTTCCAGTCGGTGGGGGGACATCGTTAAGCAAAGGTTTAGGACATTTAATGTACGAATTAAGAAAAAACCAGGTTTTAACCACACCAGAAAAAAAAGGTGATTGGAAACCAATAGTGTTTTTATTCACCGATGGGGTTCCAACGGATGACAGTTCGAAAGCAATTAATGAATGGAAAAATAACTGGCAACGCTCTGCAAACCTGGTCGCAGTTTCTTTTGGTGATGAAACAGACCCACAAATATTAGGTCAAATTACAGAAAATGTTCTTTATTTCAAAAATGCTGATGAATCTGCCTATAAACAATTTTTTAGATGGGTAACCGATTCAATAAAAACTAGTTCGGAAAGTGTTGAAAACAACATGACTGGGTTTGAATTATCTAAATTGGATGGTGAAACTCTGTCTAGATTTGACCAATCAAAAAACAAAGAGATAAAAAATGCATATGTAGATTTTAACTACGTTGTTTTAGCTGCAAAGTGTCAAAATACTAAGCGTCCATATTTAATGAAATATAAAAAGAACATAATCTCAAATATTTTTGGAGGATTAGACCTTAATACATTGAGCTACAGACTTGTTGGAGCATATCAAGTTGACAATTCATACTTTGAATTATCAGATAACTCTGTTTTAGATTTAAAAATAAATACAAATGAACTTATTGGTGCTCCTACCTGTCCATGTTGTGGTAACCAATTTGCATTTGCTGTTTGCAATTGTGGAAAAATACATTGTGTAGGAAGTGAAGACGTAAGTGAATGTCCATGGTGTGGAAAGAAAAGTTCATATGGCGCTTCCGAGGAAGGTGGCTTCGATGTAAATAGAACACAAGGATAGGTCGAGATGACAAAAGAGTACATTTATACATTACTAAATAAGCGCGGTGTTATAGTTAAAGAAGAACAAAAAGAACTTTTTGAAGATTTTGTATTAGATCAGGAAAATATTGAATTAGTAAATAGGATTGTTGAATATCAAAATAGAATTATGAATAAATGGGATATTCAATCTCGTATTGCAGAAATAAAACAAATGATTTTTCCAGTATTAAATGGAACAGTTGGAAAAGATTATTGCTCGAAAATTGATTTTAATCTGTTAGGCTTAAGTGATTTAGTGCATGAAGAATTTCAAGGTCTTGAAGAAGTTGGGTTAAAGTTCAATAAGATTGATGATACAATTGAAGGTAAGCCATCATTCAATGGTGAGCACAAGGTTAAGTTCTTGTTTAAAATAAATGGTGAAGAAGAAAATTCAGAATTGAATGTTAAAGAATTTATCTTAATTATAAATCCGGATCCTAAAACATTATGGAAAGATATTGAAAGCGATAAAAATGATCCTTTTTGGAAGGTAGACAATACCGTAATTTCAGATAAATTATGCGATAAACGAATTGTCGTTGCGTCAAAAAGAGGAAGAAGCCATGCAAATGTTGGTTCATTCAGAGACGATGATTTTGCCTATAAACATTTTAATAATTCTGGATGGTCAGTCGTGGCGGTAAGCGATGGAGCAGGAAGCTATTCTTTCTCCAGGAAGGGTTCTCAGTTGGCGTGTAATGCAGTAATAGAATATTTTGAAAAGCATTCAGATATTGAAACCCATAAATTTTTCGAAGAAAAATTATTGGAATTCGACAATTCGAGAGATGAGGAATTATTAAAAGAAATACAAGTTCTGGCTAAACAAAATCTTTATAAGGCAACAGTATTTACACATACAAAAATAAAGGAGTTTGCTAATAAAACAGCTGAGGAATTCCCAGATTTTTTTAATAACTCAAAGGCTAAATCCCCGATTGATTATTTTCATTCAACGTTAATTTTCTGCCTTTTCAAAAAATTTGATTTTGGTTATTTGATACTTTCATTTGGAGTTGGTGATTGTCCTATAGCGGTTGTGAATAAAGATAAAACTTCAACATATTTATTAAATTGGTTGGATGTCGGTGAATTTGGTGGTGGAACTCGTTTTATAACTCAATCAGAAATATTTCACTCTGAAAGTAATCCCATGTCATCTCGTTTTAATTTTCATATCATTACCGATTTCAGTTATTTATTTTTAATGACCGATGGGATATATGATCCAAAATTTGTTGTCGAAGCCAATTTAGAAAAACATGAAAAATGGTTAGAATTTTTGGCAGATTTAGAGGGAGATAATTCTGAAAATGCAAAAGTTGATTTTAATTTAGAAAATGAAGAGCTGGGTCAACAACTTTCCCAATGGATGGACTTTTGGAGCCCTGGTAATCATGACGATAGAACTCTCGCAATTATTTTCTAACAATGAGTACTAAAGTAGTTAAGTCTATAATAATTCAAGGGAAATCTTATCAATACGTTGATAACGGCGAACCAATTCGAGGCGGTATGAAGGATGTATACTTTAGCCCGGATAATAGTTATGTCGTTGCGTTTTATAGAGATCCCCAAGACTTTAATTCTAAAGAAAGACTAAAAAAAATTGTAACGAATTACTACGATTCTTTTTTTAATAGAGAAGGTGGTTCATATTACAAAAATTTATACTCGTGGCCCACAGATGTTATTGAAGAAAATAATAGAATTGGGGTCATTGTTCCTTGTTACAATAGAAATTTTTTCTTTAAAAAAGGTTACTCGAATAATGATATATTAAAGGGAAAAGAAAAGAACGGAAAGTGGTTTGCATCAGCAAAATTCAGGGTTAAAGATTCCAAAACGAAACTTGATCAGTCTGAACTCGGGGATTGGTTAAGTTATTTTCAGGTTTGTGTCAATATAGCCAGAGGGGTTAAAAGACTTCACGCTGCCGGTCTTGCTCATTCTGATTTATCTTACAGTAATGTATTAATAGATCCCGTAACAAAAACGGCTGCGATAATAGATATTGATGGTTTAGTTGTTCCAAATTTGTTTGCACCAGATGTAATTGGTACGGCTGATTTTATAGCTCCTGAGGTCATGGCCACAAAACACTTATCTATTTCAGATATTAACCGTAAATTACCAAGAAGGGAAACAGATTTGCATGCCCTAGCCGTTTTAATTTATATGTATCTTCTTTATCGTCATCCCTTAAGAGGTGGGCAATATTTCGGACAAATTGACGAAACTGAAGAAGAAAATCTAATGATGGGATCGAAGGCATTATTTGTAGAGCATCCAACAAATGACAACAATCGAAACTTTAAAAGGGAATATGGTGATAATTTAATTAAGTTCTCACCTTGGACTGATTTAAAAAAAACACCATATACCATTACAGGTCCGTATTTAAAAGATTTATTTGATCAGGCTTTCATTAAAGGGTTACATAATCCAATCGAAAGACCACCTGCTGTTATGTGGGAGGAGGCTTTAATTAAAACAAATGATCTGAAATTAAAATGCAGCAATAATTCATGTGAACAAAAATGGTTTATTTACAATAATACATTAGATACTAGATGTCCATTTTGTAATACCAGATATTCCCAGTCTATTCCTATTTTAGATTTTTATTATCAATTTAAATCGGGTGTTTGGAAACCAGAAAACCAGAGATTAGTTGTTTACAATAATTCTACATTGCATAGATGGCATTCAAACAAGAACGTAATTAGAAATGAACAACTAAATGACAAACAAAAAATTCGTGATGGTTATTTTTCATTTTTTAACGACAAATGGATGTTCGTAAATGAAAGATTGACATCGTTAAAAGATATTTCCGAAGATAATGTAATTCCAATTGGCTCTTTTGTTGAATTAACTAATGGTAAAAAACTACTACTCTCAAATGATGAAGGTGGTCGAGTGGCAATTATTTCATTTGCAAATAAAATGTAATCTAAAATAAAAAATCATGCAAGAATTAATTAATGACATTGTAAATAACCCAGGTGCTTCCTTAGCAATAATCGGAAATTTGATAATTATTGAAAGTTTACTTTCTGTTGATAATGCTGCTGTTTTGGCAACAATGGTAATGGATTTACCAGAAAATCAACGTGATAAAGCCTTAAAGTATGGAATATGGGGAGCCTATATTTTTAGAGGATTGGCAATGATATTTGCAGCATTTCTAATAAAAATTTGGTGGCTTAAACCGTTGGGAGGTTTGTATTTGCTTTACCTCGTTTATGATTATTGGAAAGGTCAACAAACTGAAACAACTGAGGATGATTTGTTGGATAAAAATAGCAACTGGCTATACAAGGCAACCGTAGGTTCATTAGGTAATTTTTGGGCAACCGTATGCCTTGTAGAATTAATGGATATGGCATTTTCAATTGATAATGTCTTTGCTGCAGTTGCTTTCACGCCAAACATCATTCTGGTTTGTTTAGGAGTATTTATTGGGATTTTGGCAATGCGTTTTATTGCTCAATGGTTTGTTAAATTAATGGAGAAATACAAATTCCTTGAAACAGCAGCTTTTATAGTGATTGCTATTTTAGGAATAAAATTATCACTTTCTATTGTTGAGCATTTTTACCCTCAATCAGGAGTAAGCAAATTTCTATCTAGTCACACTGCAGATATTGGGATTTCAGTATTAACTGTTGCAATCTTTTTTGTTCCGATTTTAACAAGTTTGGCCTTTAATTTCCCTAAGAAACATAACTAAAAACCTTGTTCGAAATTAAAGGAAGCATTGTATAGTAAAATATAAACCTCAGATGTGGTGGAAGGGATTTGCTTTTTAGATAGGCTATGTATGTTTAAATGTTTAACGGTTTAGAATACATTAAATTCATACTTAATATTTACAACTTTATTCTGATCAGAATAAAATTCTGTAAATTCCGTAAAACTATTATGTCATGCCCAATCATTAATGGCTAGACCTTAACCTTTCTATACGCCTCCAAAAAATCAAATTCTATACTTTGAATATCTTGGCCTTGGTAGGGGATAATAATCCTCCTGTCAACACATTTATGAAAAGGATTTAAATGGTGATAGGCCCATATATCTCTTGGTGCGGTATATGGATTTGAATATATATCTAGATAAACAAAATCACCTTTTCGGATCCATCCGTTTCTTAAGATAAGAGATTTAGTTTCCATTCGTAGTCCGGAGCCAATTTCATCATTAAAAACATCGACGTGAGTTCCTTCATCCGAAAGTTGTATATCACCACCGGTAACGGAAAACTCTACCATATCAGCATAATGAATAAGTTGACGATAATTAGTCATTAATTCAGACATACTAAAAGGATCATCTGGATGATTCGGAAAGACTGGGATTTCGACCTTCATATACACCCCCCATATGGAGTTTGCAGGTTGTCCCGGATCATAGCACATCTTGCAAGTCAAAGCGCTGTCTAAATCATACTCTTTGAAGAAATTATACTTGTCCTCAAACTGTTTTATTTCACGTTTCGTTCCAAGCGGAGTGCGCATAGTGAGACTGTATGCAACATAATTCACCCTTCCCGTACCTTTAGGTTCATAGGTTAACTCGACAAATACTGGTTGATTTCTGTTATTCCGTTCTTTCAACTTGTCGTCCAATACACAGATTAGAGAAGATTTTTCCTTCGGTTCATATGTTTTGATTCCTTGATCAAAGAAGGTTTTTAAAATCCGGTTTATCACATGATCCTTAGGAGAATCAACATGGTGTTTAAAGGTAGGCTCCTTTAATACTTCTGGTTTGACATTGTATGGGTCATCCGATGTGAATTGCTGCGGCACTCTAAAGTACTCTTGCCAATTTTCATGATTGAAATTTTCAGGATCTAAAATGGTTTAACCAGTGAAAGCTTGACAATTATCAATTAAATTTTCCTCACGATGTTTCTTACTGATGAAGTTTGCCAGATGATCTTGGTCAATTGTATTTCGCAAATAAGGATAAGCGATTTCCAAGCAATTACTTTCGTCTTTTTCCAGTTTTCTCTCTGTCAGACTAAACATGCGGTCAATACGACCCACACGCTGCTCATTATCACCTGGTGTCCAAGCAATTCCGTAATGAATGATGTTATCACAAAAGTACTGAAGGTTAACTCCCTCTTGAAGCACAGATGTTGAGACAAGAACATCCGGGAAGAAAGGGGTATTAAAGCTCGACATTATCCGTTGATTTTTCGTATCTCCAGAATAGGCGTAGGCAGGTTGAGCATCATGGAAATTCTTCCATTCTTCCTTTAACAAATCCTCATTCTTTGTAATATTGAATACCTTCTCGCAAAGCACTTTGAAGTTCCTAAGAGAAGTAGAAATGATTGATGAATGGATTGCCATCAATAATTTCAATCATTTCTGGTTTGAAAAGATAGGTTGAAATGAAAAAAAGGGAATTACACAGATAAAGTACAATAATATAACCTTACTTGTAATTTTAAGTTTGTCAAAATCGTTTATCCAACTCATTATAATTCTGTATTTTTTTTAAATCTACCTTTCCATGATTTGCCGAAAATAAAGTGTATTCCGTCTTGACCAATGATTGAATAATTACCGTCGTCAATTTGCGTTGAATGTGCTTTTGGTAAGTCTTTTAATACAGTTTTTAATTTTTCTTTAGTAACTTCTGGTTCATTCTCAATGAACAAATCAACTATGTTTTCTGGTAGATCTATCTTCATGTCTAAATAAGGAATTTGCTGAGGTCCTTTGTCATTTAATCTTAAAAAACTTAGTGGTGAATTATAGATGAGATTTACGTATGGTCGATAATAATCGAGTACCAACTGCTCAACTTTTAAGAAGTTATATTCATAGGCATTCTCTTCTGGCAAAGGGTCTGCCCATCTGAATTCCAAAAGATCATTATTGAAATATACCATGCCCCCAACGTTGATAACCGATCTAACATTGTCAACACTTAAAACCATTCTTGCCTGATTCTTAGCTTTTGTAAACGAATCTTGATTAAAATTTCCTGAACGACCTTTGCATTCGAAAATATGAGGATTAAGTTCATGACTTATTGCTATTAAATCTGGTCTTGATTTTCCTCTTCTGTAATTGATAGGACCATATATGTGCCCAATTTGACGCCCATAAATTTCGAGATGCATTAAAAAGGGGATTTCTAACAGTTTATCGCAAAATAACTTGGTGATAGTTAAACCTAAAAAATAAGAAACAGCGGATTTTTCAGTTGGATCAAGTGCCTTATATGCGGGAGACTTCAAAAGATATCCATCAGGTCTTTCTTCAATATTTGCAATTATTAGGGCCGTTCGATAGATCATTTCATAGTAAGAATATGGACCATGTTGAATAACATCCCATCTGTTTGCCCTTCCTACAGTAATTGCAGCTAAAACGAAGTCATATTCACTAAATTCTAATATTTGCCACCCAGGAGCACAATTTGGATGAAAAATTCTTGGGAAATAAGCAGAATGGTAACGAATTTTCATATTAAATATTTTTTATATCCTTCTCAATCACCTTATACTTCTCCTTCACATCTTCACCCAAGTAAAAATCCAAAAGGTCTTTTTTCGTCAAATTCCCATCTTTTAAGAACTTCATCAGGTATTCCTGGTTGAACTCCATGAGTAAGATGCTTTTTTCCAATTGTTGGAGGATTGCTTTGTTGTTGTCTATGTTGGTTTGTACCAAGGAACGAATTTTTATTATTTCTTGGAGATCTCTGAGGATGCGTGTAATGAGCATTGCAAGAACATCTTTGTCAAGTTCCAATTGTTTTGCATTGATTGCGATGTCGCGAGCTAGTGTATAGGCGATGCCGAGGTTTGAATAATCACCTTTTTGTGAATCGATTACTACGATAAAACCAACACCTGGAATAAACGCGACATTTTCTGTAATTTTTAATATACTTCCATCAATTAGGGAAATATCGAATACCATGATGCTGATGTGCGTTCCACGGTTCGCATTGGATTCGATCAACTGACTCCACGCGGTATCTGTTTTACGGATAAAAACATCTTTACTGGCGATTTCACCCAATTTTACGCTTTTATCGAATTTACATTCCAACGCAATTTTGGCATCACTTCCTTCAAGGGCGCAAAGAATATCTCCGGTTTTGTTTTTCGGCAACAAACCTGCTTCACTTCCAGTTAATGCCGCAACATCTTTCCATTTCTTCGCTTTGAAAAATTCATTGAGGTATTCTGCCACATCTTCTTCCGCCATCATGCCTTTCATGGTGGTTTTGTAGAAGAGTTCTTGCTTCATCTCAAAAATCATCTTTAGACTTTCCAATTCTGTTCCTAATTCATTGCTGGTTTTGGACAAAAACGAGGACAAGCGATCTTCCATCATGGCCAGTACACCGATGTAAATAGCGCGCAACAATTTCTCATTGCGCTCCTCGGCTTTTAAATGATCGAAGTAATTGAAAACAATTTCGTTGTCGATTTCAAAGGCGCTGACTTCAACGCGCTGGAGTTGTTGATTTAATTTAATTTTAGACATTAGCTTAATTTTGTTACTTCAAGGAATAGTTGTTTTAAATGATCCATAGATAAATCTAAGATTGGCTCAAACATAAAAGAATTCAAGTGTATATTTTCTGGTGTTATTAGATTGACTTTGTCTAATGTTTTTTGAGTTTCAATTGATGTATTACCAAACTCTCTTCTATATCGTTCTACAAGTTCTGCGGTCTGATCACTTGTAATATCTGCCCGATCTGTAATTTTCGACCATATAAATTCCTCTGCTCTTATTCTAATACCAATTGATAGAATAACTTTTTTGTCAAGATTAATTCCATCTGTAGAATCCGCAAGAATACCTGCTATTTCTTCAAATAAAAGGTCATAAATAACTTTATTCTGTTGGTAGTTGTCTAATTTACTACTATCAATTACTTTTTCAAAAATTGATTTAATGTTAGATATTGTAATACTATTTGTATCAGTTTTTGAATGTAAAAGGGAAGTTAAAAGTAAGAAATCGGCGCTTTTTGAAGACTCTTTAAACTCGACAAGGTTTCTTACAAAGGGAATTGCAGCAAGTAAATATGATGGTTGATCAAGTGTCTTTTTCCAAACATCAAATGGTGATCTATGTTCATTATTTCCAAAAGGTTGTATTTTGACTAAGTCTCCATTTTTATCTGCTTTAAAAGATTTTTTCCATTTATGTGTTGTTAAAATTCTACCTTGAACAGTCCTGAAAAAATCAAAATTATGGGTAAGAATTATTTGATTGAAATTTGGCTCTAAAGAAATATCGCGCAAATACTGAATAATTGCATATTTATTACGATAATCGAAAGAATCTGCAATGTCATCTATAATAAATAAAACTTCGAATCCGGAATTTCGATATGCTTCAATATTAAAAATGACATTTAACAAATACATTGCTCGCTTTTCACCTTGACTTAGAATTTCATCCTTCGTGACTTCTGAATGTTGTTTAATGACTGTTTGACCTGTATTTAAATCCTTAAACTCAAAAACAATGTTGGGTACTGATTGACCAAGAATAGAACTGACTTTATTCTCAATTTTTGCTTCAAAAGGAACAAAAAAGCGATTATTGAAAATGTCGATTACTTCATCCCATTTTGTCTTCTGTAATGATGCTCTTGATTCTATTTCTTTCATCTGCTTCAAACCAGATAGATATGTAACCATTAGTTCATCTACATGAAATTTAGTAGATTGAAGATATGACAGTCAAAGTTTTATTTTGAACTCATTGAGATTGGCTAATTCTGAAATTATATCGTGTGTTTCTAGTAAAGTTCGGAAGGAATGAACTGCGGCTTTTTTAATTTGTTGTTCAATTTTTAATAGATTTTCATTTTCAAGAATAGATTTACGTTCGTTCAATAATATTTGGTTTAACTCTTCTGCACTTTCTATATCTTGATCAATTCCTTGTAATTTTATTTTGTGTTTTGCATGAAAAAAATTTTGATCCTTTAATATATCAAATACTTTTTCAGCTTTTGTTGGATTGAAAACTCCTGCCTGAAATATTGAAGATTTTTCAATTAACTCATTATACGTCTTATTGTACTCTTGAATATTTTTACGAACGTCAGGAATTGATAAAAAAGCTAAAACATCATCGTTGAATACTTCTGTATATTTTACTTTCGAAAAATCATCAATCATTGATTTTGATTGATAAAGAGAAAGCAGCGGGAAAAAATCAGGAATATTAAAATCTCTTTTTATCGTTTCTTCTAAATCAACTCTTTTAACCCCAGAAAGTCTATTCAAATCTGAAATTAGTTTGGTTTTTTTATCATGAATTTCTGAATAAATCGAATCGTATTCTTTTTTTGAATTTTCATCAACAAGTAGTTTACTTTGGCTTTGAACTGTATCAATTTGGTCGATGGATTTTATCACGCAGATCGAATCTGATAAAATAATATTTCCGTCAACTAATATTTGACAAAATGATGGTTTATTGTATAAACGATCAACTGGAATTCGTTTTTCACTAATTGCTTTAAAAGTGTTTGCAAATGAAGTTTTCATAACCCCATTTGATGCATATATCAAATTTGTTTTAAAGGTTGAAAAATCAAATTCATGTTCAAGATTTCCTATTCCGTAACAATTCTTAAAATCAAGTTTTAATGTATCCATTATCTCTCAAAATCATTTTTCATATTCGAATTATTATGGCTATTTAAGCCTGAACCGTTTTCGGCAAGTTGTTTTGCTCTATCTACATTGTAAGACCCGGCACTTGAATAACTGTATACATAGATTTTTGAAGTGCCTTTGAATTTTACAGCAATAAAATCATTTCCAATTTCATAGGATTGGACATTGGAGTTGCCTCCTCGGTTAGCGTATGGTTTCATAAATAATTGGTTTGGTTATTTTTCTATTAATTCATTCTCAAAATCTTCTCCTGAAATAATAAAATGTTTAGAAGTTTCAAGATTGATTAAAACGCGATGCGGTTTAATTTCATTGTTGTCTAAATGCATTCCACCTCCAATCAAACGAAATGTTTCATTCGAATTGGATTTAGAACAATATATTTGATCATCATGTATATGTCCTGGACTTGTGAGAAAGTAAGTTTTATTGTTTAACTCAAATTTCCATTCATGTCCTGAATCATCAAAGTTTTTTATCTGTTGCGGTTTCATTTTATCATTTCGTGGTTTCAATCTTATCTATACTTCTCGCGTTCCTCTTTGGCCATGTTTAAATGTTCCTAAGGTTCACTGAGCTTATCAACCCGCACCTGCCCATTCATCAACATCGGTAACAACCAATCGCGGAGTTCAACGAGTTTTTGATTTTCTTCAATTTTATTAATGAGTTCTTTTCTAAATGAATTTGCTGTAAGTGAGTATTTTGAAATTAAATGTTCAGGAGGTGTTAGTACTCTGTACTTTTTCAGATTTTCCTGATTTATTTTCATTTGAATTGAACCTGTTTTTATAAGTACGACGGGTATCATTTTGATTTGTTGAAAATAAAATTCATTGTTTGATTTATTTTTCGCTTGAATGACGTGTGCATGGTTATTGACCCATGTTTTACCCCAAATAAATTGTACAATTGGTAATCCTTTTTCATTCATTACGGAACCATCTTCTGCCATCAAAATGTATTCATCATCAAATATAAAATCATCTATATAATCCATGATACTTGTTGCACCATAGTAGGGGATGATTCCTTTACGATTCAGTCGATCTCTGCTTGATATTGGAATTCTCTGTGAATCAAAAATTTGAATCATTTCACCCAACTCTTTCACCTCCCATCCCTCGGGCACTTCTCGCTTCAATTCCACATTCCAAACCATCTTCCCTGCAGGTATCAACTTGCTTAGTCGCTCGTTTTGATGCGCAGGTGAACCTGGTTTATTTTTTTGAAGGTATTCATATTCACGTTGTAACCATGTTCTACCAAATCCTGTTTTAAGTTCTTTTTCTCTTACCGCAGCTTCAGATTGACTGGGAAACACTTCCCAGTGAATGACTTTTCGTGGTTTATGAACTTTAGTGTGCTCCGCTCCTTGTCCTGTTTTATGCTCGTAATATCTTCTGTAAAGATCATTTGTCATTCCTTTGTAAAAAGAACCGTCTTCACAAAGTAACACATATACAAACCACTTTTTACCGTCAGGTAAAGGTAAACCACCAGTTTGCTTATAAGTACAAAAAGCTCTAATTTTCTCGCTCAACTCATTATTTGGGTTTACCTGCCCCGATGGACGATAGTCATGAGGAAGGCAGGGAAACTCAAACTGCACAAACCAATAATCGTAAATGAGTTTGGCCATGGCTTCTAACTCCGCGTTGATTTTATTATTGAGTTCGATTTTTGCATCGAGGTCGGAAAGGACTTTGGCGATTTGGGATTGGGTTTCTAACTTAGGTGTTTTGAATTTTAGTTTTGTTAAAAAATCAATGTTTATGTTGTCTTGAATACTTCCTGATGCAGCATTTTGAATCGATCTTTTAACATATTCAAAAATATAATAGACAAATCTGACATCTGATTTGGTCGAATATGAATTGAAGCCAACGATACTATCAGGAAAGCACATTGGATAATTTAAAATTGCAGTTTCTGCGATATTTGCGGCTATTGTTATACACAATGTATTTTTAGGCCACAACTTGCTTTGACTTAAACCAAATTCATTGTAGTTTATACTGTGTTTATTAAGATATAAATTGGCTTCTTTAATTTCACCAGTTTGAACCAAGGGATAAATTCCATTTTCAAATAATTTGGAATCATTACGTGGTCTATGTTTTGATTTTCCTCTTTTAAAAGTACCCAAGTCTTCAAGACTCAAAGTATCCCAATTTATATTGTATTTAGATTTATTAAAAATCATATCTCACCCCCTTCAAATTATTCTCAATTTCCTTTTCCAATACCTTCGACTCCGCAAACAAGCCTTTCAGATTGAAATTAGAACCCTTTACTTTTTTACTCATCCTATTCCTCAATTATTCCATTAATTGTGCTGTTCTCGTTAAGTTCTCTTTGAATAAATGCTTCCAATTCTTCTTTACTGGGTAACTGTACCATGTATTTGGAAACGAAGATTTCGTTGGCTAAACCCGTTGTGGTGTATTCGACCAAGGCATCGTTTTTATTGGCGCAGAGAATAATTCCTACCGGTGGGTTGTCGCCTTCCGTCATTTCATTCTTTCGGTAGTAGTTCAAGTACATATTCATCTGTCCGGCATCGGCATGATCGAATGGTCCAATTTTTAAATCAATAAGCACATGGCATTTGAGGATGCGGTGGTAAAACACCAGGTCGATGCGGTAGTGCGTGTTGTCGAAAGTGATCCTTTTCTGCCGGGCCTCAAAACAAAATCCCCTGCCCAATTCGGCCAAGAAATCTTGTAAATGATTGATGATGGCATTTTCCAAATCCGTTTCATTGTAACTGTGTTTTTCTTCCAATCCAATGAACTCTAATAAATAAGGGTTTTTAACGATGTCGATGGCTTTAGTTTCTGCGTTACCAAAACTTGCCAACACGGCTTTTTTATCTTTTGATAACCCGGTGCGTTCATACAACAGGGTGTTGATTGCTCTCCCCAATTCCCGTGCGCCCCAATTGTTTTTGATCGATTCCACCTCGTAAAATGCGCGCTTTAGCGGATCCTCAATGTTCAACAATTCAATGAAATGGGTGAAACTCAGCCGTGTCAACAACACTTCAGGAGCAATATTCAGTTGTGTATCTCCATGTAAGGATGGTCCGTTTTCCAATATTCTCGGCACTGCCGATAATATCTCATTTGACAGTAAATCAGTATGATGCAATTTTATCAGCACTGTCGAGAAAATGTGTGGATAGGTTAAGTAAAACAATCGAAAACGGTAAAGTTGCGGTACGGAAATACCTTTGATGTGAGTTAACCGTTGTGCAACATTTTTGATGGTATTCTCCCCATAAAGCGCGCGATCAGCCCCCTTTTGTTCGTACTCAACCAAATAGTACCCGATTATGATGTTGCGCATCGACAAGGAGTAATTCACTTGCTGTATGGCATACTTTTGACTTTCGATATGAATCGTTTCAATATGACGGATGAGCTGATCGAACGAGTTACTCATACTTCAGACCTTTTAAATTTCGTTGGATTTCTTGCTCCAGTTGCTTTGATTCCGCGAACAGTGTTTCAAGATTCGATTGAAAAGATGTCAACTTCGCCTCAAATTCCTCCGGTGTAATGTCAACATATTCAATCTTTACTTCAAAATATTGACCGGCGCTAAAACTGTAGTTCTTTTCTACAATCTGCTCATAGCTGACCACCACACTAAAATCTTCCAATGCTTTGTGCTCATTAAAAGTTTGGATGATTTGGTCTTCTTCTTCTTTTCGCAATACCGTTTTTTGGTTTTTGCCATCTTTGACCGTTTCTCCCAGTTTGGAGGCATCCATCAATACGATATCGCCTTTGGTATTCGCTTTATCCAAAAACAAAATACTCACATTGGTACCCGTTGTAGCGAAGATGTTGCTCGGCATGCTGATAACCCCTCGAAGCATTTTATTTTCCACCATACGCTCACGAATCTTGCGTTCAATGCCACTCTGTGCCGTAATGAATCCTGTTGGAACTACAATAGCTGCTTTCCCAATGGAACTGAGGGAGTACATGATGTGCTGTAAAAAGAGCAGATAAATGGCCATAGACTCTTTCTTGGCTTTCGGCACATTGGGAATCCCGGCAAAATAACGATTCTGGTTTTCTTTGCTGTCCAAATCGTCTCGAAAATCCGAAAAGTCGAGTTTAAAAGGAGGATTGGAAACGATGTAATCGAATTTCTTTAAATGACCGTCTTTTTCTTTGTGATATGGCTCAAGGATGGTATTTCCTTTGACGATGTTCGGAATGGAATGTACCAGGTTATTCAAGATCAGGTTCAAACGCAACAAATTGGAGGACTTCTGTGAAATGTCTTGGGAATAGATCGTACATTTTTCCTCTCCGATAGCATGAGCCAAGTTCATAAGCAAAGTACCAGAACCCGCTGAAGGATCGTAACAGGTCACGTTTTTCACATCACCGTGCACCATGCATCGCGCCATAATCTTTGCAACAGCGTGTGGTGTAAAGTACTCGGCATATTTCCCTCCACTGTTGGTGTTGTAATCTTTGATCAGGTATTCGAAGATGGTTGCATAGAAATCAAATTTCTCGTGGAAGATATGCTCAAAGCTGAAGCCAATCAATTTATTTACAATGGCTTTACAGAACTCATCGCGTTTATCAGTCACATACTTACTCAGGTTCTCGAACAACACAATCTTTTCACCTCCTTCGGTCAACACAGAGAAAATGTCGCTGTTTTCCTTTGCGATATCGAGCATGGTACTGTCGAAGAGATCGGCAAAATTCGGTTCGTTTTGTTTTTCAAAGAGCGCAGAAATGAAATGGTGCGGATGGATGCGAGCTGTGTTCTCGTTCAACTGCATGAGTAACAGATCGTATTCATCTTTGGAATAACTGTTCAGCACTTGCTCCCAGTTTGAAGCTTGCGCTACTTTTTCATCAATTTGCTTTACCTCAAACACGAATTTATCGTTCAAAAACTTATACAGGAAGACCTGCGTAATGATCTTGAACTCGTTCCCATCGTTCCCCAAACCATAATTCGCGCATACACTTTTAAGGTCGTCGATCAGGGCTTTTGTCTTTTGTTCAAATTGTAAGGTTTCGGTCATTTTTAATCTTATTAATCCATAGAATTACGCCACGATACCATGGTATTCATTCATGTATTCTTTTACCAAAAATCCACGAACACGATTTACCGATTCGGGATTCATTGTTATGGTTTGTTTTTTCATTTGTTCCAGCACCAAACGGGTCACCATGCGCTCAACATAGGTTTCATTTTCCAGTAGGTTATTATTTTGCATCAGTTGTTCATCTACTTCATGCTTCAAACCGATAAGCGCATCCAATAATTTACTTTCACTTGGAGTGAGTGGATCTTTTTCCATAAGGCGCTTATGAAGGCGCGCATATTTCTCATCGTTTTCGTATTTCGCTTTCAACAACTGATTGCGGCGCTCCAAATCACGTGAACGTTCTAAAATACTGTTCAAGGCATCGATATTGGACTCCATATCTTCCTTCGTTACTTCATTTAACTTTTTATTTTTAAACAAGCGTTCGAGTTCCTCCCTTAAATAAATAAACTCTGGATCACGCGGATCAAAATTACCACCTAAAGATTCTCGAGTACGCTGGAGTACATTTTTCAGCTGATCAGCCAGAATCATTTCCTCTTCTCGAACTTTAACGAAGGTAAACAAGACATCCTCCAAAGCCATATTGAGGATATTGGTATTGTCTACATTGTTTTCCAATGCCTCCTTGTCATTTATCAGCGCAAGGCGATTGTTGGCTTCACGTGCAAGAAGCGTGATTTTATGAAAATCTAAACGATCGAGCATTTCGTACTGTCCAGAAAGACGGATAAGGTTATAAAGGCTCTTCGCATCATTAAGGGTTTTGGTAATTTCCACCATCAACTTCCGGTCCTTTATTTCAGATATCTGTCGAGAGAAGTTCTCTGCGTTAGTGGTGTCGTAACGAAAGAGCACATCCTTAATATTCTGAATTTCCTGATCAATTTCTTCGGCTGACTTGAAGATATTAGAATAGTGTTCCATTTCATCCCCGAGTTCTGATTGCAACTCGTCGAAATACGCTTTGTTTGTCTTGTCAAATTCCCTTTGGATATCCGCAAAATCAACAACGAAACCGTAACGGTAGTCTTTGTAGGTTCGGTTAACACGAGTAAGTGTCTGCAAAAGATTATGTGCTTTGATGACACGTCCAAGATAAAGTTTCTTTAGACGCTTGGCATCAAAACCGGTCAATAGCATATTGTATACGAATAACAAATCTATCGTACCAGCTTTAAAAGCGTTCACCTCATCGTCTCGATCCTGCTTCGTTCCGCTATCATGCAGGATGAGCGCCGCTGTTCGAGGACGTGATTTGGCTTTCATTTTATCGCCGTAGCTAATCGGTAAATCCGCTGCAATCGGAAGGTTTTCCTCAGTTGTCTGGTAAGCTGACAAACCATATTTTTCCTGAAAGATCTCATACATCAATTTTGCCTGATCCGAAGAATGGCAGACCACCATTCCACCGATGGTGTTGTCATTAAAAGCAATGCGTGCTTGTTCGAAATCCTTAACAATATAATCGAGCATAGGCTCCACAAACTTATGGTGCGAATAAACCATTTTTGTGTCTGCTTCTCCACGAAGAACCTTAATTTCATCAAGCGTTTTCTGTAACTGGAGTTTGTAGCTTGTCTCAATCTCTTCGCGGATCAATCGCAACGTATAGCCATCAGCTATGGATGCATTGTAATAGTATTTGTGGATGTAACTTCCGAACAAACTTTTTGAATTGTAATCAGTCCCCAACAAGGGTGTACCTGTCAATCCAATTTTAACGGCATGGATATCCGATTCATTTAGGTTGGCAAGGAAACTACCCTTTGGATTATAACTGCGGTGTACTTCATCCAGGAAATAGACACGTTGAATATTTAAATTGTAATCTGTATTTCTCACTACATCCGGATCATCCTGGAATTTCTGAATGTTCACCACAGTGATCTCCGCTTTACCAGAATTATTGTGAATGACACTGGTGGCCTTGATATCCTTTTTGAAATCCTCTCGCGAATTGATGTTGTGCACCGTCAATCCCCGATCTCTAAACTCTCGACTTGCCTGTTTCAATAAATCCAGTCGATCGACAATGAAATAAAATTTGGGAATAATTCCTTTCTTTTGGTAATAGTCGGTCAAAAACTTAACATTAAAATAGGTAAGCGCTGTTTTACCACTACCTTGCGTATGCCAAATAATTCCTTTCTTCTCGCCTGCTTCTAATTTGCTTTCGATAGCTTTTGTTGCGAACAACTGAGGATAGCGCATGATGTGTTTTTCCAAACCATAATGGCCTTTTACGTATGCAAACGAATAACGCAAGAGAAAAGAAAGCCGGTCACGTCGGAATAATGATGTACAAATTCGGTTTGTTGGTGTATCCGCATCCTTGTTGGTCTGAAATTCCGGAGCATTTTTTATACCGATAAGGTTATTATCGAGAAGCACCTCTGTTTCTGCAGCATCATTTAGATTTACTAATAAATCCGACAAATTGAACTTATGCTCTTCCCGGAAATAATTGAATACGGGTTTGCCATAAGCCGGAGATGCATAAAAAGCTCCCTGAAAAGGAGTCGGAGATGAATTGTCGTACTCCATATTATTGGAGAACACCATCAATTGCGTGATATTGATAAACTTGCGGAACTTTTTATTCTCAAAGCGCATTTGTATTCGCTTATGTTCCGCCATGATTCCATCCTGATTATTCGGTTTCTTTACCTCAATAAAAACGAGCGGTAGACCGTTAATCAGAAGGGTAATATCCGGCCGAAATTCATCCTCATCTTTTTTACAAGGTAATTCCGTTGCAACATGAAATTCATTGTTGTCGAAATGCTCGAAGTCGATTAGGCGTGTACCACTTCGATTGATGAGCATCTCGTAAAAAGCGCGACCCAAATCTTCGTTTTCCAGTGTGAGCGAAATTTCATCCAACAAGCGCCTCGCATCCTCCGAAGAGAGTTCTGGATTGAACCGTTGTATTGACCGCATGAAGATTTCAGGGAAGATATTGGTCGATTCATCCCACAATTGCCCCTTGAGCGAGAGGTAGTTGTAACCCAAACGCATCAAATGCAATATTGCTGGAATCTTTACCCGTGAATCTTCGTTGAACTTCATTTATTTATTTTCGAAGTAATTTCGTGTCCTAAATCTACTAAAAACGCTTATACCGTGAATATAACAGTATAATTCTACATAGTTTGCATTGACTTTCATACCGCATTTTAGAATGTTTAAAGACAAAATAGGTTATTTAAAAGTTAAGTGCTGCTATTAGTAGGTGCTTTCTGAAGCAGGAATGCAATGCCGATACTAAACATTTTTCATGGATGTAACCAGTAATATTCAAACGAAAAGACAAAGAAGTATAAATTGCGCTGAATAGTCAAATTATTGACCTGAATTGTCAGAGAAATGTACTATTCTTTGATGAATAGTCGGGTAGGGGCAGGTACATTAGTGATCTACACCCAGTGTTGATTATTAATTAGCAAGATAGGTTTATCCCAATAACTACTCCTTAAATCTCAACTTCAGTTTTTTGTTTTCAGTATGAAGTTGGTAGGCATAGGCAATGGCGATAGCTGCTATTCCTGCCAAAAGGACGGCTGCCCAATTCACCCCGTTCTTAGCAGGTGCTATAGCGCTGTTTGTCGACTCTGAAATGGGAGCTCGAGGCGTATTTAAAAATTGATTGAATTCATTAATGTTCATATGCGTAAATCTTTGTAATAAATAATGTAAACAGTGTTGTCCTCTAGATAGCTCACTGCAAAAGGACCGATTTTATACGACGGGAAACCTGACACTGTGTTATGTTTGGATGTGTAATGGTTGATTTTATACCCTTTGTTCTTTAATGTCTTCAATGGAATGTGTGCCATATCTTTACCGTTCAGCACGTTTTCAAGAATCTCCAGGTTTTGTTGTATGTAGGAGGTTAGCTGGGTTTTTCCGTTCTTCGAATTGGTGAGCTTGCGGCTTACGATTAAAGGCTTAGCATCAACGTTGTCCAATTTTACGCCGGCTTTCTTTAATTCCTTCCGGTACCGTTTAAATCGATTTTTGCAGAAATCTTTCGTTCCATTGCGCGAAGGACAATATTTCCGATTCATGTGATTTACGGTAATGTATTCAAGGCAATAGGGGCATTGCCTTAAATACTCACCTCTCGGATCTAGAAATGGCGTGTCCATTACTTAACCTTTTCGTTCAATAGTTTGGAGATCGAATCAACCGTGTAATAATAGGTTCCCCCAATTTTCTTGAAGTCCAGCATTTCTCTTTTTCGCATTTCAGCAATTCGGTAATCGGATAATGGAAGCAGTTTTTTTAACTCAGCGGCCTTCATCCATTTTCGCTGGGATAAATCCGCTCCTTTCAGCGCATCAATGATTTTTTGATAATACTTTTCCAGTTTTGCTGTCAAGAGCATGTCGAGCTCGTCTTTTGTTGCTATATAAGCCATAGAGTTTATATTAATGATATAGACAAAGAAATAGAGAGTATGATTCGTTTCGAAATTTTTTGGGGACAAATAAATCCCCCCAACGTTTAAAAAAACATAGGGGTAAAACACTTAAAGTGTTGTTTATCTGAGTTTTAATCCCGAAACGAAAGGGGGATAAATTACTTTATTTTGAACAACTTGTTGTTATCCATAGTAAAATGAAAATCAATATAATCCTTCCTTAGCTTAATTGTTCTAATTAGGCTTTTATAGGTTGTTGAGCCCTTAGAAAAATCTTGCTTTTTATAGGTAACATGTTCAATGACCCAGTCCAATAATTGTTTGTTGTTTTTATAGTCATAAACAATACACGAGTTTTTTAAAAACAAGAGCCAGTCTGATAAATGATTGAGATTGTTCCAGTTTATTTTGCACTGAAAATGGTTTTGTTGATTGTCAATATAGAATTCCACATTAAAGGCCCTGTATATCCAATTAACTTGATGAAGTTCATTTTTAAACTCGTCCGAGATATATGCCGCTTGTGCCAGTTTCCCAATCATATCTTGTACAAAGAAAACTGAAATACGTTCTTTTAATTGTAAAACCCTAGCTGGAGTTACATTCGCATTAATTAGGCTGAGAAGCTGTTTCTTAACTTTAACTGTGTGATTTGTGGAGCTGTATGTTTCTCCAAGTTGAATTAAGGCACTTTCTATGGTTTTATAATATGTTTCTAACATTTCTCCTCTCACCGCCTTGTTGGGGATATTTGTTTGGACGAAAGCAGGGTAATAAAAGAACATTCGCTCCAATTCTTTCATGAAACTCAAGATATTTTCGCTGTATCGATCTTCATTTTCTTTTAGAAACACAATCAAAAAATCTTTCGTGTTTTCATAGTCTAGAAAAGATATAAAGGACTGTTTCATATCCTTTGTGGTTAACACGATTCCTTTTTCTTTGAACGCTGCTCGCACCTTGCATAGAAAGCGCTTCGAATTGAAACTTAACCTTGACAGAAAATCATTGAAGGTTTCATCCGAAATCTCATTTAGCATCTTTAGACTTTCCATACAATTTCTCTTGTAAAATTTTCATATCGGCACCTACCTTCTTGTCCAGTACTTTTGCATAAATCTGGGTTGTCTTTATATTCTTATGGCCAAGCATTTTACTAACCGTTTCAATCGGTACATCGTTATTGAGCGTTACCGTTGTAGCGAACGTATGTCTTGCTAAGTGTGTAGTTAGGTTCTTTTCAATTCCGCAAAGATCAGCCACTTCCTTTAAGTAAGCATTGAACTTGACATTGCTTCTGATGGGAAGAACAGTTCCATATACATCTGTCTCGGGATGGTCTTTGTATTTTTCAATGATTTCAATGGCTTTAGGCAACAAGGGGATCCGGGAATCAACGTCGGTTTTAGTGCGACTGGTGTTAATCCATAGCGTCCCGTCTGGATACTGAATAATGTTCGAAGGCTTTAATTTCGCCATATCGGCATAGGCCAGACCTGTATAGCAACAAAAAATAAACATATCCCGGATGACCTCAATTCGTTGGTTTGAAATGGGTGTATTTTCCAATCGTTCCAATTCATCTTCTAGCAAATGTCCACGTTTCACCTCTTGCAGCGATTGCTTGAATCCAAAGAATGGATCCTTGCTTATCCAACCGTAATCAATACCTAACCTTGCAACCATCATGACAATACGAAGGTACTTCACAGTTGTATTGTGGTTACAGGCCTTTTTCGATTTGAGGTAATGCTCCATATCGATTAGGAATCCCTTATTCAGGTCTGTCAAAGCGATGTCCTTTTTCTTTTTGCTTTTTAGAAACTCTTCGACATGTATCTTGGTGGTATGAAATCGTTGATAGGAGGCTTTTGCGTAATCCTTACCAATCAATTCAAATACTTTCTGGTTATGTTTTTCAAATACCTCCAGAAGCGTATGCCTTTTACCGGGGATATCAGTACCGTCGAATCGGGCAATGATTTCTTCCAAATCAACCACTCCTTTATGGAATTTGATTTCGCTAAAAATACGTTTGTATTTATTCGCTATGAGTTCAAGTTGCTCATTGATTGTTTTGGCTGTTTCACTTTTGCCTAAGACTTTTTGAGTTTTAGGCTCCCACTCTTTACTTTTGACTCTGATTCTTAGGCCAAATTCTTTTCTTTCTTTGTTAAGCGTCACACGCGCATAGATGAGGGACTCATCTTCACTTGATTTCACTTTTCGAGCAATAAAACTCACTGTAAACATGTCATTCATAGCACCTTATATTTACTAAATTAAAAAATTGGGGAGACTTTTCCAATTTACTTGGGGAGACTCCCATAATTCTCCCCAAAGTCTCCCCAAAGTTCAAAATTTTCGCAAATAAAAAACCCTTGACTTATCAACAAAATCAAGGGTATTAGGTGTTTTTTGAGTTTTTTACAACTCTAAAAAGTGGAGTCGGAGGGGTTCGAACCCTCGTCCAAACGACGAATATTCAAGCTTTCTACATGCTTAGTTTTTGATTGATTTTCGATTGAAGGGCGGACAAAAACACCCAAACCTACAACTTAGGTCCTGAGATCTTACGGAAAGGTAGTACCATCGTTCCCGCCAGCTCAATGGGATGAACTACCAAATTCCAAAGCTATTGAGCAAAACTTTAGAGGAAGTACTTGTCCTGGTTACTATGCTTCACCGGGATTAAGCCAATTTACATTCCGTAAATTAAGCAGCAAGTGCGTATGACGTGTTGTCAATTATTGTTTGTGACATGATATTTAAGAGGAACACCACAACCCTCTGCATGCTGACACCTGACTAGTGCTATCGCTGTCAAATCCAATGTCGACCCCAAAGAACGTTAGGCAAAGATAGGGATATCCAGCGAGGCAAAAAGGTAAAAAGTGTGAATTATCAAGAATTAGTTTCTCCCTTTCAATTAAAAAATGCATCGATGGCCTTTCTCGCTTGTTCCCCTTCTTGTGTTCCAATCAACAGCCGATCTCCGTTTGTTAGAACCAATTGGATACCCACTTTTCCCTTTACATTCAAGGCTCGGTTGCTTCCTAGACCTCGCAAGCCCCAACCACCATATTCGCGGATTGGGTGGTAGGAGCGAATGCTTATCTCCTGAATTCGCTCCCATGGATAAAAACGTTCTTGACGATGAAAGGGTACAAATTGAACATAAATGCCTTGTTGATTGATGCGGGTTTTGAGTTTGAAAAAGAGAAAAGATAAAAACACCAGGCAAGTGATCACCGCACCTATTATCCCATCTGTTTTTCCATTTCCGCCGTTGAAATACGTATACGCCAGGTCGCCTATCACCAACGTAAAAAAAAGCCATAATCCCCACTGTGTGAACCGTTGCTCTTCCTTGAAATCGTTTGAGTGACTCTTGTTTGCTTCCATGCCAGTTTAGTTACGATGTCTTTTGGGGTAAAACTCAGCCCCTTGGTAAAACAAGTTTCCGTTAGGAAGTATTCGTAAAGCATCCGAATAATTTCGGTTCGGATTAAAACAATGGGCAAATTGATCATCCAACGTGTACATAAATGTCTTTGAATACAAGCGACCGCTTTTATACCGTACAATCGATAGGAGCCTTTCACCTCGTTTTTTTAAAACCATTTTTCGCTCATTAAAGATATAAGGAGAAATTTGGCTTTGTGACTGATTTTCTTGTTGAAGGTACTTGCCTTTGAATGGTATCCAATTGGAAACGAAAGGCAATGGCTTTTCCTTGACCCCAAAATAGGTGTACGTTGCATTCGGTTGATCATTCGTTCGCATATAGGTATCGCCTTTAAACCTTAAGAACTCCAATGTATAATCGGAGAAATAATAATGAAATAACCCAAGAAACTTAAACCCAATATTATACTTTCCATCCCCTGTTTTTTTCGCCATGGCTTTTTTTCCATCCAGGTAAATTGGAAATCGCTTAGCGTTCTTTATCCTCAGCATGCGATAAGACAAGTTATAGGTGCCTTTAATTTCGTCATTGTCAAGCATCATCGGTACGGAATCATTACCTGAAGATAGGTCTTTAAAGAAAGCCTCCAAAACTGGATTTTGTTCCTTCTCCTGCTGCTCTTCTATCTTGGCCTTATAGCGATGTTTCATATACGATTCACTCAAAAGCGTGGGATCCTGCATGTACATCCCATTTTTTGAATTGGTAAGAACAATAAACCCACTGCCTAATTCAGGGTAGAATTTCATTCCAGAGTGAAAGTAGTCGGTGGCCCCGTCGTGCCCTAATTCCGTTATAGTTCTAGAGGTTTCGTCCGATCGAAAAACACGTTTGTCACTAACCAATCCCAGTCCGTAACCATGGTATTCTTGCAAGGGAAGGTTTGATAAATGATTTCTGAACATTTCTTGAATGAGCACCGAATCAATTACCTGAATATGATTGAATTGGCCATAATGCAGGAACATATTGAGGTAGTTTCCAAGGTCAGTAACAGAGGAACAAATAGAAATCGCGCCAACATCCCGAAAATAGGGTTCCTGATAGGCATGTCCCTTGTGAAAACCTTTGGAAAGAGCGTATGCTTTTTGTTCTTGCTGGCCATGTACAAAGGTGTTTTTCATTTCTAAAGGAGAAAATACGTGTTCCTGAAGATAATCGGCATAGGAGGAACCGCTGATTTTTTCAATCAGAATGGTCAAGAGGCCGAAACCAATGTTGGAATAAGCAAAGTTGGTATTCCTTGGACCAAATGCGCCTAGCTTATTCAAACTATGAATAATAGGGCCTTTAGTTGGAACCTGAAATTCGCCAAATTGATTCCAAATATCGTTGGGTAATCCTGAAAGGTGACACAATACCTCCCGCGTGGTGAAATCCGCTCCCTTGGGAAATGTTTCTTTTTCAAACGCTAGTTCCGGAATATACTGGCGAACAGGTAAATCCAAGTTCAGTTTGTTTTCTTGCACCAGTTGCATAATCGCAAGTGCCGTGAACGACTTTGAAAGCGAAGCAATGTGAAAGGAGGTGGTGTCTGTGATTTGAAGGCCTTTAGCGATATCACTATAACCAAACCCTTTTGTGTAAATAATTTTCCCACTGTCTACAATACAAATAGCTACACCAGTTACATGGTTTTGAAGCATTTTCTTTTTGATCTTCGTATCGATTTCTTCCGACCAAATAGCACTTGAATCGTTTTGACTGTAACAATGCGGAGCAATAATGCATACCGCAAGCAAAAGAGAAAGTAAGAAAATGGGATTCCGTCTAATCCTGGACATATAATGTTTTATTCCAAAATCGTTTCTCCGTTTCAATCCGAATCATGTAAATACCGGTTTTAATTCGACTATCAAGTAGTACACTTCCTCCTGTTACGGTACCATAATCTTTCACCAATTTTCCATGTTGATCGAATATTTTTAAATGACATGCGCCTTCCATACCAGCGACATGTAAATTGGACCCACTGCAAATTGGATTTGGGAAAATACCAACATCCTCTCCCAAAAGCACTTGTTGTGAAAGGTCATTGGTAAGGTTGACATTGTCGAGGTACATCGCATTGCCCCAATGTCCAATGTTTCGGAAGGCAACGATGACTTTTTCAAAGCCAGTGAAAGCCGATAAATCAATGCTTTCCGTTCGCCACTCCGTTGCGCTAGGTGTGTAAAAAGAGGAGTTGGCCGGAGCAGTAGCGAGCGTGGTGCCGCCTTTTAGGTAAACTTGCGTAAACGTTGAGCCGCAATCCGTTGAAACAAGTACCGCCAACGTGTCGCTGTAACTGCCTCCCCATGGCGCATAGGCAACATCAAACGTTAAATCCAAGCTAGACATGTTTTGGGTATTTACACTCACGTTTAGGTCGTCCGTTGTTCCTTGAGAATCGATGTTGAAATTATCATAAATAGCGGATTGGGCGGAGTTTGAAAAACCTCCAGTAGCAGTGGAAAGGGACCATTGCCCTCCATTATCCGGATTGGTTTGATACCAGCCGTTCGGTGTGAATGTTCCTTCAAAATCTTCGTCGACAATGGTAGGTAACTGGTAATTGGTAATGGTCACGGTTAGTGAATCTTGATCGGAATTTCCAAATTGATCTGTAATCGTTAAAATGGCCAAATGGTTACCTGGTGTACCGAAAAACACACTCGGATTGCGCATACTTGAGGTACTCGGGCTGCCCGTTGGAAAATTCCATGACCATGAAGCATTGGTATGATTCAAAAATGAATGGTCTTCAAAATAAAATGAATCTGCGGCACAAAGCACCGTTTGTTCCAGTTTGTCTACCATAATGCGGCAAATGGGATGGTCCGGCGCTTCATTCAGTGTGCTCTCCCAGATTCCTTTACCGTAACTGGCCAAACGAATTTTACCGTCTCGGTAAAAAGGACGAAGGATATTGCCGTTGGTAAAAGTGGGTAATCCAGCATTGTCTAAAACCCAGCTTGTTGTTGCATTCCGGTAATAAACGGCATTATTGGTAGCAGCATACAACCCCCCATCGGTTCCAGCAATGTACACCAAGGAATGAATGTATTGATTGTTCAAAGCGGATGAACTTACGTTGCTCCAAGACATGCCGCTATTGGTCGAATGATATACCTTCCCATTATTCGCCCCATCAGGGTAAGCAATCCAAAGTTCCTGATCGTTTTCGGGATTTAGGGTGATTAACATGCGTCGGCTGTTTCCTGTTGGCGTGCTAAGTTGTTCCCACGTGGTGCCTCCGTCCAATGTGCGCCATAAATAACCAACGCTTCCGCTAGCTGGTCGTTGGCAAACATACATTTTATTTGGGTCTTGTGAGGATAGCTCCATGTAGGTAATTCGGCTATCGGGATTAGCGCCAAAAGCGAAAAGCTCGTTAAACGACCCGCCACCATCGGTTGATTTCCAGAGTTTGTTTTCTTTTCCGGTAAATAGCACATTGTAGCAGTTTGGATGAAATTCAAGCTCACTTGATTCCGCTCCCCAGTATGATTCGTTCGGGGCGATACCAAACTGAAAATATATCCCTGCATCCGAATAATTATCCGGTAAATATCGTCCGCCAATATCGCTGTAATAGGTTTTTTTGTTTTGTCCTGGGTTCACATAACCCGTTGGTGCTTCCCCGCCACCAAGTTGAAGAAAATTCCCAAGGCCATAGTTCTCATGGTACCCTAAATTCCCATTATGGTAAAGTCCACCAACTTGCACATCTTCGTTCCAACCACTTCCAAATCCCCAGAAATCAGAACCGCGGACTCCGTCCATTTTGAAAGTAGGCTGGGTAGCACAAAAGTCGGTAGAAAGGTAGGCACCGCCATCGGTGGTAATCCATGTGTTTCCATTTACTTGACGAAAATCTTGCATGTCTACATGAATGGATAAAGGTCCACCCACGTATCCCGCTAGCGAGCTAAAAGTTGCACCACCATCGTCCGACTTGTATAAATTCAATCCACCAACAAGGATTTGATCGGCATTGGTAGGTGAAGCAAGGATCGCACAATTATAAAACCCCTGGTGATACGTCCAGCCTGGGTTACCATAAGCCAGATTGAGGTGATTGGTCGTGTAAGGACCACCATCGGGTCCATTTGGTAACACCCAATTCGCACCCGCATCGTTGCTTCGATACACCCCAATATATCCGTAATCATTCGGTTTGGATTCACCAATCAGGTAGGCATATACACGGTTGGGATCAGCTGGTGAGACTGCCAATCGTCCTCCGCCATCTGATCGGGAAGGGTCCGTTGAGTTGTACCAACCATTGGTTTGGAGTTGCCAGGTCGCACCCGCATCGGTTGATTTAAAAAACTGACAAATGATCTGTGCTGGGTTGTTTTTAAGCATATAAACCACATTCGGATTATCAGGCTTGCATTTTAAATCGTAACATTTTTGGGTATACAGCTGGGTCCAAGTAGTACCACCATCCAATGATCGGTACAAGCCTTTTTGTGTCGCTGCCAAAACGATTTGGGTATTGGTTGGATGGATAAGAATCTCGTTTACGCCAAGTCCATTCTCAGGCATAACATTCGTCCAGTTTTGTCCGCCATCTACGCTTCGGAAGACACCCAAATCACCACCAACAAAAACAATGTTGCCATCGGTGGGATGAACTTCAATGGCGTTCGTTCCACCGAAATTCATGGTCATAGATGCTGATGTCCAATTGTTTCCACCGTCGATGCTTTTAAATACTTCGCCGGGCTCAGTACCAAGATAAAGTACAGAGGGATTTCCAGCGCATTGGTCGAGGCAATACACGTTGGTCTGATCAGAAGCTTGGTTGTTATTTCCAGCTTGAGTATGGATGGGGCCAGAAACGGTCCAGTTTGAATTCTTTTGAGGAAACTGTACCAAGTATTCTTCTAATTCTTCTTGCAATTGTTCACCCGATTTCTCAATTACCCATCCATTTGCGTCGATTCGGTCTTGAACAGATTTTCTCCAATATTTGTAATACTGTGTATGGTAATTTTTTACAAATGCTGTTTTGCGATAATAAGCGGAATACAACTGGTCAACCACGAATACATTGGGTTTTTCCTTATACATTTCCTGTGCCCACTGGGGCAAACCCTGTATTTCTGCAACCGAAGGTTTCGATCTTTTTTGTGAGAAAGAAATGGTTAAAAATCCAAAAGAGAATAGGAATAGTAGGTAATTTCGCAATAAAATATTCTTCATGCTACCAAAAATACAAAAGACTTCAAACCCTTCGCAAGGTTGTGGCAAAATTGTACGTCTAAAAAACTCCGTCGTTCGATCTTGCCTTCTAACGCTTTCCTTTATAATACTTGCTCCAGGACTTTTGTTGGCCCAAAAAAAATACAGTAAAAGCGACATGGATGTTTTGGATTATCAAATAGCCATCGAAGTAAACGATTCGAATAACCGAATCGCTGGAAACGAGGTGATTCAATTCAAATGCCACCGCAACGTGAATCAAATAAGCGTTGATTTGCAAGGTGTATCTAGTTCGGGAAAGGGTATGAACGTTACAGAAGCAAAGTTGAATGGTTTAACAATAGCATTTAAACATCAAAACAACATACTGCTTATTTCTGGGACACAGTTAGATACATCAGCCATCTACGTATTGGAACTGACTTATTCGGGGATTCCGACGGATGGCCTGGTGATCGGAGAAAACATGTTTGGGAAACGAACTTTTTTCGGAGACAATTGGCCAAACCGGGCGCATTGCTGGTTTGCCTGTAACGACCATCCATCGGACAAAGCAACGGTGTCATTTTTAGTTCATGCACCCGAAAAATATGACGTTATTGCGAACGGAACCCTTGCCAGTGTTCAAGAGACATGGGGGGGGATGAAAAAATGGAAGTATGAAGCACCTTATGTGCTGCCCACTAAGGTAATGGTAGTCGGGGTTGCTGATTTTTCTCACATTGAACTGGAGGCAACCAACGGGATTCCACAAACGGGATGGGCATACCCAGAAAAAGACCAGCAAGCTTTTAAAGATTTTAAATTAGCACCTTCGATTTTGGATTTTTACATCCAGTATTTTGGTGAATATCCATTTGATAAACTGGCACATGTGCAATCCACTACACGTTATGGAGGCATGGAAAATGCATCCTGTATATTTTACGACGAAAGCGCCATCGATGGATCAGGAAAAAGTGAAGATTTATTGGCACATGAAACGGTTCATCAATGGTTTGGGAATACCGTAACGGAATGCGATTGGCCACATGTTTGGCTGAGCGAAGGATTTGCCACCTACTTCACCAATGTGTATATCCAAAAAACGAAAGGGCAAGAGGCCTTTCTGGATCAAATGCGAAAAGACCGCCAGCGTGTCCGCGCTTTCGCCTCCTACAAACATGCACTTGTCGACACCAATTACAACCAATTAACGGATTTGCTTAATGCGAATTCCTACCAAAAAGGGGGGTGGATGTTGCACATGCTCAGAAAAGAACTGGGGGATGAAACTTTTCGGGAATGTATTCGGGCGTTTTATCAAAAATATAAATTTCAAAATGCATGTACCGATGATTTTAGGAAGGTATTAGAAGAGGTGAGTGGCCATTCGTTAAATCGGTTTTTTGAGCAATGGGTCTACAAAGATGGGTACCCTCAACTCCATGTCGATTGGGATGCTAATGGGAAAACACTTGACCTTAATGTGAGCCTAAAAAACCGGCCTTTCCAGTTTCCTCTTGAAATTCAAGTTCGTTATAAATCAGGTAAAACAGAAATTCATACAGTCAACATAGATGAAATGAATGAGCAATTTAGACTTCCAATTAAAGGAAAAATAAAAGGCATTGAGTTAGATCCCAATGTTCAATTGCTATTTGAAGCGTATTGAACAGTTCACCCTTTCAGGAAAGGTTGGTATCATAAAACCAGGCCGGTTGGCTTAACTGTTTAAGCACCTGCAAAAATGAGTATTTAAAAAGTATTTGTTAAATTGCATCTCACTTTACACGTCTACTGATGAGAAAAACACTACTATTTTCGTTCGTTTTTTTTACTTTTCACGGATTAATTGCCCAATGCATTATTAGGTATGTGACCACCAACGGCTCGCCCACCGGAAGTGGAACCAAAACAGATCCTATCGACATATCCACGGCCTTTTCAACCTCAGGTTCAGGTGATATTGTTCGTATTGCCAGTGGCACCTATACACTAAGCAATCCGTTAACGATTAATGCAAATAATGTCATTTTTGAAGGTGGATTTTTACCTAATGACAATTGGAAGAAATCAAGTTTGGTGAATACGACTGTGATACATCGTAATGCCCAAAATCCTGAGGGAACAGCCAATCAAACACGGCTTGTTGCAGTTCAAGCGGTGTCAAAAAGTGACTTTGAATTTCATGATTTAACCATAACAACCGAGAACGGGCTCAATAGTGGGATGTCTACCTATGCCGTTCATTTAGATAATTGTTCCTCGTATTCATTTGTACGATGCCGTATTCAGGCGGGAAATGGCGGGAACGGTATCAATGGCGCATCAGGAGCTGCGGGTTCTAATGGTTCTGCTGGAGGTGCTGGAGGGAGCGGTTCTATTGACGATCAATGTGCAGGTGGATCGGGAGGAACCGGTGGCGCAGGTGGAGGAACCGGCGCTGGAACATCGGTAGCAGGAGGAACAAATCCCGGTGGATGTACCCAAGCTGGAGGTTCGGGCCTGTCGGGAAATACGAGCAATAACGTTCGAGCAGGCGGTTCCGGCGGTTCCGGTGGAGCAGGAGGGGAAGAATCTTCGAATGGCGGCCCTGGAGGTCCCGGTGGTGGAGTAAACGGTGGAGCCGCACAATCAGGAGGCGGCGCAGGTGGTTCTTGGGGCAATCCTGGGAATGCCGGTGGCAACGGAGTGGCGGGTGCTAATGGCGCGAATGGTATTATTGGAACAGTTGGACAACCCGGAACAGTCGGACAATATTTTATTCCTGTTCAAGCAGGCAACGGAACAGATGGTACGGGCGGTAAAGGAGGTGTTGGCGGCGGTGGCGGCGGTGGCCAATACTGTACCTTTTGTATCGACGGTTCAGGAAATGGCGGCGGCGGCGGCGGCGGCGGCGGCCAAGGCGGTCAAGCCGGACTTGGTGGTTTTGGAGGCGGTGGCTCTTTCGGGATCTACTTGTACAATAATGGATCTAATGGCCAATTAATAGATTGTCAGATTACATCATCCTCTGCGGGGATGGGCGGAAACGGTGGTGCTGGTGGAGCCGGCGGAGCTGGTGGAGGCATCGGTCTCGGAGGGAATGTTGGAACCGGAGAAGTTGGTAAAGGCGGAAACGGCGGAAACGGCGGAACTGGTGGCGCTGGTGGTGCAGGAGGAAATGGAGCGCCCGGAACATCGGATGCCGTTAAATTTGTAAGTGGAACTCCACTCATTACTTCGATTTCAACGTTTGCATTAAATACACAACCAGAAATCCAGGTAGATTACGCTACTTGCACGAATGCTACCTTGATTTTTTCCGCTCCCTCTTTGACAACCATTGTTCAACCATGGAACTTTGGTTTGGATGCAAATCCTTCATCCAGTTTTTCAAATCCCGTGATTACCCAATTCAGTCAGACGGGATGGAAGAATGTTTCGGTTGAAAATAATGTGTATAGTGCATTTGTTAATATTTCCTGCCAAGGATTCCTGGATACAGTAACTACGGCAATTTGCCAAGGAGACTCCGTGGTAGTTGGTGGAAACATATACACAGCGCAAGGAACATACACGGATATTTTTCAATCGATTAATACAGGTTGTGATTCAACCGTGGTTACTGAAATCACGATTCTTCAGCCAACTCAAAGCACATTGAATGAAACGGCTTGTGGAAGTTACACACTCAACGGCCAAACATTTAATGCGACCGGTATATATACTCAAAACCTGCTAAATTCCGCTGGATGCGATAGTACAATAACCTTGGTATTAACTATTGTAGACTTAACTGCAACAGTTACCCAAAACGGCGAAAACTTAAGTGCAAACGAAAGCAATGCAAGCTATCAGTGGTTGAATTGTTCACTCGGTTTTACCCCAATTAATGGGGCAACAGATCAGAACTTTACAGCAACTTCGAATGGTTCGTATGCAGTGGTAATCACCACCGATTTTTGTTCCGATACTTCTGATTGTATGACCGTTGAAGGGCTTAAAGTTGATGAACATGAAATGGATATTCACATTTATCCCAACCCATTTGAAGCTTCCTTACATATATCAAGTATGGCTCTTACCTCTGACTGTTCCGTTCAAGTTACAGACGAAACAGGAAGAAGTGTACCCTTCAGTATCACATGGAACAATGCAACGGAATTGGAACTGGTGATTCCAGGAAAACCGGGTGTTTATTTAGTTGCTCTTTCTGGAAATGGGAAAAGCCGTGTGATTCGGGCCATGAAGGTTGAATAACTTAGACAAGAAGCTGAATCGTTGACCCTGATGAGTCGTTTTTAATACCAAGCTTGCCATCAATTTGTTCTGCCAAGTCCATTGCAAGTTCGAATTTTTCGTTTTGTAGGAAAGCATCGGTTAACATAAATGAACCGTATAGGTGAACTTCAAAACAACATAAAGATTCTTCCGTCGAAAATAATTTGATGCCTATGCGATCATTATTTCCTAGCTCCAACATGTAGTTGTATACATGGGTTATTACCTCGTTCAACAAAAGGGCGATGGGAATTGCTTTTTTGTCAGAGACAAAGACGCCTTCCTCCAATGAAAATTCCAGACCGATGTGTTGAGGCAAACTATAAGCGTTGGAAATATCACGTGCAATTTCCCTTGTTAGTGAGCAAAGGTTAATAATGAATTGACTGTCACGCAAAGTGGCGTCTTGTAGCGCAGACAAGGTAAATGTTTTTGATAGGATATTATTGAATAAATCCCTGTGATAAAGATCCTGAGATTTCCCCGATTCCCTCTTGATAAGTGCCGTTAAGACAGAAATATTGTTTTTAACCCTTCGATTAATTTCCTCAATCAAAGAGGTCTTCTCAGAAATAAGTTTTTCAAGTTGCTCCCTGTATGACATCTTTTGCTCGATTTCAAGCGTAAGTGTCAATAGCTGGGTAAGGGCAACGGCAAAATGCTGCGCATCATTCGACCATTCTTCGCCGGAGGTATTGGTTTCAAAACAAATAATACCACGAAACTTCCCGCCTGACAGTATAGGGATTTCCATCATGGAATGAATTCGATTCGGGATAAGGTAACATTCCAAAAGCTCACTATTTTGTATATCCGATTGAGCGTTCGAACTGATGATAATTTGTTGGTTTTGTATATGTTCAAAATACCTTGGAAAATCTTCCGCATCCAACGGATCTTCTTGGTAAAAGCAATCGCCCTCTTTTCGGTAAGAAAGTAAATTTTCAAGCGATTTTCCCCCTTCATTGAGTATCCAAGCGTTCACCCTAGGGATTTTTAAAAATTGGGCCCCCTTCTTTAATATTTCTTTACTGATTTCATGAACGTCACCGTTAGATATGAATGGACTTTTCGATAAGTCCTCTATAACTTCCAAGAACACGGATGACCTGCTCACCACCATGAGTACTGCTTTTAGTTTATTTGTTCAGTAGTTTTAGTAAGCAAGGCTTGATCAATTCGCCCTACTTACTTGCGCTAAAAGTACTCTTTAATTAAAGGCTAAAAACAGGTTCTTTTTCAAATTAAAAAAATGCATAGGTTATTTAAAATCCTTCAAGTTGACCTTTTTGTTTAACTCAAGTGTTTCCACTTTTCCTGACAATGACATACCACCAATGGACAAATCGATGGAGAAGGGAAAATAAATGCCTTGAATTGGTTTAAAATCGCTATTTACAATGGTTGATTCAACTGCCTGACCTTCATTCATGCGAATGGCAACAGATTGAAGCTTCATAAACGTGTTTTTGTCGAAGTAGTCAAATGTTGATCCTGTTTCTTCATTTAACTTCAACACATAGACTTCCTTACCATTCCATTTCTCAATGCCAAGCAATTCGTAATCTACTTTATTTGCTTCATAGTTTAGTTCAGGAAATAATCCTGTAATTTTCATTTTAGCATTTATTTCCGTTTGTGTCATTGGCTTTTTCCCTTCCATACTGGAACTTTCGCCTGTTTTTCCATCGAAATAAGATTTTTGAAAAACCATCCCTTGTCCCTCGAGTTTAGTGCCTTCCAAATTGGGTGCCTTCCAAACTTCGGTTGATTTGAACGAAGCCTGTCCAAGTTTCATGGTGGTTACCTTCTCAAATGATTTTATTTTTTTACACTTTTTTACTGCTTCGGCTTTTGTTTTTGAGCCTGTGACAGCAAGGATGTACTTTTCTAACAGAACCTCTTTTTTGATATCTGCGGGCTTTCGTTGTTCCACCATGTTTCCATATGCATCCAGAAAATCAATGGAACCATCGGAGTCAAATTGCTTCAATTTATCCACAATGGATTCATTCCCCACCACCACGATGTTGCATTGCGTTGAGGTAAGGAATTGACCAGAAACCGTCTGAATGTCATTGATGCCAATCGCATCTAACCTTTTCAAATAGGTCTGGTAAATGTCTTTTTTCAAGCCGTAACGAATAATGTTATAGGCAAACCGTGCAACAGTCGAAGGTGATTCTAAGGAACGAGCAAAACCTCCTGACATGGAGTTTTTTGTTAAACTCAACTCCTCAGCTTTCACAGGCTCTTTAACCAGTTTCCCCATTTCGTATAGAATTTCCGCAATGGCAGAATCACTCACTTCGTTTCTGAAATTTCCTTCTACCGTCAGCCAAGAACCCTCAGCGTTCACATTTAGGTCAGAATAACATCCATATGTAAAAGCTCTCTTTTCACGTAAATTTTGCATCAAGCGTGTTCCGAATCCACCGCCTCCAAGTATGTTGTTCAAAACACCTAGTGGTAATTGTTGATCGTTACCTGTCCTAATGGGAAGCGTATAGCTCACTTGGATAACCGACTGAACCGCTCCTGGTTTATTG
This sequence comes from Crocinitomicaceae bacterium, assembly GCA_044372835.1. Taxonomy (GTDB): domain Bacteria; phylum Bacteroidota; class Bacteroidia; order Flavobacteriales_D; family Crocinitomicaceae; genus M0103. The sequence continues at coordinate 9,580 of JBILRE010000033.1, read as the reverse complement.
ATAAAATACACCTGATTACCTGTTTTTCGCGCTACATCTGGATACGAAAAGTTTATTGCTTTAGAACCGGTCCATGCAGCAAAATGCTTACCAACTAAGGATTTTGCCTCCTCTAAATTGATATCCCCAACAATGATCAAAAATCCTTTATCCGGGCTAAAAAACTGCTTATAGCACCCTTGAATATCTGATAGGGAAATGTTATTCAAACTGTTTTCAGTCATTATTTCTCCAAATGGATGGCCACTAAAATTGACTTTATAGGTGGCGTTATTTGCCATTTCACCTGGATCAGATTTGGTATTTATCATATTGGATAAATACTGGTCCTTAATACGAAGAAATTCATCCTCCGGGAAAGAAGCGTTCATCATGACGTCGGTAAAAATAGGAACTACCTTCTCTAAATGTTTTTTTAGACAGCTCATAGAAGCACTGCTTCCACTTGTATTTATGGAAGCGCCAAAATAGTCTTTTTCAGCATCTAGTTGATCTTTCGTTCTATTCGACGTGCCCGAAAGTATCAATGACCCTGTAAATTCTTTAAGTCCGGCTTTGTCTCCTTCCTTAAATATGTCTGAACCACTGTAAAATTCGATTGAAACACGTGGAATTTTATGGTTTTCAGACAACACAACGGTTAGGCCGTTAGGAAGCGTAAATTGCTGGGCATCCGGAATGTTAATGATCGGGGCAGGCCCTGCTGATGGCACAACCGAACGGTTTGGCTGTGCAAGCAACATAAAAGGGGTTAAGCAAACGAAAAAGGCTAATTTTCTCATGGTCTTATTTTTTATCGTCAACAGGCAAATAATGAAGAATGACACGTTTGTCTTGCGTAAAATAGGTTTTGGCCACGCGTTGGATATCCTCACGCGTCACTTTCATGTAGTTTTCCAAAAGGGTATTCACCCGGCTTGCCGAACCAAAGTATACATGGTTGTCCGCCAAGTTTTCAGCAATACCTGCCATACTTGAGTTTGACGACACAATGTTATTTTCAAATTGATTTCGAACTTTTTGAAATTCCTCTTCTGAGATTAATTCATTCTGAATGCGCTCGATTTCCTCGTCGATTGCAAGTTGTATGGAATCAAGTGGAGCATCCTTCGCAGAAATAGCCGCAATCAAGCCTGCACCAGCATCCTCAAGGGTATAATTGAACGAAAAGGCATACGTTGCCAAGCGCTTTTTCTCTACTACAGATTTATTTATTCTCGAACTACTCCCACCGGATAACACTTCGTTCATCATTTCTAGTGCATAACTGTCCGGATGGGTTTGTGATGGAAATTTATACCCCATAAACAGAGCAGGCAGTTGGATCCGATCATAAATGACGTCCTTAACAACAGAAGTTAGTTTGCTTTCATCAGGCGTTGTTCTTGGAACAAGGGTCGGTTTATTCGTAAGGTCTTTGACAAGTTTGACAACTTCTGTACCAGTTGAATTTAAAGGGTTTACGGTGTCATTAAAGGCGCTTTTCTCTAATCCGTATATTCCTTTAAACGATGATTCCGAAAGGCTATGAAAATCGCGGTGAAGTTTTAATGCTTGCCCTTTGGGAATAGAACCAAAATAGGTATCAATCCACTTTTTTGTTAGCGAAATATCGATATCTCCCGCGATGGATAAGGTCGCATTTGACGGAACGTAGAAGGTGTTGTAAAACTGAACATAGTCCTCTTCTTTTGCTGCATCAAGGTGCTCCATGCTGCCAATTGGTGTCCATTCGTAAGGATGTCCGACAAACAATCGCTTAAATAATTCGGCAATGAACGATGCATACGGCTGGTTGTCAATTCTTTGGCGTTTCTCTTCCTTCACAACGCTGCGTTGGGTTTCTACACCAGTGATATCGACTTTTGCGTGCAACATACGCTCGCTTTCAAGCCAGAGTCCAAGTTCCAATTGATTTGAAGGCAATAACTCATAATAAAACGTTCGGTCTTGTGAGGTGTTGGCATTTAGAGCCCCACCATTTTTTTCAACAAATTTGCTGTATTCACCGCGACCAATATTTTTAGATCCTTCAAAAAGTAAGTGCTCAAAAAAATGCGCAAAACCCGTTCGCTGTGGGTTTTCATTTTTAGACCCGACATGGTAAAGTACGGTTACCGCTGCTATAGGCGTGCTGTGATCTTCATGAAGAATAACGTGAATGCCATTCGGTAAATCGTATTCCGTATAAGCCAGTTTACGTTGACCGTGTCCAAGGAACCCACTTATACATATTAAAAGTAGAAAAAAGTACCTCATAAAATTCCTAAGTTTTAAGGTGAAAGATGATATACAGTTCGAAAATATTGCACATGTTTTGCCGCAGCAGTATGTTAACTCAAACAAAATTAACCTTCTTTTTCAATTAATGGAAGTCTTAATCCGATAAAGAGCCAAAATTGACTATCTTCACTAAATGAAATTCACATTGGTTCTTTGTGGCCTTATTGCCTTCAGTACAGTTGCCCAGAAAGTGGTGCCTTTCGTAGATTTTAACAACTATTTTCGTTCATTTCAAGATAATAATTTTAGGCAAATTGAATTTCAGGAGATTATCGAATACAAAGCAGGTGATGATTTAGTTGCTTACCTAGATACGCGCGGAAACCTAAGGGTGTTTGATGGTACCGAACGAAAGGACATCTCACCCATGCGGGTAAATTACCAAGTGTCCGATCACTTACTAGCCTATAACATAGGTCCCACCCTGAATATTTGGGACGAAGGGGCATTAAGAACATTAACCTACTTCAGTCGAAACTACTGGGTGAAAGATAGCCTAATCGTTTACGAGGATACCCGTTTTAATTCGGTAAACGTATATTGGAACAAGCAAGTCTATCCTATTTACCAGCTTACCGGGGAACTTTACGCACCCGAAGCGATTGGTGAAAATGTCGTCGTTTTTAAGGATAATGGGAATGTTTTTAAAATTTTTTGGAACGGCGAAATTTACGAAATTGACGGATGGAACGGTACAATGGATTTCGGAGTAGGAACAGATTTGGTGTGTTTTAATGATCCAAATACACGAACTTTTGCTGTTTTCGATAAAGGAGCATTCACCGATGTTGAACAACAATTTTTAACTAAATACAAAGCGGGGAGAGGATTCGTTGTATTTGAAGATCCTAATACCAACTTGACCTACTACTCAAACGGACAAACCATTCCTCTGTCTAATTTTTCAGCCAATTTTTGGGACGTAAAAGACGACCTTGTGGTTTGGCGTGAAAACTCCTTCGTCTTCGCATACCAAAATGGAACGAAGATTCAGGTGTCTAACTTTACACCTAAAGATTATAAAATCAAAAATAACGTATACGCCTTTCGTAACATATTAGGAGGTGTGAGTGCACTTGTGGACGGTCAAGTGTATGAAATTACCAACCAGGCAGACGCAGAATATGACATTTTTGGCAATGTGGTACTCGTAAAATTGTTCAATCGGTCCTACATTGTTTTCAAGGATGGACGGAAATTTTCGAATTAGTTCTTCTATCGTAAAAGCGGTGTTCGCGCTGATCTGTATCTTTGTAAAAAACAAGACATGAATAATTGGTTTACAGTAAAAGTAAAATACACTAAACAGCTAGATGATGGCCAACTCAAACGTGTAACAGAACCCTATCTCTTGGCAGCAATGACATTTACCGATGCAGAGGCCAGAATTTACGAGGAACTCGGAAGCAGCATCCGCGGTGAGTTCAATGTGGTAGGAATTGCACGAACTGAATTGCACGATATTTTCGCATATGACGATGCCGACCGCTGGTTCAAAGCCAAGGTTGTTTATAATGTTCAGGCTGAAGAGGAAGAAAAGGAGAAAAAGGTAACACAGCAATTTTTAGTCGCTGCACATTCCGTGAAAGATGCGTTCGAACGATTGGGTGAAAATTTGAGTGGAATGCTCGTAGATTTTCAAATTCCTTCCATCACGCTGTCACCTATTGTGGAGGTTTTTCCATTTTACGATGAAGAGGCGCCCAGAGTGGTTGAAACACCGGTAGAAATGGAGGAAGAACATACGCCTGGTCCCAAAGGTCAGGTATTTTCAGCTTCGGGTGTCGATGTCGACGACTTGGATAACGCTTTTATTGAAGAGCATACCTCGGAGTAAGCACTATGGATGACTTCTTAAAAGCGCTTAGAGATAAACACGCCGACTTCAATCAGGGCGAGCTCAACGAACAGCCTGACGAATCTCCGTTTCCCCTCTTCGAAAAGTGGTACAAAGAAGCTTATGAGGCAAAAGAACTTGAACCTAATGCTTGCTCCATTAGTACTGTTTCGGCAGAAGCCAAACCTTCAAGCAGGATTGTTTATTTGAAAGAACTTGTCAATAAAAGGTTCGTGTTTTACACGAATTATGAAAGTCAAAAGGGGAGAGCGCTTCAGCAAAATCCATGTGCCTCCATGCTTTTTTTCTGGCCAGGGTTGCAACGTCAAGTGAGGATAGAAGGGGTGTGTCAAAAAGTAACAGACGAAGTGAACGATGCCTACTTCCGATCCAGGCCTAGAGAAAGTCAATTGGGGGCTTGGGCTTCCTTGCAGTCACAAAAAATTGAAAACCGAAACGTTCTGTTGACCCGTTTTCAAGAATGTGAAGAACGCTTTCCGGATGTGATTCCTAGACCTCCTTTCTGGGGAGGTTTTGAGTTGATGCCTAAATTGATTGAATTCTGGCAGGGAAGGGCTTCACGCTTGCATGACCGTATCGTTTTTGAGCGAGAAGGCGAAAAATGGATTCAATACAGGAAAAATCCTTAATGATGGACAAAAAACCGACCTTACGTGTGCTTTCAAATGGCATTCGCGTAGTGCATTTGGCTCGGACCTCGCCCGTTTCTCATCTGGCTTTTTTTCTATTGGCCGGGTCCAGGTTTGAAACATCAAAGGAAATGGGATTGGCCCATTTTCTTGAGCATTGTCTTTTCAAAGGAACGAAGACAAAAAAATCCCTTCAAATACTGAGTTCGTTGGATGCAGTAGGCGGAGAATTGAATGCTTACACCGCAAAAGAAGAAATGTGTATTCATGCATCTTTCGCGTCTAAATACACGAGCCGAGCAGTTGATCTAATATCGGATTTATTGCTTCATTCCACCTTCCCCGAAAAGGAAATCGAAAAAGAGAAAAACGTTATCCTCGACGAAATAAACGCCTACCTAGACAATCCATTCGAGCGGATTTTTGATGAATTTGAAGAGAGACTCTATCCTTCCCATGCACTTGGAGCAAATATACTAGGAGATGAAGAAAGTGTTAGCGGTTTCAACCGGGATGATTTGATTCGCTATTTAAATAACCATCTTAATCCGGACAACATGGTTGTCGCATATGTGGGAGATATGGAAGAGGAAGAGTTCTTCCTGATGTTGGAAAAAGAACTTAATGAAATTCATCCATCTCGCATTAAAAGGAGTAAAAAGTTAATGCCTGTTCCGGAATACACGTTTTTTTCGGTTGAGACAGATGAATCAAATTACCAATCCCATGCCTTGATAGGAGGGAGGGCGCCATCCTACCAATCGGAAGATCGAATGGCTATGAGTATTCTCATGAATTACCTTGGTGGCCCAGCGCTCAATGCAAGGTTGGCATTGACCATTCGAGAGAAATACGGTTATTCGTACAACATTGAAGCAGGTTACAATCCGTTTTTTGACACTGGTTACTGGTATATCTATTTCGGTTCAGATGTGCAAAATGTCCAAAAATGTATTTCGTTAATTCATAAGGAACTTGATGCCCTTTGTGTTAAAACCTTATCTCCCGTGCGCCTCAACAACATCAAGAAACAACTGAAAGGTCAATTGGCCTTGGGAATGGATAGCAACAACGGCCTCATGATGAGCTATGCAAAAAGCTTGTTGCTTTTGGGTAAAATAGAAACCTATGAGGAAACGTGTAACGCGATTGATAAGGTAACTATCGATGAGTTGAAGCGTGTTTCTCAAACGTATATGCCCACAGCCTTGCGCTCCCTTCTCGTGTTTAATCCAAGCACATAAGTACCTGTAAAAACTCAATCATTTATTAGATGGTCCCAAGTGATTGAAGAATTGTTCTCCTTTATTTGGATGAATTATGGCCACTTATTGAACGTTTCTTTGGATTGGCTGAAACAATTGTTTACCATTCATTTTCTCCTCTATCTTTGAATCAAGTTTAATGGTTATAGTAGTAGATTCGTTTAGGTTTAGCAATGGCAAAAGTTGAATTATTTTCAGTTTTTGTCATTCGAAAGAAGGGGGCAGCCAATGAGTTGCTCCCTTTTTTTTATTCAGAGATCTTCAAATTCTCCAATCTAGTTTTTGCAAATAAAAACTCCTTTAGGTTAAAAACAGAGGGGGTGTTGATAAAAAATAGCATTTTTTAGACCCTGACCCCCTTAAATTGAGGTACATTTGTCAAAAAAAAGATAAAATGGCAAGTAGAAGGCAGCAAGCGTACCAAGATGTATTAAACCGTAAACCCGATTTTGTTGAATTAGAGGCCAAGGTTTCCGAATTATTCGGGAAACAAGTGTTTCATTTGGAGGTCATGAGGGAGTTTTTACCTTCCGAAGCCTTTAAGTCGATGTGGGAAACCATTCAAAAGGGGACCCGATTGGACCGTAAAATAGCCGATCAAGTTGCTTCGGCTATGAAGGATTGGGCCATTACGAAAGGTGCAACCCACTACACGCATTGGTTTCAACCTTTGACGGGTGCTACTGCTGAAAAACACGATGCTTTTTTTAAGCCAGTTGGACCAGGAAGAGCGATTGAACGCTTTGATGGGGATTTATTGGTTCAACAAGAACCCGATGCCTCCTCTTTTCCAAATGGGGGTATCAGAAATACGTTTGAAGCTAGAGGTTATACCGCATGGGACCCAACCTCTCCCGCGTTTGTCATTGGCAAAACGTTGTGCATTCCAACCATTTTTATTTCGTATACCGGGGAATCCCTTGATTATAAAATGCCTCTTCTCAAGGCTTTATCGGCAATCGATGAAGCGGCAACGGCTGTTTGTCAATATTTTGATAAAAATGTGAACAAAGTAAATGCTACGTTGGGCTGGGAGCAAGAATATTTCCTCGTTGACCAGGCATTATTTAACCTTAGGCCCGATTTAATGATGACAGGGCGGGCACTTTTCGGTCACGCAGCGGCGAAAGGGCAACAACTTGAGGACCATTATTTTGGTTCCATACCCGATCGTGTTACGGCGTTTATGAAAGATTTTGAACGCGAATCGATTTTGCTTGGAATTCCTGTAACAACAAGGCACAACGAAGTAGCTCCGAATCAGTTCGAATGCGCGCCAATGTTTGAAGAATGTAACTTGGCCAACGATCACAACCTCTTGTTGATGGACGTAATGGAAAAAGTCGCTAGAAAGCATAATTTCCGGGTGCTTTTACACGAAAAGCCCTTTTCAGGTGTGAATGGGTCAGGTAAACACAACAACTGGTCCTTAGGAACGAATACAGGTGTGAATCTATTGGCACCAGGAAAAAATCCTAAGACTAATTTGCAATTCCTTACCTTTTTTGTAAACACCATCAAAGCCATTCACGATTATGCAGATGTCTTGCGCGCGTGCATTGCTTCCGCAGGAAATGACCATCGCTTGGGAGCGAACGAGGCACCGCCAGCCATAATGTCTGTGTTTATTGGTTCGCAATTATCTGCCCTGCTCGATAACATTGAAAAGAATGTTCAAGCCGGAAAAATGACACCCGAAAACAAAACGGAGTTGAAACTGGATATAGGTAAGATTCCGCAAATTATGCTCGATAATACCGACCGAAACCGAACATCGCCTTTTGCGTTTACTGGAAATAAGTTTGAGTTTCGTGCCGTTGGCTCCTCCGCAAACTGCGCTTCGGCTATGATAGTAATTAATACAATTGTTACAAATCAGTTGCGCACGTTTAAACAAGATGTAGACAAGCGAATTGCAAAGGGGGCGTCAAAAGATGAGGCGATTCTCAAGGAATTACAACAAATGATCAAGGCATCAAGAAAAATTCGATTTGAAGGTAACGGATACGGCGAAGATTGGGTGAAAGATGCAGAAAAACGAGGATTGAGTAACTTGAAGGATACCCCGAGGGCATTGCAGGTGTGGTCAAGAAAGGAAGTCATCCAGCTTTTTGATTCAATTGGTGTGCTTTCTCCTCGTGAACTAGAGGCGCGTAAAGAGATTGAACTTGACGGGTATATTTTGAAAATTCAAATTGAGGCGCGCATCATGGGAGATGTGGTGCAATCAATGATTATTCCAGCTGCGGTGCAATACCAGAATACGCTTATCGAAAACGTTCGGGGCTTGATAGAAGTGTTGGGGGCTAATTCTTCGAAGTCAGCCGCTAAAGTACAAACGGAAATTATCGAACAAATCTCTCATCACATGAACAGCATGAAATCGGCTTCTGACGCTATGCTATCCGCGCGCAAGAAAGCGAATGGCATAGAAGATCTGGAAAAACGTGCTATTGCCTATTGCGATAACGTACGAATTTTCTTTGACGAAATTCGCTACCATGCCGATAAACTGGAATTGCTAATTGACGACGAACATTGGCCTCTCCCTAAATTCAGAGAAATGCTCTTTACGAGATAATGCCATATTATTAGTTGTCTGATCACTTTAAAAAAAGGCTCCTTTCTAAGGGGCCTTTTGCTTTTTAATGAAGTGATTCTATACGTTAATGAAAAAGATTTCGTTTAATGACCATGAAAAAAATAGCCATCCTCCTTTTGATTTCCACCTTTTTATCCTGTAAAAAAGAGGTTAATAACAACAATCAGGAGATGCAAATTGACGAACCAATAGCAGAAAAGTTTATTCCCGATTTCATTGACTATTCCACTCAAATGTCCATTAACATAGGTGGGTGGGCTGGTGGATGTCAGGGAGCTCATCAATCCCATTCACATGCGGTAAGATTCAGAGAGGGAGTAACATACAACGGCATGTATTTTTACTCCATTGAGACGCAGATGATGAGGTATAATGAATGTGATACATTTTACAATTCTGGCTGGCAGTTGTTAGATAGGTATTACAGGTATTCTTTTGAAGAAAAAAAATCTTTTGAATACGAGGGTATTAATGACCCCTCTCCAGAAGTGATTTTTGATTTTAATAGTAATGTAGGGGATACCATCCTTGTGAATCAGGATAAGTTGGCCCAATTGCTCGTCACGTTTGTAGGTGAAGAAACGATCGATGGCATTCGTTTTCCAATTGTGAAAGGTAAAATTATTTCATTCAGCCGCTATGGTTTTTTAAGGCCCGACGATCAGGTCGATACGTATGGAAACTCGGAAATCGTTTTTACACCCTTTTCTCCAAACCCATTTTGGACAGGATTCTCTTTGAATGCCCTTTTTGATTTACCTTGGAACAATAATCAATTTTGTGTAGAAGTTACGAGTCCTACCATCTATGGAATGTCAATGTGTTGCAGAAATGAAACGAATGGTCAGAAACTGTATCCTTATTCCTTTTTCATACCATATTAATTGTTCTTTAATAACGTTAATCCATAAAACTTTTCTGATTTTCTTGTAGGCATTGAGGT
>JBILRE010000004.1:0-212816 GCA_044372835.1 Crocinitomicaceae bacterium | reverse complement strand
GTATACAGTAGAAATAACCGATGAAAAAGGATGTACATCTGAGCTAAGCGCTGAAGTTACTGAGCCTGCTGCTTTGCAATCGGCTGTAGCGGTAATGGATGGAAACATCGAGCTTACGGTAACAGGAGGAACCTTCCCATACAGCTACGAATGGAACAATGGAACAGTGGAAAGCAACATCAACGAGGCGACTCCAGGGTTTTACGAAGTGCTTGTAACAGATGCAAACGGATGCATGGTTAGCTCCAACACAACCGTTGAGCAAACGAGTACAGCGGGTATCGAAGAAGGAAACAACATTGAGTTCACTGTATACCCTAACCCTGCCAAGGAGAACGCTACGATTCAATGGAACATGGCAGAAGTGAGCACTGTGGAATTGATTACCCTAACTGGAACAGTAGTACAAACAATCGATACAGACCTTTTTGCAAGTCAAACACAGGTGAATGGTGTGGCAACAGGAGAATACCTCGTACGCATCACCACAACAACAGGTCAAACACACATGAATAAAGTAATCTTCTTATAAAAAACACATCTAGTAACGCAAACGTGTTTGTTTCATACCTTCGGGTAAATTGGTTCAGAAAACTGCCGGTAAATCCGGCAGTTTCTGTTTGTTATCAACAACGTATGCGCAATATCAGAGATATCCTTAATTTTAAACACTGAAAAGAAATAAATAAGAATGAAATTTGGTGTGGTAACTTTTCCCGGGTCGAACTGTGACGAAGACATGGTTTACGTGCTCAAAGAACAACTTGGTCAATCGGTCCAAAAGCTTTGGCACAAAGACACTGATTTAAAGGGCGTTCAATGTGTCGTTTTACCTGGAGGCTTTTCTTACGGTGATTACCTTCGTTCTGGTGCGATTGCGAAGTTTTCGCCCATTATGCAGGAAGTTGTGAAACATGCAGCAAAGGGGGGCTTGGTGATTGGTATATGCAATGGTTTCCAAATATTAACCGAAGCAGGATTACTAGATGGCGCGTTACTTCATAACACTAATCAAAAATTTATTTGTAAAAATATTTACCTGAAACCGATTTCGTCCAGTGCTGCGATAACGGCAGGACTGAAAAAAGATAAGTCTTACAAGATTCCTATTGCACATGGAGAAGGACGGTTTTATGCGGACGAGGAAACGCTAAACCGCTTGTACGATAACGATCAAGTATTATTTCAATATTGTTCTCAGGAAGGCGAGGTTACCGATGAATTCAATCCGAACGGTTCTGCCAGACACATTGCGGGCATTACGAATGCTACTAAAAATGTATTTGGCATGATGCCTCATCCAGAGCGTGCGGCGGATCGTTATTTATCTAACGAAGATGGTAAGTTCATTTTTGAATCGCTCCTTCGTTTTTCCAATTAACTTACTATGAGGGTTTTATTATTAGGATCAGGAGGTCGGGAACATGCCATCGCCTGGAAAATCGCGCAAAGTTCCCTTCTAGAAGAACTGTTTATTGCACCAGGAAATGCGGGTACACGTTTACATGGTAAAAATATTCCAATTCAATTGTCCGATTTTGAAGCGATAAAAACGGTTGTAATTGAAAACGATATTCAAATGGTCGTCGTTGGACCTGAAGAACCACTTGTAAATGGTATTCACGATTTTTTTCTCTCTGACACGGAATTGAAGCAAATCCCTGTTATTGGTCCATCAAAACTCGGCGCACAACTGGAAGGTAGTAAAGATTTTGCCAAAGAATTCATGGCAAGGCATAACATTCCAACTGCCAAATATGCTTCATTTACAAGCGAAACCCTAGAAGATGGGTTTAAATTTCTAGAAAAGATGAAAGCGCCATATGTATTAAAAGCAGATGGGCTGGCAGCTGGAAAAGGCGTGTTGATTCTAGATGACTTGAACGAGGCAAAAAAGGAATTAAACGACATGTTGCGTACCGGCAAATTTGGCAATGCCGGGAACAAGGTGGTGATTGAGCAATTTTTGAACGGAATTGAAGTATCTGTTTTTGTATTGACCGATGGCGATTCATTTAAGCTGCTGCCTGAAGCAAAAGATTACAAACGGATTGGTGAAGGAGATACTGGACTGAATACGGGAGGAATGGGCGCAATTTCACCTGTTCCTTTTGCAGATGCCACATTCATGGATAAAGTCCATAACCAAGTCATTGTTCCAACCATCAAAGGGCTTAAAAACGATGGGATTCCGTACAAAGGATTTTTGTTTTTCGGTCTCATTAATGTGAAAGGGGAACCTTACGTAATTGAATACAATTGCCGCATGGGTGACCCAGAAACAGAGGTTGTGATGCCAAGGCTTAAATCCGATCTCCTCGATTTATTAGAGGGGGTTGCCACAAATACCCTTTCCGAACGTGATGTTCAATTCGATGATCGAAGCGCAGCCACGGTAATGCTTGTTGCAGGGGGTTATCCTGGTGAATACAACAAAGGAATGCAGGTCTATGGCATAAATGCACCTAACGATAGCTTTGTTTTTCATGCTGGAACGCGTTCCGACGGACCGGCTGTACTTAGCACCGGAGGCCGCGTAATTGCGATTACCTCTCTTGGAAAAAACTTGGAAATTGCTCTTTCTAAGTCATACAAAACCATTGAAAATATCGAATTTGATGGTATGTATTACCGAAAAGACATTGGGTATGATGTCTTGAACTAGTGCAATATCAAGGCGTGAATTTATAGCCTACGGCTCGTATGGAGTGAAAATAGCGCGGTGATTTTGGGTCGACCTCAAACAATTTTCTGAAATTGAGTATGTAATTGTCAATGGTCCTTGACGTCGGGTATTGGTCAGTTCCCCAAATTCGATCCAGTATGTCATCCCTCGAAATTACCTTTCCGCTTTGTTCAGCAAACATTTTCAATAATTCGATTTCCCTCTTCGATAGGGCACTTATATACTCACCACCGATTGTTTTCACTTCGAATGTGTTGAAATCCACAAGGTAATCCCCAATAATCATGTTTTCGGGGGATTGTATCGCCTTCTCTGGTCGCGATTGGGTTAGTACTCTTACCCGAAGTAAGAGTTCTTCCAAATCGAACGGTTTACTGAGGTAATCGTTCCCTCCGATCTTCAGCCCAATAATTTTATCTTCTGTTGTGCCTCTAGCAGACAAAAATAGAATGGGAACCTGGCTAAATGATCGAATTCTATTGCACAATTCTAAGCCACTTACCTCAGGAAGCATAACATCCAAAATGACTAGGTCGGACTGTGATAACGTATGTATATTGATCAAGGCCTCGGAGCCGTGCCTGAATACTTCTACCTTGAACCCTTCAAGTTCTAAGTTCATTGCCACAAGGTCGGCAATGCTGTTTTCGTCCTCAACCAGGCAAATTCTTTTCATTTGACGGAAATCAGTGGGTACATACAGAACATCCATTTGGCCAAAACGAAGTTGTTCAAGCGCAAACAAATGTACATATTTCAATTCACAAGCACTTTTTGTGTATAGAGTTGTCCGTTGATGTTCAGGTGTAAATAATAAACCGATCCTCTATCTAGTTTTCGGTACTTAAGCACATCGGAATATGTCCCTTCCGGGAGTTTTTTCCATGTCTTATTGCATACCGTTTCACCCATTAGGTTCTTAAATTCAAGTTGAACATTAGCGCTTTTAGTAATAGTGAAGGAGTAATAGAATTCATCTTCCACTGGATTTGGATACACCTGAAGCTGAATGCTGTTTCTGCTAAATTCGTTCACCAGGCTTTCGGCACCCGCATCTTTTACGAGGTATACAGGAAAAATGGCAGACGACGCCTTGCTCTGTGTTCCTTCATTGACCCAAAAAATGTTAGGGGCCGAAGATTGAATTCCACCATAAATATACCCGAGCAAAGTGGTGTCATCCTTCAGTTTATTCAAGTGAATTCCCTGACCAGCTATTCCAACGATGTCTTCATTTACAATGAATTCCGATGCAGCACCCAATAATGCAGGCATTTCTAAAGGAAGTAAGAATTCCTGCATCCGCCCATCCGTGTAACGAGCAACCCTAGAAATACTTCTCACAAAAGGAATGTCGTTGTCTTGAACCAAATAACCCAAACTATCGTAATATTGAGCAATTCCTCCAAAAAACAGGTTGTGGTTTATTCCATTTTGGGGATCAAACAGCACCACCGAAGCACAATGGTAGTGGTTAAAATATTGTGCAAACAGGGGTTGAAGCCAAGCCGAATCGCTGTTAAAAACAACGGATGTTAAATAGGGTTGGTCTAATTCAGGTTGAAACACGCCAGAAAAGGCAATTTGATAAGGTGTACCATCCATCACCTGTTGTGTCAACACATTGAGGTCTCTTCTGTGGAAAAGTTTTTCATTTTTCCATTCCGGGAGGATTGTGACATCCTTTCTAAGTCCTTCACCAGCCAATTGGAAGCGACGTATAGCATCGGTATATGCCTGTGTGAAACTTGGTCCATTGAATGGATTATACCTTCCATCAAAGCGATGACCTCCAACAAGATAATAAGTGCCTTCTTGATGAATTAATTTTCCGCCGCAAACGGCAAATTGCTCATTTTGTATTTGGTAGAAAAAAGGTTGAATGGACTCATTTAACTCAATCGCACGAATCAGTTTTGGGACATCCACTATGGTCATAAAAGGATGTGTGACATGTTCACCCGTTTCTTCTTTAATCCCGTACCCGCCAATAAGAATTAAGTAATCACCTTCCTGTCTGAACTCCATGTTGGTACTACTTAATTGATTGCGTAATTCAACAGGTAAAGTCAATAAACCCGTTTTCCATTTTTTTTGTTGAATGGGATCTATCACTATCAACTCCCTGTTATGACCAAGGCTGTCAAAGCTTGTCCAAGGTTCTCTTCGGTGTAAGCCATCGAGTCTCCCTCCTAAAACAACCCATTTACCTTTGGATTGTCCATAGGCGTAAGATTGTATTCCACCCAATTCAGGAATCGTGAGTTCCCCAATGGATATGCGGTATGGAAATTCTTGAGCAAGAATAGCGTTACCGAGGAAAAAAAAACAAAAACACCATTTAAAAACCCTCATCACAGAACAAAGGTCGGTATTTCAAGTGGGCAAAAATAGGACTCTGGTCAATATTTGCGTTATTTGTTTTGGGCTCCATCAATAATTGTTTCCACCAGAGAGGGATCCAAGAGTGTGGTTGTATCGCCCAAATTAGTTGTATCACCCTCTGCAATCTTTCGTAGGATTCGGCGCATGATTTTTCCGCTTCGGGTCTTTGGCAATCCAGGTACAAATTGTATAATATCTGGTTTTGCAATGGGACCAATTACATTGGTAACTGTTTGTAGAATCGCTTTTTTTACCTCGTTGGTATCTGTTTGTAGTTCTTCACATATGACGTACGCATAAATTCCTTGGCCTTTCACATCGTGTGGATAACCAACTACTGCACTTTCTATCACCCCATTGTGGCTATTGATTGCATTTTCAACCTCAGCAGTTCCAATTCTGTGTCCGCTTACATTCAATACGTCGTCTACCCTTCCCGTGATTCGGTAATTTCCTTCGATATCTCGGTAACAGCCATCTCCGGTAAAATAGGTGTTTTGATATACGGAAAAATAGGTATTTCGACATCGTTCGTGATCTCCATAGGTCGTTCGAATGATACCTGGCCACGGATGCTTAATGCAGAGGTTTCCAGACACGTTATTTCCTTCTATTTCATTGCCGTTTTCATCCACCAAGCTTGGTTGAATTCCGGGAAGAGGCAACGTTGCGTAAGACGGTTTGTGCGGAGTGATGCCTGCAAGATTTGAAATAAGAATCCCGCCTGTTTCGGTTTGCCACCAGGTATCAACCACAGGACAACGTTCATTACCAATGTGTTGATGGTACCAATGCCAAGCCTCCTCATTGATTGGCTCTCCTACAGATCCAAGCACTTTTAATGAGGATAGGTTTTTTCCGTTGATTGGATCCAAGCCATACCCCATTAAACTGCGAATAGCCGTTGGGGCCGTATACAAGATGTCTACATGATGTTTTTCTACGATATCCCAAAATCTTCCGGCATCTGGCCAAGTGGGAACACCCTCAAACATAAGGGAAGTGGCTCCTGCGCTCAATGGACCATAAATAATATAGCTATGTCCGGTTATCCAGCCTATATCTGCCGTACAGAAATGGACTTGTCCGGGCTGGTATTGGAACACATTCACGAACGTGTAATTGGTCCAAACCATGTAACCAGCTGTCGTATGAACCACACCTTTAGGTTTCCCAGTTGAACCAGAAGTATATAAGATAAAAAGTATATCTTCCGCGTCCATAGCCGTTGCAGGCAAATGGTAATTCCCTTGGTTCTTCACAATATTCACTTCTTCCTCCCACCAAACATCCCGTTCTGGTTTCATGGTAATGTCGGTATTTGTGCGTTTATTAACTATCACGTTAATAACGGTGTTGTTTTCCTTTAATGCTTGATCAACAACTGCTTTCAATGGAATGTCTTTCGCTCCTCGGTATGCACCATCAGATGTAATGACATATGTCGCTTTCGCGTCCTCAATCCTGTCGGCAATCGCTTGGGCAGAAAAGCCCCCGAAAATGACGGAATGAATTGCACCAATCCGCGCGCATGCCAATGTAGCAATCGCAAGTTCCGGTATCATCCCCATGTAAATGCATACGCGGTCGCCTTTTTGCACACCTTTATTCCGTAAGACTTGGGCAAATAGGCAGACTTCTTCGTAAAGTTCGTTGTAGGTTAACCTTCGTTGTTGTTCCGTTGGGTCATTTGGTTCCCAAATAACCGCAATCTTTTCTCCACCATCTACTATGTGGCGGTCCAGGCAGTTTTCGGTTATGTTTAATTGTGCGCCTTCAAACCATCGTACATCTGGCTTTTCAAAGTTCCAATCGAGTACCTTATCCCACGGTTTTTTCCAAAGAAAGTGTTGAGCAACTTCCGCCCAAAACGCTTCTGGCTCTTCAACACTTTTTCGGTATGCCTCCTCGTACTCGGCTATATTGGTTATCTGGTAAGGATAATGTCTCATTATGAGTTTGTGTTTTAACGAATTTCGGAAAAAATACAATACGCCCATTTACATTGGGCTTTATTTGCATAACAGCCCCATAATTTGTAATTTAAATAGAACTATTCACTGTTATGAAATCGAAAAAAAATTTAGGAGTAAAGGGCGAACAATTAGCACTTCATTTTTTACTAAGCTTGGGTTATTCTTTATTGGAAAAAAACTACCGCTTTCTTCGAGGAGAAGTAGACCTCATTGTTTTAAAAGACAATACCATGGTTGTTGTTGAGGTGAAGGCGCGTAAGGAAGGTACAATGCTTTCTCCTGAACAGGCGGTCACAAGAACCAAACAAAAGCATATCATTCGAACCGCCAATGCGTATTTACAACTCAATCAATTGGATGTCGACACCCGATTTGACGTAATATCCATCATTGGTTTTGGAGAGAATGCCCGCATTGAACACCTTGAAAATGCTTTTTATCCTTTATTGGGCAAATGATGACTTTGCGCATTATCTATTTCTTCTGACACCCATTTTATCTGTTTAGCCCATGGTGTACTGAAAATAGAAACGGCACCTGATCAGGGTGCCGTTTCTGTTACGATATGCAGTTAGTCTTGGGCAAGGGGCACGTCTGCACCAACTGACCCAAGAGCTTCTTTTATCTTTTTTTCCAACTCTTCCATTAACTCCGGATTGTCCTGAATGAGTTGTTTTACCGAATCCCTTCCTTGACCAAGCCGGGTTTCACCGTATGAGAACCATGAACCACTTTTCTTTAAAATATTGAGGTCAACACCGAGATCGATGATTTCTCCCAATTTAGATATCCCCTCTCCATACATGATATCGAACTCTGCCTTACGAAAGGGTGGAGCAACTTTATTTTTAACGATTTTCACCTTAACTCGGTTGCCAACCACCTCTTCTCCGTCTTTGATTTGGGCGGCACGGCGTATATCAATACGTAGGGAGGCATAAAATTTCAACGCGTTTCCACCGGTAGTAGTCTCCGGGTTGCCAAACATGACTCCAATTTTATCACGTAACTGGTTTATGAAAATGCAACAGGTTCCCGCCTTGTTAATAGATGCCGTAAGTTTTCGCAATGCTTTCGACATCAAACGTGCTTGTAAGCCCATTTGTGAGTCCCCCATTTCACCCTCTATTTCCGCTTTTGGGGTAAGTGCCGCAACTGAATCCACAACAATTAAATCAATTGCACCTGAACGAATAAGGTTATCTGCTATTTCCAATGCTTGTTCGCCGTTGTCTGGCTGTGAAATTAAAAGGTTATCAATGTCAACACCCAATTTTTTGGCATAAAACTGATCAAAAGCATGCTCCGCATCTATGATTGCCGCAATGCCTCCTTGTTTTTGAACTTCTGCAATGGCATGAATCGCTAAGGTCGTTTTTCCAGAAGATTCTGGTCCATAAATTTCAACCACTCGACCCTTTGGATAGCCGTTTACACCGAGGGCTAAATCAAGTGTTATACTACCGGTAGGTATCACTTCCACCTTTTCCACTGCGGAATCTCCTAACTTCATAACCGCACCTTTTCCGTACGTTTTGTCGAGTTTTTCCATTGTAAGCTGAAGCGCCTTCAACTTTTCTACATTTACTTCTTTTACTGCCATATCGTTTTTTTTCTGCGTTTAATTCTTTCCATTCATTTTCTGGAAAGAAGTTTTCCGCGTGGTTTAATTACTGATGCAAAGGTATGAGCTGTATAACGTAAGCTATTTACGTTCTACTTTGCGTTATCAAAAAAAGACATTATTTCTTCTGCGTGGGCTTTTGTATTAGGTTTATCAATTATGCCCACAATTGTTTGATTCTCATTAATAAGGAACGTTGTTCTATGTATACCGTCAAACTCTCTTCCCATGAATTTTTTCGGACCCCATACACCATATTGTTGCAAAATCTGGTGATTCTCATCGGCCAGCAGAGGAAAAGGTAAATCAAACTTTTCTGCAAATTTTCCGTGGGACTTAACAGAATCTGCACTGACACCAACTACTGCTATATCCTTTGCACTTAAATCGCTATGATGATCCCGAATGCTACAAGCTTGTGCTGTGCAACCAGGGGTATTGTCCTTAGGATAAAAATACAATGCAACTTTCTTACCCTTGAAATCTGAAAGGCTTATTGTGTTTCCATGTTGATCAGTTCCCGAAAATACCGGGGCTGAATCGTTTATTTTTAAATGCTTCATGATGAAATAATAACCGTTTGTATGATGAAATAATAATCAAATATACACTCTTTTACTCAATCAACAAAAATTAAGTAGAAAAAATGTTCGCGTTTCCATAAAATTTACGCAGCATGAAAAAAAGAAAATACGTTAACCCCAACGTAAAATGAAACTACGAGTATTCTACAAGTGAAATACTCGTTCCACTTGCAATTATTATAAAAACGGTATTGTTTTGGGTGGAGAACAAGGTATAAAAAGCAGCGACTTACCTAGGGCACACTTGGGACATGTCATGGTTCCTAAATTTAGTTTCCACTTACTAAATCATTTACATTTCGTCTAATTGCCGGCCGTTAATAACAAAAAAACCTGCGGTAAAACCACAGGTTTCTAGTTTAATATTAATCTTTGGCTTAATCCAGTAAATGCTTTAACCAATCCTTACCACTGTGTTTGTGGTGGTATTTGTGCATTTTCTTTAATTCTTTATAGCTAGGTTGATGACCGTATGGGTTGGGCTGTCCATATCCTGGTTGACCAAATCCCGGTTGAGCTGGTTGACCAAATCCCGGTTGAGTTGGCTGACCAAATCCCGGTTGAGCGGGTTGACCAAATCCTGGTTGAGCGGGTTGACCAAATCCTGGCTGAGCTGGTTGACCAAACCCTGGCTGAGCTGGTTGACCAAACCCTGGCTGGGCTGGCGGTTGTTGTTGAGTCGGCGCTGCTGGTGCAGGAACTTGTTCCATATCGGCAATCACCTTATCGATGATTTTTTCAAGTTCACCGCGATCCAACCACATCCCTCTGCATTCAGGACAATAATCAATTTCAACACCTTGCTTGTCTGCCATTAATAGATTAGGCTCTTTACATCTAGGACATTTCATGCTATTTGTATTTGAAGTTTGTCAAAAAAAGAAAACGTTCAATTGAAAAACTGTTTAAACAACATTTACAACCGAACGTTCGGTTTATTTCGAAGCTACGTCCGAAGGAGTGTTTCCATTATTCACGCTTCCATAAGCGTCACAAGTAGCTTTTCCTGAACCACAAGAAGCAGCCACAAGTGCAACCGCAAAAAGAATAAGGAATAAAGAAGTTAATTTTTTCATCGTTGTTGTTTGTTTTTAAGTTTATAATAAACGTTGAAACGAAAGTACAAAAAATAAGTTACCCTTTTGGGTGTTTTTTTTAATATATTTCCAGTTTCATCGTTAAATAGCGTGTGATTTAAATGCGCGAAACACAGTGTTTTAGACTTTTTTTAATCCTGCATTTTATTGTGGGTTTTCATTGTTATGGACAAAAAAGACTCGTGATAATTGAAGCCGGTGATCAACCGTCCACATCGGTCATACGTGTTTCGCAGCACAAATCAATCGTCAAAAAAATTCAAAAGAAACAATTGGCGTACCTTTCCAAGGGGTACCCACTTTGCTCTGTTGACACGATACTCTATTCAGGAGATACGGCTATTGCACACATCTTTAAGGGGCCGCGCCTTCCTTTAGTTCGGCTCATTATGGACGACACGTGTGCGGCCCTTTATGCTAAAATCTCCAAAAAAACAATTGTTCCTTTGACCAGTGGACAAATTCTCGGAAATATATGTGCCCAACTGCTTACATACTGCATGAATAAAGGGTATCCTTTTACAAGGGTGCGAACCGAACAGCTTGATTTTAATGGTAAAATACCCACAATACAACTTCGGCTGGAAAAGGGCCCTTTCTACAGAAACGGAATGATGGTCCTGCGAGGAGATTCTAGCTTAAATGAAAAAATGCTTTCCAATTTAGTCGGATTTAAATCTGGTGACGTTTTTAATCAATCTGTTATTGATCAGGTTGGAAACCGCATTGAACTTAATGGTGGCATAGAGGAAATCAAGCCCGCGGAGCTTTTGTTTAATAAACAAACGGTGGACCTTTACCTGTATGTTCGTTCCAAAAAAATAAGTTCGATAAATGGTGCACTGGGACTTCAGCCCTCCCCGCAAAGTGGTCGCATCACGCTTACAGGTGATTTAAACTTAAAACTTCAAAATACGCTGAAACGTGGCGAGTTGATTCAATTAAACTGGCGCAGTCCTCAAACAGAAACCCAACAAGTGAATGGCTTATTCGGGCTTCCATTTCTATTTGGAAGTCCTTTTGGTGTCGAGGCAAACCTTTCTCTTTACCGCAGGGATTCTACTTTCCTTGACATTAAGTCGCAATTATCGTTGAGTTACCTGCTTTCCAATGGCTTTACATTAAAAGCCTTTTATCTTTTTAGCGGGTCCAATTTATTGTCGGGCGCAGGAAACAACCCCTCCTTCTCCGCTCTTTCAAATACCCGGAGTAATGTTTATGGGTTAAACCTTAGCAAAAAAAAACTCGATTACATTCCCAACCCATCCAAGGGTTATTGGCTGGTTTTCGATGCTGGCATTGGAGGCAGAAAGGCGAGGTCCTCTGACACGGCAGAATGGACACCACAAACCACGTACAGGACAAGTTTGAGTATTGAATATTACCTGCCGGTTTACAAAAGGCATGTACTAAAAATGCACGTTCGAGGGTCGTTATATTACGCCCCAATCATTTATCAAAACGAAGCTTTTCGGATAGGTGGGCTTAGCACATTGAGGGGATTTAACGAAGAAGAACTTTTCGTCACATCTTTCATGACGACCACCATAGAGTACCGGTATTTACTGGAACGAAATTCGGCCCTTTTCGCTTTTTTTGATCAAGCCTTTTATGAAAATTCTTCCGCAAACCACCTTACCGACATGCCTTTTGGCTTTGGCGGGGGATTTTCGTTTGGAACCAATTTGGGCATCTTTTCTATTTCTTACGGACTAGGAAAACAGTTGAATAACCCCATTTTAGTGCGAAATGGCAAAGTGCACTTCGGGTATATCGCTTACTTTTAAGTCCTTTCATTGATTAAAAAAGGAATACCTTCCTATTCCACATAGGAATTAAAACTTGTTTGTTTTTACAATGAATCATTCTGCTGTACCATGTAACTTGTTTATGCCTTCTAAATAGTCTGTTTTTTGACTCATATGGACGAGAAAGTAAGTGGTAAACTCCAAGGGAGTGTATTTGACAAAATAAATGCTTTCGTTTAGCACATCCTTCTCTCATACGTAGTTAGAATACCTGCATGAATACTAATTATTCCCCGAAAACGCTATTTTTATCTCATGATAGACGGAATTCAGGAAAATAACATCCGATTGGATCAAAATCGCAGTGCTTGGAACGATCGAACGGACATTCATATTCATTCTGCTTTTTACCGGCAGCAGGATTTTATCAACGGATGGAACTCCCTAAACGAAATTGAATTATCTCTATTAGGAGACTTAACCGGTTTGTCAGTCCTTCACCTTCAGTGCCATTTTGGCCAAGACACCATTTCCCTTTCAAGGCTTGGTGCACATGCTACGGGTGTGGATTTTTCGGAAAACGCCATCGAATATGCCGGAAACATAGCGCAAGAAATGAATTCTGATACCCGGTTTATCTGCTGCGATATTTACGACTTGCCGAAACACCTGGATCAACAATTTGACCTTGTTTTTACCAGTTACGGAACCATCGGGTGGCTGCCGGATTTAAAGCGTTGGGCGGAAGTCATTTCGCGTTTCCTTAAACCAGGCGGACAATTTGTTTTCGTTGAGTTTCATCCGGTGGTGTGGATGTTTAACGACCATTTTTCCAATATCGCTTATGATTACTTCAACACCGGACCCATATTGGAAAACTGGCAGGGAACCTACGCAGACAAATCAGCAGCCATTTCAAGTCCTTGTGTTATGTGGAACCACGGACTGGCTGAGGTTTTCAATGCATTGACATCATGCGGTTTAAATGTAACTCATTTCCAAGAATACGATTATTCCCCCTACCCATGTTTTCACAACGCCAGCGAATTTGAACAAGGCAAGTACTGGATCAACCATCTATCACACAAAATCCCATTGGTCTATTCGCTGGTTGCTCAGAAAAGCAGTTCGTGTTGATAACTCTTCGATTCAATGAAGTTTCGGTGGTCTTTAACAAATGGCGCGCTTCCTCTGTCCGATTTTTACCTAATTAAGCGTATATTCATTGCTTAAAATGAATCTTATGAACAACATAGCTCGTTTCCTACTTCTATTCGTATTAACCCTTTTTCCTTGTTTTTTGGTGTTTAGCCAAGTAAAAGAGGACACCACTAAAAGCGTTCAAAAAGTACTGGTAAAAATGAAGAACGGGGATGAATTTAGAGGAACCATTTTAAAACAAGACGAAAACACCGTAACGTTAAAAACAGAGAACGGGGATCTCAATTTAGTAGCCAAAAACATCAAGTCGATTGAAAACGACACCAATACAAGTCGTTTTTCGTTTGCAAATCCGCACGATACCCGTACTTTTTTCGGACCAACAGGAATTCCCATCAAAAAGAAAAAGGGGTATTACCAAAATGTGTTGCTGACCACCAATTTTGTGAATGTTGGTATTACGAAAAACATTTCCCTTGGGGGAGGTTTTGAATTCATTTCAACGATTAGCGGAAACCCCATTTGGTTTTTTACGCCGAAAGTCGGTTTTGACCTGGGGAAAAACTCGCATGTCGGTGGTGGTGTGCTTATGGCGGGTCTTGCGGGAGATGGGGTAGCTGCATTGGGTTATGGCATTTACACCCTAGGAAACAGCGAAAGTAATTTCAACATAGGTGCAGGATACGGTTTTTATTCTGGTGAAGCTTCCAGAATGCCAACCCTACTTATAAGCGCCAGTCATCGGGTTAGCAGAAGCATTGCGATAATGTCGGAAAATTACGTTTTACCGATTGGAACATTTGACTCAGGATACATTGGAATTCACGGTATTCGAATTTTATCTCCGAAAAATGCATTTGACATCGGGGCACTCATTTTACCAGGACTCTCGCAATTTATTGCAGCACTTCCTTTTGTGGGTTATGCCCGATCATTCTAAACCCTAATTATTTGAGTTAGGCCAGTATTAGCGCATCGTTTAGGCCTTTAAGTCAACGAAAAATAGGCGATGAGAATGATATCAATCGCAATACTTACTGCGGCTGAAAGGTAGATGTAACGCATAGGCGCAACCGCTATTAATAAACTAAGCGTCAACATAGTAGGCACAACAACCGCTATCAATGTTCCGGTGTATTGAATAGCACCAAACCCCACTGTTAAACCACCGAGGCAACCAACAACGGTTAAAATGACAGAAATAATTCCAAATCGATTGAACTCTGACGTTGTCATAAACTGATCCAGTTTACTTACTTGTGATGAACTTGTTTCCATAACTTTTATTTTGACGAAGTTGGTGCTTATTCAGGTGAACTACCATGACTTTAATCGACCTGTTTTTATGACATTGCTCATGTAAATTGGGTTTTCGGTATGTTTAATTGGTTTAAAAAGTGCATTGGGCTTATGTATCCTCCAACCGTGGTAAAGCTAAACGGTCATTTTTTCTTATTTTTGTCGACCGATAATTGCCCATGCCGATTCATACCTTGTCCATCCTAATTCCTGCTTTTAATGAAGCCAAAACCATCCATTTGATTTTGAACAAGGTGGCGGAGGTAGAACTTATAAATGGTATTCAAAAAGAAGTGGTTATTGTCAACGATTGCTCAACGGATGCCACTGAACAAGTTGTGAAAGACTACATCTCTACTCATCCGGACCAACAGATAAAGCTATTCACCCAAGCTAAAAACATGGGAAAAGGAGCAGCTATTTTCAGGGCTATGCAAGAATGTACTGGGGAATACCTTATTATACAGGATGCCGATCTAGAGTACGATCCACAAGAATACAACCTCTTACTCAAACCGGTGTTCATGGACAATGCAGATGTTGTTTATGGCTCCCGTTTTGTAGGACATCAACCTCATCGCATCTTGTTTTTCTGGCATTCCATTGGAAATCGCTTTTTGACCTTTCTGTCCAATATGATGACCAACCTCAACCTTACCGACATGGAAACCTGCTACAAGTTGATTCGGTCATCCATTGCTAAACAGTTGATTATCAAAGAAAAACGGTTTGGAATCGAGCCGGAAATCACAGCGAAACTCGCTAAAGTACCGAGAATAAAAATCTACGAAGTGGGCATTTCCTATTACGGGCGCACTTACGAAGATGGTAAGAAAATTGGTTGGAAAGACGGATTCCGCGCTATTTACTGCATTATCAAATACAGGTTCTCAAAATAAGGTAACCCTTATAAAATCAACATGGCGTCACCGTACGAATAGAAACGGTATTTATTTTCCACAGCCTGTTTGTATGCCTCCATCATCAATTCGTGCCCACAAAATGCGGAAATCATCATCAATAAAGTGGATAACGGAGTATGGAAATTCGTCACCATGCAATCAGCAATGCTGAATTCATAAGGAGGAAAAATAAACTTATTGGTCCAGCCATCAAAAGGCTTTAGCATACCATCTGTAGAGACAGAGGTTTCAATGGACCGCATGGAAGTTGTTCCAATTGCGCATACCTTACGTTTGTTTCTCTTGGCCTCATTCACTATTTCTACGCATTGGCTGGAAACCGTTACTTGCTCAGAATCCATTTTGTGTTTGGTCAAGTCTTCTACTTCCACTGAACGGAAGGTTCCAAGCCCTACATGCAAGGTCACTTCGGCAAAATTGATTCCTTTCAGCTCCAATCGCTTCAATAATTCACGGGAAAAATGAAGCCCTGCTGTAGGTGCTGCCACGGCGCCTTCGACTTTGGCAAAAATGGTTTGGTAGCGATCCTCATCTTCCGGCTCTACTTCGCGTTTAATATATTTCGGAAGGGGAGTTTCTCCGAGTTCGGTTATTTTTTGCTTGAATTCTTCGTAAGGACCATCAAACAAAAACCGCAGGGTTCTGCCCCTTGAGGTAGTATTATCAATTACTTCTGCAACAAGGGAATCATCGTCACCAAAATACAATTTGTTTCCGATACGGATCTTACGGGCAGGATCTACTAAAACGTCCCACAACAAACTTTCCCGGTTCAATTCGCGCAGAAGAAACACTTCGATCTTCGCACCCGTTTTTTCTTTGTTCCCGTACATACGGGCAGGAAAAACACGGGTATTGTTCATAATCATTACATCACCTTCATTAAAGTAATTGATGATGTCTTTGAATAATTTATGCTCAATTTTCCCTGTTTCTCGGTGAATGACCATCAAACGTGATTCATCTCTGTTGTCGCTGGGGTATTCCGCTACTAACTCTTCCGGTAAGTGGAAGTTGAAGTCGGAAAGTTTCATTTTACTCATAGGGATTGTTGCATTGGCTTTTAAAAAATGCCCGCAAAGATACGAAAATGAAACCCCCTTGTCAAGTAGTAAATTTAAACCTTGTCTTTTTAATGTATCTTTGTTTCTCCTTTTAAACAAAATGAAAGTAACCGATCACCTGCGTGCAGCCAAGGATACCTTGTTTTCCTTTGAAATCCTTCCTCCACTGAAAGGAAAAAGCATCCAATCCATTTTCAATGGAATAGATCCGCTGATGGAATTTAAACCAAAATTCATCAATGTGACTTATCATCGGGAGGAATTTATTTACAAGGAGCGCGAAAATGGTTTACTTGAAAAAATCGCCATTCGCAAACGTCCTGGTACCGTGGGTATTTGTGCGGCCATAATGAATAAATACCAAGTGGATGCCGTTCCACACTTAATTTGCGGTGGCTTTAGCAGGGAGGAAACTGAAAATGCACTTATCGATTTGCAGTTTTTAGGTATAGATAATGTGCTTGCATTACGCGGAGATTCGATAAAAACTGAAGCGAATTTTCGTCCACACCCAGAAGGTCATGCGCATGCCGTCGATTTAATTCAACAAATTTCGGACATGAACCGTGGTTCCTACATGATGGACGATGTGCAATTGGAGCCTACTCATTTTTGCATCGGAGCAGCCGGTTATCCCGAAAAACATTTCGAAGCTATGAATATGTCCACGGACCTACATTACCTAAAAGAAAAGGTAAAAGCAGGTGCTGAATACATTGTGACCCAAATGTTTTTTGATAATACGAAGTTTTTCTCGTTCGTGAACCTTTGCCGCGAGAACGGAATTGACGTACCCATCATTCCTGGATTAAAACCCATTAAAACATTGAACCATATCAGCTTTCTACCCAAATTTTTCAGTATCGACTTTCCAGAAGAGCTTTCAAGAGAATTGTTAAAATGTAAAACAGACGAAGAAGTGGAAGCCTTGGGTATCGAATGGGGAATCCAGCAATCCAAAGAACTTAAGGAGGCTGGGGTTCCGTGCATTCATTATTACACCATGTCGAACTCTTCCATGGTACGCACTATTGCAAAAGACGTTTTTTAAGTTAATCTATGCGCATTCTTGTTACTTTATTTACGATTGGGTCTTTACAGGTTTCATGGACTCAGCTGTCCGGAATCAACCTATCGAATGCATTGGTGCTCGCACAAATGGAAAACGATGAGGACCGTTACACTATTGAAGTTTGTCTAACAGAATTGTTTACCAACGCAAACATTAAAACACTGCCATCCCTTAACGTACTCAAAACGGGAAGTCCTGCCACCTTATTGGCATCGGATTCACTCATGCAAGTGGTGAAACAAAAAGGAATTGATACGTATGTCCTCGTTTCAGTGCGAGGTTATGATAAAAAATTTCGCCCAGGACAGTGCAAGGATGATTTTCAAACCGCTTTAGGAGTAGCAAACTTATACCCGATTTACCGGGAGGAAATTGTTTCAGTAAGCTTCGAATACCTTTTTTACAGAAACGGACAGTGTCTTGGCAGCGATGTGGTGAAATGCGGAAATGTGTCAGACAGGGATGCCGTTTTGAAAAAATTCCGGAAAGCCATGACTAAACACATTTATAAATATTGGCTTTAATGCCATTTGTTTACCAATGAAATCACTTATTCAATTTTCCACCATGTTCAGTTATTTATTGATTTCTATTAGTGTTTTTCTTTCATGCCATACCGGAAATCCGGCCGACACCATCAAGTACCTGCAAGAAGATAAAGACACCATTAAAAATGAGGTGTCTCTTTTATTTGTTGGCGACGTCATGCAGCATGGCGGTCAAATTTCAGCCGCATTAAACGCCAAAACAGGGGCCTACGATTACGATGACGGGTTTAAGTACGTGCGGCCGATTATTGAAAAACACGATATAGCGATTGCCAACTTAGAGGTAACACATGCCGGGAAGCCTTACGCGGGTTATCCACAATTTTCTGCTCCCGATGAGTTGTCCGGAGCACTTAAAACGGCAGGTTTTGATGTATTACTGACATGTAACAACCACAGTTGCGATGGCGGATCAAAGGGTGTGGTGCGCACACTTGATGTCTTGGACAAACACGGAATTGTGCATACGGGAACGTTTAGAAACAAAGAGGAGCGCGATAAAAATTACCCGTTGATGATCGATAAAAATGGGATTAAAATCGCACTATTGAACTACACGTATGGAACAAATGGTATAAAGGTTCCTGCTCCAGTTATCATTAATTACATTGATAGTAACACGATTAAAAAAGACGTCGAAAAAGCAAAAAAACTTAAAGCAGAATACATCGTTTGTGCCATGCATTGGGGAACCGAATACCAATCCGTTCAGGGAGCATATCAAGAAAAATGGGAAAAATACTGTTACTCATTGGGAGTTGATATGATCATCGGAAGTCACCCGCATGTTATTCAACCGGTAGAGCGTAAATTGGTCAACGGAAAGGAACGTGTCACCGTGTGGTCGCTTGGAAATTACGTTTCGAATCAACGGGATCGCTATAAAAACGGTGGTTTGACCGTTAGTACTACGTTAAAAAAAGACACGGCAAACGCTGGAAAAGTATCTGTTTCGGATGCTTCGTACATGTTTCATTACGTGCATGTCAAGCAAGAAAAAGCCATCAAGTCCTTTTATATCCTTCCAGAATTTGCCTATAATAGCCACCGGAGTGGTTTTCTGAGCGATGCGGAACAAACATCGATGAATCAATTTTTCTCCGATTCACGCGCTTTGTTTGCCAAGCACACCAAAGGAGCATGGAATGAATTGACCGTCAAAGAAACCGACGAGGAAGGTAGCATGTTTAAAGGTTTTTTAACCGGGTATTACGCGGTACGATTGGACACAAGTTCGGTCGCTATCCCACCCGATTATTTTAAAAAACGTGAACGTGAGGACTTGCATAAAGTCCTCGCGTCCAACGGAACATATGTGTACAACAGCGGTTGGTTTTCGAAAAAAGAACAGGCGTTGGAGCATATCAAAAACCTCCAAACGGATGAATCCCCGCTTAAAAACAAAGCGATGCAGGTGGTGTTTATCCTTCCCGATGAAGTAAAGCTGGAAAAAAAATGACTGTACGGTTGATCGTGGCCATGGACGAGGAGCGTGGCATTGGAAAAAACAATGACTTAATGTGGCATTTGCCCAATGATATGCGCTTTTTCCAACAACAAACAACTGGTCACACGGTCATCATGGGCAGGAAAAACTGGGATTCTATTCCTGAGCGATTTCGTCCCCTACCAAATCGGAGGAACATTGTACTCACCCGAAATAACGCGTTTAAGGACGTAGGTTGTGAGGTTTTTTACGACTTGACCGCTTGTTTAAATGAATTAACTAAGGCGGGAGAAACCATGGTTTATGTCATTGGGGGGGGACAAATTTACCAAGAATCACTGACGCTCGGGTGCGTCGATGAGATGTACATTACATATGTTCACCATGTGTTTGATGCAGACACCTTCTTCCCGAATTTTCAATCATCCGATTGGGATGTTCATGAAGTAATGCGGCAAGAAGAGGATGAGCGTCATCCCTACTCTTTTGAAGTGAAACATTATACCAGAAAATAATCGGGAGATGGTATTGTGTATTGCAGAAAAACCATCTGTTGCGCGCGATTTGGCCGATATTTTGGGTGCGAAAACCCGCCGAGACGGGTATTGGGAAGGCAACGGCTATTGGGTAAGCTGGACGATTGGACACTTGTGTACCTTAAAGGAACCCCAAGATTACAACGAAAACTGGAAATATTGGAAATTGCAGGATTTACCCATTATCCCTTCCTCCTTTGGAATCAAAGTAGTGGAAGAATCCGGCATAAAACGGCAGTTTGAGTGTTTGGAAAGACTGATCCAGGAATGCGCAGAGGTCATTAATTGTGGGGATGCGGGACAAGAAGGTGAACTCATTCAGCGATGGGTTCTTTTGAAAGCAAAATGCACTAAGCCTGTCAAACGCTTATGGATTTCCTCTCTAACAGAGGAGGCAATCCGAGAAGGATTTCAGAAGTTAAAATCCGCCAGCCAATACGATAACTTGTATGCCGCCGGATCGGCACGCGCCATCGGTGATTGGTTGCTTGGAATCAACGCGACAAGGGCCTTCACCAAAAAATTCGGAAATGGAGATTCCACCTTATCCATCGGGCGCGTTCAAACACCCACGTTAGCAATGATTGTTCAACGGTATAAAGAAATTCAAGCATTTCATTCGCTAACCTATTGGGAACTAAAAACCATTTACCGCGAAGTAGAGTTTATGTGTCAAATACCTCGACTCACTTCTATAGCTCGCGCCGAAAAAGGCTTGGATTACCTTAAACAACACCCGTTTACCATCACCCAATTCGAACAGAAAGAAGGGAAAGAGAGCAATCCACGGTTATTTGATTTAACCGCTTTACAGGTTGAAGGAAACAAGAAATTTGGATTTTCCGCGGAAGAAACCTTGAAACATGTACAGAACCTATACGAAAAAAAATTGGTGAGTTACCCAAGGGTAGATACAACTTATCTTCCGGAAGACATGCATCCAAAAGTGAACGGTATTTTATCGGGTATGACCTATTATTCAAGGTTTACGAAACCCTTACTGGATAAACCCATTCCAAAATTGAAAACGGTTTTTGACAATAAAAAAATTACCGATCACCATGCCATTGTTCCTACCGGTGTCGTTCCATCAGGAATTACACCTGATGAGCAAAAGGTGTATGATTTGATTTCAAGGCGTTTTATCGCTGCTTTTTACCCTGAATGTAAGGTTTCGAATACCACCGTATTGGGAAAGGTGGACCAATTGGAATTTAAAGCTGGAGGTAAGCAAATTCTTCATCCAGGATGGCGTGAAGTATATGCAGATGAACCAAAGACTTCTGGGGAAAAACCGAAGGAAGAGGAACGTATTCTTCCTCTTTTTACCGAAGGTGAAAGTGGACCGCACGAACCATTGATCCATGAAGGAAAAACGTCGCCGCCTAAATATTATACCGAAGCAACGCTGTTACGTGCTATGGAAACGGCAGGTAAACAAGTGGAGGATGAAGAAATGCGGGAACTCATGAAGGATAACGGGATTGGACGTCCTTCTACAAGAGCAAACATCATCGAAACACTGTTTAAGAGGAAATACATCGTTCGCCAACGAAAGAACATTGTTCCCACGCAAACAGGCATTCAATTGGTTGATATTATTGACAACCAGTTACTCAAAAGTCCGGAACTCACCGGTCAATGGGAACGTAAGCTGCGGCAAATTGAAAAAGGAGAATATGCCTCAGATTTATTTAAAAAAGAACTGATTCAACTGGTCAGAGAACTTACCGATGAAGTGGTTTTTTCAACAAAAAGACGCATAGAAAAAACAGAAGAACCTCCCAAAGTAAAACCTGCGAGCACAAAAGCTAAAACGGTAATTGATTGGTCAGAATGTAGGTGTCCAAAATGTAAAAATCATCCACTTGTCATGGGAAAAACAGCCGTTGGTTGCATTAATTTTAACGCCTGTTTATTCAAAATCCCAAAAGAAATTAGCGGTAAAAAACTTACAGACAATCAATTAAAAGAGTTGGCCACAAAAGGAAAAACTTCCACTATAAAGGGCCTTATTCTTCCAGATGGGTCAACAGGTTCCGGAAGGCTTGTTTTAGATGGCGATTTCAACGTGAAGCTTGTTTCAGCTGTTTAGGAAAAATACGTGTTAAAATTTTATTCCCAAGGTGTCTCATTAATGAAATTCTACTTAATTTCGTTGAAATTCGAGGGCAATGGCTGAGCTGAATGTGCTGGTTTTTTCAAGTCAGGAGGATGGAAACTCCAAAGAAGATTTTTTCAATGTCATAGTACCGGATGACATTATACCCTTTCGTTTTTTAGATGTAGAAACGGATAGACTTGATTGGGTTGATTTAAACAGTGAGCTCTGTTACGATTGCCGTTTTGTGGCATTGCTTCAGGAGGAACTTCATTTAAAAAAATACGAGGTAAACGACCCAGAATACTGGAAAACAGAAGGTTTTATTATTGGGTTAAATGGTGTTGGAGCACCAAACGATTTCGACTATTCCTTGATTGTTGACCGCATCGGAACACCAGAGTTTATGCCCTAATCTGACTAGATTCCCTTCATTCGAAGAAGTTCTGTTTTTAGCTCCTCCTTATCTGCCCTAGTGAATTTTTTATCTGCATTTAAACTGCACTTTACCGTAAACCCATATTGAAGGAGAATTTCGTCTTTTAGGTTGCTATTGGCACGAGCTTGAATCCCAAAAGAAAACGCATGAACAGGAAGCCACAAAGACAAGGTTGCAGATGCAGCTCCTTCATTTTTTTGTGGCAAATTCAAATAGGTTAGGTAACCTAAATCAAAGGTTAGAAATCGCCGAACCATTAAACTAACTTGGGCATTAAGGTATGACGGTTGCTCAACCGTTATGGCCGAATCTGGAAACATGGAAAAACGACTTTCTAAGTAATCAACGCGTAACCCAACACTATTCAAGACGTAATTCAAACGCGCATAAGTTGATTTGGGTGTTAAATGTAACTTTCGATATAAACCCAATGAAAAAACAGGTGAAAAAGAATTAAATCTTATGTCTTTATGTTCTGGAAGGAAAACGCCAACACCTGCTTCTATGGTTATTTGCTTAGGCCGGGAACGCAGCAAATCATGTTTCAAATGTTGGTAGGTTTTTTTATCAGCGTAAGCTTCAAACTTCTCTATACTTTTAAAATAAGGATAGGTTGATTTAAGTGTTGGTATTTTTGAAAGCGCAAGGGCGTATTTTTTATCGTATAAATCGGATTGTATTAACTCAATATCGTTTGATACCAGACGTTTATCTACTTTTGTTTTAATCGTTTGGTAGGCAATTTCCGAACTTACAGAAACAGCATATAAATCCACCATCAATTTTTTAATCTGAGCTGGTGTAATAGATTCGTATTCCAGAAGTTTCTCTATTTCAAGCCGAATTTCATGGAATTTCTGTTTATTTTCTACGGGCTTCTGACCCCATACTCCTATCGAGAAAAACAACATTAATAAGGCCATTAAATGCCTGAAGATGTTCATAATTAAGTGGGTTAACAGCGGTAATTCGCGTTCAAAGATAAAATGAATTGAGGATTATTTTAGAAATAAAACTTTTTAGAAAAGAAAAAGCCCGTTATTCACGGGCTTTACTTTCTCCTTTTATGTTTTACTATTTCAAGTCAAATCGATCCAATTCCATCACTTTAACCCATGCGGCAACAAAATCCTTAACGAACTTTCCCTGCGCATCATCACTTGCGTATACCTCCGCAAGCGCACGTAATTCAGAGTTTGAACCAAAAATCAAATCGGCTCGTGTAGCAGTCCACTTGATGTGACCAGTTTTACGGTCCTTCCCTTCAAACAATTGTCCGTAATCGTCCACCGCTTTCCACTCTGTGCTCATATCCAATAAATTCACGAAGAAAGCGTTCGTAAGTTTATCTTTTTCCGTAACAAAAACTCCCTTGTTTGAATTATCATAATTGACACTTAATGCTCGCATTCCGCCGAGTAGAACCGTCATTTCAGGGGCAGTAAGGGTTAGCAATTGTGCTTTATCGATCAATAATTCTTCGGTAGAAAGCGTATAGTTGGTTTTCTGATAATTTCTAAATCCATCGGCCATCGGTTCAAGTACAGCCATGCCTTTAATATCTGTTTGTTCCTGTGTTGCATCCATTCTTCCCGGTCGAAAGGACACGTTGACAACATGCCCAGCATTACTGGCTGCTTTTTCTACACCCACACAACCTGCCAAAACGATTAAATCAGCCATGGATATGCGCTTCCCGTCTTTGAATTGAGCATTAAAATCGCTTTGTATTTTCGAAAGAATCCCTAGAACCCTATTCAGTTGTTGGGGGTTGTTAACCTCCCAATTTCGTTGAGGCAAAAGCTGAATCCGTGCGCCATTCGCTCCACCCTTTCGGTCCGAACCCCTGTATGTAGAGGCTGACGCCCATGCAGTACTCACCATTTCACTGATGCTCAAGCCTGAATTAAGTAGCTGTGTGCGCAACACGGCAATGTCTTTTTCATTTACCAACGGATGGTTTACCATTGGAATTGGGTCTTGCCAAATGAGGTCTTCTTTTGGTGCTTCAGGACCAAGGTAGGTCGTTCTTGGTCCCATGTCGCGGTGTGTTAATTTAAACCAAGCGCGGGCAAAGGCTTCGTCGAATTGTTCTGGATTGTCCAAGAATCGCTTGGAAATAGGCCCGTAAATGCTATCAAAACGCAACGATAAATCAGTAGTAAGCATCATTGGTTTGTGCTTTTTATTCGGATCAAACGCATCAGGAATGGTTTCTTTTCCATCTTTCGCTACCCATTGGTGGGCCCCGGCAGGACTTTTGGTAAGCTCCCATTCATTTCCGTATAATATCTTAAAAAAACCATGGCCCCATTTCGTGGGCGTTGCTGTCCATGTAACTTCCAACCCAGAAGTAATCGCGTCTTTTCCTTTTCCTGTTCCGTAAGAACTTTTCCATCCAAAGCCTTGTTCTTCTATGGCTGCGCCCTCAGGCTCTTTGCCTACATGGCTTGCTGGACCGGCACCATGGGTTTTTCCCAATGTATGTCCACCTGCAATCAAAGCAACCGTTTCCTCGTCGTTCATACCCATGCGTCCAAATGTTTCTCGAATGTCTTTGGCAGCCAGAATTGGGTCAGGATTTCCGTTAGGTCCCTCTGGATTGACATAAATCAATCCCATTTGAACGGCGGCAAGCGGATTTTCGAGTTTACGACCTTCTGAATACCGTTTGTCGTCCAACCATTTTTTCTCTGCACCCCAATACACATTGGATTCGGGCTCCCATACATCTTCTCTTCCACCTGCGAAACCAAAGGTTTTAAAGCCCATGTCTTCAAGGGCAACATTTCCTGTTAACACCATTAAGTCGGCCCATGATATTTTCTCCCCATACTTCTGTTTAATGGGCCACAACAACCTACGAGCTTTATCCAGGTTGCCATTGTCTGGCCAACTATTAAGAGGTGCAAAGCGCTGTTGTCCAGCCCTTGAACCACCACGCCCATCGCCTGTTCGGTAAGTCCCAGCACTGTGCCATGCCATACGAATGAACAATGGTCCATAATGTCCAAAATCTGCGGGCCACCAATCCTGGGACTGAGTAAGAATAGCACGGATGTCGTTTTTCAACGCGTTATAATCCAGGCTATTGAATGCATTCTTATAACTGAATTCCGGATTCATGGGGTTGGACTTTTCTGTATTGCTTCGCAATACACCTAGGTCAAGTTGGTTTGGCCACCACTCTCGGTTTGTATTGGGTTCGTTGGGCCCAGAACCAGAAGCATTAGGCAATGCTGCAGCCTCGGTTGTAGCGCTGGTCGTGCTTTTATGAAACGGACATTTTCCTCCGGAAGACTGCTTGTTATGCTGAGCGAAAGCAAAGGTCCCTGCCATTAAAAAGCCGATAATTAAACGTTTTTTCATAGTCGTCAATTTTGGTGTAAAAGTATACGAAGGATTCTGTGTTTTGTATTGATTCATTCAATGCCTCCATCGATAATTTCAATCGTTTTGCACATCGATGCAAAGAGTGGTTGATTGCACGTCTTTTTTAAGAAAAAACAAGCACGTCTGTTTGTTGTTATTCATGTGTATTCTACTTTTACGTCATGAACCCTTCGCGTCCTTTCATATTTTTTAATTGGCTGACCTTAGTACTTATTTATTTGGTAGTGGTTGCCGGAAGTTTTGTTCGAATTACTGGCAGTGGTATGGGATGTCCGGATTGGCCGAAATGCTTTGGACAGTGGGTGCCCCCAACGGCCCAAGAACAACTTCCAGGGGATTACCGTTCGGTATTTTTGGAAAAGCGAGAAAAAAAAATTAAAAAGTTCTGTTCGTTTCTCCGAAAAATGGGGTTTGAAGAAACAGCTGTTCAAATCGAACAAGACCCTGGTTTGCTTGTAGAGGAACCATTTAACGCCGCCAAAACCTGGACAGAATATATCAATCGCTTACTTGGATTTTTAGCTGGGAATGCGATGCTCATTGGTTTTGTTTGGTTGTTGATTTATTACAGAAAAAAGAAGTGGGTATTCTTAACCGGATTGAACCTCATTCTTATGGCTGTTGAAGCATGGTTTGGTTCTATCGTAGTTGCCTCAAACTTAGTTCCATGGACCATCACGGTGCACATGCTTTTGGCGCTAGTAATCATTGGTATTCAACTGTACATGGTTGCACAAATAAGTCCGTCGCAACAGCGACCTATTTCGTTGCCACCTGTGATGAAGGGGCTTTTGTGGGCAGTATTGTTAATAACCTTTTACCAAATGTTTCTTGGAACACAAGTTCGGGAGTACATCGATGAATTGACTAGACAGGGATTTGGGAGGGAAAGTTGGACCGATAAACTGGGATGGGACTTCTTTATTCACCGCAGTTTTTCGTGGTTAGTGCTCGGCTTTCTGGTGTACATTGCTTGGCAAAACGAGCGAACGCAAAAGCTGATGATCTTGCGCTATGCCTTTGTGGTATTGGTGTTGGAACTTGTATCAGGAGTTCTGCTTGCCTATGCCGACATGCCCGGGCTTGTGCAAACGAGCCATTTGATATTTGCAGCGGTATTATTTGGAATATTATTGATGGCAGTAATACGGTTGCAACGCAAGGTAGTTTAACCCTAAGTATTTTCAGCCATCCATTTCCAGTATATTCAACAATCGCTATGTGCTATTCGATTTTCATACGTTTAATCGGCCACAAATAGTCGGAAGAACGCGCTTCCAACCATTCGTGCCGAAGTAGCTAACATAGGGTTAGGTTATAAAACTCCCACTTTTGGTGAAACAATAAAAAAATCCGTTGCTTCTACCACGGTGGAGTACTGTTTTTCTCCGTTTTTGTTTTCAAAGGACTGATGAATCAATTTTCCATCTAGGAAAACCTCTAATCCTTTTTCAAGGAAACGCTCTGCTTTTTCGGCTAGCTTGCCCCAAGCGTTAATGGTATGCCATTGGGTGTTTTCTTGCCACTCACCTGCTTTGTTTCTAAAACGCTCATTGGTAGCAAGTGTAAAGCGTACACGCTTACGGCCGCTATGTAGGTTTATTACCTCGGGTTGAATCCCCAATCTTCCAATCAAACTTACCTTGTTTCTTAAATTGTTCATGTGTTCATTTTTTACGTTTGACATTAATTTGTAAATCGGACAGTTGTTTTACTGAAACGACAAGGCAAATTTCCGCTTACCTCATTGATGGATTCGGTTTTTAAATACTTACTTTCGAATGTTTTTCGTTTATTACCGAATGGTACGTTGCGCAAGATATTGAAGCTAAGCGTTTTCACCCATGACAATTCTGCGCAACCTAACACGGATGATTATTAACCCCGAAAAAAGAAAAAATGATTCATTGGCTGAACGATGCTCCACCTGAAGTCCCTTTCATGGCTTCTATATTTAACTACTTCTTATCCGAAGACTTAGAAGGATATGAGGAGTATGATATCCAAACCCTTGAGTTGGTAAAAAACATTCCCGGATACCTCGGATATGAAAGCATGAAACACGAAGGAAGGGGATGTTTTATCAGTTATTGGAAAGATGAAGAAGCCATAAAAGCATGGGCTAAACATCCTGTTCATATGGCGGCAAAAAAACAGGGTGCAGCAAAATGGTATCGGTATTACCATAGTGCCATTGCAGAAGTAGCGTCCTTTCATCAACATACGCTTTATTGAAGGAATCCTTGTTTTCATTTGCCGCACTTTTCTTGTAACTTTAAAGCCTTACTGTAGCACTCTATGCCTTTCAATTCGATTTTTTCATGGTTCATCAAAAAACGGATACACCAAATCGAATTGTTTAAAAAATACCCACTAGATGTACAACAGGAACTGTTCGAACGCTTTATCAAGCAAGGAAGTAGTACCCAATTCGGTAAACAACACAAGGTTAAAAGTTCCTCCAGTTATAACACATTCAGCAGGCAAGTTCCTCTACAAGATTACGACCATTTCAAACCGTATGTTGACCGTACCATGGCCGGTGAAAACAACCTGTTATGGCCAGGTAAAACAAAGTGGTTTGCAAAATCAAGCGGTACCACCTCCGGTAGAATCAAACTCATTCCAGTAACCAAAGAATCGCTTTTCGATTGCCACTACAAAGGAGGTAAAGACCTACTTGCGCTTTATTACCATAATTTTCCAAACCGAAAACTTTACAACGGTAAACACCTCATCATTGGTGGCAGTGCACAAATCAATAAGCTTTCCACCGATTCATATTTCGGAGATTTATCCGCCATTATCGTCAAAAACCTCCCTTGGTGGGCTGAAATTCGACGTACGCCCGCTCGAGAAATTGCGCTCATGAGTGAATGGGAAGAAAAAATCGAGAAAATGGCGCGAGAAACCATCAAAGACGACGTTTACATCTTAGCAGGAGTGCCCAGCTGGACGCTCGTACTCGCAAAACGCATCCTTGACATCACCGGGAAAAAAAACCTAAAGGAAGTCTGGCCAAACCTAGAGCTGTTCATGCACGGAGGTGTGAGTTTTGCGCCCTATAAATCACACTTTCATTCCCTTATCCCAGATAAGGAAATGCACTATGTGGAAACCTATAACGCCTCCGAAGGGTTCTTCGGAATTCAAGACGATAACAACTTGGATGAACTACTGCTCATGTTGGATTATGGCGTTTTTTACGAGTTTATACCAATGGACCAATTCAACGGAACAGCATCTGAAAAAGTGATACCATTAGGAGAGGTAGAAATAGGAAAAAATTATGCTTTGGTCATTTCCACCAACGGTGGGCTTTGGCGTTACATTATTGGCGACACCATCCGTTTTACCTCAGTCACTCCATACCGTTTTAAAATTACAGGAAGAACAAAAAGTTTCCTTAACACCTTTGGTGAGGAAATCATTGTCGAAAATGCGGAGAAAGCAGTAGCTTATGCATGTGAAAAAACAAATGCCGTCATTCGCGATTATACCGCCTGCCCTATTTTTATGTCGGACACCACAAATGGCGGTCATGAATGGTTCTTCGAATGGTTTAAAGCTCCGGAAGATACCCAGCGTTTTGCCCGACTACTCGACGAACAATTAAGGGAGTTGAACAGCGATTATGACGCCAAAAGATACGGTGATATGGTATTAAAAGAACCAAAGGTGCATGTTCTGGCAACGGGGACTTTCGATCAGTGGTTGCGTGCGCACGGAAAACTAGGGGGTCAGCATAAAATCCCCAGACTCAGTAATGACAGAAACATGGCGGAACAACTTTTGCAAATACAATTATCTCAATGTACCGCTTCATGACGCTGTTCCGAATAGTTTTGATCCTTTTATGCGCATGTCAAGTGTGCGCACAAGAAACAGACACGGTAAGGTGGGAAGAAATGCAATCGGTGCCAGCAACAAAAAATACTGCTTGGACAGTAGACCGCTTTGAAAACCATTACCTATGCCAGGATGGTATCATGCTGAAATACGATTCGTTAAGTCATTTGATATTTAAACAGAGCATTAAAAAACTAGGAAACATAAAAAAAATCATGGGAGTAAATGCCATGAACATTTGGGTTTTTTCAGAAGAACAACAACGTTTATGTGCTTTTGATAATACCCTTACACCCGTTGAATCCTGTTTAAACCTTAGCGACTTAGGATTTGAATACGTCGCCCAAGTTTGTTCCTCCTCCCAACTGGATCGCTTGTGGATTTTAGACCAAGTGAATTCCCGTTTGGTGCAATACCATATTTCTCAAAATAAAAATGCAATTGAAATTTCCAACCTAAAAGGAATTCTATCGATTGATGAAGTGACGAAAATGGAAGAAAGTGGAAATAACCTGTTCATTTCCGCTAAAAACGGACTCATCTACCGCTTAGATGTATATGGAACTTTGATCGATGCATACGAATTCGGACCGTTCATCGATTTTACCATTGAGAATAACCGCCTACTTGTGCTTTACGAAGACCGACTAATGGCTATGATGCTTGACAATGGTGAAAAACACAACCTCACGCTACCTGTTCCTCTCCCTACAGGATTGGAGTTGTCGGGGATGAACCTTTATCTCAAAACGGAAAATAAAATTTTGAAATACCGTGCTGTTTCAGCGCCGTAGTTCTGCGTTTTTTGTAATTTAGACCTCTAAATCGGAGAAATTATGCATGTTGCCGTGGCAGGAAATATCGGTTCAGGAAAAACCACACTTACCAAATTATTGGCGAAGCATTACGGTTGGGACACGCACTTTGAAGACGTAGAACAAAATCCCTACCTGAATGATTTTTACAACGACATGCAGCGCTGGTCATTCAACCTTCAAATTTATTACCTAAATAGCCGATTTACCCAAATTCAGGAAATTAAAGAAACGGAGAAAAACGTCATACAAGACCGCACCATTTACGAGGATGCGTTCATCTTTGCACCTAACCTTCACTCCATGGGCCTAATGACAACCCGGGATTTTGAAAATTACTTCTCCCTCTTCAATTTAATGGATTCGTTCGTTTCGTCTCCGGACTTATTGATATACCTGCGTGCAAGCGTACCCACTCTTGTCAACCAAATTCAACAAAGAGGAAGGGATTACGAAGAAAGCATTCGCTTGGATTACCTAAAGCGACTTAACGAACGTTACGAGGCTTGGATTGCTACTTACGATAAAGGAAAGTTGCTCATTATTGACATAGACAACAACCGTTTCCCGGAAAACCAAGAAGACCTTGGGAAAATCATCAATGCCATCGATGCCGAAATTCATGGTTTATTTTAATTCCACTAAGCACCAATGATTGTTGTAACCGGAGCCGCTGGATTTATTGGCAGTTGCTTAGTGAGTCGCCTTAATCAGGCAGGATTTAACGACATTGTTGCCGTAGACGATTTTTCCAAACACGAAAAAGACAACAACCTTAATGGAAAACATCTCATTGCGAAGGTGGGAAGAAAAGACTTCATCTCGTGGTTGAAAGCATTCGGGTCAGAAGTTGAATTCGTATTTCACATTGGTGCACGTACCGATACCACCGAATTCGACACAAGCATTTTTGACGAACTCAACCTGCATTATTCGCAGGATGTGTGGCGTTTGTGCTCGGAATTATCCATACCCCTTGTGTATGCCAGTTCCGCTGCGACGTATGGTTTAGGCGAATATGGGTATGAAGACAACCACGAAATAGTGGAAAAATTAAAACCGCTCAACCCTTACGGAGACTCAAAAAACGATTTCGATAAGTGGGCGCTAAAGCAAGAACACCAGCCACCCTTTTGGGCCGGATTAAAGTTCTTTAATGTATATGGCCCCAACGAATACCATAAAGGACGAATGGCTAGCGTAATTTTTCACGCATTCAACCAAATTCAAGATCAGGGCAGCATGAAACTGTTCCGCTCGCATCGGTCAGATTACCCTGATGGTGGCCAACTACGCGACTTCGTGTATGTCAAAGACGTGGTTGAAATCTGCTTGTTCCTCATGGAAAAACAACCATCGAGTGGCATCTATAACCTAGGTTCCGGAAAAGCGCGTACCTTTTTGGACCTTGCCAAAAATACGTTTGCTGCAATGAAACAAGCAGAATGCATAACGTTTATTGATACTCCAGAAGACATCCGAGATAAATACCAATATTTTACGGAAGCCAACATGGGAAAACTGGTAAATGCTGGGTACACCAAAGCCATGCATAGCCTAGAAGAAGGCGTAATGGATTATGTTACCAACTACCTTTTGCCCGAAAAATACTATTGAATTAAATCGGCTCTAAACCGCTACCTCCGCTTTAATATGCGGATGGGGATCATAATTCAATAGTTCGAAATCCTCAGGTTTAAAGGAAAACAAGTCTTGTACGTTAGTATTGATCTTCATCACCGGCAAAGGCCGGAATTCCCTCGAAAGCTGTAGTTTAGCCTGATCAATATGGTTCAAATACAAATGTGCGTCACCAAAGGTGTGAATGAATTCACCTGGTTTTAGCCCGCAAACTTGGGCGAGCATCATGGTGAGTAAAGCATAAGATGCTATGTTAAAAGGAACACCAAGGAAGGTGTCTGCCGAACGCTGGTATAGCTGGCAACTCAACCTTCCGTCAGCAACGTAAAACTGAAACAACGAATGACAAGGAGGGAGCGCCATTTGGTCCACATCTGCCACATTCCAAGCCGACACAAGTAAGCGCCTTGAATCAGGATTGGTTTTTAATTGATGTACCAGTGCGCTGATCTGGTCAATCGTTTTTCCGTCAGCAGTGGGCCAACAGCGCCATTGACGCCCATAAACAGGACCAAGGTCTCCGTTCTCATCCGCCCACTCATCCCAAATCGTGACGTTGTGGTCATGTAGGTATTGTACATTCGTATCGCCGCGAAGAAACCATAATAACTCCACAATGATTGATCGTAAATGGACTTTTTTGGTGGTTACCAAGGGAAAACCTTGCTGCAAGTCAAAACGCATCTGATAACCAAAAACGGATAAAGTGCCTGTTCCGGTTCGGTCCTCTTTTCTGGTTCCATTATCAAGAATGTGTTGTAAAAGTTGGTGGTATTGTTCCATGAAATACGCCGTATGTGGCACGAATTTAAGAAAATACGCGGGATGTTGCCCACTAATTTTCGGTATTTCTTTTCGTGTGCAAAACCGCCCTTTTTCGATCAAAAAAGTACCATAAAACCCACGCTAAATATCCTAAAATGGAAATGCCAACCGACATACGAAGCGCTGGAGAATCAAAGGAATATTCCAACTTACCCTTTCCACTTCCTGGAATCGTTACCCCCATGAATGCATCGTTTACTCGTCGAATTGCAACCGGTTTCCCATTCCATGTTGCCTTCCATAGGGCATGGTAATTTTGATTTAATACCACTAGGGCAGGTCGTCGGTCGTTGTTTTTAAAGCGTACAGAAAAGTTATTAAAACCAATATGCGGATTGGAAAGACTACAACGATCGCTCCATACTAAAGTAAGGTCGCTTCTGTTTTCTGACTGCCACAGCACATTTGGTTGAATAGATGTTCCAACCTTTTTATTGGCAACATAAAACAACCTGTTTTCTTTCGCCCATTCCATTTTACCATTTCGTTCAAGGACATTGAATTGCTTGAATTGTGTTTGGTTATGTCCATCAAACGTAAGGCGCTTAAACAGCGTGGCCGTATTTCTCCAAATGCCTTCCTTTTTAGGAACATAATTTTCTACCAGCAAACGGTATGGCCTATGAGCATCTGCTTGATTGGCCATTTGAGGTAATTGCTTGAAATAATGCACATATTCCCGGTTTTTATAAGGAAAGTAAACCGTATATGGCCCTGTAACATGGCTGTAAATAAGTAAATCACAAAGAATCAACGCTACTACCCACCTTGCGGAAGCATTCGTTTTTCGGAGAAAAAATAAAAAAATCCCCACTAAGACAAATGCCACCAGCGCGTTAAGAACCATCCATGTTCGAACGGAAAAGGTGTCCGACTTTTTGATTTGCGTGATTTGACGCACAACAGACAACCATTCTTGTTGATGGGACACATAGAAACCGATTGCAAGCGTTCCAATGATTACGATAAAAAGAACCAACACGATTCTTTTGACCAAAACATGGTGTTCGCCCTTCCTCCAACGATCAAAGCCAATGGCTGCCAACGCACTTGCTACTAATAGCAAATGTGCCCTAAACAACGATGGATGACGGAAAAGACCGAAACCCGGTAAGGAATAAATCCAGCGGTAAAGAGGAGTTGAGCCACCTGCACAAAGAACCAAAAAGACCAAGAATCCAAGCCATAATAATTGGATGTTTTTTTCTTTTAGTCGCTGTAAAGTAATGGTCATGAAGATAAGAGGCAACAAACCGAAATACGCACTCCGCATGGTAAGGTCCGTCCCTACAAACCAGGTTGAATCTGAAAGGGTGACAAATGGAAAGACAAACGAGGTATACGATCGGTAATCGAAAGGATTTTGAAGTAGAAAGTTGCTGTAGGGCAGTTTGTCGGCACGGCCAAAATAAGGCAGGAACTCATAAACAGAAACCAATAAGGGTAACACAATGGCTCCCAGCAAAAGCACATATAAAATCGCCTTTTTCCAATCCATCCATTCATTCCATTTGGTCCCTTGTCGCAAACGACGAAGGGAAAAAATGAAAAATAGAAAG
This sequence comes from Crocinitomicaceae bacterium, assembly GCA_044372835.1. Lineage (GTDB taxonomy): Bacteria > Bacteroidota > Bacteroidia > Flavobacteriales_D > Crocinitomicaceae > M0103. The sequence continues at coordinate 178,044 of JBILRE010000004.1, read as the reverse complement.
GCGAGTACATAAATAAGCACAATGGAATACGCAGGGCTTGCCGATGTGAGATGCAACACCAGAAAGAAAACAAGCAATAGCCCATATTGGGTTTGTTGTGTTTTTAGCCATTGCACAAAATGATAAACAATGAGGGGTAAGAATGCTGCGCCTGCAATAAATATCATGATTTGAGTGGTGCCCAGCATGAAGCCCGATAAGCCGTATGTGAGACCCATCAAGAACCGCGCTGACTTTGTCTCCACCACCAGCCTCGCGCAGGTATAAGCACCCAACGCCCCTACGAGCAAATAGAACATTAATTCCATGGTTAGCGAAGTGGTATTGTACGGACCTAGACATTGTAAAAGTAACACGAAAGGGTTGTACATGCCGTTTTGTAAGTCACTATAAGCGGGATAACCAAACTGTTGAAATGGATTCCATAAAGGCCATTCTCCCTGAAGCAAGGAATAACTTACAAAATGCCTGTACGGTAAGTAACAATCAATGTTATCCCATTTGGGTATGTATAAAAACGTAGAGAGCGGCCAAAAGGCCAATAAAACCAAAAATGCCAATAAAATCGGATGTCTTTTACCTTGCAACCAACTGTAAAGCGAAGCATTCATTGCCCGAAAATACACATTCAAATGGAGTTTACTTGTCTTTCTTAATCAGCTATGTTACCTTGCACTGGTTCTTTAATTCATTCTAATGCGCCGTTTTCTGTTGATGTTGTTTTGTTTTTCGGTACAAGTCCTATTTTCCCAGTCCACCACCACCCTCAAAAAGAAGTACATGGGCACCTATTTCGGGGAACTTCCGGCCTTCACCTACACACAAGGTCTTGAACAGGTACCTGTTGCTGCTTGTAGCATACGGATTTCACTTGGAAATAAAGAACTAATCATGCAAATTGGTAATCAACGCTATCGAGGTGTTTGGCGGCTTTTATATCAAACAGAAGCGTATTTCGTACTCGAAGGAAACCTTCCCGGTCGGATTGTATCAGAACAGCTTCGGCTCCTTAAGCAAAACAAAGTACTTGTCCGTGAGGGCATTTTAAACCAGCCTGATGCCTTGCTGAACATGGTGGAATAGTGAACGATGGGCAAGCTTCCCAAAAAACGCTCGTTTTAAAAGCTTTGAATTATTGGTGATAGGTAAAAAAGCTACCACTTCTAAGGTCAAATAAACAACTCCGTACCTAAAAAAGGCAAACTTGTGCTTTTACTCTTGAAAAAATTTACCAATAGTATCTAAAACAATATCAGGTCGATTGTATTTTAAATTATATGCTTTCATATCACAAACGCCCGTTTTATTGTCAACACAATTTAATTGATTCAAAGCATCTGTGGATGACATATAGTAAGGTGAATTTGGTAATCGTATAATCCAATTATTGTCTTCTAAAATGATTAACCTGTAAATTTCACATTCTCTTTCAATATCCCAAATAATTGTTTGATTGTCTAAACTACTAGATATCAATTTATTGTTTTTAGAGTTAAACATCACATCTGTAATAACATCTGTATGGCCGGTAAAGGATGCCTTTAAAAGGTAATCTTTTTCCGAAAACACTTGGATAGTATTATTTGAAGTCGCGGCATAATATTTTTCCGCCCAATCTATTGTTGGATTCACTCCTTTAATCGTTCCAATATCGTTATGATTTATAAAATCACGAATATTGATAATTGGGTTATTACGATCGTCAAAACTTGATGCATTACTGTATAAAACATTATTCTTATTTGTAAATCTGGCGTGCGGGATTTCGATTCCAATCGTATCAATGATTGTACCCTGTTCAAGGTCATATACGAAGGAAAAACCATAGTAGGGTCCTACTTCTGATAAACTAAGAAAATACTTTGAATCAGCACTAAAATGAAGTGATGTGGTATAATTATTTTCTTTATTGTAGTATAAGGTGTCTTTTGAATCAATATTCCAAATCAAAATATCATTTTGATTTATGTAATTGATTTCATTAATTAGTTGATTTGTTGTAACACCTATGATGTCTGGTTTGCTTGAAAGCGCCAATTTTTGACCCGGAATTTTAATTACTAAGTTGTTGTTGGAGCGATTGTAAATGTGTATCGAATCGTTATATTCTAAAAATATATACTTTTCAGACAATTGAATTTTGATTGATAAAATTTCAGCTGTTTGCGACAAACTAATTTTATTTATAATTTCAAAAGATGGAAGTTTTACCTCTAGAACTTCATTTTTATTTTGCCAAACCCATCCAATATTTTCATCTGGAGAAATGTAAATTAATTTCTCTTTTACAAATTGCATTGAACTTGGATCTCTAATGTTAAAAATAAAATTATTAACAGAAATGTAACAATCTAGTGAGCTTTGCAGATGCGTGTTTTCGGATGTGTTTAATATCGTATTGACGGTGAGTCCTTTAAGTTCTTTTATTAAATTTCCTGAATCAAAATCGTAATAGTTGACCGATTTCTCACATGAAACGGCAAACCACCGAGAATTACTGGTTAAACTTAATTTTGAGTCATAAAAACCCTTAATTGGAACTTCTTTAATTTTTTTCAAGTTATTCATTTCAAACACCTTAACATAGTCGGAGCTTACAAATGCAAAATATTTATCATCACTAGAAAATAAAGCGGACCGAATAGATCCGGCTAATGAATCTTTAAATTCAAATAAAAGTTTTCCCGATTTTGAATTCCAAATTTTAATTATTTGGTCGTCATCACCTGCTGTAAAAATATGCGCGCCGTTTTGACTAAAGCCTGCGGAAAAAACCCGACTTTTATGCCCCTCAAGTTTTAACAATTGTTTCCCCGTTTTAATATCCCATACAATAGGAGAACCATCTCCTCCCGCTGCAATTAACCTGTTATCTGTTTGGTCTGTAGATAGACAATAAATTATTGATTTAGCTCCGCTAAATTTGATATCACCATAAGAAAGCCCAATGTAGTCTTTCAATTTTTCTCCCGTTTTTAGGGAGAATGAACTTACCATATCTTCCCAGCTATTTCCAACAAATAAAATGTCCTCTCGTTTATTAAGAATAGCTATATCCCCAACAAATTGGTAAATTTTATTTCCCGTTTTTAAATCCCAAATAAAAACCTCTTTTTGCCCTCTTGCATTGCAAACCGATATAACTCGGTCATTGTTTGTATTCATAAAAAACACTTTGTCGGGATGTTCACTATGCCCAACTAATGTCTGTATCAATTTGCCGTTTTTTGCGTCCCATACTTTTAATGTATTATCCCAACTACCAGTAACGATTTTTAAACCATCGAAGCTGTAATCAACGGTGTTAATATTGTCTGTATGGCCAATGAAACTGGTAATTTCCTTATTCGTGTTTAAATCCCAAATGATTATTTTTTTATCGAAACCGACAGTAACCATATTACTGCCATCGGAATTAATACTAAAATCATTTATTGAGCTGGTATGACCAAAGGGCATAATCAAATATGAACTATCTGAGGCTGTTTGCCCATTTACAAATGCAATATTTGTGAAAAGAAAGAGTAAAAAGTTGATTTTAAAATTCATTATTCTTGTTTTTAATCATTTTAGGGAATTGTACCTGTACCGCATATAACCGTTCCAAATATACAACCATAGTTAATGTTCATTCAAGTTAATAATAAGCCATTTTTGTAAAAAACAACTTAATCTCGAATGCAACGGACAGATAACCCATTTTGTTTAATGTCGTAACTCTTGGTTACACCATCACCTATACAACCTAAGTAACGGACAAAAACATCCTTTTCACTGGCCTCTGTAGAACTCCACCAGCAGCCTTCGAGACTGATATTATGGAATTCACAATCAGCTCCTCGGATGCCACCTGGAACACCATTGAAACCGCTCTCATTTGTGCCGTTTCCTCCCCTGTACCATCCATTAGTGCTTTTCATTTTTTTACCGGCTAGCTGATTACCTCCTAAAAAATCAGTTAAGTGTGTCCATTCTGTATCACTTGGCAAATGCCAACCTTGAGGTACTAGACCTCTCGGATCGTTAATCGCATACCAGTTATAAAGTTTTCCTTTATTTGCTCCTTTGGCCATGTAATCATCATAATTACACCAAGCAGGCTTTCCATTTTTACCCGCTCTCTTCCACGCTATTTTAGTTTTTGCTTCTTTGATGATTTCACCATTTCGAAATGTTGAAACATTTAAGTTTTCCGACATCCATACTTGATCTCCGATAACAACAGTGTTGTATATTTGACCTGTTGTATTTGACTCCTGTGCCTTACAAGGGTTGAATATAATGCAAATAAAAAAGAGAGAAATAGGGTTCTCATGGTCTTTTCAAAAGGTGTTTTTTGTTTAGATTTCTAAATTATTTAAAATAATTTACGAGAACATTAAAAGTTGAAAGATAAGTAGTTGACTTTTTGGGGCGTTTGTGAGAATCGTTCATTGCATTGATAATTAATGGATTAAATTGAAGCATAAATGAGTTCTAATTTAGAGTATAGTATTAGTGAAAAATAGAAGCGTCGATAATTATGGCGGAGATTCTGTTCGAGACCGTTCTGTTTACAGTGTTCTCTATTCTTTTTTCCAAAGCCAATTTTGATTTCGGTTGTTTCGCTTGTCGGTGCGGGAATTGCAATCTTGATTTCTGGACTACAGTAAAAGGCCCAAGAGCAAGCCAACAGTATCATCTGTAACACTCAGGTGGTCAGATTAACCGTGCCTTTGAAAAGAAAGGTGTTAAATCAATTAATTCCTTACTTTTGATACACTGAAATCTATTAAGCTGCTCTAAAACCAATGCATTCTTCGACCATTCAACGCACACTATTTCCCGTTCTATTCTTCTGGTTGTTACTTTCCTTTTACTCCTGTAATGCCTCTTCAGATAAAAAAGAGGTGGTCATCCAAAAAGATGAAGACACGCACGAAATGAAGATTACAGGTAGAAACAACCTTGACGTCACCTTATTCGTTGATACCATTTACAATAAAAAGAAAAAAAGAATGTGGCGGGTACAACTTTCCATGACCGCTGACTCTATTTCCTCAAAAAAGTTCGTTTGGTACAAAGACTCCCTAGAAGACGGTTTTACCAAGGTTCTCATTCAATGCATGAAGGTTCCTCACCAAAAACCTGTTAGTGTTAATTTTGAGTTTGTCGAAAATCGGTTTGAACTTGTTGACGCGCTGCCCGGCTCCCTTATTGACACTGCTGCATTACGTTTGCAGTTAAGGCGCATTGAAAAGGCAAAACGAATCGTCGTAAACCTTGACCAAGCCGATTTGTACGTGCACCCCACCTACGAAAAGGACAGTCCCGAAACAGAAGAGGGTAAAAAAGCACTGGAAAAATGCCTAAAAAGCACGATAAACCTCAAACACGAAGACAAGTCCTTTAAGCTTACATACAAAAACTTCGGTCCATGGCTGCGCCTCGATACCTCTATGAAGATACGGATTGATACAGTGCCCTTTCAAGAATTTGTGGCAGATATCGCATTGAAAATAGATCCGCCTGTGTCTGAATTTTTAACACAAGAACCTGTCGAAACCGATAGCTCCACTGAAAACATGTTTATTCAAAGGGTGAACGTGTTTAAAGAAATGGCCGCCATATCAAAGTTGATTCCATTGGGGAAAAAATCAACCTATACCATGGGTTTTTCTTCCGTTCCTTTGCTGCAGGGGTTTAGGGAAGGACACGCTAGTTTTGTCGAAGTCAACTTGTCCCTTCAAAAACTCTGGCTCTTTAAAAAAGGTTGCTTAATCTTAGAGTCAGATGTCGTAACCGGCAACAAAAAAACAGGACACCTCACGCCTAAAGGTGACTACAGCGTGCGCTACAAAACAACAGATCGGGTATTAAGGGGAGATGATTACGAAGCCTTTGTGCGTTATTGGATGCCCTTTTACAAAGGATATGGCTTGCACGACGCTGACTGGAGACGGACTTTTGGAGGCACGATATGGGAGCGCGCGGGTTCACATGGTTGCGTGAACATGCCTGTTCGAAATGCTCCCATCGTTTACTTTAATGTAAGTGTTGGAACCAAGGTTTTTGTTAATTAAATAGAATTATCATGAAAAAACACGCTTATATTGCCCTATTCACCTTTGCTTTAGTATTGAATGGCCTTACCTCATGTGGTGAAGGAGGAGAAATGGAGGGCAACGAAGGGATGGAGCAAGACATGGAGGTGCAAGGAGATAACGAGGGCATGAACCAAAACATGGACATGCAGGGAGACAACGAAGGCATGGAGCAAGACATGGAAATGCAAGGAGATAACGACGGCATGAACCAAAACATGGACATGCAAGAAGATAATGAAGGAATGGAATAATATCCGTGTTGCCGCTCGCTACAAAAAATAATTAGTTAACGAGTACGCAAACGTAAGGTAAAACAAGGTGTCAGAAACCCATTCAAAGCCCTTGTTTGAGTGACGATTGAAGGCAAACGTTAGAAAGAAGGATAAAGGAATGGTAAGTAGACTAAATCGCTCGATTTGGTTGAATAAAAAGTAATCTGCCAACCCTAGAATTACAGCAATCAATACCAAAAACCAAAGAATCCTAACCAAATTTTTCAACCTACTTGAAGATTTTTGCATCCTGGAGCGAATACTTAACATGCTGAGCATGAACAACAAACTGAATAAGGCTGAGGTGATTAAAAAATCAGTTTGCTTCTTGTAGTATGTACCTGTCTCTTGAATAATCTGCAATTCAATGCTGTGTTTTGCATACCATAAATACGCAACTCCGTATAGCAACGGCAACCCAAACCCAAGAATTACAAGTACCATTTCACGAAAAACAAATGGCCGTAATGACCACAACATCATTAATAGAATCGGCAATAACGCAATTAATGGTGGATGCAATACTGCTGCGAGGCCCCCAAAAAAAGCACCATTGAATGCGTGTTTTCTTCCGTCCTCGTTTTGACGGAGTAAAAAATACTGGTACAAAAGAATAATGATGCATGAGTGCGCCAATAAAAGTCCATCCAAGCTGTAGAATGAATGATAAAAACTCATGCACACAACATAAAGCAAGGCTGAGGTATACGAATTACGCTCGTAAAAGGTGTTTTCGTTGTAAATCCAACTGATTGCGAAGGCATTTACGCAAACGATGATGGGAGCAACCATTTTAGGAATCCAAGCCTTTTTAAAAGTGAACTTTCCCAATAAGCCGAGGTTGGAACTCAAGTCCAGCTCGTAACAACCCGTCATATCATTCAATGCATAATAAATACCTGCCAAAACCGGTATCAATAACAGTACACCAACCCTGTTAGCCTGAAAAACACGTAACACAAAGCGAATTTAAGTAATTCTGTTTGAGCGGGAGGGACATTGGGTTGAATTCATTTCCATTCAACCCGTTTTTTCTTGGTTCTTTGTTTTTTTCATTTATCTTTGCGCGCTATCGTTTCGTGCGATTCAATCTAAAAAATTCCCTATGGCAAACGAAAAAACACGATACTCTGATGCCGAGTTAACTGAGTTCAAAGAGTTGATTCAAAATAAGTTAAAAGAAGCTCAGGTGGATTACCAGCTCTTAGTGGGTTCGCTGTCTCACAACGATGACCATGGCACCGATGATACCGGTCGCACATTCAATATGATGGAAGACGGGTCAGAAACCCTTTCCAGAGAAGAAGTTGCTCAACTCGCTGCGCGACAAGAAAAATTCATTCAAAACCTTCAAGCAGCTCTTGTCCGCATCGAAAATAAAACATACGGCCTTTGCCGTGTCACCGGAAAACTGATTCCTAAAGAACGCTTGCGTCTTGTTCCACATGCCACAATGAGTATCGACGCAAAAAATGCCCAAAACAAATAATTCCATAACATCCAAGCTTTACCTCGTTGGAGGAATTGTAGCGTTGATTCTCGTGCTTGATCAGGCACTTAAAATCTATATAAAAACCCATTTTCAGCCAGGAGAGGAAGTGTCTGTTTTCGGAAACTGGTTCGTACTTGAATACATAGAAAACCAAGGGATGGCGTTCGGCACTACCTTCGGTAACAAAATATGGCACAAACTGGCATTGAGTATCTTTAGGATCGTAGCCATTGGTGCCATTTGCTACTATTGGTGGAAACAAGCAAAACAAGGTGCAAGAACGGAGTTTTTACTTGCAATCGGACTCATACTTGCCGGCGCCGCAGGAAACCTCATCGATTCCATGTTCTATGATTTTATTTTTCCATACGACCCGTGTATTTCCTTCAATCACCTCAAAGGTTCTGGTATTCAAACGGATTGTGGTGTCTTTGGCCAAATAGAAACTAGGCATACCGGCTTTCTACTCGGAAATGTGGTGGACATGTTTAAATTTCATGCCGTTTGGCCTTCATGGATGCCCTTAATTGGCGACTCAGAAGTGTTTCCAGCCATATGGAATGTAGCAGACTCAGCTATTTCGGTGGGTGTAGGGATGGTTTTCATTCGCCAACGAACCTACTTTAAAAAAGACGAAAAAGACCTTTCTACAACTGAAACAGTTGTGGAAGAAAACAAGAACACTCCTAAAAGCGAGCTGTAACACCACCCATGACTTGTATGGGCTGAACGGGGTAATTATACCACCGCTGATAGCGTTGAGAAGCAATGTTGTTGAGTTGAATAAAAGCCGATATCCGCTTGCTGTATCGGTACTCCACCCCTAAATTAACGTCAGCGATAAGTCCCAAGTCTTTAGCAAATTGTCCGTTCTCCTCAATAGCTCCATCCTCCATTTGGTACAACAAGGTTTTCCTTCCGCCATCCATCTGGTAATCCAGCTGTATGAGGAACTTATCAAATAAATTGTAATGTCCGCGAATCAAAAACTGCCAAGTAGGTAAATTCCAAGCATAAGCATTATTCAATAAGGAATAAGAAAAATAGCGTCCTTGTCCTTCAATTTTTAATTTTTCATTGAGTTGGTAAACCAACGATCCTTCTGCCATCGCCTGCTCCAACGTATCGTATATTACGTTGAATTTATTCGAAGGGGAATACACAGTATCTGTTACGAACAGGGCTTTATCTTTGATTCGTGCAAAACTTGCTCCTACGTGAAAACTAAAACGCTTACTCAATGTTCCTTTAAAACCAGCATACACATCCATCGGAGTGTTTTCATTCCTCAATACCAAGTTGGTCAATAAAAACTCGTTCCTACCCACAAGGCTGCTGTATGTAGTCTGCTGAATACCACCACGAACCCCAAGGTATGGAATGAAAATATTATTGAAGAAAGAATAATTAAGTTCAATCAGCGGGAAAACATACGCCCGTGTTTTTTCATTCACGTCAATGGCTAGGTCAAATCCGACTGTAGCTTTGAAACGGTTGTTCAATAAAAAGGTAGAAATATGCGGATTTAAATTGATGAGCGTATTGTTCCTGACCAAGCCTGTATCTAATGCAAAGGCATTTGTATCGCCTTTTTGTCCGTACAAATAACCATTGTAACGCACACCCAAATTCAGACCGAACAAATCCCGCTTGGTCCTATATTTTCCACTAGCCAAAAAGGCAAAGGTGTTTTCACGCCCCCTCCATGAGGATAAGGTGTCCTCTTCGGGTTTCTTCGAAGAAAAATGCTGGTACTTCACCCCAAGGGTATAATTCAATTTCGCGGTATCCTTGATATGTGAGGCAAATGAAAAATCACCACCAATCGTCTGGTAGCGCTGGGTGTTTTCATTCTTATCAATGGAATCCGTTGGGATTTTCCAACCGTAATAATGCAAGCCCTGATTGTGGTAATACAAACCAGAATTCAATGTATATTTCTTCTCGTGAATAGTGCCGTATGCGTTGAACTTGCTGCGGTCGAATTGAGCAGGTGCATATCCCTCAAAATTTCCGAATGAACTGAGGTGCTTTGCGTGAATCCCGTAAACAAATTTTCTGGACCTCTTAGAATCAAAATAAAGTTCACCCAAAGGCATTAACTCGCTACCTATTCCAAGTTTTACATACGTCGAATAAAGTGGATTCAATTTAGACTCTGTCTTAATATTTATCGCTTTGATTGGTTCTGTAGCAATGGTTGTTGGGTATTGAAGCACGAAATAGGGATAATCCCTGGTCTTTGTGGTAATCGTAGTATCCAATATCTTTGGATCCCTAGTGATGCGAAAAGCTGGTTCCACCTTACGGTTTCCCACCCCTATCAACTGAACCTCGTCGCCCTGAGCAAAAAGCTGGTGTGAAAAGACCAGAAGAAGTATCGAAAAAATGTGTTTCAACTTAATTTTCATCGTTCAACTCAATTTCAGTTTCACCCTCTTCTTTGATCGACTTAGGGCTGTTCTTCATCTGCATCAACTCATCCCACAAGTCGTTGGCCTCGGGCAAAATATCATCGTCTTTATCAGGATAATTTTCAATCACTGATGTCAACGTTTGTTCAGCCTGGAACAAGTCGTTCTGTGCCATGAGTATGCGCGTTTGTAGGATCAATCCTTTCGCAATCCAATAATTATAGGCGGGCTTCATTTTGATTAACTCGCGAACCAGTGCATCCGCCTTCTCATAATTCTTTTGCTGGTATTGCATTTCAGCCAGGGTAAATTTTGACTCCGCCGCCATTGCCGTAGTGGTATTCTTTACCACCCATTCCAACGACACCCGTGCGGGTTCATAATAACTCAAGTGGTAATTCGAAAAACCGTGGGCATACTCAGCCTCCAAGCGCAGGGTATTGTTGAGCTGCGAACTCGCCAATACTGCCTTCGCTGCTTTGGCCGCTTGTTCCCAATTTTCAGTAAGAAAATTTGAACGCATCAAACCAAGGTTGGCATTGAATAAAACCCCTGGTTTTGAAGTCACATCTAAAAGCCGCTGATAATAAGGAATAGCCTGTTCGAACTGTCCGTTATTGTACAAGTGCTGAGAAACCGTAGATGCGGCATACTCCGTATAAGAGTTATTTGACCCTTCGAGCAAACGTTGGTATTCCTCTACAGCCTTTTCCTTGTTGCCATTGGCGAGGTATGAATTAGCGAGAAAATAACGGGCATCAATCGCATATTTTCCTGTGGGAAATCGGTCAAGGTATTTCTCAAAGTGCGAAATTGCATTGGTGAAGGAACTGTCGTTATAGGCTTCAATACCCGGAGCGTAAAACATCCCTTCCTTTTCATCTTCCGAAACATTTGCACACGCATAATCCGATGCAAGCGTACTGGCTTTCTCAGGCTGCTTCATAATATTATACAAATCAAGCAAGCCGCGCACCACCTTTTCACAAACTTTACTGTCTGTTCCGTACTGTTCCAAAATCGCTTGGTACGCAGTTTCAGCCCTTCTGTACTCGGTTTGCTTCGTGTATATATCCGCTAATTCTATGCGGCTGTTCACTACCAAGTCAGACGAAGGGTATTCACTTATAACCTTATTGAAGTAGGTTGTTGCCTCGGAATATTCAGCCTTAAATTTATACGTAATACCTAATTCATAAGTGGCAGACAACACAAACTTCGAGTCGGAATAGTTGTTAACCAACGTTTTAAGTCTGTTTATTTTTTCCACATCATTGCCAGCGTAACCATACGACTTTGCCAGGTAGTATAGGGCTTGGTCCTCAAATCCCGACTTTAAATTGTATGCACTTAGGTAATTTTTTATCGCATTTTCATTCTGTAAAAGCGTGTAGTAGCTGTCCCCAATTCGTAGATACGCATCCGCCAATTGTTGCTTGTTTGATGGAGACGATTGTGTAAAAAACGTAAAGTTATCTAAGGATTGCGAGGCGTCGTTCTTTTTTAAATAAGCATAACCCAAATTGTAATACGCGTCTGGTTTCAATCCTGATAACGTTGCTCCGGGCATCAACACAAAATCACGGTATGCTTTTATTGCCTTATCGAGTGTTTTTGCACCCTTCAGACCGTCTAAGCGGTATTGCGCATCAGCCGTCCAAAATTTGGCCCTCGCAGAAATGACCGCATCCATGGGATGGCGTTCTACCAGCTCAAATGCCTTGATCGCCGATGTATAATCCGCATTCTGAAACAATTCCACTCCTCTATTGAATGCTACCAACTGGTACGCCATCTTCAGGTCATTGTCTTTGTTTGGAATTTTTTCCAGCGATGCCAATGCCTTCTCGTAATTATTTGTCGACGTATACACGTTTACCAAGTATTGATTGACATCTGATCTCCTGGTGGAGGATGGAAATTCATTCAAGAACCGCTCAAGAGCAACCACCGCTTCATCGTATGGGTTGATATCAAGTTCATACGATAAAATGGCATAATTATACAACGCATCTTCTTGAAGGGATACATCGGAGCTGATTTTGGCAGCCGACTCGAAAGCAGAACGGGCAGAAACCTTATTGTCCAGTTTTACATAACAAATAGCTATATGGTAATAGGCTATCTGAGCAAGGCTGTCTTTCTTCTTTGTAACCCGGTCGAACATGCCTATTGCCTTGCTGTATTGCTCATTTTTCATGTAAGCAAACCCAAGTTGATAATCGTCCGTTCGTAAGGTTTTGGTATTCTTATTATACGATTCCAAATATGGAACCGCATTGCTAAATTGGCTTAATTTATAATATGAATCGCCTATAATATGATTGACATCGTTCAAGTTATAGGAATTGGCCGAATCGAGCACTTGTGGCGCATAAGCGGTAACTTCCGCGTAATTTTCCTGCAGATAATAAATCTGAACAATGTAATACGGAACAGCCTTGCCAAATGTCGCAGATGTTTTCAACGCTAAAAAGCCTTCCAACGCCTGCTGGTACTTTCCTTCTTGGTAACAAATGTGTGAAAAATAATACATCGCCGGGTCTGCATACTGCGAACTGTCATTTTTTATTTCATAAAAGGCACTTTTCGCCTTTTCCATGTTTTTCTCTTGAAAATGAGCGTATCCATATTTAAAGAGAAACTCGGAACGGTTTTCTGGTTCAACATCCGAAGGGCTCAATTGATTAAACCAAACAATGGCTTCTTTAAAGTCTTTATTTCTATAAAAATGTTTCCCTAAACGAAAGTAGATGTCGTGACGGAAATTACTCTCAGGATAATTGCGATTAAAATCCATCAATAAACCTACCGCATCGTTATTGAATAATTCCAATGCAGCTATTCCCTCGTAATACAATGCCTTGATGTAATAGGGGTCGTTTTTCTTTTGTGTACCATTTATAAAATTGCGAAACTCCAAACGCGCAGCGGCATATTGCTCCTTTTCAAATAGCTCCTCTGCACGAAAAAAGGTTGAGTATTCACTATTATACTTCAATGTCGTTTGGGTAAACCCAAGCGAATACACGAATAGAAGGAGAAAAACGATGTTGTATTTAAATGCCATTTTCAAAGGAAACGTCCGCAGGGTAAAATTAACGGACAAGCACGCGGCGAATTCCCAAACCTTTAAAAGTTTTAAACGCAATTCTGTTAAGATAAAGATGATCACCCAGCTTTCAAGTGCCATTTTTCTATTGACCTTTAGCCCTATAATACAAGTTGTGGAAAACGTTATCACTTTTAAAGATGGAAAAATACTGCAAGGAAACAGACCCGTTTTGGACCACCTCGACTTCTCTTTAAAAGCCAATGATTTTGTTTATTTGATTGGAAAAACAGGAAGCGGAAAAAGCAGCTTATTGAAAACCCTTTATGGAGAAATTCCATTTAACCAAGGCGTTTGCGAAGTCGTTGGTGTTAACATGGCGACAATCAAGCCCAAAGAAATTCCGTTATTGAGAAGAAAAATCGGGATTGTATTTCAAGATTTTCAATTACTAATGGACCGAAGTGTTTTTGATAACCTAGACTTCGTTCTAGGCGCTACCGGGTGGAACGATCAAAACGCGAAGAAAAAAAGAATTAACGACATGCTCGAACTAGTTGGTATCGGTGAAAAAGTACATGCGATGCCGCATACCCTTTCCGGAGGTGAACAACAAAGGGTAGTGATAGCTCGGGCTTTATTAAACAACCCACCATTGATTTTGGCCGATGAACCGACGGGACAGCTGGATCCGGAAACTTCTGAAGAAATCATCAAACTTCTACTCGCTGTGGCACGGGAACAACAAGCTGCCGCATTGATAGCCACCCACGACATGACAACTGTAGAAAAGTTTCCAGGAAGGGTATTCCGAATTGAAGAACAAACGCTAAAAGAAATAAGTCCATTGCAAGAGTTTAATCCCTTTGCACCCGTTGATTTTAATCGCTAATCAAGGCCTGAATACAACGAACCGTTGAACGGTTAATCCTCCATTTTTTTCTCGAATAAAAAATACACCCCATGGGGTAATATAAGATTCGTATCTGATAAGAGAATCATGGAAAATAATCGTTTCAACCGAATTTAAATTGATACCAGAGAACAGAAACTATTATAAGTACTGTCCACCGCTTGTTCGCAATACAAGTACGTCTCCACCTGAAGCCTGTTGTAGAAACCATTTCATTCCTACGGTATTATCCAATCCACCACCAAATAAAGCCGTGCCACCTGCTGGAACTGTTATCAACTCATGGTTGTTCCCTATTCTAAAACTGGTGTTCGAATGGTAAAACAAGTTGAATCCCTGGAAAAAACAACCTTTTTATCATAATGCTTTACCAGATTTGTTAAACGTTACCTCAAAAAGTTTGGGCCAATTTTTTCCAGTCATATACCATTTCTTATTCTGTGGGTTATGCGCAATGCCATTTAGAACATCGCCATTGGGTCCTTTACGTACACTCAACTCGTTGGCATCAATAACCGCTAACACTTTTCCATTTTTGGGATCAATCACCACGACGTTATTGGTCATCCAAACGTTGGCATATACTTTTCCATCTACAAATTCTAACTCGTTGAGTTTTTCAATGGGACCCTGATTGGAAAAAACTTCCACCACCTTCAACACATTAAATGTCTTTGGGTCCCTAAAGGTTAGACGATGGGAACCATCTGACATAATCAATACCTTGCCATCGTTACATAAGCCCCAACCCTCACCTGAATAAGAAAGTTCGTTCGTCTGTTTTAACGTCTGTTTATCGTACACAAAACACTTTTGCTGCTGCCAAGTAATTTGATAAAGCGCGTTTCCAAAAACCGAAATTCCTTCCCCAAAATATTGGGCATCCAGTGGCGTATAAAGCTCTTGATTTCCGGATTCAAGGTTTACCCTTGCGACCAAACTCGATCCGTTTTGTCCCGTTCCTTCGTAAAGTTTACCCGCATTAAATTCTAGGCCCTGGGTAAAACTCATTGAATTATGGGGCAATTCCCTTACTATCTGTACCATCCATTTTTCGGGCACGATGTCTGACACAACCGTAATCGTTCGTGTATCAGTAAAAACTTCGCCGTCTTTGCGCTTCGCTTTCAATTCGAATGTGCCTGTTCCCAAGCCTTTCAAGCCCGCCACAAAATCATAAAAAAGAGCCCCTGAGGGCGAATTCCACTCCTTTAAAACACTGTCGTTATAAGAAAGTGTTACCTGTGCTAAATCGGGCTCATTGATGTTGATATCAATGCGTAGCTTTTTCTTGTCAGGTACAAATTGTTGGTCCTCCATGTTAAACTGAGCCGGCATTTCATCGCTTTCTCCTGTGCTAAAAAGTCGGAAAATGGGGACAATAAAGGCAAGTGCCAATGCCAAAAGTAATATGCCAATTAACAGTTTGCGGTTCATGTTTTAACCTTTTGATGAATAACAGATGCCTCTATATTGTTGTGAGAGGCGTGATAAATAATATTGCCAGAGTGAACCAAAATCAATTGAGGAGACTGATGAAGAACACCTGAAAGAGATTCAATCAATGCGGAAATTTCCCTGAATTGCAATAAGTCCAAGTAATATAAGTGGCATTTTTCTTCATCCAAATTCCACTCTCTTTCAAACTTCGATAAAACAAACGAGGATATTCCGCATCGTGTGCTGTGTTTAAAAAGGATAAAAGGAATAGTGGAAGGGGTTTGAAACAGCGACTCCAACATTTCATTCGACTCAAGGTGTCGCCATGGGAGCTGCAAAGAGGTTTGTGCTTTTTTTGAAAACCACCCCATTAGTATTGAGCTATAAATTGTTGTAAAAAACGAACATCGTTCTCAGAATATAAACGTAAATCGGTCACCCTGAATTTTAACTGTGCGATGCGTTCAATCCCCATACCGAAAGCATATCCGCTGTAAACCGATGCATCGATTCCACATGCTTCCAAAACGTTCGGATCCACCATGCCACACCCAAGGATTTCCAACCAGCCTGAATGTTTACATACGTTACACCCCTTGGCATCACACAAGGTACACGACACATCCACCTCTGCGCTTGGTTCAGTAAAAGGAAAATAAGACGGGCGCAACCTTATTTTTGCTTTTTCACCAAACATTTCTTTTGCAAAGTACAACAATACTTGCTTAAGGTCAGCAAAGGATACATCTTTGTCTATGTACAAGCCTTCCACCTGATGAAAAAAACAATGGGCACGTGCCGAAATAGCCTCGTTTCGATAAACCCTTCCCGGAGAAATGGTGCGAATTGGCGGACGTTGAGATTCCATTACCCTAACCTGGACAGAACTGGTATGGGTGCGCAATGCCATTTCACGGTCCCCTCCTTTTTCAATGAAAAAAGTATCCTGCATGTCCCTTGCGGGGTGATCAGCAGGAAAATTTAATGCTGAAAAATTGTGCCAATCGTCCTCTATTTCAGGGCCCTCTGATAAGGTAAATCCTATCTTAGAAAAGATAGAAACGATCTTCGAGCGCATGTAGGTAAGTGGGTGCATGGAACCAGTATTCATGGCATCAACCGGTCGACTAAAGTCCCATGTAGACTCTTTTTTCTCAGTGGTAGATGATGCCAACGGTTGATTCCATTTTTCTTCCGCCAGTTGCTTAAGTGCATTTATATGTTGGCCAAATGCTTTTTTCTGTTCTACATCAACTTGCTTCAACTCACTGTAAAGCATCTTTATAGATCCCTTGGAACCAAGGACTTTAATCCTAAAATCCTCTTTTGATTGTGCATCGGTTATGGAAAATGCTTCAATTTCGGATCGAACCTTGTCAATTAAATTGTTCATCGGTTGTATTAAATTTCGTTCTTTTTTAGAACAAAGTGTAACTTTTTGTAGGGTTTATTTGTTAAAAAGAACGAGTTTTCAACACACGAAAGTAAGAATTAATAAGGTAATGCGCGTGAATTGTTGAAAAATGGCTTATATTTGAAGAGAAATTTTGATATGCATAACAGGTCCATGTTTAGATTGTTTTCACTCGGTGCGCTACTTGCCCTTTCCGCTCTTTTTTTCAGTGGTTGTGAAAACACCGATCCTTCGATTATGAAGATTTTTGTTCGTTCCGCAAGTAACGAACTAGTAAGCGGTGCGAAGGTAGTAGTAATTGGCGACGTCAACTCTAACCCTGCAACGGGTGCTTTTGTGGATACAGTCGTCACAAATACGTCCGGTTTTGCTGTCGTGGATATGGACCAATACTTTAATACAACGGGTGCGGGGTCTACCACTGGTTATTTTGATGTGCTGGTTTCCAAAAACCTGAAATCAGGATCAGCCTACGTTCGATGCCGTGTGCACATTACAGCCGTTGAAACCATCTTTTTAATGAACTAACATTATGAAAACTACAACTCGAAACTTAGTTGTCTTTCTTTTTATCGGTGCCTTGGGTGTATCATTGTCTTCAGGTTGCCGAAAAAAGCAAGATACGTTAGCTGTTATAACGGTATTAAACACCAATAACGAGCCTGTTGAAGGCGCGGAAGTGGTTCTTTATGGACAATCAACCATCAATCAACCCGCCAACGTTGTGTTATATGATACATCCATGACAAACGTTTCAGGTGAAGCCCTATTTGATTTCAACGACGTGTATCAGTTAGGACAAGCCGGTGTGGCCGTTTTAAACATTGAAGCTTACAAAGACGGTGCAGAGGGTTCAGGTATCATCAAAATCGAACAGGAAACGACCTCTGAAGAAACCGTTTTCATACAGTAAATCCGATATTCATTTTAAACGAAAAGGAGAACTAGGTGTTCTCCTTTTTTTTGTGCTTTATTACAACTTCAAAACGGTAATTTGTTGTCTTTCTTTTCGGCTCCGTTAATAAATTCTTTTTTAATAATCGGCTTGCCATTGTTGTCATACACAACAAAAAGTCCATGCTTCATTCCTTCTTTATATGCCATTTCTTGCAACACCTTTCCGCGTTTACTGAATTGACGCATAATTCCATGCAGGGAACCATTCTTGTACTGCGTAACGACGGCAGGGATTCTTCCTCCTGGGTGATACGCCGTCCAAGTACCATGTTTTTTACCATTTTTGTACTTCCCCTCTTCCGTTTTAGCATAATCTTTACTGGAGAAAGAAACACAATAACCGTGTTCTTGTGATTGCAAGTCGACCCTTCTGGTCATGGAACTTCTTCGGGAACCAGTCTTAATCTTAATTACTTTATAGGTTATTATATCTTTTGTTTTCCCGTTTTCGAAATTACTCATCCAAGAACCTGTTTTGAGCCCATTTTTATATTGACCCATTAGGGTTAGTTTTCCATTTTTGAAATAAGAATACCAATCCCCGTGAAGTTCGCCTTTTCGGAAGGTTGATTTGTTTTTTAACTTCCCATTATCCCAGAAATTCAACCACTCGCCGTCCTCTTTTCCCTGTATAAACTGGCCAGACATAAGAAGCTTTCCATTTTCATAAAAAGTCTTCCATACACCTGTCTTCAGATCCGCTTCGTATTTTCCTGTTTTTAATAACTTACCATTCTTATAATAATAGCTCCATTCGCCGCTCTTGTTACCATTATCAAACGCTGCTGTATGGGACAATTCACCCGACTCATACCAGTAGGTCCAATTTCCATGTTGTTTATCAGTGAGAAAACTTCCTTTCATTTCGGGTTTTCCATCGGGTTTAAACCACTCCCATTCACCCGATTTTAAGCCGTTAGTATAAAACCCATGGGAATTAATTTGTCCATTTTCATAGTAGGTGGTGTACTCGCCATTCAAAATGCCCTCAACATAGGTGCACTTTTTTTGGGGTATTCCTGAATAATAAACAGATGTCCAAGTGCTGTCCTTTTTTCCATTGGTATATCTCCCGGATTCCAACGGACGACCAGAAAGCGTCAACTCGTAAAACGAACCATGCCTAATGCCATCCTTGTACTCATAATACGTTTTAATTCCACCTGTTGGATGAAACATCTGCATTTGGCCCGTACCTTTGGTAACCGTTTGTGTATGCAAGGAGTCGTCTAACCAAAAATCCAGCAAGTAAACTCGATTTTTAACAAAATCTTCTACCGATTTCTCCTTTCCATTGGTATAAAAATTTCGCCATGTTCCCGTTTGGCGGTCGTTTGTATAAAACCCCTCAACCATAAGTAGGCCCTCTTCGTTCCATTCACGATAGACACTGTCTTGAATGCCATATTTAAAATACCCTTCTTGCTTCAATTGTCCATTGGGGTAATACAATAAGGCAGCACCATATAAGTAATCGCGGTAAAAGGTTCTAACCTCCTCTAGTTTTCCGAAAGTGGAGTAATATTCCCACTTCCCATGTTTTTCTTTTGTTTTCTGCTTGCCGTTTTTGTAGTAAAAACCAACCGAGGCTACTTTGGTCTTTTCTTTATCCCAATGCTCCATAACCGGTCCAAATAGGTTTTCTTCAAGCACTTGTTGGGCAGTTAACTGATACGATGCAACTACTAAAAAGACCAATAAAAAATTCTTCAACATGTGATTTGTTTATGGATTTACAATCCCAACGATTCCCTGAGCGACAAGAAAAACACCAAAACAAAAAAAGATAACACCTATCAATTGATTTAAAAACACCAATAATTTATCGGTTACCAACGGACGTAGTTTTCGTGCTCCAAAAATCTTCAGCAAATCAAACGAAAAAAAGGTTACCAAAATAACAGCAAGGTAAATAAGTATGGAAACATTATCGGTATTTACTTGGTCAGAAGACTTCGCTCCCAGCGTGATAACAGAAAACCAATAAAAAATTACCAACGGATTGGTAAAATTCAAAATGAAACCTTTCAAAGAAAGCTTTAAATAATCACCAGAGGTATTCAACACCTTTCCTACCTCATCCACTTCTGGTTGTTTGGATTTCTTAAAATAGGTCAAAACACCATAAACCAAGAATAAAACACCGCCAGCCAGTTTTAATACATCTTGTTTGTCGCCTTGTAAAACATCCTTAACCTGAGAATAAAAAAAATAGGCGGCCGTGACATAAAGCAAATCACTGATTAATACACCCACGTCTATGGCAATGGCAGCACGAACTCCTCTCCGTATGCTTGTTTCAAGCAAAACAAAAAAAACCGGTCCAACCATTATGGTTAAAATAAATCCGGTAACAAGTCCTTTAAATAGAAGTGTTGTCAATTGTATTCTTTCTACAAAAATAGCATTTACATTCCTTACTTTTTCCCAACGAAACAGGAGTTATGCTGAATAACATCCTATTTTTAACAGGATTGATTAGAAATATTCAAAATCAATCGAGGAAGTTATTAACTTTGCGCTACGCACAAAAGTGCTTTATTAACTAGTTGCTCAAATTTAACGGATGCTATGAAAACGATCGCTGCCAATAAAAAATTGGATCAAATCATTTCTCTTGTAGAAAGTAAAGGGGTAGAAGCTCCCAATTTGATCGATCAATTAAAAGATCTTCGAGCGGACGCGTTAAAGGAACAAGATCCTCTGGTAACAAAGGTGCTTCGCCTAACGTATGAATTTTTAGGTGAAAACAATTGCTTCGATGTGCAAGCGCAATACGAAGAAGACGAAGAAGGGAACGAATACCCTATCGAAATAGAGGACCAAGATAACCTTCTTTACCTGTTGAACCTGTTGAAAAACGCAGAACACAAAATTAACAGGGAAGAAATCAAAGATTACCGTTCTGCACTAAAATTAGAGCTTTACTAATTCAAGCCTTTAGAAACATTTAGTTGTTTATAATTCCTTTTAGGGGCTGATTATTGTGCCTTTTAATCGATGAAATTTGTGTAAAACAACGTTTTACGCATGAAGATTTTATCCTCCCTCATTTTGTCTTTTTTCGCATTGGTATCCTGTGTGCCCATGAAAAAATACAAGGAGCTACTGGCGAAAGAACAGGAGTGTAACAAAGAGCTCGAAAAGTTCAAGCAGGACGCGTTGAATATGGAAGGGAAGGCCAAAGACTTCGAGGCTAAATTTGACATTACCCGAAAAGAACGCGATCAACTTATCAAAGATACCACCCAAATCGGTGCGCAATACAGAAACCTTCAAACCGCTTTGTCAAAATGTGCAGCGGAAAAAGATAAGTTAGAGGCCGCTTTCAATAAACTAAAAACAACCGGTGAGAAAGAAACAGCCTCCCTTCAATCGGAAATCGAAGCAAAAACCCTGGAACTTCAACGCAAAGAATCTGCCCTATCCACGCTTGAAAAAGAACTGAAAGACAAACAAAAATTGCTCGAAGAACGCGAACAACGGGTCGCTGAACTAGAAGAAATCATACAGCGCAAAGACGAAGGAGTAAAACTTCTAAAATCAAAAATTGCTAATGCTCTAAATGCCTTCGAAAGCCAAGGACTTACTGTCGTGCAAAAAAACGGCAAAATATACGTCAGTATGGAAGCTAAACTCCTATTTGCTTCAGGAAGTATCCTGGTGGAAGCCAATGGGAAAAAAGCCCTCATTGCACTAGCCAAAGTGCTGGAAATGGAAAAAGAACTCGAAATTATCGTGGAAGGACATACCGATACGGATAAACTAGCGGGTACAACTCATCCGAAAAACAACTGGGAACTGTCTGTTTTGCGAGCAACATCAGTAGTGGATATTCTGCTTAGCAATTCAAAACTATTGCCGGCGCAACTTATGGCAGCAGGCCGTGGCGAATTTCACCCGGTAGACCCTAAGGATAAAGCGAAAAACCGAAGAATTGAAATCATCATTTCGCCCAACTTAAACGAGCTATACGAGCTCATCAATAAAGAATAAAACTCATCATTTGTAACCTTGTGCTTCCTTTCACGTAAGAAGGAGCATGAAAAAATTTGTCATTCCCGTATTTACGACGTTGTGCTCATTTTTCACATTGGCTCAACAAACGCAAATTACTGTGGTTATAGACCCAGGTCACGGAGGTTCTGATCCTGGACATATTTCAGGTTATGAAGGCCACAAATCGGAAAAAGAAATTAACCTGATTTTAGCCAAAAAACTTGGCGAACAGATTACCGGTCAACTTAAAAACGTAAACATCGTTTACACACGAACGGAAGACACCTACCCTACCTTAGACGAAAGAGTCGCCATTGCTACTAACAACAAAGCGGATTACTTCATCTCCCTACACTGCAATGCCAGTCATTGCAAAAAGGCCTGTGGAACAGAAACACATGTACACTTAAAAAATCAAGTGAAATCCGTTGAGCTTGCTCGTGAAATCGAAAAAGAATTCGTTGCACATGCCGGAAGACCCTCCCGTGGAGTAAAGGACACCGAAGACAGGGAATACTCTCTTCATGTACTGCGTGAAAACACCACTACGAGCGTTTTAGTCGAGTGTGGGTTCTTAAGCAATGAAACCGAAGGGGCTTTTCTCAATTCGGAAAAAGGCCAACAACTCATTTCAGAGGCAATTTTTCGTGGGTTCAAACGCTTCATAGTAAAGGAGCATCCTCAAATAAGCTTTACCAAAACGGCTGAAGTACCTGTGGTTGCAAAAACAACACCGAAAGAAGGAAGCTCATCCAATAAAACGACCTCAAACAAAACAACCACCAATAAAACAACTACCCCTAAAACAACAACCACTTCGGTTGCTAAATCCAGCTATACCATACAAATCATGTCTTCTAAACTTCCTGTACAAACAGATCATACTGACTTCAAACGCATCGGGTTACCTGTTTCGCGCGATGAGCTAAACACCTCATCAAGCTACAAATACCGTTATACTGCGGGTAGTTATGCTTCCATGGAAGACGCCAAAAAAGATTTGGAAAAAGTGCAACAAAACGGCTTCAAGGATGCTTACATCGTGAAGAAAAATACCAGTACAAACTAATCTACTCATGTACCTGCTGATCCATTCCTCCAATGGGAAAATAAAAGAAAAATCAGGCGATTAATCAATATTCTACTTCCTTCGTAGTTCATGCAATTGCTGCAACAAGGTAGTTCTTATCGTACAAGCTCAAAATCATCCCCATGTTCCCTCCGAAAGTGCCCATACACCAACTGCGCGCGCTTTATTCCGATATGTTCTGCCAATTGCTCCACCGAAAGTTGTTCGATGGCTTTTAGTGATTTAAAGGCATGGAGTAGCTGTTCCTCGGTTTTTTGTCCAACTCCCGGTATAGCGGAAAGGGCACTGAAAATAGCCGCTTTGCTTCGTTTGTTTCGGTGGTGGGTGATGCCAAAACGATGCGCCTCGTTGCGCATATGCTGGATGAGCTTTAAAGCCTCCGAACGGTGATCAAGCACCAAGGGCGCTGAAAACCCAACTCGGTACAATTCCTCCAAGCGCTTGGCAATGCCAACCAAAGTCAGTTTTCCAGCCAATCCGAGGGCATCAATCGCCTCATAAGCCGCGCCCAATTGTCCCTTTCCACCGTCGATAACGACCAAATTCGGTAAGGATTTTCCCTCCTCGAGTAAACGTTTATACCTGCGAGTCACCACTTCATGCATGGTGGCGAAATCATCCGGCCCGGTAACGGTGCGCACATTGAAATGCCGGTAATCTTTTTTACTCGGTTTGCCATCTTTGAAAACCACACAAGCAGAAACCGCATGCTCTCCCTGAATGTTGGAGTTATCAAAACACTCCATGTGAATGGGTGGCGCGTTCAAGCCCAAAATCCGTTGTAGTTCCTCGAGTCCTTTGTCTGTTTTTTCCTCCGTTTTACCTTCGTGTTCCCGTTTGCTTGAAACCCACTTGTAATGGCTCACGTTGCGCAACGACATCTCCAGTAACTTTTTTTTCTCTCCGCGTTGAGGAACCAATAGTTTTAGGTCGGTGAACTCCAAGCTACTGGCAACATTTAGAGCCACCTCCTTAGAGGTGCTGTGAAAACGTTCCTTTAATTCCGGCAGCACATATCCCAACATGTCATCCGTGGTTTCCTCCAGTTTTTTCTGGATAAAAGTATTGTACGACTGAACGATGGCACCATTTTTCACTACTGTGTAATTCAAGTAAAAGCCTTGCTCCTCTTCCAATACAGTACAAACATCCAGTTGCTTGATCGAAGGCGAGACCACGGTTGAGCGTGATTGGTACTTTTCCAATAAAGTCAATTGCTGTTTTATGCCCTGTGCAGCTTCAAACTGCAGCTTATCGGCATGGTGTTTCATTTGTTTTTTTAAGCCTGAAAGTAATTCAACCAAGTCGCCACGAAGGATTTTTTCTATTTGACTTATAAGCTGTTGATAGTCGGATTCGGTTTGCTCTCCGGCGCAGGGACCGAGGCAGTTTCCAAGGTGGTACTCGAGGCAGACTTTATAAGAACCCCGTGCTATTTTTCCTGGAGAAAGATCGTAAGTACAGGTGCGTAGCGGGTATAATTCTCGGATGAGTTGTAGTAGCGCCTGCATCACCTTCACATTTGGATAAGGACCAAAATAAGATGAACCATCCCTTATTAGGCGTCGTGTTTGAAATACACGCGGAAAAGGTTCTTTTTTAATGCAAATCCACGGATAGGTTTTATCATCTTTTAATTGGATGTTGTACCTAGGCTTGTATTTTTTGATCAGTGTGTTCTCCAGAAGAAGGGCATCGGCTTCTGACTGAACTACAATATATTCGAGGTCTACAATTTTTCGAACCAGTAAAATGGTTTTTCCTGTTGTCTGCTGTTTGGAGAAATACGATGATACTCTTTTTTTGAGGTTTTTAGCCTTTCCTACATAAATAACCTCCTTGTACTGGTCAAAGAACTGATACACCCCCGGTAATCCAGGTAATGTATTGATATTAAAACGTAGCTCTTCCGATGGCTTTTCCATTTCAGTCACACATATAAACGTAAGGCAATGCTTTTTCCTCCTATCCTACGCAAATGTACGTAGCGTAACTCAATAGAATACGGATTTGGGATTGGTATATTCACTGAATCTTTCCGCCCCCTGCTTTCTATTGCCATTTTCATTGGTTGAATACTGGTTTCTTTGACACATAAAACAACGCGATATGAAAACAACCATGTTATCTCTTCTGTTCGTAACCTTCGTTTTAGTAAGTTCTTTTGCTCAAAATAAATTGCCTTTAACGGGTGGAGTAAGTCTAACACAACCATCTTGCAATGGTTCATCCGATGGAAACATTGAATTACTAATCAGTGGGGGGCAATATCCTTACCGTTACCAATGGTCGACGGGAGATACGCTTTCTACCTTATCTAACGTAACTGCAGGAAATTATTCTGTAATCGTTAGTGATGTGACTCTTTCTATGTTGACCATTGATGTGGTAGTAACAAATCCAGCGCCTATCACCTTAAACGCATCCATCCAACATGTGAGTTCAATGGGCGGATCAGACGGCTCAATAGACGTCAACGTTCAAGGGAACAATGGTGACTTCACCTACTTCTGGCTAGCGCAAGGTGGTTCTAATATCGACCTTTCCTCTTTGGATCAAAGCAACCTTTCCACCGGTAGCTATACCCTTAGTGTAACAGATGAAAATGGGTGCTCCGCAACCAGAACATTCAGTGTACATAAGAAAAAACCTGTTTTGAGTGGCGTGGTAAATCCTGAAACAACGCCTTTTACTTCATCAGCAGAAGGAACAACTATACAACTTGCTTATCCAAACCCTTCTTCTGGCATGGTTTACTTTAAAAACAATGAGGACATACAATCCATTTCTATAAGCAACATGACTGGCATACAAATTGCTAAAATCGACGCAGAACATATTATTCAGGGCATTCAATTAAATAAAGGCACTTATACGGCACACCTTTTATTTCAAAACGGAAGAACAGCTCAACAACGAATCTTTGTAGAATAATCAAACGTTACATAAGGTTCAAGACTAAAAGGAGGAAGGGGAGATCCTCCTTTTGTCATTTAACTGAATTTTAGTGGGGTATCGCAGGTTTAAGAACTGTTATGGTTTTTGAATTTTCGTATTTTGGTTGCTCATTGAGAGCAATTAAGCCTTAAACACATGAAGAAAAAGTACTTTGTCGTTCCTCACGATTTTACACATGCTGCCGATTTTGCCCTTGAACATGCCATTGTAACAGCTAAACAAGTGCATGCCTCGGTGTACGTTTTGCATGTTGTATCAAAAGAAAAACACCTTGAACAAGCGGAGGTTGAGCTGAAGAAAGTGCTTCAGCAACATATGAACCAAGGGGTGGAGCTCATTCCTGTTGTGCGTATAGGTTCGATCGTGGAAGACATTGGCGACTTTGCAGCAGAACACCACGCTTCCATCGTATTCATGGGTACTCACGGGGCTCAGGGATGGCAACATATTACCGGAAGTAAGGCCTTAAAAGTGATTACTTATTCCTCTGTTCCCTTTGTAATCGTTCAGGACAAATCAATCAAACCAACAGGCTATGATGATATTGTTGTACCAATGGATTTACACAAAGAAACAAAACAAAAATTAGCGATAGTAGCCAATCTAGCCGATTATTTCCATTCGAGGGTACATGTCATCACACCCGACGAAACGGACGAACATTTAAGAGAACAAGTACTATCAAATATTGCTTTTGCCAAAAAATTCTTTAAAGGAAGGGACATTGAATTAAAAACATACGTTGCCCCAAGTGCTGGATTCGATAAAGAAGTGGTGAAGTACGCCATCCAAATCGATGCCGACCTCATCGCTATAATGAACATGCATAAAAACATGTTTTTTCCAGCTATGGCTACCAACCAAGAACAATACATTATTACCAACGATGCAAAAATTCCAGCATTAGTGGTAAATCCCATTGAACTTGACACTTACGGAAAAAGCGTTCTTTTCAGTTAATCAGGGTACTCATTTCTTTTCAACCGTTCTTTTACCTCAAGGAGGTTCTGGCGTTTTTTCTCGTTGCGTGTTTGAATAGCGGTCTGAGTAAAATACTGGTGTGATTCAAGAAACATAACTTGTATTTCATCCCATTTTCGGTCGCTGTCGATTTTACCGTGTTCTTTTAATTCCCTTCGCAGGGCATCGGCTATGGTGTGAAAATCATCTCTTCCAAGGTAATCCAAATCAGCATCACAAAGAATTTCTTCTAATAAATTCTTTGGTTTGTGGGGTATTTGTGTGACAAAAATCAACTTTTTAATCTGTTGGATATGGGCATCGCTATAGCCGTATTTCGGTAGAATTTCTTCAGCTAACCGAGCCCCAACGGGCTCGTTTTTATCGTATTGCTCAATAAACCCGGCGTCGTGATAGGTCGCTGCCGACTTCAAAAGAAACAAGCCCTCATCAGTCACGCCCTCTAACAAGGCAATGCGCTCTGCGGAACGCACCACATCTCGCGTGTGCGCAATGCAATGATAATGCAAAGAAAGTGACAAGCCCTTTTCAAGAAGTTTCATGATGTGTCGTTCAGCTTTATAATAATTAATCGAACTGTATAAGTGCAGGTTAATGATTTCTGTAAATCGGTTATTGGGAACAATCCCCTCACCTCTTTCAGATAATTCCGGTTTTATCCGTTCTACCACATACATGTCAATAAGTCCCCTGCTTTTGGTTTTAACTTTTCCTTTGTAGCTACATTCAAAATAAGGCTGAATGTGATCAAAGGTGTTTCCTGTTATGGTAACACTTCCTGGTTTCCCAAGCATTTCCATACGCTGGGCGTGGTTCACGGTAGAACCCCAAATGTCAAAAGCAAGGCGTTGCCTGCCAATCACTCCTGCCGTCACCGGACCGGTGTTTACTCCTAACCTCAACTCCCAATAATCAGTGTGATTAGCAATCGCTTCGTTTTTCAATTTCAACATAAAATCTTGAATCTGAAGAGCGGCCAAAACAGTATCTACCGGATTTGACTTATTACGCAGGGGTGCTCCGCCTACGCACATGTATGCATCGCCAATCGTTTTAATTTTTTCCAAGTTATTGCGTACAATGATCTCATCAAATTTTCTGAAATACATGTCGAGACGGTTCACTAAATCGGCGGGTTTCATTTGCTCGGTAATCTTGGAAAAACCAACAAAATCAGTGAACAAAACTGTCACATGCCTATAAGCACGGGCATTCACCTTCCCCTTACGTTTCAATTCGTCTGCCGTCATTTCCGGAATGACATTCTTTAACAGGTTTTCGGTTTTATCTTTTTCCTGTTGCAACAACTTTTGCTGTTGCAACACCTTATTTTTCTCCTGTTCGATTTGTTTGTTTTGTTTTTCTATTTTTTCAGACTGCAAACGCAGTTCTCTTGTGCGGTCTGCAATTTTCAATTCAAGTTTTACCTGTTCCCTTCGTTCCGATTCGATGCGGTAACGCCATAAAATTCTTCCGAGTACCAAACCTATAAACCCAAGGATTGACCAAAACCACCAAGTCATCCAAAACGGAGGACGAATGCGTATTTCTAAAGAGGTTGGTTTTCCCCATCTTCCCTCACCTCTTCGTGCATAAATTAACAGGCGGTATTCACCCGACGAAAGGGAATTGAAATGGATTTCGTTGCTGTTTCCTATTAACACCTCTCCTTCATCAGATCCTATTAATTCGTATTTGTAATTTAAATAAGGCGCTAAGCTGATATCAGCTGGATGAAAACGCACAACAAAACTGCGTTGCCTACTGGTTAACTGAATCTGATTCGTAATTGCCAGTGGCTTTGTTAATGGTGATTTCGGTTGATTTGGTTTTAACCAGTATTTATCTAATTTCAGTTTACTCAGGATGACAGTTAAATCATATTGCTGATTGGTCAGAACTCGTGGATTAAAAAAATTAAAGCCTGCTATTCCACCAAAAAACATGTCGCCCGAGGTAGAATTAAAATACGCTCCGGTATTAAATTCGTTGCTCAACAAACCATCGGATTCCTTAAAAGCCTGTACTCGTTTAGTTGTTGGATTATAACAACACAATCCTTGGTTAGTGGACAACCATAAGTTTCCTGATTTATCTTTCAAGACCCCGTATACCACATTATTTGGAAGCCCTTGTTTGTTGGTGAACTTTTCAATCTGATTGGTTGCCTTATTCCAGTGGAGAAGTCCTGAACCAAACGTACCAAACCAATAATCATTTGCCGATGTTTGAGTAAATGACGTAATATAATCACGCGACACTTGCTGAAATTGATAGTTATTTTGAAACGGTTTAATGGTTGGTTTTCCTTTAGAAAAGTCGAGTTGACTCAGTAATCCGGAGCCTGATGAAAACCATATTTTACCGCGCTTGTCCCTAAATACCAAACGGCAAATACCTGGTGAAATACTGTTCTTTTTATCTGTTTGTTGGTGATCGAATACCTGTGTTTTTCCTTTGTTCAAATCCACCAGCAACACCCCTGCGTTCGTTCCTATCCAAAACATATTATCTTGCCATTTAACAATGGAATACATGCGTTGATGGTTACTTGGAATAGTCTTTACTTTTTCAAATGAATAGGTTCCGTTGGGACGTATGGTTAATTCAAACAAACCAGTTACTGAACCAACCAGCAAGCGGTTTTTAGAAAGTGGAAACAAGGATAAAACCGCTGTACCTTTTTTAGCTGCATCGGGTAAAAAATAATGTTGAAAGCTTCCCAAAGAACGGTTAAATTTACTCACTCCAGAATCGGTCCCTATAAAAAAATCCATGGAAGACTTTTCTTCTGCAAAGGACCAAACCCCTGAAGATGGTAAACCATGAGCGATGTTCATTGAACGCCCAAAACCAAACATAACTTGGTTAAAGGGATCAAAACTGGAAATACCATTGTTAGTTGCTAACCAATAATGTCCTGATTTGTCTTTGAATAGTTGATTAATGGCATCGACAGACAACGCATGC
The DNA here is from genome assembly GCA_044372835.1 of Crocinitomicaceae bacterium. Classification (GTDB taxonomy): domain Bacteria; phylum Bacteroidota; class Bacteroidia; order Flavobacteriales_D; family Crocinitomicaceae; genus M0103. The sequence continues at coordinate 148,006 of JBILRE010000004.1, read as the reverse complement.
TTTTGCAATGCATCAGACGAATGTTGAAGAAGTTGTTTTCCATTAACGTAAGTCAATAACCCTTTTGTTTTAGTGCTGATAAACCAAATTCCAACGTCATGGTAGTGAAGATCGGTCACGGAAAGTTCACCAAAAGTTCGTTCAATAGATGTAAAGGAAGGCTTTAATATTCCCGTTTTAATGGCGTAAACATAGACACCGTTTGTCGTGGCAAACCAAATGTAATCCTTATAAAACTGACGGATGTTGTTTACTTCAAAGGTGCCCAACGTTTTCTTTTCGAATGGAATTCTTTTCCAATTGGAACTCATTTGCTTTTGAAGGTAGATTGCACCATCCTCTCCAACCAAACACATTACTCCATCCATCGAACAGAATATTCTTGATACATTCAATTTTCTGTTCCATCCAATTGGTTTTGAAAAAGACTTAGTACGAGGATTAAAAATCAATACACCATTTTGAAAAGTTGAGAGCCATATGTTAGCCTCTCGGTCCTCACACATAGACTCAACCTGCATCGCTTTTGAACCTTTTGGATGATACGTCTGAAACGTTTCCGTACCAGAAGTATACCTAACTAACCCTTGGTTGGTTCCAAACCATAGTTTCCCGTCGTTCGTTCGAAGCGAACATTTGATGTACCCATTCGAGAGGCCAACCGTATTATCTGCAGTAAAAACCTCAAAACGATGGCCGTCAAATCGATTTAAACCGTCTTGAGTGCCAATCCATAAATTGTTTTCTTGATCCTGTACAATAGAAGTAACCGAACTTTGAGAAAGTCCATCGCTGATGGTATAATTACGAAAACGATAATTTCCCTGACCAAATAAATGGTCAGAAAAATGGGAACCAAGCAGGAAAAGTATGAATAAATAACGCCACATATTGTCCTTCTCTTCGAATTGTAAATTTACAGAACGTTTAAAACGGTATACTGAAGGATACCTTCAACCTGTTTATATACGAGTGCTTTTGATTTTCGTTCTACTAATATTGAATTAAATTACTCGTATCTTCGTACCTATGCCGAAAAAAAAGGGGAAATCAACAAATAAGGCCAAAAAATCACTGAAATACATCGTTCAGAAAGTATTCGAAACAAACCCGGACAGCATCCTGACTCATAAGCAAGTGTGCGCTTTAATCGATGTAAAAGAAAACGCACTGAGAAAACTGGTGTTTGAACTATTAGAAGACCTCGTTTTTATCGGCTCCCTGGAACGTGATGGGCACCTATCTTTTCGCTTAGCAGGGAGCGCCTCATGGATTGAGGGGCGTATTGAATTGACTAATAGAGGTTCAGGTTATGTCGTTACAGACGATGACGAAAACGATATTTACATTGCACCGGCGAATACCGAACGAGCTTTAAACGGAGACCGCGTAAAAGTCAGTGTGTTTCGCCGAGGAAAAACAAGGTTGGAAGGCAGGGTTGTTGAAATTGTTTCTAGAGAAACAGAGCAATTTGTAGGCACAATTGAAATGCATCCCAACTTTGGATTTTTGATTCCCGACAGTCAAAAAATGGGCACAGACATTTACGTTCCCAAGGAGCACCTTAAAGGGGCAAAAAACGGGGATAAATGCCTAGTAAAAATTACCGTTTGGCCAAAGTCTTCTAAAAACCCTTATGGGGAAGTAATAGAAGTATTAGGTAAACCTGGCTCCCATGACGTGGAAATGATTAGTATTCTATGCAATCAGGGTATTTCCTATGTTTTTCCTGAACAAGTGTTAAGCGAATCGGAAGAACTGGAAACGCACATACCTGCGAAGGAAATAAGCCGAAGAAAAGACCTTCGGAACGTTTTAACCTTCACTATTGATCCTATTGATGCCCGCGATTTTGACGATGCGCTTTCTATACAGCCACTTGAAAATGGAAACACAGAAATAGGTGTTCACATTGCCGACGTAAGTTTCTATGTACAAAAAAACAATGACCTTGATAAGGAAGCCCAAAAAAGAGCTAACTCGGTTTACCTCGTCGACAGAGTGGTACCTATGTTACCTGAAAAACTATCCAATATCGTTTGTTCATTGAGACCAAACGAAGACAAGCTGTGTTTCTCTGTGCTGTTTGAAATAAACCAAAAAGGTGAGGTGATAAACCATTCGTTTACCGAAACCATCATACACTCAGACCACCGGTATACTTATGAGGAAGTTCAGGAAATCATCGAAGGAAAAGACGATAAGCACCGAGAAAACGTGCTGTATTTAGATAAAATAGCTAAAATATTGCGAAAAAAACGCTTAAAAGAAGGCGCCTTAAACTTTTCTTCAGAAGAATTACGTTTCGTTTTAAACCAAAAAGGGGAACCTGTTGAAGTGATTCAAAAAACATCAAAAGATGCACACAAACTGATTGAAGAATTCATGCTTCTTGCCAATAAATACGTTGCGCTATTTATGGGAAAAGGAAAAGAGAAGAACCTTTTTGTTTACCGGATTCACGACAAACCCGATCAGGGAAAAATGGAACAATTCAATGTGTTTATCCAACAGTTCGGTCAGCATGTCGAAACAGCGGATCCAAAAAAAATTGGTCAATCAATAAACAAACTACTGGAAAACGTGGAGAATCAATCTTATTTCTCCATCATTCAATCAATGGCAATCCGCTCCATGGCAAAAGCAGAATACAATACACAGAACATCGGACATTATGGATTAGGGTTCCCATTCTACACACATTTTACCTCTCCCATCCGTCGTTATGCTGACCTTATTGTCCATCGATTACTCAAAGAAAAGTTAAGTAAAACCACGAATAATCAAGGAAACCACCTTTCTGAAGTGTGTAAACACCTTTCAAGAATGGAACGAAAAGCGGTTGAAGCCGAACGCGAATCCAATAAATACTTTCAGACGGTTTTTGTCTCTGATAAGAAAGGAGAAATCTTCGATGGAAAAATAAGCGGTCTGACAGAATACGGAATATTCGTTCGTATGGCTGGAAACTATTGCGAAGGTATGGTTCCATTGCATACGATTAAAGGCGAACGGTTTTACTTCGATAATGAAAAATATACGGTGATTGGTTCACGAAGTGGAAAAACATTTGCTTTTGGTGATGATATCCGTGTAAAAATTATGGAAACACACCTTCGTAAAAGGCAAATTGACCTAGCACTGGTAGAATTATAATAAGCGCAACTTTTGCTGCAGTATTTGGCGGTAGTGAGGTCCAATGGGTATCAACGCTTCAGAGTCCTCTAACACAATATGATGGTGTTCAATGGCTTTTATTTTTTCCATATGAACAAAATACGAACGGTGAACACGAATTAAGGGAGACAATTCCAGTTTTTTCTCAATTTCCTTCATCGTTGCGTGAATGATGTATTTGTTATTGCCGGTGACAATCTGTGCATAATCTTTTAACGCCTCGATATAAAAAACATCGTTTATTCTGATTTTTAATACACTTCCTTTCGTTCGAATAAAAAAGGATTCTGCGCGGGCTGAGTAGGAATTACCGGAATGACTATACGATTGTGCCCTTTCGATCTCCTTTCTGTTTTTATAAACAGCCATTTCAATCGATGTTTGAAGATCAATTTCTTTAAATGGCTTGATAATGTAACCAAAAGGTTCAGCTAAACGGGCTTTTTTTAGGGTAAGCTCATCGGCATACGCTGTTAGGTATATAATTGGAATAGCGAATTTTTGCCTGATGACTTTTGCTGCTTCAATACCTGACATGGTGCCTTTCAACATAATATCCATAAGGACCAAGTCCGGTTCCTCTGATTCAGCAAGTGCTACAGCATCATTCCCTGTTGAAGTTGCTCCTGAAATTGAATACCCAAGTTTCACCAAACTTTGTTGAATGTCTTTTGATACAATCGCTTCATCCTCTACCACCAATATACTGGTCCTTAACATTGCCTCCTTTAAAATACCCTATCAAAGGTAACCATAAATGAAGTTCCATTCTTGCGCTCTACCTGAAATTCACCGCCTAATTGATTTGTTAACATAAAAACAAGTTGTAAACCTAAGGTTTCGGCTCTTTGAATGTCTATTTCCTCAGGTAATCCAACGCCATTATCTGAAATGATGATCTGAACCCGATTGTTTAATTCCTTTACCTTCAATTGAATCTCACCTTCTTCTCTTTGTTCAAACGCATACTTGACAGAGTTTGTAAGCAACTCATTGACGATTAGTCCACATGGAATGGCCTGATCGATGCTCAAATCCACCCTGTCCATGTCTGTCTTCAAATCCAACTTCCCATAAAAAGAAGAAAAAGTAGCTATTAAATTGGTGACTAATGAATGCAAATAACCCGAAAAATCAATGGTTAAAAAATTCTGACTTCTATACAAATGATCATGTATTATAGAGAGCGACATAATCCTTGCTTTGTTTTCCTCTAAGAGCGTAATAATATGGGGATCTTCGGTAGAATTTTTTTGTAAATTCAATAAACTAGAAACCATTTGTAGGTTATTCTTTACACGGTGATGTATTTCTTTTAACAAAAGTTCCTTTTCTTTTAACGCTTCTTGAATGCGCCTATCGAATTCTTTTTTATGTGTTATATCGTGTGCAATAACTGAATATTCCACTACCTTTTTGGATTTCTCATCTATAATTGGATGAATGTAAATATTTAAACAATGATACCTCGTTTGATGAATGTATTCAAATTCAAAAATGACAACATGACCGTTTCTAACCTCTTCAAACTTCTTTAACAAAGAGAGTTTCCTATATTCATCAATCCATAAAGCGAATAATTCAAAAAAATACTTACCTATGACATCCTTTATACCAGTAACCTCATAAATACCTGATTCAGCCGGACTATTTATGGATAATACATTGTAATGTACGTTTAACCTCAAAAAATAGGTTTTTTCATGAATGCTAGGTCCAAAAGTAGAACCTGACAAAGCCTCATCACTCGGGCGAGTGACAGCATACGAATGATCTTTCTCGGGTAAAGAACGAAAAAGTAAAAGAAAACTTTGGCCTTGATCAGTCTGAAACAGGCTTACATGTAAGTAATCGAGTAGTTTAGAATAACTACCTTCAATGGCGAAAAAATATTCTTTATCTGAATCTACGCTATTAGAATCGGAAAAGAGTTTGGAAAGCTTTTCCTGGCTCTCTTCTGAAAGAATACCAGACAAGTAAAGCAATTTTCCTTTGCCAAATCCCAAGGCATCCGCCCGTTTGTTTACAAACGTCACCTCTTGGTTTTGAACCAATACCAATGCATCAGGATGATGTAAAAAAACGGTTTGAAAAGTATTATCGGAAAAAGACATATAGGTACAAAAGTAAGTAGTTGAGATTAAAACAAAAAAGGAAGTGAATAGTTGAAGAGCAAATCAATCTAAGAATATTAATTATTTCTTTTTTAAAGATCTTTATTTCCTTTATTAGGGTTGTTAATATGTTAATAATTATGCAATTTTTGATTTTAATTTATTGGGTTATATAGGTAATAGATAACCTTTAAATAGTTGATTTTTAATTGTTAAAATAGCTTATGGATGTATAAATAAAAGGCAATATTGAATCGATTGTTGCTATGTTTTGTTTGTGGAAAAAGAAGGATTTATTGTGTATATATCTTGCAATAAAAGGAAGTAGAATATTTTGTTATTCCGGTTTTTTTAATAAACCAAAACCTAAACAACCTATGCAACTTTAGTTTTGTATACTTATAAACACGTTATCAAGGATATAAGAAAAAGTACGTTTAAAACTATCAAATGCAATACCCTGTATTTACTGAAAAAAGAAGCTGTTGAAAAATAGGAATGTTTATAACAAAATAGAAAGTGACTTATCTCTACTTTTGTTAAAAACATAACTTATGTCGCTAAAAAAGATCGCTATCGGTGCAGATCACGCTGGTTTCAATTTGAAAGAGAAAATAAAGCATCATCTTGATAAACAAGGATTTAAAGTGTTTGATAAAGGGTGTTTTTCCGATGAAAGCATCGATTATCCTGATTTTGGACATCCTGTGGCCGATATGGTAGAGAAAAACAACGATATTCTTGGTATCCTCATCTGTGGATCTGGAAATGGAATAAACATGACAGCAAATAAGCATCAAGGAATAAGAAGCGCCTTGTGCTGGACTCCAGAAATAGCCTCATTGGCACGTCAGCACAACGATGCGAACATTTTAGCGTTGCCTGCACGTTTTATATCAACCGAACTGGCTATAGAAATAGTCGATCTTTTTTTGAATACAGCGTTTGAAGGAGGGCGGCATGCTCATCGCACAGCAAAGATTCCTTGTCTTTAAGGTTCGTTACACAAGGATTCGATAAACGCTTTTGTTTCCTTGGTAAATTCCTGGTAATAAGACCCCGTTCCTGGTCCATAAAACCCCGTATGGATTTTTCGAACTCTTCCATCTTTCCCTACAACAATCATGGTTGGAAACGAGAGAATAGAACTAAAATCAGGAAATTGCTGAGATGCCAATTGTTTGCTTGCTTTTCCCCCTAGGTACAATGGGTAAGGAATTTGCATTCGCTCTTTGTATTGGATTATCCTTTGACGGTATTCATCGAACCCATCCCCTGTTTCGTAGCATATACCTAGTATATACAATCCCTTATCAAAAAACACCTGGTGCAGTTCCTTCAGAAAAAGGGACTCGTCCATGCAATTTGGGCACCACGTACCAAGAATTTGAATAATCGTTACCTTTCCTTTAAAATAAGCGGAGTCAAATTCGAACACATTCCCAAGTAAATCAGTTGTTTCAAATGAACGAAAAGTAGAATTAAGCTTCGTCAATGAGTCCGGATGTGTCAATTCAAATTGATCATTTCGTTGGGCTGTCCATTCAGTAGCATAATGCGTTCCACTAATAAACAATCCATTGATTTTTTCCTTTTCAATAGTACCCTTGAATAAAAAAGCATGTGAACCATCAAAACAAGATAATTGAAAGTCTTTTCCTGAAAGAGTACCATTTAAGAAGCGGTAATCCCCCGTTTCAGTTAGAAAAGTACCTGAAATAGAGCGTTCCTTCTGTTCAAAAAGACCAATTGCTTTGTAGGGATCTTCTGGTGAAAAATCAACTTCCCATTTACCTTCAAGTACCTCAAAAGGAATGTTTTTACTTGATTTATACAATTCATCGAAGGAATGCGAAAGGGTACAGGGTATTTTATAATTTTTTCCCTTGTGGTAATTGTACCAAAAACCGGAAAGGTGTTTTTTGTCTTTAATAGCAAGCCTCAACTCCGAATCAAATACGGGAAAAGACAATACCATTGAATCCAAACTACTTGACTTTTGAATAAGTTCAATCCGTTCTTTACCATTTTGAACTACGAATAGGAAGACACCCTGCTTTTTTTCAACCCGAAATAAAAAGTTTAAATCGCTCTCTAATTTCACATTTAAGGTGCCCTTCCAATCACCTACTTGAATTTTTTTTTGCATCTTACTTGCAAAAGAACTTGTACCCTGAAAGGTAAAAAGGATAGGTAATATTAATGCGTAAAATGCCCTCATGAAGAAACGAAAATAGTATTTTTCCCCTTTTTTTACGTGTAAATTGCAACCTTTTTAACAAAATGGAAGTCTTATGAACAATTGCCGGTATGGATGAACTAACGCTTGTAAAAGAATGTATAGCAGGCAACATCCGCTACCAGCGAGCGTTGTTTGAAAAATATGCACCCAAAATGCTAGTTGTTTGTTCTAGGTATGCGAAAAGTACTGAACAGGCAGAGGATGTGTTACAAGATGGCTTTGTTAAAGTTTTTGGTAAACTAAAAGACTATAAGGGAGAAGGTTCACTGGAAGGTTGGATAAGAAGAATTGTTGTAAATACAGCCCTCGATCAAATTCGAAAAGATGCAAAGCAACAATTCAATATTCCCTTGGATGATGTTTCATACCGTATTGAACAAAAAGAACTCATTTTGGACGGCCTCATGGCAGAAGATTTAATGAAACTCATTCGATCCATGCCGGAAGGATATAAGGTAGTATTCAACTTGTTCGCGATCGAAGGCTATTCCCATGCTGAAATAGCAGATAAATTAGGAATAAGCGAAAATACATCTAAATCCCAGTATTCTAGGGCACGTGCATATTTACGAGAACGTTTAGAACGAATAAAAAGTGGAAGGTAAAGACGAAATAAAAGACTTGTTCAGTAACACACTGAATAACTACGAACTTCCTGTTCGTGCTGATTTGTGGCAAGGTATCGCTTCACAAATGGGCACTTCAACAGCTGTTTCTACAACCAGTATTTGGACTAAATTAGCCATCTCCACAATTGGATTAGCTACGGCCAGTATGCTTGTTTATGCTGTGTTTAAAAGCGTTGATCAACAAGGACCTAAAACAGAAAAAAGGCCAACAGAACAAGCGGTTAAACAGAACAAAAACCAAGACCCATCTGAGAAGAACGTGATAGGAAACCATACTCCTACCCAACCAATAAAACCGGAGATAATCCCAATAGAGTCCACATCTGTTCCTTTTATAGACCTCAACCTAGATCTAGAAAACCTTGCAAATGTGAATCGGGTTCAACCGTTCGTTACAGGGCCAGAACACTTGTTCCAAGTTGATTTAGGAGAAAATCAATCGCTGAATACAACCGAATCGACCTTTTCAAATGTTTCTTCCAACGAACCAAACGATATTGTGGTTTCAGACCCTTTAATTTCTCAAGTTCAGCAACCGATACCCCCACCTGTCGAACAATCCGAAAAAATTGGGCCTTTGATCAATGTCTTTACACCTAATGGGGATAACGTTAATGATTTCCTTATAGTTGAATCCTCCCAATTAGTGGATTTTCAAGTGGTGGTTTTAGATAGGTTTAACAAGACGGTATTTAAGTCTTCAGATCCAGGTTTTAGGTGGGATGGTACGGACCTTTACGGGGACCCTGCGCCAATTGGGAATTATGTGTATTTCATCACTGCAAGAGACGAGGATGGAAAACCAATCAATAAATACAGCACATTACGTATTGAGCGATAAGGACTTGCCGTTCCAGTTTTTGATCCCCTGATAGTACATTATTAAGCTTACAATAAGTAAAATATGGCTTACGTCGTTGCGGTCAAACCATGGGTGTATATTGATTTTTAACCCTTGAAATAAAGCAGACGGAAGCAGGATTAACGCGCTCCACCATAACCATTTAAACGAGTTATCAATTTTTTTCTGGTAGGTATAACCTAGGTAGCCTAAAGCGAATCCCAGCCCAATAACGGTAAACAAAGTCGGAACAAGGAGCCCCTTAGATACATCGTCATTCGCGCTCAAACCGATCAATAGATAACTTTCCAATAGCATACCCAAGACAAGTTTTACACCAACTATGTTTTTCCAGGTCGACCGATTTTTTTCTATTTGAAGCTCAATCATGGACCGTTCGATACAGAATGTAGCTACCATGCCTAAATACCAAGAGGGATATTTTCCTATGATACCGGTATATTCAAACAGGAAATGACCTAAACCACCGCATAAAAAGGCAAAACCAAAGCAAAAGAAAAAACGGCTCCACCAGCGGTAGAAAAGACGGTCTTTTCGTTTATAAATCTGGTAACCGATGTACATGGAAACGCTAAAAAGAAGCACATCACCGATTAGTGCATTCGGTTCCAGAAATACCCAATCATTTATTTCCCAGCGTATTTTTGGGAAGTCAGAACCGATTCTCATTTATTTGCTGTTTTCTTCAAATTTATCCAAGTTTCGGAGGATGATTTTTTCTACTAACATCGGATACCGCGCTTGCAAAAAGGCATTTATTTTTCCGAGTGGTGTCAATACTGAAGTAAACGTTCTTTTTCGAACATTTTTCAATACTGCTCGAGCCACTTCCTCTGTTGTTTGCACCTTTTTACCGTCACGTGACGCCAGTATTTGTTTGCTTCCATCCGAAGCTATGGTCTCTTTGTTGTGTTCTATAGCCGTCATCCCTACATAGATAAGTCCAACGTGGATTCCGTATTTTTTTTCCTCAATCCGAATGGATTCTGCAATGGCGCGTAAGGCCATTTTTGCGGAGGAATAGGCAGATAAACCTGGAAGTCCGCGTATTCCAGCAAGGCTAGAAATAAACACAATACTGCCTTTGGTTTTCCGTAAATAAGGGATTGCAGGAATCGTTGGATTAACGCTCCCATGCACATTGCTATCAAAAAGTTGTTGAAAAACAGATGGATTCAGTTCTGCCACATTTCCTCTCATTGAAACACCAGCGTTATTGATCAACACATCGATTTTACCGTAAATTTCTACCGACTTCTCAATCAACAGTCTTCCCCCTTCAGGAGAGGAAACATCGCAACAGACAGCATGTACGTGTTGGAATGTTTGTTGAAAATGTTGTAATGTTTTTTCAAGTCGTTCTTTGTTCCGTCCATTGAGCACCACATGGGCACCTTCGTTTAGAAAACATTGGGCTATGGCTTTGCCTATACCTTGACTTGATCCTGTAACAACGATGACCTTATCTTTCATTCATCTGTTTTATGGTTTGGACGGTAATGGATTTCTGGGTGGAAATGCAAGGCCGTAAAACTATTTGTTAGCGCCATCGCCACATGAACAATAAACGCTATCCAGATGGTTCCAGATAATAAGGTCAAGATGCACAATACGATGCCTAGTGGGATGGCGCCAAGGGTTTCATCAAGGCCCTTTGGAATGTGCGTTGCCGAATATAATGCCGTATTGATGGCAATGGCCGGCCAGATACCAAGTGCGTTCACAACAGGGAAAAGAAGCGTTCCTCGGAAAAGAAATTCATACCCAAATAAGTAAAGTGTCCAGCCTAGAATGTTAATGAAGACCGTTTTCTGGTTCCATGTTTTAGCTCTAATCTGGGGATAGTTTTCTAAGTTTTTTGGTTTTTTCGCACTGAAATAAGCTAATGGAACAACAAGAACACAAAGCACAACAATCCAAAACAAGGAGAATAGGGTTGTTTTGGGATTGATACAAAGGCCATAGTCCGCTAAACTGTAAGTTGGAAGAAAAACCAAACAAACGATGGTAGGAACAACTCCCATACTGAAAAAGCCAACGTATTTAGTGAAGAAGATATGTTTAACCGATGCAGTGTCAAATGAGTACTTTTCATAAAAGGATGCTTTGATTTTTTCCGATTGGGCAATAAACCAGTAAACAATAAAAAAAACTAAGGACAATAGTATAGGAAGCACACTATTTAGTGTAGCTGTTTTCCAGGAAAAATCAATATCTAACGTTGTAAACATCTTACCTCTTTGTTAAGTACCCATGTTGTTTAAACCATTCATAACATTCTTTCACCGCCACATCGATTGGGGTTTGTGGCATTTGAAGTTCTTCGATGGCTTTTTGAGAAGAATAGAAATGGTTGTCGCACGAAATAACAGCAAGCTCACGCGTCAGTCCGGGGTAATAACCAAAAATGCGCGCAAAAAACGAGTTGAGTGCTCCGTACCATTTGATGATGAAATCGGGTAACCCAAGCGTTGGTGCTTTTCCTCCTATAGCAGCAGCTATTTTATCAAAAGCTTGTTTATAGGTGAGGTTGGCATTTCCTAAAATGTAACATTCACCCACCCTACCCATCTCCATAGCGTTTGCCATAGCGAAGGCTACGTCTTTCACCGCGACATAGTTCTTTCCGCCTTTGGTATAACCGGGTATTTTTCGGTGATGAATGGCTAAGATCATTGCTCCAGAACTCGGTCTTGAATCGTAAGGACCAATCATGAATGTAGGATTTACAATAATCGCCGGAAGGTTTTGTTCTTTTACTGCTTGAAGCACCAATTGTTGAGCCTTGTATTTGGAATCCATGTAGTCCAGTCCATATCGAGCAGAACCATAATTGGTGCCCTCTCTTCCAAGTTGTTCTAATGAAGTTCCAAAATGGAACGAATTGGCAGTACCCACATAAATCATTCGTTCAACGTTATGTCTTAAACAACTTTCGATTACATGTTGCGTACCTTGAATGTTGACTTTGTTGACTGTTTCGTTCCTAGCTGGAAAAACACTGGTAGAAGCGGCACAATGATAGACCACTTGTTTTCCTTGAATCAAGGAATCCAGTAGATTTTTATCTAAGATATTGCCATGGTGTTTGGTAATAGGCAAGCCTTGAAGCGTGACAGGGTCTTTTCCCGGCTCAAGTAGTACATGTATATCTTTCCCCCTTGAAAGCAGTTCACGTACCAAGTTGCTTCCTAATACTCCGTCAGGTCCTGTTACCAGTATACTCATTTTAAAAAAGTAAAATCGGAGGCAAAGGTACTACCTTTATTTTGCTCCTTGTCCCGAAAAAGGCAATAATAAACCGATTTTTCATAAGCCTTGTTCTTGGTAATGATCCTTTTATTTTTTAAGTCTCAAAAATAATTGTAGGTTTGAAAAAAATAAACTTATGAAAACGAATACTTTGACAAAACTATTTTTTGGTGTCTCAATGCTAGTTACTTTAACTCTTTTGATGCCTTCTTGCGGTGGTGGTGACACCCGTAAATCTTTTTATACGGTAGTCGAATACAACGATTATATTGTGGCTGAAATGCACAAAATAGATGATTTTTATAATTCAGGTATTAGGTCTGTAACGGACTCCACGACAGCCGCTACATTTTGTTCGAAATTGAAAGAAGAAACGGAAAAGTCTCTAGAAGCCCTAAATATACAACCATTTGACGGAGATAGCACAATGACCGAGGCGGCTAAAAAATTGGTTAATCACTTAAATAAAGTATCTATGAATGAGCTTTCAGAATATTTTGGGCTTTTATTTTATTCCAACCTAACTGGTTCCGCACTTGATGCAAAAAGAAAAGAATTGGAGGAAAAAATAGATGGACCTTACAAGCAAGAATGGTCAAATATTAATGATGCTCAAAAGGCACTGTCGCTTAAACATAACATGCAAATAAAGGACAATTAATAAATATTGACGTATTTAATTTATCAAAAGGCTACCAACAAGGTGGCCTTTTTAGCCTAATAAGTATGCGGTTTTTATTTTCATTGAGGCCTGTTAGGGAGGTCTATTTTTTAGTGATGTTCATCTTCATTATTCCGGCATGTTCAGAAACGGACAAGAGAAAATCGTTTTCAACCCCAATGGAATACAACGATTATATCATGACCGAACTTAATGAAATTGACCAATGGTATAACGATCAAATTTTACAGGTAAAGGATGCCGCATCCGCACGTAAATTTTGTCTAGATATTGAAAGGAAGACGGAAAGGGGTATTGTGAAGCTAAGCATTCAGCCTTTTGAGGGAGATAGTTCTTTATGTGAAGAAACAAAAGGGTTTTTTACCTTTCTTAAAACGATGTCAAGAAACGAACTACGAATGTTTTTTAAATTGGTTTACAACCAAACAAACACATCGGATAGTAAAAACAAAATAGCTGAATTAATAGGAAAAATGGATGGAGAATACAGTAAATGGTGGTCAAGTATTAAACATATTCAAAAAGTATTTGCAAGCAAACACCACCTAAATATTGTGGTTCACAAACAATAGTTCAGCTGCTTAGGTGTTGTTCTTATGACCGAATCAAGGTTTCACGACCGGAACCGAAGGCATATGTTCCATCTAAATACGATCCATTATTTCCCACGGAATAAACGATAGGTGTTTCTGCACCAAAATTTACGCTCAACATGTTGCCATTTAATTGGCCAATCCCTGTATAGTGGTCTTTTTGATTGATAATCCAATGAAATTGGTAAAAAGTCTGTCCTTGTTGCTGCGAAACTTGTACCGTACATGTTCCGTTATAGTGAACACCATTGGGGAAAATACCGGATACATTGTATATTCCACCTATACCTAATTGGGAAGGATTAAATCCTTGGTTAAGTGGAGGATTAGCGTACCCTGGTTGCATTTGACCCATGTATTGCTGTTGAAGGTGGTTCCCATACTTCATGCTTTTGTATGCCTTCGACCCTTTCGACATCAATTTAAGCAGTTTTAAAATTTTCATAACAAGAATAATCTTTTGACCAAGATACAAGTAAATTGTGCTCAAAAGGCCAATCATTTATAACATCCTACGACAATTTAGAAGTTCTTAACTATCTTGGAATTAATTTAAGTAGCCATACCCGTGTATAAAGTTGTGTTTTATTGGTTTTGTTTGTTCTGTTTATTTGCAGGTTGCATCCAGAATCCGACTTCTTCAGCCTTTTTCACGAGTGCCTTTTCCGAAAAGCGGATGATCTATAACCAAGAGCAAAACAACCTATTAGAAGGACATTATCTGGAGGTTATTGAGGTCATAACACCATATAAAGTAAAGGTGAACCTACCCTCACGCTTCTATCTGGTAAATCAACCATTAAATAATTGGATGTTGGGCTGGGGAAATGGTACCCCCTATTATGACAACGGTACGCAGAATGCCTATTCCATAAGATCATTGGATGCAGAGACAGGTATTGTTGTTCTTGGTAAACGATTGAAAGGAGGTAAAAAATTACGTAAAGGACAGCAAGTGGTGTTTTGGAAACGTTCCTCAACTTGTTGGAATAAACAAATGCGTCCTTTATTGTCTACATCGATGTTTAAAGGATTTAACGGAAAAAGCATGTCTATGGGTGGAATTATACACCTTAAAAAGCAGCAATGCTGGGTTATGTTTCTGACAGAATGCGACGTTCAACACAAACATTGGTATGCAGCATACAGCAACAACCTTGTCAATTGGCATCCTTTGAACAGTGGAAACCCTATTTTGACCAGTCTTAACTTTTCGAATCAACTTAAGGTGATGCATTGGGTTGGTATGCCCTACATCTCCTCTGTAATGATGCAAGGCGCTCGCCTTGTGATGGTGTTGGACGGTGAAAACAACTTACATAAACGTAGCATGGGCATACTAACGACGGACTTAGTACTGGATCATAAAAGGGCACTGGAAATCAAACCTATTTGTATTCAACATATCCTAGGGGAACAGCAAAAACATGAAAGCTTTGCTGGTAAAATCGCAAAAGTCAATCAAAAATATAGGGTATACTTTGATTTAAAGGTTGAGTGTGGAACAGAAAACGTCTATTTTGTTGATTCCAAGGACTTAAAATTATGGTCTCGACCTGTGAAGGTATCGTTGGGTTACGAAGGCTGGCGAAGTTCCAAAACAAGTTCTGAACCGTGTTGGGTGAATGTACATGGATTCGAGGTTACCCTATGGACGGCAGGGACAAAAGAGTATGTTACAAAAATCGCTCAACGGTTGGGTTGTAAACCCCACAACATTGGTTCTCCTGGAAATGTTCAGGATGCGCAAGTGGGTGTTTACCGTTCTTTGGATGGTGGCCGGACATTTGTTGCTCATGTGAACAACCCAGTTATCATAAACGATATGTTGGACCCTTCGGAAGATGACCACATGGGCGGAAATATGGCGCTTTTAACAACTAACAGTGGGCTTTTTTATTTTTATCAAGCCAAGTCAATGGAAGGTAATTATACGATCAATTTAAGGGTAAAACGCTGAATACATA
This sequence comes from Crocinitomicaceae bacterium, assembly GCA_044372835.1. GTDB lineage: Bacteria > Bacteroidota > Bacteroidia > Flavobacteriales_D > Crocinitomicaceae > M0103. The sequence continues at coordinate 132,488 of JBILRE010000004.1, read as the reverse complement.
TAAAATTTGCGTTTTTTCACGTTCTATTACAACCTAAAGTTATTGGATAATTCAGCCTATATATTGGTGTGATGTTAACCATGTGTCATTTAGAAAAGTGAATGAATGTTTAGAAAAGAGTGTATAGGGCAATGTGTGAAATGAAAAAGCCCAGTATTACTACCAGGCCTTTTACGAGGTCTCGAGCGGATTCGAACCGCTGTAGACGGTTTTGCAGACCGGTGCCTAACCACTCGGCCACGAGACCTTAACGAAGCACAAAAATACGAAAAATATTCTTTTGGAATTCTTATCCGTGAATCGTTATACTTACTTCATCCACATCTCCTTGGATAGGTGGACAGAGTTTTCGGATTTTTACGCTTGAAGAATGAAGTGTTTTGAAACGATTTGTTAAACGTTTTACAATGCGTTGGCCAACATGTTCGATCAATTTAGAACGAATGGCCATTTCTTCCTTTACAATTAGATTGACCTCAACATAATCAATTGTGTCACTTAAAGTATCACTTAATGTTGCTTGTGAAAAGTCAGTATTTAACATAACATCCACTACGTAATGCCCCCCTATTTTTTCTTCTTCAGGCAAACAACCGTGAAAGGCATAAAGTTTTATACCCTTAATTTCGATAATATGGCTTGATGGTCTATCCATTATTCACCTAATTTTTTTAAGGCAATATCCATACGTGCAATACATTCTTCTTTTCCTAAAAAAGAAGCGATTTCAAACATACTAGGACCAGCTCCTGCTCCAGTAATTAAAAGTCGAAGTAAGGGCAATACCGCACCCAGGCCTAACGATGATTCTTCCAAGAAGAGATGGAAAGCATTTTCAATTGATCCCCCATCAAACACCTCTAATTCTTCTAGCCTGTCGCGTAAAGAAGACATGGTGGATGCAGATCCTTCTTTCCATTTCTTTTGTATTACTTTTTCATCATATGAACTTGGACGTTCAATTAAATAATTTCCTTCTGTAACGATGTCTTTTATAAAAGTAGCTCGTTCTTTCATCATTGAACACATCGTGGCAAGCTTGGCATCAGTCAAATTCGATTGAATTAACGGTTTTAGGAGCGAAGCTAATTCTTCATTTGTTTTTTTTCTGAGGTATTGTTGTTGAAACCATTTTGTTTTGTCGGGATCAAATTTGGCTCCCGATTTGGAAACACGTTCAAGGCTAAAAGCTTCGACTAATTCATCTAATGAAAACAGTTCCTGGTTGGTCCCTGGATTCCACCCAAGGAATGCAAGCATGTTAATAAATGCATCAGGGAAGTAGCCTTTTTCTCTATATCCCGAGTAAAGTTCACCGTCCGCTGTAGTCCAGTCAGTTGGAAAAACGGGAAAACCAAGCCGGTCTCCATCTCTTTTTGATAATTTTCCGTTTCCATCTGGCCTTAAGAGCAATGGTAGATGTGCAAATTGAGGTGTATCCCAACCAAAAGCGCGGTACAGCATTACGTGTAATGGTGCAGAAGGAAGCCACTCCTCTCCTCTGATGACATGGCTTATGTTCATTAGGTAATCGTCCACTACATTAGCAAGGTGGTAAGTGGGCATACCATCGCTTTTAAAAAGGACTTTATCGTCAAGGTTATTGGTATTAACAACGACCCAACCTCGAATGATGTCTTCAAAACGTATGTCTTCGTTTCTCGGCATTTTCATGCGTATTACATGAGGTTCACCACTTTTTAAAAGTGCTTCGACTTCTGTTGAGGGTAACGTAAGGGAATTACGCATATTAGTTCTGCTGACGTGGTTGTACTGCCAGTTCGGCATGCCCATTTGTTTGGCTTGTTCGCGCATTCTATCAAGTTCCTCTGCACTGTCAAAGGCGTAATAGGCATGTCCTTTTTCAATGAGTTGTTGTGCGAAGGGAGCATATAGATGTTTACGTTCTGATTGAACGTATGGCCCGAATTCGCCGCCAATACCCGGACCTTCTGTGGGTACAACTGAACACCACTTAAGGGCGTCCATGATATATTCTTGTGCCCCTGGTACAAATCGTGTTTGGTCTGTATCTTCTATTCGGATGATAAAAGTCCCATTGTTTTTTTTAGCAAATAAGTAATTGTAAAGAGCTGTTCTTACTCCCCCCATGTGTAATGGACCTGTTGGAGATGGAGCGAATCGTACGCGTACAGACATGTTATTAAGGATTTTCCACAAAGATACGTGCTTTGTACGTTTATTCTATTGGAAAGTAAAATAGCTGTTAACTTCGGTTAAATGAATGTTTATTTATAGATATAAGTTTTACCTTAGTAAGTTACTGACTAAACAAATTGATATACGATGAGTACTAGTTTTGAGTTGTTATTGGACCAAATAGAAGCTTTTATTCGCAAATATTACGTAAACCGCATTCTGAAAGGCGTCTTGTTTTTTATAGGGGCCTTTGTTCTTTCTTTTTTGTTCGTATCTGTTTTTGAGTATTTCGGAAGGTTTAATAGCCTGGTAAGGGGAGTGCTATTTTTTGCGTTTGTATTAAGCAATCTTTATGTTCTTATTTCTTTTGTAATAGTTCCGTTATTTAATCTTTATTCATTTGGAAACCGTATAAACCGTTTTCAGGCTGCGGATATAATAGGTAAGTTTTTTCCGGATATATCAGATCGTTTAAAGAATACCCTCCAGTTACAAGATGATCTAACAACACAGATTGGTAATCTGGAATTGTTGCGTGCAAGTGTACAACAAAGAAGTGATCAATTGAGGGTGATTCCGTTTACGCACGCAATTAATTTAGGTGACAATAGAAAGTACCTACGATTTTTGGTTCCGTTATTTTGTGTTTTTGTGATTATTGCTGTAGCAGCTCCTAAATGGCTAACTCAAGGCACAGAACGTGTGGTTAATTACGATAAAGAATACGTTCCTGAGGCACCATTCTCTTTTGTTTTATTAAACAAAGACCTTGTTATTGAGGAAGGGGAAGATTTGCCTGTTGAGGTAATGCTAAAAGGTGCTGGTCTTCCTGATCAGCTTTACCTGGTTAGCGAAAATGGTAAATTTTTAATGAAAAGGGTTCGTAAGAATTTATTTAAGGGGGTTATAAAGCGTCCAAAAAAATCGTCATTTTTTCGGTTTGTGGGCAACGATTTTTTTAGCAAAGATTATCATTTAATGGTGTTTGGCAAATCGAGTATTGGTCGTCTACAGGCGACAATTGATTATCCCGCTTATACGGGTAAAACAGACGAAATTATACAGAATTCTGGTGATCTTAATGTTCCGGAGGGTACCTTGATAAAGTGGGATGTAATAACAAAGAATACTGATGTTACATATGTTAAATTGAACAATAACGTTTCTACCTTTCAATCAAATGCATTTTCGATTTCAAAAAAGGTGTTTAATGCTATGAGCGTCGAGATCTTATTAAAAAACAAATATAAATCGGTTCAAGATAAGTCATCGTTCGGTGTTGATGTAATCAAAGATGGTTACCCTACCATATCTGTGGATGAATCAGCCGATTCTACTTCTGATGGTGTTAGAATGTTCATAGGACGATGTGGTGATGATTATGGTGTCTCTTCTTTAACTTTTGTATACACAATTCATTCAGAAGACGGAAAGTCGCGTACAAATAAAATGGTTGTAAGGAAGGTTTCAGGGATGGAAGTTCCTTTCGATTTTGCAGTAGATTTTAGACGCGAGAATGTGAAACTGAAGGACAGAATCGATTATTTCTTCGTTGTCAATGATAACGATGGTGTCAATGGTTCAAAGAGTACAAAAAGTCAAATGTTTAGTTACCGTCTACCTTCCTTGGAAGAGTTAAATGAGCAGCGGGAAGAGGATCAAAAGGATATTCAAAAGGATGTAAGTAACCTGTTGAATAGAACACAGGAGTTCCAAAAGAAGGTAGAAAAGTTGAAAAAGGATGTGCTTAATAATAAAGCCAATGATTGGAACCGTTTAAATCAAGTAGAGCAATTAAAAAATGAGCAAGAGTCTATTCAGAAGAACCTTGAACAATTACAAAATGAGATGAATGAAAGCCTCGAGGAAAAGGACCAACTTTCAGAAATGGATAAAGAATTGATGGAGAAACAACAGATGATCGAAGAACTTCTAAAAGAGGTTATGGATGATGAATTATTAAAGTTGTTAGAAGAGCTTGAAAAGTTAATGGAGAAAAATGATAAAGATGGGCTTAAAGAAAAGTTGGAAGATATCGATCAGTCAAATGAAAACATGAAAAACCAACTTGATAGAAGTTTAGAGATGCTAAAACGGCTTCAAGTAAATGAAAAAATAGATGATGTTGAGAAAGAATTAAATGAACTCGCGAAAGAACAAGAAGAGTTAAAAAAAGACGTCGAACAAAATAAAGTTTCAAAGGAAGTAGCCGAAAAAAAGCAAGAAGAATTAAACCAACGTTTCAATGAACTTAAGGAAGATTTAAAGGAATTGAAGGAGTTAAATGAAGCTTTAACTGATCCTATGCAATTAGGAGACCAAGAAGCCCTGTCAGACGAGATATCAATGGATATGCAAGAGGCTAAAGATGGTTTGCAAAACGGTAAAAATAAAAAGGCAGGTGAAAAGCAGCAGGCCGCATCTGATAAAATGGAGCAAATGGCAAAGGAGTTGGATGCTATGCAGCAACAAAGTAATCAGCAAGAGCAGGAAGAAGATATGAATAGTATTCGTAACATTCTTGAAAGCTTGATGTCGTTGAGTTTCGAGCAAGAGGATGTTATGCGTCGTTTTACTAAAGTAAAGGATGCAGATCCGGCTTATAGGAGGTATGGACGCCGCCAAAGGAAGATTATAGACGACACGAGGTTAGTGCGCGACAGTTTGTTGGCCTTGGCTAAACGCCAACCGAAGATTGCTTCATTTGTAGATAAGGAACTTCAAACAATAGAACAGAATCATGATCTTGCTTTGGAGGATATTGATGAACATCGTAAAAGAGACCTTGGTGTGCATCAACAGTTGGTTATGACTTCTTATAATAATTTGGCGTTGTTATTAAATGAGAGCCTGCAATCAATGCAACAACAAATGCAAGGTAATATGCAAAGCAGTGGTTCTTGTAATAATCCCAATGGGAAGGGAAAACCAAAACCTGGCAATTCGATGAATAGCGGTGATATGAAGCAGATGTTGAAGAAGCAGCTTGAACAAATGCAGAAGGGTCAGAATCCAAATGGAATTAAGCCAGGCGATAAACCAGGTGATAAGCCAGGCGATAAACCTGGGTCATCTGGGTCACAAGGAATGGGTGGTTTAGGTAATAAGGAAATTGCGAAAATGGCAGCTGAACAAACTGCAATTCGCCAACGTTTGGAGAAATTGAAGAATGAAATGAATAAAGAGGGTCAGGGGAAGGGAAATCAGCTTAATCCTTTAATTAAAGAGTTGGAACAACAAGAGAAAGATTTAATAAATAAACGTTTCAATCAACAAATGATTAACCGCCAGAAGGACATCCTAACTAGGCTTCTGGAGTCAGAGAAAGCCCTAATGGAAAGGGGTTTTGAAGAAAAGAGGGAAAGTGTATCGGGTAAAAATATGAATATTGGTAACCAAATCCGTTTTGATGAGTATAACAAGCTTAAATTAAAACAAATTGAATTGTTACGTACGGTGGATCCTGTTTATAAGAAATACTATAAGGATAAGGCTACGGAATATTTCAATCAATAAACGATGGTGTCAATGGAATCTGCTTTAATTGGTCAACTAAACCTTGCTTCAGATGTTTCAGAAATAAATCATCTGGAAGGCTTTATCAATGATATTTGTGTTCAGTTGAATTTAGAGGAGGATTATTTTGGCAATGTGCTCATTTCGGTTTCAGAGGCTGTAAATAATGCGATATTGCATGGTAATAAAAGTGATATGTCTAAACAAGTGGTTATTCATGTGTTTCAAGATAACGAACGCTTTTGGTTTACCATTAAGGACAGCGGTAGAGGTTTTGATTTTACGAATTTACCGGATCCGACGAGTCCAGATAATATTTTAATGGAAAACGGAAGGGGTGTTTTTCTTATGAAAAATTTAGCTGATGAGGTTGAGTTTTTAGAGGGGGGAAGCTTGGTAAAAGTGTTGTTTTTACGATGATTGAATTTCATCTTCATAGCACAGATTATTCGTTTGATGAGAAAAAAGCCACGAGAATATTAGCATCCTTGGTTGACATGGAGGGGTTTTCCCTGAAAGAGGTTTCGGTGGTTTTATGCGATGATGACTATTTATTAGGTTTAAATAAAGGGTTTTTGGATCATGATTATTATACGGACATTTTAACGTTTGATTATTCAGAGAATAAGGAGATCAGAGGTGAGTTATTTATTAGTTATGATCGAGTTTTAGAGAATAGTATTTCGTATAATGTAACTATTAATCAGGAACTTACAAGAGTTTTGGTACATGGTTTTTTACATCTTTGTGGGTATAAGGACTCTACGGTTGATGAAAAATCGGTTATGACTTCAAAAGAAGATTTTTATTTAGCTTGTTTTGGTGAATTATGATTTTGATTGTTCCACGTGGAACAATCTTTAATAATGCAGTGTTAACCCCTCCTACTGGTATTTTTGTATTATGAATTACGATGTAATTGTTGTTGGCGCTGGCCATGCTGGATGCGAGTCCGCGTTGGTTGCGGCTAGAATGGGTTCTAGGGTTTTGTTAATTACCATGAACATGCAGACTATTGCTCAAATGAGTTGTAATCCTGCTATGGGTGGTGTAGCAAAGGGCCAGATTATTCGAGAGATCGGCGCCTTGGGCGGGGGAAGCGCTTATGTTTCTGATAAGTCTGCATTGCAATTTAGAATGCTGAATTTATCAAAGGGTCCTGCTATGTGGTCTCCGCGCACTCAGAATGATAGGTTGCGATTTGCTGAGGAGTGGAGGTTGCTGTTAGAAAGAGAAAGCAATGTCCATTTTTGGCAGGACAATGTTGTTTCTATAAACACTAGTGGTGGTACTGTTAGTGGCGTAACCACAGCTATGGGTGTTTCTTTTTCTTGTAGAACGTTGGTTGTAACCAGTGGAACTTTTTTGAATGGTGTAATTCATCTGGGTTTAAAAAGATTCGGAGGAGGAAGAATGGGTGAATCCGCATCTGTGGGTATTACTGAATCTTTAGTCAACTTGGGTTTCATATCTGGAAGAATGAAAACGGGTACTCCGCCAAGGCTGGATGGCCGTAGTCTTGATTATTCAAAGATGGAAATTCAATATGGTGATGAATCACCATCATGTTTTAGTTTTTACGGCATTTCTCCCTTATCCCAACAATTACCCTGTCATATTAGTTATACCAATCCCACCACCCACGATATATTAAGAGAGGGTTTTGATAGAAGTCCAATGTTTAATGGGGCGATTGAAAGCCTGGGTCCTCGGTACTGCCCAAGTATTGAGGACAAAATAAATCGGTTTTCTGATCGAGATAGACACCAGTTGTTTATTGAACCTGAGGGATGGAATACAGTAGAAATTTATTTGAATGGTTACAGTACCTCGTTACCTGAAGACGTTCAACTGAAAGCCTTGAAGTCGATTGCTGGTTTTGAATCGGTTCGTTTGTTTCGTCCTGGTTATGCCATCGAATATGATTACTTCCCTCCTACCCAATTGAAAAATACATTAGAAACTAAATTGGTGGATAATTTGTTTTTCGCCGGGCAAATAAATGGTACCACAGGGTATGAAGAGGCTGCTTGTCAAGGTTTGATTGCAGGCATTAATGCTTCTTTAAAGGTGCAAGATAAAGACCCTTTAGTTTTGGAGCGTAATCAGGCGTATATCGGAGTGTTAATAGACGATCTGATCACCAAAGGCACAGAGGAACCTTATCGTATGTTTACCAGTAGAGCTGAATATAGGATTTTATTGCGTCAGGATAATGCGGATGTGCGGTTAACTCCTATAGGTCGTAACCTTGGTTTGATAATAGATGCAGATTGGGAGTCTTTCGAGCTAAAGCAGGAACGAGTACAAAATGTTATGTCGTTACTAAGAGGTATTAGTTTGGATCCTTCAGAAGCTAACTCGGTTTTATCAAAATTGAATTCGGCTCCATTGGCTCAAAAAGTCAAGGCAAATCAAGTGATCACCCGTCCGAATGTTTCAATTTTTGACGTAATGGATATGTCTACTATGTTTTATTCAGCTGTTGAGGGGTTAGGCGTTAAGGATAAGGAGGTGTTACATCAATGTGAGATTCGTTTTAAATACGAAGGCTACATAAATCGCGAACAGGATCAGGCTGAAAAAATGGCTAGGTTAGATTCGTTACAAATTGGTAGTGACTTCGACTATTCTCTAGTGAAAAACTTAAGCTTGGAGGCTGTTGAAAAACTTTCTTTGGTTAAACCTGCTACAATTGGGCAGGCTTCTCGCATTAGTGGAGTATCTCCTTCAGATGTTTCAGTGTTGTTATTGTACCTCGGACGGTAATTGTTTCACGTGAAACAGAATTAATTCTTGGGTTCAACCCAATCTCCATGCTGTTTTATGAGCCCAATAAGGGCATCAACTGCCTCATCTTCAGCTACATTTTTTTCAACTACCGTTTTCTCTTTGTATAAGGTTATTTTGCCTGGACCGGTACCTACATACCCATAATCGGCATCGGCCATTTCTCCAGGCCCGTTCACAATACAGCCCATGATTCCAATTTTTACACCTTTTAAATGGGATGTTTTTTCACGGATCTTGGCAGTTGTTTCTTGTAAATCGAATAACGTACGACCGCATGATGGACAAGAAATGTATTCGGTTTTGGATATACGAGTTCTGGTGGCTTGTAAAATCCCAAAAGAAGTAGTGTTTATTAAATTGGGAGAGGCGGAACCGTTTATCCATATGCCATCGCCAAAACCATCAATTAGCATAACCCCCATTTTGGCAGATGCTTCTAATTGAATGGCATCCTCTTCATTTTGTTCGCATTTGTATTTGAGAACAATTGGCGAATCACAGACCATATTCGCAAAATTAAATAAAAAGTTTCGGTAATATTGTGTGGATTGAGGTCCTTTTGTATGTAGTACAAGTACTTTCTTCGGGTGATTCATGATACTTCCACCAACAAATGGTTGTTCTAGGTTTATTTCAATGAAGACCAATTGTTCTGAGTTGATTTGCTGATTGGAACTTGCCTCAAAGAGTGGAAAGTATCCTTGTTTTTCTTGATAATGTGTTAACCAATGGGTTCCGTTTACAACAATGCCAAGGGTGCCAGGTACCTCGAAATCGATCGTTTTATCTCCAAGATATAGGTAATCTGCAGCTTGGTCCTGAATATTCCATTTATCTAATTCTTTTGAATAGTGGTAACCAACCCCAAAAAGGTTTGCAGGACTTATTGATTCCCGATTGGAAAAGTCAGTGAAAACAATTGGAACGTTTTTTCCACCTATGTTGTGAAAGCTTTCTGTTTGATGGCGCTGGTAATGATAAGGCGAATAGGGCAGAGTGACACCCTCATAAGTGCCCACGCTAAATGCCGTGTTTTCATATAACGAAACAAGTTTTTGTGCCACAGGAATTTCATGTTCAGGCTCCTCTGTTAACGAAACCCGAATCGTATCCCCTAACCCGTCTTCAAGTAAAGCCCCTATTCCCACAGCTGATTTTATGCGACCATCCTCCCCATCTCCAGCTTCTGTAACGCCCAAATGCAAGGGATAATCCATTCCTTCATTAGTCATCGTTGCCACCAATAAACGATAGGCTTGCACCATTACAAGTGTATTACTTGCTTTCATGGATATGACGAGCTCATGAAAGTCGTTTTTACGGCATATTCGTATAAATTCCATGGCAGACTCTGCCATTCCTTCTGGAGTGTCGCCAAATCGACTTAAAATGCGGTCTGATAACGATCCATGATTGGTTCCAATCCGCATTGCTGTTCCGTGTTCTTTGCAAAGCAATACCAGCGGGGTAAACTTCTTTTCGATTCGTTCTAATTCTGCAGCATAGCTCTCATCGGTGTATTCGATTTCTTCAAATTTTTTCTTATCGGCATAATTACCTGGATTAACCCGTACTTTTTCGATAATCTGGGCGGCAATTTCTGCGGCATTTGGGGTGAAATGTATGTCGGCAACCAATGGGGTATGGTAACCCCTGGCAACCAATTCCTCTTTGATTAACCTTAGGTTTTCGGCTTCCTTTTTACTCGGTGCTGTCAATCGAACGAGTTCGCAACCCGCATCAATCATGCGAATGGATTGTTCTACAGAAAGCTTGGTATCCATGGTGTCTGTGGTCGTCATTGACTGCACTCGAATGGGTGAATCTCCTCCCATCGTAAGGTTTCCGATTTGTACTTTTCTGGTTTTAAAACGATTACGTCCAAGAAGGTTGGAAGTATAGCGAAGTTGGTTTGATTTATCCTGCATATTGAAACGTTATATGATAGTAACAAATGTACGTATTAAAGGTTTCAATCATAAGGATGCCGACTGCCCTGACCATTTATGCCAGAGGTAAAGGGAGTACAACCTTTTCATGCAAACGAATCAACATGGGTTCCTAATAAAGGAATTTACATAATCAAATGAGGATAATGCTGCTTTATGTATGCTGCGGCCTTATCGTTCCAATTCAAAAAGATAGTGGATTTATCGCTTACGATTGTTTGGTTATTTACGCCACCAGGAAAGACCTTGTTGGTTGTAATAAGTATAAACCGTTGATTAGCAGTTCCAAAACGTTTGGGTGGCACCTGATCAAACGGTATGTGTTCGGCGTATTTAGCAGAGCCAGGTGCAGAACCACCGTCCGAAACAGCAGCTACCGCAGCTATTTTCAAGATGTTTATTTTTGTGTAAAAAGCGCCAATTCCAGTAATTTCATTCATCGAAAATTGCCTATTAACTCGTTTGAATACATTTAGCGCTTGAATCGAATCAGGGGTAAAAACAACTCGCTCAAGAGTTAATAACCAAATACAACCATACCAGAAAGCACCCGTGATGAGCCCAGCCAAGGCAACATAATAATCAACGAACAAGCCAAGTAAAATAAGCATTGCGGCCATTCCATACATCATCCACCCTACGATCTTAAAAGCAGGAGAGCTTCCATCTATGCGAGGAACAGTAAGTTTATTGGCTGGTGTGTTCATGTTAAAGAAAGTTAGATTCTATTTTCAAATATAAAAAAAGACCTCTAACGTCTCATTTTTCATCACTGGAGTTTCATGTTTATCTTAGTTTCCTGAGCGTTGATTTGTGGTGCTTTTAACCTCGACTTCAGCACCGGCTTTCAATTCAACTCCCGGAAATAACTGTATTTCTTTAGCTTGAAGAACGGCCTTAACACCCGCTTTTACCTCAAAGGTCTTCTCCGTATTCAAAGGTTCGGCAAAAGGAAACATTTCCTGTGATTCAGGCTGAATGAAAAGAGTGCCTGAAACCATAAAATCTTGGTCGTAAACCAAGAACCTCGGTCCCAATCGTACATCAATAATTTCTCTGTTCCATTGTTGCCCAACGAGTTCCGCATGTCCCTTATTCATTCCACAACAGTACCCTTTCGGCAATTCGGAAAGACCGGCAACTTCCTTTTTATAAAAGGATTCAATCAATGGATATACATCTATATCCTTCGAATCGTTCTTATCAAACACAGCGAAAGGAGCATACATCAACGACTTCATGGCGTGGTAGTTAGGAGCACATGAAGTACAATAGTTGTCTGAAATGGGGCCGTTTGTGCCGTCCACAGCATTGAAAAACTGTCCACTTTCATCGTTAAGGTTGTGGGTAAATGTGCGACGAAAGCGCTGCATATCCAATGAATCAAAGGGCGACGTTTTACTATACCGGTAATACATCCAGGGCAAATAGAGCACCACCGCACCATGGCTCATGTCTTCAATGAAGTCGGTATAAGTGGTAACGGATCCATACACTGTGTTCTTTTTTCGTCTGAAAAGTGGAGGCCGCACAGGTTTTACCCGCCAACCCATATGGTACCACCAATAAGCCTGATTCTTGTTCAGTTGAAAGACTGGAGCACTGTAAACCGCATTTTTCTTGGGGTCGGTAAACCGCACCTCTCCTTTGCAGAGCGAGCCTATCCTATCTGCCATCTGCATATACCTGCTTGTTTTCGTAACCTGACCAAGAAAAAAGGCACAGCGAGCAAATCCAACCTGCATGTTGATAATCAACGCTTGATTTGCTTTAGGGGCACCTAAAAACCCAAGTTGATCGTTCCAATAGCCTTGTTGAATCAGCCAATCAAATGACACTTTTGTTTGTTCCAGCAACCAAGTGGCATATTCACGTACAGAATGAAGGGTAACGTTCAACCCATTTTCACGAAAAGGCTCGAAGGGATAAAGTGTATCGTTAAGGAGTTCAGGGTGTTCAATAAAAAAGAAATGCACACCACGCGCAAATGCACCCAAAATATAACCCTCTTCGTATGTGATATCCCCCCAGCGTGGTTCGGAAGAAACACTGGCTACATCGTGCCTGTTTTCCAGCATACAAATGCTTTGGGTCATAAACCGGTAAAGGTAATCCTTGTCACCTGTGGTTTCGTACATAGTGAAGTACCCGTCTAAGATATGCGACATACCATCTCCAAAAACGGTGTGGTCATTTGCCGTTCCGATTGTACATGGTTTGTAACGGTCAACCAAAAACTTATTGTATCGGTCGTAGTCTTCTTTTAAGTGTAAGGTACTGTCTTGACCAAACGCAAGGCTATAAACTAAAAAGGGCCATAACACCATTCGAAACAAAAACCGATTCATTTTGTCTCTTTAAGCTGTTTTTCGAGCATTTGTATGCGTTTTTCTTGGTCAATTAAGTACAAGGTTAGTTCTTCCACTTTTTCTAAAAGCAACCGGTTCATTTCACCTAATCCAATACCATTTTGCTCGACCGAGGCTGCATTAGGGATCCCAGGTAAATGTTGGTATTGGTTGAGGTAGGTTTCTAGATCAGGCAATGACCGAAGCTCATACTGAGGCGAAAAAACGTAATCCGGCCAGTCGTTTTTGAGGTTCACCAGTACTTCGCGCGCGCGAACGGTACCGTTGTTATTCACCTGAAAAACACGCCGGTCGCTATTGCTGATAACCAATAAAGCAGTGTCCGCATTTGCACCCATGTAGTGCAATTGAAACAAACCTGTTCTGTTCGCGGGTAAACTGCCCAGTACTAAGGAGTTCGAATAGGTTATTCCGTTAATGTCCAGCGATACACGTGGTTGTAGCGTGTTGATTCCTACAGGTCCACTTTTGGGGAATACGTGCTGAGCACAAAGGTTATGAAGGATACAACCCAGCGTAAAGAAAAAAGAAATGGTTCTCATCCTTACAGGTCGTTTGTTCCTTGAATGGCTTTGATTCCAGGTAGCATTTTTCCTTCAAAAAATTCCAGCATCGCACCTCCTCCGGTTGAAACGTAACTGACTTGATGCTGAAATCCGAATTTGTTAACGGCTGCTACGCTATCGCCCCCACCGACCAACGAAAACGCGCCCTTATGAGTGGCTTCAGCAACGGCTTCAGCAATCGTTTTTGTACCAGCTTGGAACTTTTCCATTTCGAATACACCCATAGGTCCATTCCAAAGGATTGTTTTGCTTTCAGTAATAACGTGGTGAAAATCCTTTCTGGCTTGTGTGCCGATATCGAGTCCCAACCAACCTGTTGGAATGGCTCCACTAAGGCAATTGTCGGTTTGAGCGTCTGCTGAAAATTGATCTGCAATGGTGCTATCAACGGGCAAGTGAATGCGAACGCCTTTTTTTTCTGCTTTTTCTAAAAGTTCTAAGGCCAGTTGCATTCGATCGTCTTCGCACAAGGAATTTCCAATTTGTTTTCCTTGAGCCTTCCAGAAGGTATACGCCATTCCCCCACCAATAATAATGTCTGTGGCTTTATCCAACAAGTTTTCGATAATCAGAATTTTATCGGACACTTTGGCTCCACCAATAATAGCTGTAAAAGGTGTCTCGGCACTCGAAAGCACCTTTTGTGCACTTTTTACTTCTGCCTCCATCAACATTCCAAAGAGTTTATGATCTTGGTCGAAATAGTCTGCAATTATTGCCGTGGAGGCGTGAGCTCGGTGCGCTGTACCGAACGCATCGTTCACATATACATCTCCGTGTTTGGCAAGCTTTCGCGCAAATTCAAGGTCTCCTGCCGTTTCTTCTTTGTAAAAACGTACGTTTTCAAGCATAAGCACTTCTCCGGCATTAAGGTTGGCACTCATACGAAAGGCATCTTCACTGATGCAATCGCCGCCAAAAAGCACGGGATTTCCAAGCAATTCTGAGGTATGCGCTAATAGGTGTTTCAATGAAAAGGCATCTTCAGGTCCGTTTTTAGGTCGACCGAAGTGCGACATCAACACAATGCTTCCTCCATTTTTCAGAATGTGTTTCAGTGTTGGTAAAGCCGCTCGTATGCGCGTGTCGTCCGAGATATGGAACGAGGTTTTGTCCAACGGAACGTTAAAATCAACCCGAACAAGCGCGCGCTTTCCAGTAAAATCAAAGGTGCTGATAGATGCCATAATGGATAAAGAATATATTAGCAAAGGTAGGTTTTTCAAAGAAATGAATTTTTTAATGATCAATAAAATCAACTTGTTAAGGATGAGCAGAAAAAAAATTCAAGGGAGAATTTGATCCGACTATACCATTCCAACTAGTTTATGAATGCTCCCGTGTAAGTTGAACCGTAGTACATCGTGAATAAATCACTTTATAGCCATTAATGTTAAAAAAAGTATTTTTGTCTCGATCTAAACGACTACATATGGCTGAAACTAAATCAACAACCCCAGGCAAGCAATTAGAACATAAAGAAGAAGGCCAAGGTGCAAAAGCGACCTCAATTGGTTGTGCTTTTATATTCTTGATCTCTTTTTTCATGCTATTGTATGCTGGAATTGCAGAGGAGGTGCAATGGGAAAATTGCCGGTATACCTATTACGGCGAAATGAAGGTACAATCGCTGAAGAAAAAAACTGAAATGGTCAGTGCTAATTGGTTTTCGGACGATTTACGCATGCACGCTTCCAAAGTGAGCCTAACAAAAGGGAAACTTGATAAGGATATAGCTACCCTATATGTTTCACCAAAACTATTAAAATACGTCATCAAAGGGCAGCAGTTGAATGGAAAAATAAGGCCTTTACGCTGTGCTTCGTGGGGAGATTTTTTTAAAATAGGATACAACCGCTACGATTATTGCTTGGTAGACGTATATGCCTACACTGATGCCAATGGAGTGTTACACAAGCTTAAAAAAGAGAAATTTAAAGAAGATAACAGCGCCATCGAGTGGATCATTGGGGGTGTTGTTTTCCTTATTTTAATTGTCAATTTAATTGTTGGCAGAATGACCGTTCCAACACTAAAGAAGGAAGAAAAGGAATGGAAATACGATGTGCCTTCTTGGCTTGAATGGATCCGAATATTCGTTTTATTGTCCCCAACAGCTTTTCTGGGTGTCCACGTTTATGAACTCAATGTAGCTGGAACGCTTTCTGATCATTGGGTGATGATTGCCATATTGGCTCTTTTGGACCTTATTCCAGTTAGCATGGCCTGGAGGGTGTTTTCAAAAAGAAAAAATTACATAAAAATCAGCTCAACAACCATTGAGTTTAATATCAACAATAAGCTTACGTGTCTTACTATCATGGATTACGGTACCGTAACCATTTCAGGGGAATACCACAGAGGCTCTGTCGTTGATCGAAGTTTTGAATTTGATAACGGTTCAGAAAAGGTCGCGTTTAAGTGTGAAGAGTTGGGAATGAAAACGAACGAAGATCAACTATACAAAGTCATGTTGCATTACCTCGAAAATGGCAGCATCAATATAGTTGATCAAACAAAGGACAAGTAAAAAAGCAGGATTCAGTTGTTTTACTTAGAGCTCCTGTGTTTTTGCATTTCGAATGAGTTCCATGAGTTCGCCCATTTCCCATGGTTTGTTCAAACACGAGATTAAATTCGCGGTATTTAATGAATCGATGACTTCGTTTTCCGTATACCCCGTCAATAGGATGCACTTCGTTGAAGGATAAGCTTGATTCAAATGCCTGATCAGATCGCTTCCGTTTTTTCCTGGCATCATTTGATCGGTAATGACTAATTCTACTGCGATTTGACTTTCATGAAAATCGTCCATCACTTCTAATGCCTCATCCACGCTTTGCGCAAATTCAAGAATGAATTCATCTCCAAAAAACCGTGTGATTTGTTGCTGTAAGCCATTTAAAATAGACTTTTCGTCATCCACGCACAATATGGCCCGCTGTAAACTCAAACGAAATAAGTTTTTATGGCTAAATGTAAGAACATCATGTCAGTTCTGTAGGTATTGTTAAATAAAAAGTAGTGCCTTGGTTTACGGCACTTGTAAAATCAATTGTACCGTGGTGTTTTTCAATTATGCCTTTGACAATGTCCAAACCAATGCCTGACCCTTCGCCACTTCGCTTGGTTGAAAAGAACGGCTCAAAAATACGTTCACCAATTTCTGGAGAAACCCCGCATCCTGTGTCTTGAATGGCAATGTGTACTTTTCCGTTTTTTTCTTTAGCTGAAATGTTTAATTGACCATTGAAATTCATTGCCTGACAAGCATTCACAATTAAGTTTGTCCAAACCTGATTCATTTCTTCTGAATGGCCCATTAAAGTTAGTTGCATGGGTACATCGATGCTAACTTGAACTCCTTGTTTAATCTGATTGTGGTAAATGGTAAGCACATTTTCAATGCTCTCCCTCAAATCATAGGGTTCGGGAAGATTGGACTCGTTAACATGAAGGTACATTTTTAATGCTTTTACCACTCTGGAAGCTCTTTCAACGGCTGTAAGTATAGTGAGGTTATTTTTCTGCGAAACAAGTAAGGAATGTAAGCTGTTTACAACCAATTCAAAATCGGGACCATGAAAATAACGTAAATCACTGTTTACGTTATATACATCAATCTGTACAAGTAATTGCGCGAGTTTTTGTGCGTTGACAATACCCATTTCTTCCAGTTCGATACTGAGCACCTTTTTCAATTGACGCTCCTCTCTGGTAGATAGAAACCGTAATTTGTTTTCATGGTTTCGGATTAAAACGACAAAGCGCTTCAACTGTTCATTTGTTAATCGGCTGTGCAACACAAAAAGAGTAGTTAAACAGGCTTTATATGAAGCGTCAGACTCCTCCATGATGGATTTTATAGCCCCAAGAGGAGTGTTGATTTCATGGGCGATACCAGCAGATAATTGCCCCAATGCGGCCATTCGTTCTGATTTTAAGAGCATTTGCTGGGTATCCCGAATCATTTCATAAGAACGTTTGTTCTCACGCACATAAAAAATGACCAACAGGAAAATCAGAACAGATACCACTGAAATATTTAAGGTTATAAGTGAAATGGAAAGTTCCGGCGAATATTCAGTGGGAAACCACGATCGAAACACCGAATCCATTAACCCAGTGAAAACAGTTAAAACCACATAGGTAAGTAACCAAAAAACACTTGTGCGAATTTTGGAATAACTTAAGGATGCCGCCAACGACAGCAAGGCCCAGAACATAACTCCTCCTGAGGCATAGAATCCCCCTAAGTGCCATTGAAAAAAGAAAGGAAGCAACAAACTAATACCGGTTTGAAACCCTTGCGTGAATCGAAACCAATGAAATGCATTGAAAAGCAAGATGTTGATAACCGATAGTGCTACATACCCAAAAGGAATAATCGATTTTTCGGGAATGCCAAGGTAAAAGCAAATGCTTCCCCAAAGAATCCCCCCAAGACTCATTAAAATGGCCTCATAGACGACAAAGTGTTTTTTGTTGACCAATAATACATCGTCCTCTGGTGTTACACCGATGCGGTTGATGGACAGTAGAAGTTGGTTCATGTAGACTTTTGTCCTACAAAATTAAGAATTAAATTAAACTGCTCTGAAGGAGAACTTCAAATCAAAAGGGACGCTACTTCTGATTGTTGCCCGTACGAAGGAGGTATTCCGTTGTATTCGATAGCGCTTTACGCGAATTAGGGCTTCACCGAAATAACATATTGCAATGTCAAATACCCAAAAATTCCATCGGATGGTATGATGCCCGGCCCTGGATAAGATACCGCACGACGGGTAAAGTAACGCGCATTCGTTAGGTTATTTACGCCTCCTTCAATTCTGAAAACGGGAAGCACGTCCCAACGAAAGGATAAATCAGCAACAAAATAGGATGAAATGACACCTATTACGGCATCTCCGGAAGGTAGGGTAGCGTTTGTGGCATCGGAGAATTGTTGGGAAGTATAAGAACCTTGCACCTGCAGGCTCCATTTTTCCGTTTTGAATTTCATACCAGACCTTAACAACACTGGGCTTACGTTTTCCACATACTTGTTTAAAAACGCCGGCTCATCCGAACGAATATAGCGCGCAAAGGTGTAAGAACCATTCATGAAAACAGAAAACCCATAAGCGCTTTCTCCATTGAGTGCTTTTAGTAAATCGAATTCGCCGTACAATTCCACTCCCGCATGAAGTGCGTCGCCAATATTGGTGCGTTTTTTTAGCACAGAACCCGAAACAGGAGCCAACCCGATGCGGTCTCCGTAAAACAACACGAATGCGGCAGCGTCGTAGATGAAAAAGTTCTTTTTCAATCCCCTGAATCCCAATTCACTGGTAAAACCATATTCGTCTCGGATTAGGCTGTCCACCACAAAATTTGGGTTCGTAATACGGATATCGGAGAAGTTGATGGCGCGGTAATTCTGAGTCCAGTTGGCATAAAAAGAAGCGTTGGCTCCCACTTTTCGGTGTATTCCGGCACCAAACAACGGAATGGTGCGCTCACTGCTGCGCTCACTTGCCTGGGTGTAATAACCCAAGGTGTCCAAGTTGACGGGATGCACCACGTAATAACCGAAGTATCCTTTGGCGGCACTTTCGATGTGTTCCAGGCGAAAACCGATGTTCAAGCGCCAGTATTTGCCCAAATAGAACAAGTTTTCTGTAAATAACGATGCATTTAAGGAAGGAAAATCGTACGAGGAATTCTCAGGCTGTGTTGGGTTAATCAACTCAAATTGTGCCAAATCACCATCGGGAGCATTGCCTTGGACGGCTTGGGTTTGACCCCGGTACAAACGTCCTCCGATAAGAAAAGCACTACGTATCCCATTGCTTCCGACGGGTAGAACGAAGCGTTTCAAATAGCGGAGTTCTGTTCCTGCATTTTTGAAATCGCCTAAAATCAGGCTGCGCAGTCCTCCTGGGTCTGCAGTGGTGACCTTGCCCAAAAATCCTAAGCTTTTTCGGCTTGAAACCATACCAAAGGTTCGCCAATTCAATACACCTCCTTTGCGAAACGATAAATCGTAATGCAACGATAGCAAGTTCCACCTTACGGCAAACCAATTACGTTTTCGTGTACTTTGACGTATGTCCTCTTGAAATTGCAGATCCGATAAGCCGCCCGCTTGTTGAGTGAGGTAGTCCATGAACGTGTATTCCAAACGAATGGATTGATTTTCATTGATTCGGTACTGAAACTGACCAAAAGCCTGGTGTTGCTGAAACGCACTGTGCTCCCTAAAACCGCTTGCACGTTTGTATTGGTGGTAAACCTGGTATGAAAAGCGACCAACGGTTCCACTTGCCCGGTGAAATGCCCCGAGGTAGCCGTAAAAACCACCCGTAACGCGCGAGGTAAGCGAGAACTTAGTGTCTGATTCAGGGTCTTTAATGTTGAAGTTCATTAAACCGCCGAATTGAGTCCCGTATTGCAAGGCAGCGGATCCCCGAATGATCTCTATGGATTTCAAGGCTTCTAGGGGTGGCGTATAATAACTTTCAGGATAACCGAGCGCATCTGCACTGATGTCGCAACCGTTCTGTCGCGTATTGAAGTTGGTAGTTCGATCCGGACTCAGTCCGCGACCACCGACACCCAATTGTATACCAAAAGCGTCGCTTTCCCAAATGTTTAGGCCGGGTACTTTTGCGAATAGTTCCCTGGGATTTCCAGTCGATTTTGATCCACTCAGGCGTGATAATTCAATCACGGCATTCGTTCCTGTGGTAATTTGTGTTCCTTTAATCGTTGGAATCACCCCCACATCAAACGGTTTATAACGGTCTTTTACAACGATGATTTCTTGCAGTTCTCGCAGCCTTTCATCAATCGAGATGGCTATTTCTTGTTGAAAAGAACTTGTTTCAACCACAAAGGTTTCTTTCCACACCCCGCTTACTCCGTAACGAATGCTGTCCCCAACGAATGCTTGAATTTCTGACAACCCCGCTTTATCGCTCAATACAAGGATACCCGACCTAAGGTTCTTGACTTGCACTTCTTCAATTCCTAGCCGCGAACGATCCATAAAACGAAGGCGCAATGGTCGCTCTTGTGCATATAGGAATGCAGTGAAAAAAAGGAATATCGGCAATGTTAATTTTGTCATGGCTGAAAAGGTGCTAACCAAGTGCGGTGAGAGAGGTCATAAGGCAGTTTCGCTAAGTCGATGTTTGGACTGACAAACAGTTGCGACGGACGACCATTTAAACTCACGTGAACCTCTGCTTGAACCAGTGGGTCGTTTAAAACAACTGTTTGATTGCCAAAACTTAGTTTACGTCCGTTGTAGTGCGTATATATGATGTTAGCATATTGCAAGAGCATGTCGGGTTGGGTTACAACTTGATCTAGTTGGATGGGCGTTAAAAAATCGCTGTGTGTAATTTCGATTGTTTTTCCTGTTTTACGGTCCCGAACATAAAACGTGGCATATCCCTCTTTGTGCATGAGCATCACCCGCCAAGAAAACCGAAACCCTTCCTCGTGCCAGAAAAGATGTCCCGGATAAAGTAAAAACCGCAACGGAACCAAGAGCTGGAAGAGGATGTAAGCAATCAAACCAAATCGAACGAAAAGGGAACTTTCGCTACTGGTCTTTTCACCTGTTTCTGATGCGATGGAATGACAACCGATATTTTTTAGTAGTTTTTCATGAAATGTTGCGGAAAAAAACACAAGTGTGCTAAAAATCATCACCCAAGGAAACACGCCTATAGGAAAGAGGAACCAGGTCAGCAAATGAAAAACAACCACGAGCACATAGCCAAAGGGCCGGAGTCGGTTGGATAATAGAACAAATGGTATACAGAGGTCGTATGCACAGCCAAACCAACTAAACACATATGCGAGCCATTTTTCATCCATGAGTGCTCCCACGATGGGTAAATGGTGATGTGCCTGAAGCCAAGTCGCCAAGGGTTGAGCTTCGAAAAGCCAGTCGGTGTTAAGTTTGGCAATTCCTGCAAAAAAATAAACCACAACGAGCTGAAACTTAAGGATGTCGTTATGCCAACGTTTTCCATTTGTCCTTTTGGTCCATCCAAACCTTCGGTCAAGCGAATAATGTTGGTTCGCGGGTAAGAAAAGGAGAAGAAAACCTACCAAACTGATAAAGTAATAATGGTTCAGGTAATTGGTTTTATCGAGTAACTCCACATAGGTGAATGACAGGAAAAAAAGCGCTGCTCCCCATCTGTAAAAAAGTCCGAGTAAGATGCATAGGGAACCTATTATCATCAGAATAAAGGGCAGGTACATCCATGTTCCGCTTAGAGGCCTTATCCATTCGAACCCATAAAAACCAAAAAAATGGCTTGGTTCGATGTACATTTTACCTACCCATCCATTCGCGATAAAACGCAGCGTGCCAAACAAGGTAAGTGTTCCAAAGATCAGTCGAAAGACCACTAAGGGCGCAAGGGATGCGGGTTCCAAAGGGCGGTAGCGAAGCATGTGTTTAGTCTCCGTCGTTGTCTTGATAGGTGATTAATACACCAAAAGCCGCCGTCATATCCGTTTTCAGGGCAATCACTTGATTGCTGATTTTGACAAAAAGGGCATTAAGTGCGGGGAGGTTGGTCTGCATCTCTGTCTCCAGTGTGCCTGAAAACGAAGAAATATCGGTTAAAATGCTATTGTAATTGTTCACAATGAGTTGATCCAGTGTGGATTTATCCAATGCGATGAGGTAATCGTCAAAGCTTGGACCATTGACACCATTCGGCCCGATGCCCCGGTAAATGTCGCGCAACGCTAACATGCTTTCGTATAATAAATCTAGCGAAAACCCCGAATATCGTGCTTCAATGTACTGCGGCTGCAGGATGTCTAGGCTGTACTTCCCGATGGGAATGCCAAGTTTGGCAGTTTTCGCTTCTTCGTAGTCCTGGCAGTAGTCATTCACCAACATGGAAAAGATCGAGGTAGATTCGTTTCCGGTGGAAGCCACGAAAGTTGACCGGAAAGACGCCCATGCATTTATAACATTGTTAACCTCTGTTTTGATTTTTTGAGTAAGAGCGAGGCAATAAGCCCGGTAGTTTGCATTATTTTGGCTTGCGTTGAGCGCATTTCCTTGAAAAAACAAATAATCCAGTGCAAACAAACCGACTGCTGAAGTGTTTGATGCCGCATTCAAGTCATAACTTCCTGCCGCGATATTAGATTGGATGAGCAGGGTGTCACAGGGAAAAATTCCTACCGATGCTTTGAGTGCATTATCCATGGCTGGACCAAAGTCAAAGAGTTTCACATGTTGCCAAGATTGTGCGGTGTTTTTCCATTGGTCACGAAGCAGTTGCAGGTTTTCAGCTGTTGGGGCGGTGTGAAAAGTGCCTAACGCAGATTCAAGGGCAGCAACCTCTCCATAAAAATGCTGGTAGGCT
Organism: Crocinitomicaceae bacterium; assembly: GCA_044372835.1. GTDB lineage: Bacteria > Bacteroidota > Bacteroidia > Flavobacteriales_D > Crocinitomicaceae > M0103. Next base: position 109,743 of record JBILRE010000004.1, on the reverse strand, counting down.
GGTACAATGACGTTATCTGCCATGTGCGTGAGCATTTCCTCTTTGTCGAATTCAGGTGTGGGGTCATTTTCTTTTCCACAGGAAACGAAGAACAACAGAATCATCAACACCATAGATAGCTTCACGTCCTTCATATCAATAAGTTGTTTGAAGTTGTTGTTTTATACCATTTAAATCGCCTATACCCATCGACCAGAAGTTTGATTTGAATAGGGTCATAAGCTGCGCATGTTGGGCCTGACTCATTTTACGGGTTTCGATGGGTGCGTAGCGCAAATTCCAACAAAAGGCGTACGCTTCATTGAGGGTGTGTAAAAATTTGGCGTTGTCCGAACCAAAGGCGGAAATGGCCTGATCGATGTATGTGAGCGCCTGAAATGCCGAAATTTGTTCCCATTCTGCACGAATGGCAGCGATGGCTGCATCTCGGTCATCGTACCTTTTTCCGGTAATGGCCGCACGACCAGTGCGGAAATGGGTCATCATGTCTGAATTGCTGTTCAGTGTGGTATTTTGCGCCATACAGTATTTTCCCCAGAAGTCGGTTGCAGGCGTCGTTGGAAAATCCGTGCTCACCCCGAAGTATCCAAAGGCTTCGTCGAAATGGTGTTCCATTAATGTGTAATACAAGCCATTGGTTGGATCTACAGAAGTAGTGTTATCAACATCCATTTTACCTGAACCAAAATACACGTTCAAGGCTTGGTACATAAATACAGCCCCCATCAACCCTTTTTCAATGAATTGTAGGTACTCCCGTCCGTTTTGATTGAATAAATAGGTCGAGGTTCCTGTGGTTAGCGTTCCTGCCTGGCCATTGCTTGCGGAGGATGCGAACGAACTACTCGCAAAAGATATGCTGTCCAACCATGATTCAAACAAGGGCTGATCAAGGGAAAAGCACTTGTCTTTCAATTGCTTGGATGAGGTAAAAGAAAAATTCCCATTCCCATTTCCATTGGCGTTGGAAAACATGTCTTTTAGTGCTTGGGCAGAAATAGCCTGAGTAGTTCCTGACTTCATCATTACAACCATTTCGCGCAACTGATTCAGGCGGTCCGTTTGACCTGTGTAATTGACCGTGTTATTGCCGTTGGCGTCATTGAACATGTAGTTATCTGGAACAACGTAGTAATAGCAGGAGCCGTTGTCTCTTTTTGCTTTTTCGTTGTAATTCAGTGCGTTTGGATCGGTGCACCCTTCGCGTTTACATGCAAACAAAACAAGTGTGCAAACAAGAACGTAAATGGTTTTTTTCATAGCATTGAATCTGAGTGCAAAGTTGGGGTTTCATTAACGCTGCAACAATACCTTTTTTTTGGTATTTTAGAATGAATCTAAATAAGAGCGACTGCGTTTCCGCGATGGAATACTCCTTTTTTTTAGGCCATTAACCGTTAGGTGTTTTCTTATTTCTTTTTTCATCTTTTTCTAGGTTTTATGCGGATTTACAGGGGAATACCTTGAAATGTTGCGTTCATTGTAATTCCGTTAAAAAAAACTAAATCTCGCTGAAAATGACCAACATAAGTTTGGAACAGCGCAAAAAGGGCCTACCTTTGCCCCCGCTCATCGGATCGGGAACGGTCCTAATTGAAAAAACATGAAAAAAGCACTAATGATAGGACTGTTGTTCCTGGGTTTCACCTTAAATGCACAACAATCGACCTATTTTACCAAATACAGAATCTTAGCAGACTCACTTGAATGTGAATACGGTATTCCAGCGGATGTGATGTTGGCAGTGGCTTACATTGAATCGGGAGGTGGAACCAGTAAAGTGGCTAAAAACCTAAACAACCATTTTGGAATTGTGGGTTCGTGCAACTATGAGGTTTCTAAGTACAAAAGCCGCTACAAGTATTTCACGAGCATTGAAAACTCTTACCAAGGTTTTTGTAAACTCGTGGCTTCGAAAAAATTCTATTCAACCTTAAAGGGAACCACCAACAAAGACAAGTGGGTGCGCTCCATCGCTGCAACGGGTTACGCAGCCGATGCCAATCTTTGGAGCAACACCGTTATTGGAATTATCAAAAAATACGGAAAGTAGAAGGAATTGCTAATGGTTCATTTTGAAAAAGACGAACCATTTTTTACAGCCTCAAACTAATGCCGAGTTTTCCTCCTGAAAAGGCATTTCCCCCACCAAATTCGAGGTTCACACCCAAGCGGTCGTTGAAGTAATACCTGCCGCCAAGCTGTCCGCCGAAACCAAGACCAGAACCGCCCGAGTTGTTAACTGTGTTTGAATTGCTCCATAGGTAATAACCCAAGTTGAGGCCCAAATACACATCGATGTTGTTTCCGATGCCCAATAAGCTGTTAAAGTGGTAATTCGCATTTGCCGAAATACCAATAATTGAACTGCTGTAATTAAAAGCGGAATTGTTGTATTGGCGGAACGAAAACTCGCCCCCTATGGAAATATCTTTTCCGACTCCTCGGTCATAACCCAAGTATACAGGAAGCCCTCTGGTGGATAAACCTACTCCGGCATTAAACTGCCCTTGCCCTTTTTCAATGGGGCACTGACCGAAAGACAGAATTGAAAAACAGGAAAATAAAGTGATAATTGTATTTTTCATGACAGATTTGTTTGAGTTAAAAAAGGTATTCAAAAATATAAGAGGAACCCGAAAGAAGGATGCTCCCGGAAAAATCTTATCAAACCCCGGTTGTTATTTACTTCAAATGAAGGAAAAAACGTTCCAGATAGGGGTTGTTCAGCACATTTTCGGTACAAATGAACAACACGCTTTTACAGCGGTTTCGTTCCACCCATAGTTCAAGGTTGGAAACGGATGCAGAGACCGTTCCGTTCACGTCTATGTTGTGAACCGGTTTAAGTTTGCGGTCAAAAAATGCGCGTATGTCATGTACCTCCCTATCCACTTCCTGGTTTTGATTCAGAACCACCAATCCATCCACTGAAATCTCTTCCATTTCAGCTTTTAATGTTATTTCCTCTACTGGAAGGTTGTTTTTGGATGCCCAATGAGTAATGTGTTGTGCCATGCGGCTTCCGCTCTTAATAGCGATGTGGTTCAACTTCATTTGAAATGGATCTGATTCTTTTTGCAAATATACTATCAACGCGGTACATTATGCGGTACAACTATCACTTTTTTAGTTCTTCCGCGCCTGCTCTCTGTTGGTTCAACATGCAACTTAATACATCGCTGTGATATACCATTCTTAGAATTGCCTCATTTTCAACACATGAACAAAAAGCTTCAGTAAAAATGACACGCAATTTCTATCTTCGTAAGAATGTTTTTGAAGAAATTCTTTTCCACTATTTTTCTTTTTCCGCTCGTCTGCTGGGGCCAGCAACCACTTGCCGCTATTCAAAACAAGGTGTTTGACTTATTGGATCAACACAACACAGCTGGGGCACTTCGGGAGGCCCAAAACATGGTAAATGAGGCGAAAAGAAGTAGTTCTGAAAACGATGTATGGTTTGCTCATAGTTACTTCACCTTGGGAACAGTGGAAGGAATTGCCAACCAAAGCGATTCTTCATCGGTGCATTTGCTCAAAGCCATTTCCTGTTACGAGGGCCTTGCATACCGGGAAGCGGAATACATTGATGCATGCAGGAATGTGGCCCTGATATACGATGCAGGAGCTCAATTTAAAGAGGTGATTACCTACACGCTGAAAACCGCCGCCTTGATTGAAAAACAATTCGGTTCCCTATCCATCGATTACGGGAATGTTTGCTTTACGCTCGGGCTTGCGTGGTACAAAACCGGAGATTACCATCAAAGCAATGCCTACCTCAATAAAGCCAAAATGGCCTTTGAAACATCAGCGGGCAAAAACCACATTAAAACACTTCGTACCTTGGTAAACCTAGGAGTTCTTTATGTAGACCTCAACCTTATCACCAAAGCCAAAGCCTTCCTTGAAAGCGCAAAGCAAGGATTGGAAAACACAGGTAAAACCAATTCTGTTGAGTATATCACCGCTTTAAATGGACTAATGGTAGTGCATGGTGAAAACGGGGAATTGCAGAACGTGGAAAACGCACACCTCACATTGGAGGAATGGTACATCAGACAAGGACAATTAACTTCTGATTCGTTTGTGGATTTCATGCATTCGTACGGGGTGGCCTTGAAAAAATGCGGAAACCTGGTAAAAGCCGAAATAGCCTTTTCACAGGCTAAAAATATACGTGACACCTATCATCCAACAGATACATTGGGAATGGCCGGTTGGAACGAAGCCATGGGAAACCTGCAATTAGAAATGCACAACCAGTCCGCGGGGCTCCGTTATTTGCAAACCGCCAAAACACTTTACACAGGGGCATTAGGAGTCAACCATCCCAAAACCGTGAATTGCATACTGAACTTGGTATTGGCCCTTGAGAAAGAGCCGTATTCAACGGAAGTGTACAGCCTATATGTATCCTTGCTGAACGATACGCTCGTCGAGAAAAACCCGTCTCTGCACATAACGGTGGCAAATAACTACAGCCTCTTTTTATCAAAGAACCGGCGTTTTCAAGAGGCGGCGGACTTGTTGCAAAAAACAAGGGGATTTATTGAAAATCAACACGTTTCCAACGCAACAAATTATGGCAACCTATTGGTAACAACAGGGATCATTGAATGGCGAAGGGGTCGTTTCTCCGAAGCAAAAAAGTGGTTGGCAGAAGGAATTCAACACCTGTCTGAAAAAGGAGCTTTATCAAACAACGAGCGCCTTGATTTAAAATTAGAATATGCCAATCTCCTAGCTCAAAATGTTGAATATGCTGCAGCCATTGATTCGTTGAATGGACTTCATCAAGAAAAAATGTCCGCCGTTTTAAGCCAATTGTACTTCATGGATCAAGCGCAAATGGCCACCTATTGGAAGCTGGAGGAAGTGATGGCAAACGATGTGTTTAGGCTGTCATCACACGTGGGAAATGAATATCATTCGGCTCAATCCCTTGCATACGACATCGCTCTCTCGAGTAAAGGATTGTTACTTGAAACACAGATCAAGCGGAGCCAAAATCAAGAACAACAACTGGATCGTACAGCCCGAGGGTTGTATGACCAGTGGATTGATCTAAAGATGCAATGCACCAAAATGGAATCGGACGGCCTTGCCAATAAACAATTACTTGAAGATTGCCGAAGCCAGATGCATGCGCTTGAAAAGCAGTTGGCACAGTACCAATCCATCCATTCGGCGGAGATGAAAGAGTTGAGTCTAGGCTGGCAAGAAGTACATGCTGCCCTTCGCGAGGGAGAGGCAGCAATTGAATTTGTGCGTTTTTTCGACGAGCGCGACTCCTCTTACCGTTATAACGCCTTGGTCCTGCGCAACGATGCATCCGCACCACAGCTCGTTCGGCTATGCACCGAAAAACAACTCTCTGCCATTCTTCCCCGCGCGGGATTCAGTGCGCTGTATCCGCTTGTATGGGAACCCATCGATTCCTTACTAGCCAACATTAATACAATTTACTTTGCACCCGTGGGAATGCTCTCGAATGTGCCATTTCATGCGCTTTACAAAGCCAACAACGAGGGAGATGTGCTCACTGCGGCGGTCACCAACAAACGTGGCGTCACGGTCGAGGAGGAATCAACCTCCAGTGAAAACGGCGCCTCATACCTCCTCGACCGCTATACCCTCCACCAACTTTCCTCCACACGGTCCTTGGCAATGGATTTACGTGAAAGAGCTGACATTCCCTTGAAGCCGAGTATTGCACTGTTAGGAGGTGTAGACTACGACATGCTTCCTGGTACTTCTGCTTCAACCAAAGGAAAAACGACTAAATCCAACGGTAAGCGGAGCAGTGAATCGGCTTCCGGGAGGCTGGCTTATTTGGAGGGAACCAAATGGGAAGTAGAAGCCATACAGCAGGTACTTGCGCCTAAGCAATGGAAAGTCACTTCCTTGACCCAATCCGAGGCAAGCGAGGAAAAATTGTTAGACGTGTTGGAGAAAACACCGACTAGCGTGCTTCACTTGGCCACGCATGGTTATGCCTTTCCCGAGTTTAACTACATCGATACCAACCGTTCTGAACGGTCATTTAAGTACAGTTTTCGGTACAGCCAGAATCCGATGGTGAGAAGCGGGGTCATCCTGTCTGGCGGTAACTGGGCATGGACGGGCAGCGACACCCTTTCTAAGTTGGGTGCCAAACAAAACGGCATCCTCACTGCGCTGGAAGTGTCGCAGCTCAACTTGTCCCATACCAAGCTCGTGGTGCTTTCTGCTTGCGAAACGGGACTAGGGAAAATCGAGGGATCAGAGGGAACCTTTGGCCTGACGCGCGGCTTCAAGCTGGCAGGAGTCGAGCAACTGATTGTTTCGCTGTGGTCGGTGCCTGACAAGGAAACCATGGAACTAATGACGGAATTTTACAGCGAACTGGCGAAAACCAATACTGCAACGAATGCCTTAGCAAGCGCACAGAAAACCATGCGCCATAAGTACCCCAACCGTCCCGACTTGTGGGCAGGGTTTGTGCTTGTGCGATGAGTTCGGTTTCCCTTCTTTTGCATTTTTTAAAATACCATTTCCGGTCATTCCAAGGAACAATTCGTATTTTTGATTTCGAACCTTTAAAAACGACAATATGTATCCTCCAGGACTGGTAAAACCAATGAAAGACGAGTTGATTCAAGTAGGATTTGAACAGCTTGAAACAGCAATAGATGTAGATACGGCAATTTCTTCCGATGCCGATACCTTATTGGTCGTTGTGAATTCTGTTTGCGGATGCGCCGCGGGCAACATGCGCCCAGGGGTGAAGTTGTCGTTGCAAGGAGAGTTAAAGCCAGCTCGACTTACAACGGTTTTTGCCGGTGTAGATGCGGAAGCAACCAACCAAGCCAGAAAATACTTCTTGCCATACCCTCCATCTTCTCCTTCGATTGCCTTGTTCAAACACGGAAAATTGGTTCATTTCATCGAACGACACCACATTGAGGGAGGAACGGCGCAAATGATTGCAGAGAACCTTCAAGAAGCCTATAAAGAGTTTTGTTAACGGCATAGAGTTGAAATGCACTGAGCGCATTGAAAAAAAGACAGTTGGGTCTTTCTTGTTCATTCAGGATATTCATGTCTTTTCATGACCATTAACAGACTTTTAAACTTTCATGTAATCGTTTTTGAACTTCCGGTAATAAATCATTCATCTTTGAAAACGCAAACCATTTTTGTCCAAGGTCCTTGAATGAAGCACCGAAATGATAAAAATCACGGTCATCAATGATCAAAAACCGATCATGACAATTTTGAAGTAAATACAATGAAGCGGTTTGTTGAAACTGTTCCTCATATTTTCGTAATGCAAGCTTAAAGGAATCCTTTACCTTGGATGTATATAGGGAAAGCTGTACTTGATTTTCTTTGTTTGATAGCATAACCAATGTTTGTTCATCAAGGTAATTATCTATTAACCTAATCGATTTACGAGCTTTTTTAACAAGCTGAGTAACAAAAATATGAGCATCGAACATTTCACCATTGAAAAAGATTCCTTTTTCGAATGGTACACGCTTATGCTCCATGGCGCTAAACAGTGCTTGCACCCGCTCATCAGTAAATCGTTACTTTTCTTCAATTTTTCCTATTCTTGAAGAAAGTAATTCGTTGGATTGAATGAATTGACGAAAATGTACAAATGCCTGCATAATCTGAATGCTCACACGAATCGCTATTTCGCTTCTTAAGATAGCAGACAACATGGCTACTCCCTGTTCTGTAAAGGCAAATGGCAAAAAGGCAGAGTGCTTCAGTGAAGTAAACCGGTCACAATTTGTGACCACTTCGTTAAACTCCTTTTGGGAAAGTTGAAAACGAAAATCAATCGGGAAACGATTTACATTTCTTTTTACTGACTGATTTAGAACTTTTGTTTGGACCTCATATAATGCTGCTAAATCGCGATCATGTAAAACCTGTTTACCGCGAATTTGAAAAATGAATTGTTCAATGGAATAAGATGGTAACGACATATTAAGTGGTAGGTTGGTATCACATAAATTTAAGAAATAATGAAAGAAAAATCAAGCTGATTTGTATGTTTATCTGTACTATGGACACCCTATTTTGTACCTTCTTAATATTAAAAGGTGAATTATGTCATGGCTGTTCTTGATAGCAACTAATCGCACATCCAGTACTCGCCAAAAAACAAATTCATTCTCAAGGCGCGTATATTTGATATAGCGAGAGAAATCAGTTTGAGAGTGAATTGTGAGAGTGAGGTCCCGAAGAGTCGGGAGAAGTCAGTTTGAGTGTGGAGTTTGAGTGTGAGAGTGGAGCCCCGAATAATCGGGAGAAGTCAGTTTGAGTGTGGAGCCCCGAATAATCGGGACAAGTTTGAGAGTGAGAGTGAAGCCCCGAATAATCGGGACAAGTTTGAGTGTGAAAGTGAAAAGGAGAGCAAGACTTGTCTGTTGTGCGAAGTAAGCGTCTTTTAATGGATTTATACCAGAACAAAATCCCCAACAGTATACTGCCGACCTTGCGTGCCGTGATTTTCGAAATGGAACTGAAAGTGGTTTATACCCAAGCTAGCCGAAGGATTCGCTGCAGGTATCCGCTTTCAGGAAATGAGAAAAGGGTTGGCTAGCATATAGATTAAAAAAGCTGAAAGAAACCGCCAACCCAACAGAACGCACAGTCTTGATTTTTTTGGTTACTTTTTTGATCAAGCAAAAAAGTAGGTAAAAACTGATTTTGCCAAGAACGGGAGAAGTCAATTTGAGTGTGGAGTTTGAGTTTGAGAGTGGAGCCCCGAAGAGTCGGGAGAAGTCAGTTTGAGTGTGGAGCCCCGAATAATCGGGACAAGTTTGAGAGTGAGAGTGAAGCCCCGAAGAGTCGGGAGAAGTCAGTGCGAGAGAAGTCAGTTTGAGAGTGAGGTTTGAGCCCCGAATAATCGGGACAAGTGTGAGAGTGAAAAGGAAAGCGAGGCTTGTCTGTGGTGTGAAGCAAGGGCTTTGAAAAGGGATTTTTTCCAGAACAAAATCACCAACAGTATACTGCCGACCTTGCGTGCCGTGTTTTTCGAAATGTAACTAAAAGTGGCTTATACCAAAGCTAGCCGAAGGCTATGCTGCAGGTATCCACTTTTAGGAAATGAGAAAAGGGTTGGCTAGCATATTGATTAAAAAAAGAAGAAAGAAACCGCCAACCCAACAGAACGCACAGTCTTGATTTTTTTGGTTTCTTTTTTGATCAAGCAAAAAAGTAGGTAAAAACTGATTTTTGTAAACTGATTTATAACAAAACAAATTCACCTATTCGCTTTCCTGCTGTGCATGAACTCATTCATCTTCCGTTGTAACTCAGCAAGTTCGCGCTGAAGCGCATTGATATCATTTGACATCCGAAGCAATTCCATGGGCAAGGTTTGGTATGATCCGCGTTCCTCAGAGAAATTCAAGTGTTCATTGCTGTCTTCTTCTTCCCGCACAAGAACCGATACCCGAATGTTCAGCACAGTGGCGATTTGCCGCAGGCGCGTGAGCGTTAGTTCGGTGTCTCCTCGTTCGATTTTAGAATACCCCGCCAGCGTAAGGTTGAGTTCATCGGCCATGTTTTGCTGGCTCAAGCCCCTGAGTACCCGCTGTGCACGGATGCGGTCAAGAATGAGGTTCTTCATATCCCCAATGTAGGAAGTGAATACTAAAAACCACAAGCCTAATCGTTTCTATTTAAGTCTTATTTGTTTGTATATATATCTAAATGAGATATATTTGTTGTTTATTGGGGCGAAAATGCAACCAACTAGTTAAAATTCAACTGAAAATAGATGCACCAACAGCTTATCTTTCTACCACTTTTCGTGCTTGGCGCTTTCATATTCATGAACCACACACATGCACAATCCTTCGACCGGAAAGTAGTCGCTTCGGCAGGAAAAGATGCTAAGAACCAAGCCATTCTTTACCAGAACATCCGTTATATGACTTACACCATTGGCGAGCCAATCATTTTCGGGGCAGCCACACCAGCGTATCGTTTGGGTAACGGATTCATTCAACCAGCGGGAATCAGCGCGGTAGCTCCTCCGGCAGTGACGGCCATCACACAGCAAAACGACACCTATTTGGTATATCCAAACCCTTTTGACGAAGAACTCATGATTGCCGCACCTGAGGAAAGTGTTGATACGGTAAAATTGCAGTTGATAGACCAACATGGAAAGCTCATCATGGAAACACAAATGATTGACCAGAAAACTCAACTGACTATTCCCGAGCATTGTGCACCAGGTATTTACTGGCTGAACATCTATCGCCTTGACGGAACGTTTTTACAGCAGAATAAACTCGTGAAGCAACGTACGGCGAACGGTAACACACCAAGCTATTAATCCAACAAACATGATAAAAAGAGTACTCCTAACCCTAACCACTATTTTCTTCCTTCAGAGCGTATTTGCACAGGCACCGGAAGGCATCAACTACCAAGCGGTAATCCGCAATGGGGGTGGTACTTTGGTAACTAGCACAACGGTAGCCATACGTATCCAAATTCGGCAAACAAGTGCTACGGGTACCATCGTGTACCAAGAGCGTCACAGCGTAATGACTTCGAGTCAAGGCTTGGTGAATTTGGTGATTGGAAGCGGCGTAGTGCAAAGCGGTGTTTTTGCTGCCATCAACTGGGGTACTGGGCCGTACTTTGTGAGTTTGGGTGTTGATTTCACCAACGGTACGGCTTACCAAGATTTTGGTACCCAACAACTCATGAGTGTTCCTTTTGCCTTATATGCCAAAACGGCCGGAAACCAACTCAACCAATGGCGCTATGGGAACGGTGCACCGGCAACAACCTTAGGTGCATTCGGTGACTTTTACCTCGATGTGCAAAACGGCAATGTGTATTACAAAAACACAGGGTCCTCTTGGGTGTTAACGGGTAACATCACCGGTCCACAAGGTGCAGTAGGTGCTACGGGTCCTGCAGGCGCAACAGGTCCACAAGGACCGCAAGGCGCAACGGGTCCGCAAGGATTGACAGGGCCGGCAGGACCTCAGGGACCACAAGGAATTCAAGGTGCAACGGGAGCTACTGGTGCCACTGGTGCACAAGGTCCAGCTGGAGTTGCAGGACCACAAGGACCGGCAGGAACTAATGGCAATACCATATTAAGTGGGACGAGCAATCCAACCGCTGGAATCGGCGTGAACGGCGATTACTACATGAACACGGCCACCAACACCTTTTTTGGTCCTAAAGCTAACGGTACATGGCCAGCAGGTTTCTCGATGGTCGGACCGCAGGGAGCACAGGGTGTTCAGGGAACGACTGGTCCTCAAGGACCAATAGGTGCAACCGGACCAGCCGGAGCAACAGGCCCACAAGGTCCAATAGGTTTGACAGGTCCGGCTGGAGCTACTGGTGCAACAGGTCCACAAGGTCCAATTGGATTAACGGGTCCAGCAGGAGCAACGGGTGCGCAAGGCCCACAAGGAATACAAGGTGTTGCAGGGACGAATGGTCTAAATGCACTCATCAAAACAACTGCCGAACCAGCAGGTAGCAATTGTACCAACGGCGGAACGAAAATAGAAACAGGTTTGGATGCGAATAGCAATGGAACCTTAGATGCCAGCGAAGTGAATGCCAGTCAGACGCAGTATGTGTGTAATGGGGCATCAGGTAGCAGTTCATTCTCAAATGGAACTATTCAAGGAGAAATGCTATTTTGGAACGGATCCTCATGGACAACAATCCCACCGGGACAAACTGGACAAAACTTGACATTTTGTTATAACGCTCCGCAATGGGGACCATGTCTCGCTCAAATCTCCACAACAACCGTATCTAATATTACAGGTTTGATAGCAACCTCTGGTGGTATTATTACCAATGATGGTGGAAGTGCAATTACATCTAAAGGAATCTGTTGGGATATAAATCAAAACCCTGATCTCAATGACAATTTTAGCAGCGATGGAACAGGGACAGGTTCATTTACGAGTTCATTAAACAACCTAATTCCCAATACAACATATTATGTGAGAGCGTATGCGACGAATGCAGGAGGCACAGTTTATGGAAATCAACAAACATTTTTAAGTGGAGCTGCCTTACCAACTGTAGTAACTGGAACAGTAACAAATATTTCATACAATACAGCTTCCGTTTCAGGAAATGTTACTTCGGACGGTGGGGCAACTGTGACCCAAAGAGGAATTTGTTATAGTACTTCTCAAAATCCAACCATTGCAAATTCAGTGGTTGTGACAGGTAGTGGAGTTGGAAATTACACCTCTAATCTAACAGGTTTCAATGGAAATACTACCTACTATGTAAGAGCATTTGCAACGAATAGTACTGGAACTTCATATGGAAGTCAGATTAGTTTTACTACCTTATTATCCCCATCACCATTAAGTTGTTCTGGGGGTACGTTTTATGGCTATGTTACAAGTCCTCAAATGAACGCTCAAGGAATTATTGTAGCTCAAGTGGGACAACAAATAACAATAAAACATACGGCCACTGGAAATCAGTTTTGTAATTGCTCTTCATTTAGTAATTCTTCATCAGCTGTTGTCATTAACGCTTTTTGCGAACAATGGGCATCACCAAATTATATTCAGGAAATAATTGTTTTTAATACCCCAGGAGTTTATAATATGTCTTCTCAAGTGAGTGATTGCATAATGTCATATCCTTGTAGCTATTCAATTGTTATTAATCCTTGATTATTATGAAAAATATATCCGTAAGAATAAACAATCTAGTTATCAAAGACAAAAAAATTTCTTTAAAAAGAGGAGGTCCCTATTACTTTATCAGACAGATTCCAACTAAAATAGATGGAAAAGAAAAAGTCGGTTTGGAATATCAAATAAGTCAGAGAAACAAAAAGCGTGTAACAGTTGAGTTAATTGAAGCCGTTTACAGTTTTCGTATACAAAATGGAAGAATACCAGAAAGATTCGAATTAATAGAAACATTTAATTCTGAACTTAAGTCGAGGCCGTGTAATTATTCAGTTGCAAAATTCATCGTTGAGCAATTAGTTAAACAAGATGAAAAAAACAACTGTTAACCACACTTGTATCGAGCAAAAGTGGCATGAAAAGAAAGAAATTTCTGACTTGCTATTTAATGCTGAAACCTTGGTTCTAGGGTCATTCAATCCCCATAATCCAAATGGGAATAATGCCGATTTCTATTACGGTAGATGTTCTAATTTCCTATGGAAAGTCATCGCAGAATTGACACAAAAGGATGAGCAATTTTATTGCAATCGATTGGATCGAAAAATAGAAGCAATGCAAGAGTATTCGTTTTGCTTTCTGGATCTTATTTCATCGATAGAGGTATCAACAAACTCAACTGATGAAAGCCTAATTGATCGCTTTTTAAATCAAAAAATATTCTCGGGATATTCGGATAATGTTCTATTTACTTCCAATACATCTTTTGAAAATGACGAAGTACAAGTAATTCGAAATTACAATCAACAAATAGAGGATGTTCTATACAATGGAAAGTTTCAAAAGGTAATTCATACACTTGGCAATTCCACTATCAATCAAGATTTCGTTACAAAGCCAATTGAAAAAAACAGAAAAGAGTCAGGCTTCCAAGGATATTGGAACAAATTAATAGAATCATCAAATACCAATACGTTCATTCGTGAATCATATAGTCCAAGTGCTTATGCTGTTAGAAAACTTGGTAGTGAGAACTATAAGCAACTGACAAAATGGATTGGATTTAATCTTCTAAACAAATAGCCAAGCAATGAAAAAACAAACCACCCGCCGACCATACCGTAAACACTTTGTTCTAATAAAAAGCCAATATATCCCTGTTAAAGATTGGTATAGGGACAATATGCACCTGTTTCAAAACATTAACGGAATCCCAACATCGGAGCAGATTGGAGTGGTACTGAAAGAAAAAGGGTTCACACGGACGGAAACAGAAACTGAAGTATTATATAAATAAAATAAACCAATGAAAAAACAACTAATCATCTTATCAACAGCCATCCTTGGCCTCACCGCGACTGCCCAAGTTCCCAACTATGTCCCCACCAATGGCCTCGTAGGCTGGTGGCCGTTTAACGGCAATGCCAATGATGAAAGTGGCAATGGAAACAATGGAACGGTCAATGGGGCAACCCTGACAGCGGATCGCTTCGGGATTGCGAACAAAGCGTATAGTTTTGATGGGGTGGATGATTATTTTGATGTAGGGATTAATCAAATGGATTCATTCTCTGTATCAATTTGGCTTAAAAACATTTCGTATTCTCCAACAAGTATAATCTGGCAACATAAAAATAATTGTACTAGGGGTGGCGGATTTATGATGATGCAAATAAATGGGAATATTCGCTTTTACACCTATAATTGTGGTGAATGTAGCCCTGGAGGTTGTGGAAATATTGTTGACCAAACTAATTTATATGCCTTGAACTTGAATGAGTGGTATCATGTACTATTAACAAAGACAAACCTTGGTCAAATAAATCTTTATATTAACGCAACTCAAGTATTTCAATTCACGAATACCATAAATAATTTAAATTTTGGAATTCAACCTTTCTCTATAGGAAAATGGCATGATGTGCCAGATTTATACTATACAAACGCGAACAAAGACGACATAGGCATCTGGAACCGCGCCCTAAACGAATGTGAAATTCAACAACTTTACAACAGTGCATCTCCAAATTCCACCCAAACCCAAACCGCCCTCGATAGCTATACCTGGCCGGTGAATGGCCAAACCTATACGCAAAGCGGTACATATACTCATACACTCACGAATGCGGCAGGTTGCGATAGCATCGTAACCTTAGATCTAACCCTCAGCTTCACAGGTATCGATGAAATCAATTCAAACGGGAGCAAGAAACTGTTAAAAATCACCGACCTCAACGGAAAGGAAACGCCATTTAGAAAGAATACGGTGTTGCTGTTCATTTATGAAGATGGCACGGTGGAGAGAGTGTTTGTGACAGAGTAAGAGTAGGAAGCGGCAACGAAGTTGAAGAGGCCCCAACACCTATTCCTCACTTGATTTCTCCTCGGATTTATTAGTTCAAGGAATAGGAAGAGAACAACCGATCATGTTCAGGTTACGTTTTCTCTGATGTGAATGGCCCATGGGTGGATCGTGTGATATTGCTTCATGAGTTTCCCATCACATGCTCTAAATAGCAGCGCTGCCTGTTTTAATTCCTTGGAATTATCTTAAACATATAAACGATTGACAAATGGCGCAATTGAGGCACAATTTACAATTGACTTTGCATACCTAGAAATGATTTTTGTTATGGGTACATCATGACCTCCGTTCATTACGCGGTTGGCAATTCTAGAAGCATTAATAGCGGGAGAATCCGTGCAAACGAAAAAAATCCGAATGAAATAACCGAGATCATGTGCGCGCTGAATAAACGCTACTTTGTCAAATCTAGAAAGGACCGTCTCAAAGATTATACTTTTCCTTTCTAAGAGTAACTTTTCTCGGAGCTCTTGAACATAGTTAGCCGCATTTATGACAGCCTCCGGAGAATTCCAATCTCCAAAAATATCTTTTGCAATATCGTCCGGGTTAATATAAACGCAATTCTCAATCCATTCATGCTTAAGTATTCTGCGTGTAATAGAGGTTTTTCCTGAACCATTTGGACCACAAATGACAATTAGTACAGGATTCTTCACCTTTTGAATGCAACCTTACTTTTAACAAGTGCAAATTCACGTTCTATTGCCTCTAAAATAGTGCGTGTAGCAAATTCTTTTTGTTCTTTCGCTTCTTCTGCCACCTCTTTCATTATCTGATTTAGACACTTTAATGTGGGCTCTTTTGACGAATTGGCAAAATTTATCTTCATATCCTAAATGTACAATTATTTCAATTTTCTTGCAATTATATGCTTGTTTTTCCTTCGAGATCAACTTAATTCACTTGAAGTTCGTTAAATGCGATGGATTTAAAACCCTTTGTAAGAAAAGGGTTAAAAGAGATCGTTTCATTGAATTGATTTAAAAGGCAAGGAAACGCTATTTAGAAAGAATACGGTGTTGCTTTTCATTTATGAAGACGGCACGGTGGAGAGGGTGTTTGTGACAGAGTGAAAGAAGGTTTTGTTTTAATTCCTCATCCAACACCTTGCACATCCCTCCACGACAAAATTGTTTCTTTGCTTCTTTTTTGCGTCTCGTTGTAAAAGTTGACCAAAAAGTGTTGCAACTG
Organism: Crocinitomicaceae bacterium; assembly: GCA_044372835.1. Taxonomy (GTDB): domain Bacteria; phylum Bacteroidota; class Bacteroidia; order Flavobacteriales_D; family Crocinitomicaceae; genus M0103. Next base: position 93,528 of record JBILRE010000004.1, on the reverse strand, counting down.
AACACCTTCAACTAAGTTATCTAGGTAATGTAAGGAACGAATGTGTTCAGGACGGACAGTTAAGGAGGCTTTCATTTCAACGCAAGTGAGCTGCTGGCCTTCGGAGATAAGAAGGTCTATTTCGTTTCGGTTGCTGTCACGCCAGAAATAGTAGTTCACCTGCTTGCCAGTTCCCTTGTGAACTTTCATGAATTCCAACAGAATGTAGTTTTCAAAAATGGCCCCCTTGTAAGGGGAGGTAATTAATTCTTCCGCACTTTTAATGCCCAATAAACTACACAATAACCCCGTGTCGAAAAAATACAATTTCGGTGTTTTTACCACTCTTTTTGATAAATTGCTGTACCAGGGCTCAAGTGTAAACGCAATGTAACTGGTTTCCAATATGGATAACCACCGCTGTACGGTTTTGCTGTCAATCAGTAGTTTTTTCGCTAGCTCGGAGGCATTGAATAATTGCCCACTTTGATGTGCAAGCAAGGACAGAAACCTTCGAAATAAGCTTAACTCCTGTATATGCACAATAGTGCGCACATCGCGTTCTACATATGTTTTTATGTAGCTAGGATAAAAGTCCTTTGGAGCGATATCCTTGTCATACAAACGTGGATAGGACCCTTGGAAAAGTTCTTCTTCAATCGTCGTTGCATTTACTTGTGAGATTTCCGAATGGCACAGGGGAAGTAATTCCGTAATATACACGCGCCCAGCCAAGGATTGCGTTATTTTTTCGAGCAGCAGGAAATTCTGTGAACCGGTTAAAATGTATTGTCCAGAAAGATTTGATTCATCTACAACCTGTTGTATATAGGAGAATAATTCAGGAGCGTTTTGCGCCTCGTCGATGATGACATAGCCATCGTAAAGCGCTAAAAAACCGGTTGGATCTGACAACGCAAATTCAAGCTGTTGTGGATTTTCAAGCGAAACATATCGGTAGTTCGGAAAACACAGCTTAGCTAAAGTAGTTTTCCCTGATTGACGAGGACCGGTGAGCACTATTACAGGAAATTTGTCGGCCATTTCCCGAATCTTATTTTCTGCTATTCGTGTGATCATAATTCGAAGGTACATAGTTTTATGCAATTTCGGAATTTAACCTATGCAATTTCGGAATAAAAGACATGTTAATTCGGAATTTACTTCTATTTATAAGCAATAATTGTGCTTTTATCCGAAAACGAAATGGAAGAAAAACAGGAAGTTAAGGTGCTGAAATGAACAGCGGGTATAGGAGCGCGCGAGCAATCAGTGTGAGAGTGAAGTTTGAGCCCCGAATAATCGGGACAAGTGTGAAACTGAAAAGGAGAGCAGGGCTTGTCTGTGGTGTGAAGCAAGCGTCTTTTAACGCGATTTATACCAGAACAAAATCACCAACAGTATACTATCGACCTTGCGTGCCGTGTTTTTCGAAATGTAACTAAAAGTGGCTCATACCAAAGCTAGCCGAAGGCTATGCTGCAGGTATCCACTTTTAGTAAATGAGAAAAGGGTTGGCTAGCATATAGATTATAAAAAGAAGAAAGAAACCGCCAACCCAACAGAACGCACAGTCTTGATTTTTTTGGTTACTTTTTTGATCAAGCAAAAAAGTAGGTAAAAACTGATTTTTGTAAACTGATTTTGCCAATAACGGGAGAAGTCAGTTTGAGTGTGGAGTTTGAGAGTGAGAGTGAAGCCCCGAATAATCGGAAAAGTGTGAGTGTGAAAGTGAAAAGGAGAGCAAGGCTTGTCTGTGGTGTGAAGCAAGCGTCTTTTAACGCGATTTATACCAGAACAAAATCACCAACAGTATACTATCGACCTTGCGTGCCGTGTTTTTCGAAATGGAACTAAAAGTGGCTTATACCAAAGCTAGCCGAAGTCAATGTTGCAGGTATCCACTTTTAGGAAATGAGAAAAGGGTTGGCTAGCATATAGATTAAAAAAGCTGAAAGAAACCGCCAACCCAACAGAACGCACAGTCTTGATTTTTTTGGTTACTTTTTTGATCAAGCAAAAAAGTAAGTAATAATGATATCTGCTAAGTTATTTTGCCTTGCACGAGAGAAGTCAGTTTGAGTGTGAAGCCCCGAATAATCGGGAGAAGTCAGTTTGAGTGTGGAGTTTGAGAGTGAGAGTGAAGCCCCGAATAATCGGAAAAGTGTGAGTGTGAAAGTGAAAAGGAGAGCAAGGCTTGTCTGTGGTGTGAAGCAAGCGTCTTTTAATGCGATTTATACCAGAACAAAATCCCCAACAGTATACTGCCGACCTTGCGTGCCGTGTTTTTCGAAATGGAACTAAAAGTGGCTTATACCAATTCTAGTCGAAGGCTATGCTGCAGGTATCCACTTTTAGGAAATGAGAAAAGGGTTGGCTAGTATATAGATTAAAAAAGAAGAAAGAAACCGCCAACCCAACAGAACGCAAAGTCTTGATTTTTTTGGTTACTTTTTTGATCAAGCAAAAAAGTAGGTAAAAACTGATTTTTGTAAACTGATTTTGCCAAGAACGGGAGAAGTCAGTGCGAGAAAAATCAGTTTGAGAGTGCAGTTTGAGAGTGCAGCCACGAATAATCGGGACAAGTATGGGAGTGGTAAGCAGCTTGAAGTTAAGTAAATATCACCCTCCTTGGTCCTCCCTCAAGGGAGGAGAGAAGTGAGTGTGGAGTTTGAGTGTGAGCCCCGAAGAGTTGGGACAAGTGTGAAGGCTTGTGTATAGTGCGAAGCAAGCGCCTTTAAAAGGGATAAAAGCGTCATTTTTGGCTGCGTTGCTTTTGCGGGGTCATTCTTTGTTTTGACACCTGAAAAAAGGAATATTATAGGTCGTTTTACCTGAAAACAAGTTGATTGTGTATAACCAAACAAAGGGAGGCAATTTTGCCTCCCTTTGTTTAATTCGTCTATTCGTAAACAGGTCTTACAATCCTGTAGTTGTTCCGTTTTGTGTATTTGGGTTCATGTTTGGGTTGAAGGTATTCGCAGGATTCGCTGGTTGGCTTACCACATAGCGCTTGCTGATTTCACAACCGTTCGGCTCAGTGATTGCAACCGTATAAATGCCCTCTGTCAATCCGCTCTGATCTTCCATGGTGGAGTTGACCCCGCTGCCATTCTGAGTATACCAGCCAAACGTTCCCGTACCATTCAGTAACGTGATGTCGATAGCCCCGTTAGCACCACCATAAGTGGACACATTGCTCACAACCGCCTGAACAATCAGTTCAGCAGGAGAAACGAGCGTTACATCGGCAGATGCCATTAGAGAAGCAGCATCCGTAACATCGAAGTAATAGTTGCCTTCTGCTAGCGTTCCTGCAATGAATTGCGTTCCTGCAATTTCTAATCCATTGATGATGTAGGGCTGTGTTCCACCAGTGATGTCAATGATTACTTCCCCATCGTTCAACCCAAAACAAGTAGGGTTGGAGGTAGAAACTTGAATGTTCAAAGGAGCTTGAGAATAACCAAAAAAGGAAGTAGCGATGAAGCTAAGGGCGAAAAGGGTGTTTTTTGTTTTCATATCGTTTAGTTTAAATCTTGTTTTCTGTTTTGTTGAGACAAAGGTGTGGCAAACGTCACCTTCCCACAAGAATTTAAATACTACAGCCGTAAGAATCAGTTGAAAAGGGGAGGGTAAACTACGTATTTCTTCGTTCAACGATTGATGAACTACGTAAGAGAAGTTGAAAAGGGACTGCTTTTAGGCTGTTAAGAACCGCACCATGCTGTCTAAGCATTGACTTGGAATGCCTTTTTCAGAACTGTCGTGCCGGAGGGTAGAGGCGTGACCACCTAGATAGGTAGCATGTTCGCCCACTTGCAGGTTTCCACAAAGGTCCATGAACAGGTCTTTTTCCGGCCTCATTGACAGCACTTTTAATTGCGGATGGGGGGACGAAAACATGGTATAGTTCAAGTAGGGCATTCCGTTTTCACGAAGGGCCTCCATGAATTTTTCGTTGCTCTCTCCCCTAAGTTTTGCGATTTCTGACAACAATTTAAGCGGTTGAAGCAAGGGGGAATCCAACACAACCTTGTTTACCAAAGGGTGTAAGCAAGCAGTGCTCCATGCAGCGATGGCTCCATGCGAAGCAGCGATTACATCGATTTCGGATATTCCTAGGCAATGGGTACAGTATTCGATGATCTCCCAAAGCACAACAAGTTCCCACCTTCCGGCCGTTACCAGTGCGCCCCCCTCAGGGTTTTTAACACCTATTTGCGCGACGATGTATTGTTCGTGCACCTGGCGCCTGTTTAATTCGTTCACGAGGGCATACGCCGATTCATTGGTGGCCCTGAATCCCGGTAAGATTAGAACGGCTTTTTTGCCTCGGCAATTTCCAAACAACTCAACATGGGCAAAAGTAAAGTCATGTTGCAAAGGAATATTAATCTTTTGTTGGGGCAATTGCATGGCTTGTACGTAGTGACATTCCAACGGTTCGTGGCAAAAGATGTCGACTACCTCATGTTGTTCCATGTCATGGAAGAGTGATTTCCAATGCTTGTATACCTTTGTTTTCAGCGTTGGAGTTGGCAAAGGCGATGAGGATTGGTATACGTTTTTGAGTTGTTTACCCAGTCCGAAAGAAGAAATTTCCGTAATAAATTGATTCCAGTTGATAGGCTCACTGTCAGGATGAATGGGCAGCTCGTTCCAATCAAACGAAAGCCCTTGAGGTAAGGGGATGTCCTGAAATTGCGTTTTCCATTGTTCGATAGCAATAAGTCGCGTAAAAGGGTGAATAAAGCTGTCCTTCTCCAAAAGAGAAAATGCCTGATCGACACGTTTTGCCGTTAAAATGAACTCGTTCTCTTGAATCCCCTCATCGGTTTCAACATAGAAAAAACCAGGATTCGTTAATTCTTCCAAAGGAAACCATTGCATCCAATCAGCTATAAATACCAGTTCATTGGGTATTTGGTAGGTTTTTTCTTCCTCTATTCCCAGTACCGATGGTTCGGAGGCAACACTGTGCACCCGGTCGGCCATGTATTCCACATAACTTTCCCAAGTGCCCATTTCAAGCACGGTTTCAAGAGGACTTTGATGCAACTTGGGTCCGGCGTCAATGAGTTTCCATCGGTCTTGGTCCCAAACAATGTTCTTTGGCGAAAGGTCGATTAATACGCCCAATTTTTCAAATAACTTTTTACAATCAACCAATGCTTGTTCGAGGGCTTGTCGGTGTTTTTCCTCCACTTTTTCCTCAAACATCATTTCCTGAAGCGTGGGTTGAAGGCAGAGTTCTTTCAGCATGAAGTGATCGTCCAATGCTAATACAGGGACAGCCGTTAGTTCAAGTCCTGAGGTATTTATAGCGCGTTCTACTTCCTGTTCAATGCGTAACGATTCCCTGTAGAACGAAAAGCGAGCTCGAGTATGCTTCAATGCATATACGTTTTCGGTCAATACGTCTTTTACCTGGTAAACGGTTCCAATAAGCCCGGAACCCAGAACGCACTCAACCTCATAAAAATGACCCTTCATGCGAATTTGCATGCCCGGAGCAAACAGGTTGGTGGCTTGAATAAGTTGCTTTTTTAGTAAAGCACTTTTTTGTATGCTTGCTAATAAACGAAGTTGCCTGCTTCCTGTTCGAAACGATAACGATTTTATGGAGGCAACTGAATTCATGACGAGATCAGAGAGGTGTTACAGTGTTCTAGATTCCTTCATCCACGCCGAAGGCTTCTCGTAAAAGGTTTTTTCCGGTCGTGTTTCCCATCACAATAGCGTAGTCTCCCGCCTGAATGGTGTCTTTTTGCGTGGGGTTTTTAATCAGGTTATGCTCGTTGTTTACCAACTTGCTTATACCGACTAAAATGACATTGTATTTTTGCTTAAACGCCATAAAAGAATCCAAACCATTCGTGTTAATGAAAGGATTATTTTCGGTAATTCTGAATTGCATAAGTCCCATGTCCTCATCCGAGGTGGCGGAGCTCATGAGTCCTTCCGTTACTTTGGCTACTTCGGGTTCGAACACATAACTCGCAATAAGCTTTGAAGCGACCTCATTTTTCGCCAGCGTAAACGTTACACCCAATTGTTTGAAGGTCTTTTTCAAGGAGGGATTGTTCAGTGAAATAACGTAGTTCAAATCTGGAAAGGGCGTTTTAAGGGCAATTAGGTTTACCAAGTTTTCAGTGTCATCCTCGTAGTTTAGAAGTACTGTAGTAGAGCCCCCTACATTTGCACGTTTGAATGTTTGATTGTCTAAGGTATCGCTGTGAAGTACAAAAACCAGTTTGTTGTCGTAGTGTTCGTAGATGTAATCCACGTCTTCTTTTTTACCTGTTATGACAACCGCTTTTTTTTCAGCGTTGTTTATTTCTGAGAGGATTTGACGTGCAAAGGTATTCCAATGAATCAACACCACATGATTGTTGAATTTAGTGCCCATATAGCCCATTTTTTTATCTTCTATCATTTTGTAAATTTTACTGGAGATTTGACTTATAACAAAACCGAGGATTCCAACGCTTCCTAAAACAAAAACAAGTGCAAATACCCTCCCCGCAACTGTGACGGGAAAACGATCACCATAGCCAATGGTAGTAAGGGTTATAATACTGTACCAAAGCGCATCTCCGAATGATTTAATGTTAGAGTCTTTATTTCCTGATTCTAACAGAAAGATCATCCATACAACAAACAGGTAAACCAGAAGTACCAGTGAAATGATTAATAGGTTTCTTGTTCTGCGATTCATGAAACAATAGCTATAATTCGTAGTAGTTAATACATATAGATTCCATGAATCAAATATAGAAATAAAAGAACATAAAGATAAACAGGGAAATTTTTTTATTTGAGCAGTTGTTGATACGCGTTAATGAGCTCTTCAACGGCTTTTCGTTTGTTTTTAAGTGTTGATGCCAATTCCAGTTCTTTCTTTTTCTCATGTGCTTGAATGCCATCATCTAATTTTTTGACCTCTTCCTTTAATAGTTCAATGAGGTAGCCTACGCTTTCGCCAATGAACATTACAGCATACTCGCCTCCTGTTTTTTGAAGGGATGAAAACACCGAAACATGTTGCCGTTGAATGTCAATGGACTGCCTACTAATGTACTCCACAAATGAGTTAAGCGCCCGTACCTGATCAAAACCGGTCAAAACCCCTGAATGTAAGGCCTCGGTAAAAAACCCGACGACCGAACTATCTCCATAAGTTCCATACATCCGACATAAAGCCAGCTTGATGGTTGCTGAAGGTTCTTTTTGAAGGGTAACCGCTGTTTTTAGTGCTTCATCAACGTTTAATTTTGAGAGTTGTTTTAATAATCCGGCAACCACCAGATAAGAAGAGTCACCCTTGATTCGGTCACCTAAAAACGAAACCGCCTTGGTTTTGTCCAATTCCTGAACATGTAGCTGACAAGCCAATAAACGTACTTTGGCATGCTTGTCACGAATAGCCATTTCGCTTATAGTAGCCAAAGCTTCTTTTTTATACTCCTCATCAATCCGCCCGATGCGTTGCAATGCGGCTAAGCGGATATCCCAAAAGGGATCTTTGAGCGCATCTATGACGAGTTTGCCTCCCTCTTTTTCGCTAACGGTACTTGAACCGGTCAAGGCTTCAAGTCGCGATCGGTACCTCGTGCAATGGTAGTACTGATGAACGTACATCTCCTCTGGTTTTTTCTCCCTTACGATGGCTAATAACATTTGAGGGTCATCAAATACAATATTCTTAAGTGTTCCCCTAACCGGGAAATCAAAGCGTTGAAAAGGCTGGTCGATGACTACCCGATGGATGGTCTTGCCTGAATCATCGTATACCGCCACATCGACAGGTAATTTATAGATGGGTGCATTTGTTAGGGACTGTTGCTGTTCGACTTGAAGGGTAACTTGATTTTCAGAAAGTTGCTGATGTTCCACGTTTAGAACTGGGTGCCCCGAGCTTAAGAACCACTGGTTGAAGAACCAATTGAGGTCTTCCCCACAAACGTCCTCAAAAGCCAGCCTTAATTGATGTACTTCTACGGTTTGAAAGCGATGAGCATCCAGGTAATTCTTTAATCCTGTAAAAAAGGCGTCGTCTCCAAGGTAATGCCTCAACATATGTAGGATGCGTCCACCCTTATTGTAACTGTGCGCATCAAACATATCTTCTTTGTCGGCGTAATCAAAACAAATAAGGTCGTGCATGTGCATTTGTGCTTCTTGAAAATACCCCTCAGCTTCATTTATGGCATTGTAGTCAGCCTGATCAAGCCCATAGCGGTATTCATCCCACAAATATTCAGAATAGTTGGCAAATGATTCATTTAAGGGCAAATTCGACCAGCTTTCGCAAGTGACTAAATCTCCGAACCAATGATGAAACAATTCATGGGCAATCACGCGTTGATCGTTTTCATCTAATAATTCTCTTGGTGTTTTATAGACGTAATCGCCAAAAATCACGGCTCCAGTGTTTTCCATCGCCCCAGAAACGTAGTCGCGCACAACCATCTGGCTGTATTTGTCCCAGGGGTATGCTACACCGAGTTTTTCGGAGAAAAAGCGAATCATTTCAGGGGTTTCTCCAAAAATGGCACGGGCATGTGGTTCCCATGCGGGCTCAACGTAGTAATTGACCTCCATTTTAGACCCATCTTTTCTGGTATATATGTCTTTTACCACTTTAAATTCACCAACTCCCATCATAAAAAGGTAAGGTGCATGAGGCAAATCCTGCTTCCAATGATCTGTGCGTGTGCCATCAAGATTGCTTTTAGAGGAAACAAGCGCGCCATTGGATAGGGTTTCGTACTTTTTGTCAACTGTTATGAACACTTCTTGGGTTGTTTTGACATTTGGCGCATCGATGGTTGGAAACCATACCGAACTCGCCTCGGTTTCCCCCTGTGTCCAGATATGAGGCATTTTACTTGGGTTTTCTCCTTTAGGGTTGATAAAATACAAGCCCTTGTCTGAGGTAATAGCCATGCTTCCAGAAGTGGCAATTTCCTCAGGTTTGGCTACGTAATCAATTTTCACCATGTATCGCTCTTCCCTCTTATAGGTTTTACCAAGTGAAATAGTCAAAAAGGAACTGTCATAGTTAAACGCCAAGTCCTTCCCGTCCATGCTAACGCGAAGAATGTCCATGCCCTTTGCATCAAGTACCAACTCATTATTTGGATAAAAATGAGGTTTTGCTGTTAGTTCAGCTGTGCCAATTAACTGCGCTTTTTCCCAATCAAATCGCACATAAAGACGAGTGTGAATCAAATCGGTACGGATAGGTTCAGCTTCACGGTAATTAGGTTTATACCATTCACTTTCATTGAAGCGATCACTCGAGTTTCCGCTGTTGGTTGGAACATTATTAACGTCAACGGGATATGTTGATTCCACTGGTCTACAGCCGAAAAATGCGGCGGAAATTCCTATGATAAAAAGAAAAGAGTGTTTCATATACCCACAAAACTGAGGAAAAAAAACTGATTAGTAAGAGGAATCAGCTGTTTTCACTTCATATTCTGTTAATTTTACGTCAAATGCTTTGAAAATGGATCAGCAAAACAATTGGTTATTTGATGGAGTAGGGGTGAATGCCTCTCAGGATGCTCATGTTACTTGGGAGGACCAACGGTTTTTTACCCTTACCTACCAATCTAGGCCTTTTCATGGCGAAATTCTGTCCAACGACATAGAGAAGAATAGCCTTTTGATAAAGGTGAACCACCGAATTATAGAAGTACATAAATCAGGACCACTAGATGCCTTGATTGCTTCACTGGGATTGGATAAACCCAAAGTGAAACAGCTAAAATCGCTTGAGGCACCTATGCCTGGAAGAATCGTACGTATTGCCATTGAAGTAGGGCAGGAGCTCAGCCCAGGAGACGAAATACTGTCTTTGGAAGCCATGAAAATGGAAAACGTCTTAAAATCCGAGGGTACTGGCGTGGTCAAATACATTGCTATTGAGGCTGATCAGGTCGTTGAAAAAGGAATGGTTCTGGTAGAATTTGAGTAAAATCGAGTCTTCCGTTGGCCTGTTAAGTTGTATTTTTCCTGTAATTCAAAAAATATTTATTGATTGGGGGTATCCGATAAATAAAAATAACTTGTTTAAATCATCATCAATTTTTATATTTGAATCTGACACTTGTTGCTAACACATTGAATACAACGTGTTTAAATAAATTAAAAGAGTTAAAAGCACAGCCACTACTGCTGCATATTTAACGCGAAGGGCCGTCTCTGTTGAGGCGGTTTTTTGTTGCAAAAAAAACGGGGAGTATCAATCCCCGTCTTGATTACATTTCTTTAGAAAGGCTATTCAGAAACGATCAGTCTAACCGTTTGTTGATAAGAATCGTTGCTCACTTTAAGCAAGTACATTCCTTTTCCATGCCCACTTAAGTTGATGTCTGTTTTAATAAACCCGTCTGTTTTATCAATTTGTTTTTGTTCCAAAACCCTTCCTGCGGCATCGAACACCTCAATAGCGTAAGTTCCTTCGATGTTGTTGCTGAGGTGGCATGTAAAAAGTCCATTAGACGATGGATTTGGGAATACATTTAGCACAGATTCCGCGTTAGAGTTTTCATGCAATATATCTTCCTCTGCATACGGATTTTCTTTGTATGCAACAGAAGACCTGCTTGCGTTGATTCTGTAACACGCCGATGCGTTAAATGCTCCGTTGTAACCTATAACGCGCACGTAATACGTTGCAACAGGGGCATTATTGTAGGTTATTACTTCAGTGGTCGTACCTCCGTTTTCACTAGAAAACAAGAGCGTTCCAGCACTGTTGTAAAGCCGCAAATCGTAGTCCGCAGGAAGGTTACTAAGCGTTACTCGTATATTCTTAGCCGTACTTGTATTTGAGAACTTAAACCAGTCGATGTCCGTACTTGTTGATATCAGCGCATTAACATTGGTGTTTACTGTAAGCGATTTAGCAGCTGAAAGGGTGTTATTGCTTTCATAACTATCCGTGCATGTTGTTAGAGTAGTAAAATTACTTCCAACGGTGTATCCGCTGCTTCCTGATGCGCAGTTTGCTCGTACTTGCCAATTGTAGGTAGTTGCCGAGGATAGTCCTGTTAGTGCCGAGCTGGTGCCCGTTACGGTTACACTTGTCCATGTAGTAACCGTCGACTTTTTATACTGAAGGGTGTAATTGCTTGCACCCGTAACAGCAGCCCAAGATAAATTAGCGCTGGTAGTACCAATGGAGCTTGCAGCTAACGATGTAGGGGTGGAACACGTTGTTGTTGCTGGTTGTAAGTTTAACGTGTAATCTTCCACTTCACCATAGGTGAACACTTCGCAAGGCCCTGTAATGGCTGCATCTTTCATCACCACCCGCATGCGTGTATTTCCCGTGATTGCAGTACTTGGGATGGAAATATTCCCTGTTACGGCTACTGTGGTTGCCGGTGACGAATACACCAATTCTCCGGCATCAGCAAAGTCTAAGTCGGCGTTGTAATCAATGTACACATTAAAATATTCTGAATAAGCAGTACTAGCAAAACCAGGCGTTAAGGAAATGGCATTAGTTGTTCCTTTCGTAAGGGTTGCACTTGTGGTAGTAAAGTTACCATATCCACCGTTTGCACCGGAAGTATTGTTAATGCTTCCGAATTGAACCTTCGAAATCCATTCGTAACCGGTATTTGTTCCATTGGAGGCGCAGTACTGAGGGGTGGAAGTTCCCGAACACCCTGTTGAGGTCTTGAGGCTTGCCCTAGCGCCACCTGTTACAAAAAGTGCCTGCATGCGGGCTTTTTGTCCTGCCGAGAACATGTACATACACGCGTCGTCGGTGTAATCCATGTAATTCATAAACATTTCGGCGCTCGTACCGCAGGTGTTGGATTTAGGATGACCTGGGCAGCCGTAGTTGCTTGTGCTGTGAACGGGGGTGTCGGAAACTAAATCGCTTCCGCACGACGCATCGCCCCATATATGGCGTAAATTCAACCAGTGCCCAACCTCATGGGTTGCTGTTCTCCCTTTATTGAAAGGGGCAGTTGCAGTTCCAGTAGTTCCAAACGCAGTATAATTAACTACTACCCCATCCGTGGATGCCGCACCACCCGGAAACTGTGCATAACCCAATAAACCTCCCCCGAGGTTGCAAACCCAAAGATTAAGGTATTGTCCTGTTGGCCAGGCATCACTGCCTCCTTGAGCGTTGAATTTCATGGCGTCGTTTGTTGAAAAGGAGGTAACAGAAGTTGATTTTCGTACGATGCCGTTTGTCGCTGCACCGGTAGGGGACACCGTTGCCAAGCAAAAATTAATTTCACAATCAGCCACAACTCCTGTAAATGTGGACGGTGTGTTGGTCCAATCGCTGTTGAGTTTTCTGAAATCGTTATTTAAAACGGTGAGTTGCGACTGTATTTGTGCATCGCTAATGTTTTGTGAACTGGTATTGTACAGGACGTGAACAACTACTGGAATGGTTATTACCACTTTTTCCATGTTCACTGTACCATTGGAGATTACTTGATTCGTGAATTGTTCAATGTTCTCAAGAATGGCTTGATGCATCGGATTATCATGAATTAAGCGTTCGTGGTTTTCCATGGTGTGGCAAGAACGCTGTGCGTACAACCATGGGCTTGTAAACAAAAGGACTATTGCAAATAACTGTTTCATAAGGCTTTCTTATTTGGTGAGTCAAATTACTAAAATCTTAATAACAAGTCAAAAATCAGGTAATTAATATTTAATCAACGTCTTGGTTTGAACCAGTTTTCCATCTGCGAAAAGGGAGTAATTGTACACACCTCTTTGTAGTTGTTCATTTTCCATTTCAATGCTTCCCTCTCCTCTTTCCATGAGTTCCTGAGATAACAGGAGTTTACCATCAGTACTGTAGAAGTGAATCTGTGCAACTTGCACATGGCTTGGGATAAAAAAGGGAATGCGTGTTTTGTCGACATAGGGGTTGGGTATGTTCTGGTCTAAACGTGCGATGGAAATGGTTTCTGCTGTACCGAAATCCGTTCCGTTTTTTTGTAGTGCTTGACTAGATGAACAGATCCCGGGCATCATATTATTCAGGCAATTTTCTAGATCCGTTAAACGCGCGTTTAATTCGTTGACCTGTGATTGCAAGTTTTGTTGCGTGTTTTGAAGAGACAGGTTTTCAGTTACCAATGAATAGATTAAGGCTTGTTGTTCTGTGTGCCCCTTCACCAAAACGGGAACAAGGCCTTGGTAATTTACCGTTTTGTAATTGAAAGAAACATTGGAAATGTTTCCACTTGAATCCATTTGTTCGGGGTGCGCAACGTTCGAAACAAGCGCTGGAATAACCTGCTCTACTTCCTGCGCAATGAACCCATAATGTGTCCCTTCAGGGAAATGCATATACTGAGCGTTACCTGTTTGCAAGTAGGAATAGGTAACGGGATTTAGATTTTCCAAAATGCTTTGGGCGTCCTGAACAGCGGTAACATTGGTTTTAAACTGCTGATCTGACGGTATGGAATTGTTTCCGGAAATGACAGGTCCAGCAAAGTATCCTGCGTAAACAGATGCACCTGGGGAATTACTGGAAGCTTCGCCATAAACGCCTATACTCGTGGTTCCTTGCTCTGCCTTGAAGTAACCACCAACGTTCGTTTTAATTCCTGCGGCAGCACTTCCTGATACACCGCAGTTTAAGTCGATTGTATTGCTATTTGCACGAAAAACACCTCCAAATACATTCCCAGTTCCCGTGGAAGTTTGGGCATACCCGTTGATGCCGGTTGTATTTTGCTGCCCATTGTACGCTGTACCGATGATACCAGTAACTAGTTCTCCATTCATTGCCTTCGCTTTGACTCCTTGAACCACTGTTGCGTTTTCACTTTCTGACAACAAGCCAACGCGGTTACTTGGATTTAAACCATTGGATACACTGCTTATCCATGCCCCAATTCCCTCATTTTGGTTCACAACTGAAAATTTGGCTGCTACAGGGTTGACGTTACCTCCAATCTTAATATTACCTACTCCGGGAAGCACATTAGTTGAACTGAAGAATATGTTGTGGCCATTGGTGGGTATTTCGGTATCATGCATTAAGGGATTTGTGCCCCACTCTGTTAGGTTATTATTGTTAACCCAACTTCCATTTTCTGCTCCTTGTGTAAGGTTTAGGTTCTTCCATTTCAATACCCCATCGTTATTCACCACAACCACTTTTGTTGAAATATTGTCTTGGTTGGTAACATTAGGCAATGTCCGAAGCCTTATGTTTCCATTAACGTCAAGTTTTTCTGTTGGCATTTGTGGATTATAGAGACCTATACCAACAGCCCCTTGTCCTGAAAAGATTACGTTTTTAGCGTTTAAAGCTATTTCCCGATGGTTCTGCAACGGAACGGATTGCACCAGATTGTATGGTTCTCCAAACTGGAGTTGATTATTCAATAGGGTGACACCATTGTTAGCTGTGACTGTTTGTGTTGGTCCAAATGTCCCGTCACCGCGCAGTACGTCGGTATTATTGCCTGTAAAGTCAAGACGCCTAACATTTACATCACCCGTATTTCCATTGGGAGAACCAACGAGTATGGAACTTCCTTGTCCAGTGGCTACATTTCGAATGCGCACGTCGCCAAAAACGTCAAGTGATGCACTCGGATTTGATGTGGCGTTAATACCTACTTTTCCTCCGTAAGGCTTGATTTGTAGGTTTCCACTTGAGTTTGACATGAAATCGGTGAATGTTTGTTCATTCGATAACCTTAGTTGCCAAGTATTATCCACTACTTCCAGCCTTCGGTTTCCATCTATGTTTGAGGTGTCGGCCTGTTCGCCGATTCGCCAGAAATTATTGGTGCCAATGGTGCCTGTTACGGTCCCGTATCGGGCAAAATCGAATCGGCCAATGGCTGGATTGGTCACATCGAAATAAAAACCCTGTAGGTTACCGTATTGTTCAAATCGGGAGGATTGACCACTGATTTGACCACTCACGCCAAAAACGATATGTGTTTCGTTTTGTCCGCTGTTGGCAGAGGTAAATAAATCTAAGTTTCCCCCCGTGTTGTTTGGTAAAGGATTAAAAATGCGCAAGCCGTTCCCAGCATTTCCGTTCAGCGAAGTTAAATAGTTGCCCGTTGTGAATGCAGCGAGCTTCGTGCTGTTGGTAAAAATAAAAATGTCGGAGTTGAAATAAGTGCCGAATATGTTATTATTTCCTGCTGGTCCAGAGGCATAATTTCCACCCCTATGCCAGCCATAATGTCCGAGCTGGTTGAGGCTAGAGGTGGTTGTTGGTGACCCGGTTGGTACGGATTGACTGATTAGGTAACTATTGAACGACGTCAACACTGTCACTGTAAATAGTATTTTTTTCATGTAATGGGGTTTTAGCGCAACAAATGCACAAAACCCGCCTTTTGAGTATTACCAAGGTGAAAGGTGTAAAAATAAACGCCTTCTTTTACTGCTTCTCCCAGTACATTGGTTCCGTCCCATCTTAAATTCGTTTCTCCTTGTTTGCCTGAAAAAAGAAGGTTGCCCCACCTGTCAAGTATGTAGAGCGAATCTACCATAAACGGGAGCTCGAATACATCATTAACTTGGTCGTTATTTGGTGTAAACACATTGGGAACTTCCACGGTAGCTAATTCAAGCGAAACATCGTCGATGTAATAATAGACTTGTGGAACAGGCGCTGGGTCTGTGGTGGTGTTGAAGGTGTCTTTTACATAAGCGCTGTCTTTGAAATAACCAATTGTAAGGTATTGCTCATTTCCGTTGGCCACAAGATAGCCAGAGATTTCTGTCCAGTTTAACGAATCCGTGAGGTAAGCTGAGCTGTTTTCAATTTGTGGCTGAGCGGTTATGCGTCCGTAGCCTGTGCTTTTTTGATGGCTTTCACTACTGAATAGCGCACCAATGTACTTAAGTGCATAGTGGAATCCGTTGTGTGAAACGAACATGCTGAATTTGTAAATTTCACCCTCTTTGAGCGGAGAACTTAACTTGGTTTGGATGTACTCACGGTATTCAGCGTAGGATGGAATGATGGCGCACCAAGCTATTAACCCGGCATAGGCTTCGCCGCTTCGGGCCGGTTGGTACCCCATGGCATTTTCAGGTACAGCAACGGGATGGGCCGCTGGCCACAAATCATAGTTGCAGGCATGGTAATAATCACTAGTGCCTTCCTGATGAGGTGAATTCCATCCAGTACTATAAGGCATGGTCGGTACGTCAGGACTGGAAAAGGTGAGGGGACAGTTGCTATGTTGTTCAAAATCACCATTTTGAACAAGGTTTTGTCCATAGGTTGATAGGACAAGTAAGTGAATAGTGGTATAAAGGCAGGTTTTTAGCAAGTTGTCAGTATAATTAAAGGTACAGGTTTGACCGAATGTTTCGCCTTCGGTGTTGCGCAGTGTTTATTCCATAAGTAAGAAATTCACTGTTGTTTCCGTTATATGTTCATAGGCCTTATGGTTTTTTGTTTAGGCCAAAATACTTGGAATGTGGTTAAATGAAAAAACCATTCGTTGAAAAAAGTTGAATGTTCATTTTTTCTCAACGAATGGTTTAAACAATTCTCAACTGTTAAGGGTTGAGTAATCTTTTATGCTTCTATCCAGAACACATTTCGCAGTTTTCTGGGTCATCTAACGAACAAGCAATGGCTGCTTGTTGCTCTTCCAAGTCTTGCGAAGTAGTTTGTTGGACCGCTGTTTTGTCTACGGTAAATTTAATAGCATCTGTTGCAGCTTTCGTTCGAAGGTAGTACATCCCCGTTTTCAAGCCCTTTTGCCATCCATAGAAGTGCATGGACGTCAATTTTGCGAAATTGGCGTTTTCCATGAAAATATTCAGGGACTGTGACTGACAAATGTAAGCGCCTCGGTCTGCAGCTTGCTCAATGATGGTTTTTTGAGAAATTTCCCAAGCGGTTTTATAAAGTTCTTTCAACTCCGTTGGAATTTCGTCTATGTTTTGAATGGAGCCATTGGAAATCATGATTTTTTGCCTCATGTCCTTGTTCCAAAGCCCTGCTTTCACCAAATCTTTCAATAAGTGTTTATTTACGATGATAAACTCTCCGGAAAGCACTCGACGGGTATAGATATTAGATGTGTAAGGCTCAAAACATTCGTTGTTTCCTAGAATTTGCGCAGTAGAGGCGGTTGGCATCGGCGCCAACAGCAACGAGTTCCGCACACCGTATTGCATGACTTCTTCTTTCAATACGTCCCATTCCCAGCGGCTAGATGGAGTTACACCCCACATATCGTATTGAAACACCCCTTTAGAAACAGGCGAACCAGCGTAAGTTTCATATGGACCTTCAATTTTCGCCAAGTCCTTTGACGCAGTCATTGCGGCATAGTAAATCGTCTCAAAAACCTCACGATTTAATCGACGGGCATCTTCTGATTCAAATGGGTAACGAAGCATAATGAATGCGTCTGCTAACCCTTGAACGCCAAGTCCGATCGGGCGATGACGTAAGTTTGAATTCCGCGCTTCTTCTACAGGATAGTAGTTTCCGTCAATGATGCGGTTAAGGTTGACCGTAGCCTGGTAGGTTACATCGAATAATTTTTGGTGGTCAAATTGCCCATTTTCAGTGACGAATTTGGGTAAGGCTATGGAAGCAAGGTTGCATACAGCGATTTCATCCGGAGCAGTGTATTCAATGATTTCCGTGCATAGGTTGGATGATTTTATCGTTCCAAGATTCTGTTGGTTCGACTTCGCATTCGCAGCATCCTTGTACAACATGTACGGGGTGCCTGTTTCAATTTGAGATTCAAGGATTTTAAACCACAAGTCTTGTGCTTTAATGGTTTTGCGTCCTTTCCCTTCAGACTCATAACTGGTGTACAATGCCTCAAAGGCTGCGCTATGCGTATCGGACAGCCCAGGACACTCGTGAGGACACATCAAGGTCCATTCGCCGTTCTCTTTTACGCGTTGCATAAATAAATCCGGAATCCAAAGGGCGTAAAATAAATCGCGTGCTCGCTGTTCTTCTTTTCCATGGTTCTTTTTCAAGTCTAGAAAGTCAAAAATATCGGCATGCCAAGGCTCCATATAAATGGCAAAAGACCCTTTTCGTTTTCCACCACCCTGATCCACATAGCGGGCTGTGTCATTAAAGACACGTAACATCGGTACAATACCATTTGATGTCCCGTTGGTTCCTTTGATGTACGATCCTGTTGCGCGGATGTCGTGGATGCTTAAACCGATACCTCCTGCCGATTGCGAAATTTTCGCACACGACTTTAAGGTGTCGTAAATACCACTAATGCTATCTTCTTTTGTGGTTAGTAAGAAGCATGAGGACATTTGCGGCTTCGGTGTTCCTGAATTGAACAGGGTAGGTGTGGCGTGGGTAAACCAACCTTCGGACATGAGGTTGTACGTTTTAATTGCCTCTTGTATGTTGTGCTTGTGGATACCAACGGATACACGCATCAACATTTGTTGAGGACGCTCTACGATCTCCCCGTTCAGCTTCATTAGGTAGGAACGTGTCAACGTTTTAAAACCAAAATAATCATAGCGAAAATCTCGGTCATAAATAATACTGGAATCCAATAAATCCTTGTTGGATTGAATGATTTCATAGACATCTTCGGCAATCAAAGAAGCAGGTTGACCGGTTTTTGGATCGATGTAATGGTACATATCATGTATCACATCCGAGAAAACTTTCTTGGTTTCTTTGTGAAGGTTTGAAACGGCAATCCGCGAAGCCAGCAAGGCATAGTCGGGGTGATCAATTGTTTTTGCGGCGGCCACCTCAGCTGCTAGATTATCTAATGCGTTAGTGGTTACCCCATCGTAAATTCCTTCAATTACTTTCATGGCCACGCTCTCAGGAGAAACCAGCGGATCAAGTCCGTAACACATTTTAATGATGCGTGCCGTGATTTTATCAAATTTCACTGCTTCTTTTCGACCGTCTCTTTTTACTACGTACATGGTTATATCTTCGCTTAATTAATTAAAAATCTTCGTTTAGGGTAAATGTTTTGTTGTCTGACATGACACCTGCTTTTTGGTATTCAGAAACGCGTTTTTCAAAGAAATTAGATTTTCCTTGAATGGAAATCATGTCCATGAAGTCAAACGGATTACTGGTATTGTACACTTTTTCACAGCCTAGTTCCATGAGAAGACGATCGGCAACAAACTCAATGTATTGAGTCATTAAATCACTGTTCATGCCAATAAGTTTCACAGGAAGAGCATCGGTTATGAATTCCTTTTCGATGGCTACCGCGTCGGTGATGATTTCCTTTACCTGTTCAGATGAAAGTTTATTTACCAAATGTTTGGTGTATAATAAACAGGCGAAATCACAATGCAAACCCTCATCTCTAGAAATGAGTTCATTTGAAAATGACAGGCCTGGCATCAAGCCACGTTTTTTCAGCCAGAAAATGGAACAAAAGGACCCGGAGAAAAAGATTCCCTCTACAGCTGCAAATGCCACTAAACGCTCAGCGAAATTACCTTGTTCGATCCAACGCAGCGCCCAATCTGCTTTTTTACGCACACAGTCCAAGGTGTCAATGGCGTTAAATAAATGGTTTTTTTCTGCCGTATCTTTGATGTAGGTGTCAATTAACAACGAATACGTCTCCGAGTGGATGTTTTCGATAGCCACCTGAAACCCATAGAAAAACTTAGCCTCTGTATATTGAACTTCGGATAAGAAATTTTCCGCTAAATTCTCGTTTACAATGCCATCGGAAGCTGCAAAAAAGGCCAATACATGCTTGATAAAGTGTTTTTCATTGTCGGTGAGTTTCTTGTCCCAGTCAATTAAGTCGGCAGACAAATCAATCTCTTCGGCTGTCCAAAAACTCGCTTCTGCTTTTTTGTAGAAACTCCAGATGTCGTCGTGTTCAATGGGAAAAAGCACAAAACGGTTGCTGTTTGGCTCTAAGATTGGTTCTGCTTTACTCATAATGTCAATTCAATAATTAAAAACTCAAAAAAGGAGTTTGTTACACTCCCTGTATAAATCCCCCTAAAATTCTTGCTTCCCCTTTCAGATCCGGTTAAATAGACTCCAATCTGTTTTGATCGTTCCGGGCCTACAAAAATTGTCAAAATTCTCGCGGTAGACAATTAAAGAAATTCACAACGCCACAACTTATTAACATTTGCTTAATGAATCCCTTTAAATTCAACGCAAGCCGTTTTATCAACACAAAAAGGGAAAATATCCACATGCCAAAACCACATTTTGTCAATAAAAAGTTCTTTCCTTCTGTGTAGGTTGATTTTCAACGGATTCAATAAAATTACAATCGAATGGAGCATGTTTCGAAAAAGATTCTTCCGTATTTTGAACAGGGATTTGTGAATTAAAAAAGGGACATTTTTTAAGCCCTTTAAAAGAAGCCTTTTTTGTTAATAGCGTATGCCAATTTTCAAAGATATAAGTCATTTATTGTTTCCTGAATCATGTATGGCATGTCAGGTTGAGTTAAGTGAATCGGAAGAATATTTGTGCGTGTTTTGTCACCACGAATTACGTTATACGGGGTTCGAAAACACCTTACATCCCACCTCCCTTGATCGTTTGTTCTGGGGAAGGGTAAGCCTTCACGCATCTTATTCGCTCTTGTATTTTCAAACAAACAGCCCCGTACAAAGCATACTCCACCGCCTAAAATACCAGCACAATCCAGACGTTGCTCGGGCGTGCGGTGAATGGATTGGAGAAAAGCTATCCCTCCTGCCTAAATTTCATGATGCCGAAGGATTTATCCCCGTACCCTTACATCCCAAAAAACAATTTGAACGAGGTTTCAACCAAAGTGAAATGCTTGCGCAAGGAATTAGCAAGAAAACGGGGATACCTGTTCAATCAACGCTTTTAACCAAAAAAGCACATACCACGAGCCAGACGCGACAAGGACGATTTGGAAGATGGGAGAATATAAAAAATGGCTTTATGGCAAGAGGGATTAAACAATATACCCACTTGGTCATAGTAGACGATGTCATTACCACTGGCGCTACCATTGAATCTATGGTTAAAGCCATCCATGAACAATACCCTGCATGTCAAATTTCCATCGTAAGTTTGGCATTTGCTTCCTCTATATGAACAAACATTTTTTAGTTGTTGGTGCAGGTATCGCAGGAACAGCCATTTGCGAACACCTGCTTCAGTCTGGTCAACGGGTAACTTTGCTCGACCGCGGCGATAATGCCTGTTCGCATGTGGCCGCAGGTATCATTAACCCAATTGGGTTTCGTCGTATGACTAAAAGTTGGCGGGCGGATGAACTTTTGAATTATGCCCTGGAGTTTTACACGTTCCTCGAACAAAAAACAAATAGCTCGTTTCTACGAAAGCTGGAAATGCGCAGAATGTTTTCTTCTGAGCAAGAAAGGCAACTTTGGAAGGATAAACAAGAGAATGCTGAATTCGCCCACTACCTTCATCAAATTACACCGTTAGATACAGCATTCGTTGGTGCCAAAAACCCATATGGTAGTGGAAGATTAAAACAGGCTTATGCTGTCATGGCAGAAGGGTTTTTTAGCGGTTACAAACAATGGTTTACCCAAGAAAACAAGCTGTTGATGGAGTCTTTTGATTTCGATGCGTTTAACCCTATAGAGTCGTGGTATAAAAATGTTTCATACGATGGAGTTATTTTTTGTCAAGGGGCAGATAATCCGGACAATCCATTCTTTAAAGACGTACCAGTTCAAACGACTAAAGGAGAACTGTTAATTGTACAAAGTGACAAGCTGGACCCAATGGTGACCTTAAACAGAAAGTGTTTTGTGTTGCCTTTGGAGGAAGGGGTGTTTAAAATAGGCGCAACATACGAATGGAGAACTAGAGATCGTTCAACTACCGCAACCGGGAAAGAAAAACTATTGAATGCCTTTAGCCACCTTTCGGATGAGCCATTAAAGGTACTTAATCAACTCGCAGGAATCCGACCCACAACCCATGACCGAAGACCTTACATTGGCCGTCACAAAGAATTTCAAGGAATCTTTATGTTTAATGGCCTGGGTTCTAAGGGCTACCTGGTCGCACCACTGCTGGCAAAAGAGTTCGTCGAAAGCATCCTCAAAAACAAACCCTTCTCAGAGGAGCTTTACCTTTATAGAAATGTTACCCTAAACGACGAGGGCTAAGACTAATTTATACAGGTTCTAAATAGCTTTTGTGACAATTTTATGACACAACTTGTGTGTAAGCGTTGCAATTTTGTACTTAGAACATGATGAACCAACTAAACATCATCGCCTTTACACACAAAAACCTGGAAGTCAGTGACTTGGGTTTGTTGCACATTGCTGAAGAAAATCAGCCGAACAGGCTTTTACCCCTAAAAGAAAAGTTGCTTTGGAACGAATGCATGTTCTTGTCTACTTGCAACCGCGTAGAATTTATTTTTTGTTCTGAAAACGATGTAAATCATCTAGAGGTCGTGCGCATTTTAATGGCCGTTTATCCTCACCTTGAGCAAACTAAGCTAGACATGTTTTCTCACGCGGCAGAAACACATCAAGGAGAATTAGCCGTTCAACACCTTTTGGCTGTTGCTTCCTCCATCGATTCCATGGTGGTGGGCGAAAGGGAAATCATCACCCAAGTCCGAAAAGCATTTAACCATTCCAAAAACATAGGCCTCACGGGAGACTTTATCCGTTTACTTATCCGCCACACCATCGAGACAGCAAAACGTGTTTACACCGAAACATCCATTGCTAGAAAACCAGTTTCGGTCGTTTCTTTGGCTTATCACCGTTTACGTGACATGCAAATCCCGTTGGATGCACGCATCATAATTGTTGGTGCAGGTCAGACCAACACGAATATGAGTCGGTTCTTGAGAAAACACGGCTTCAAAAACTTTACGGTTTTCAACAGAACCTATTCCAAAGCAGAACAGCTTGCCATGGAATTAGGTGGTAAAGCGCTTTCCTTGAATGAGCTAGGTGCTTTTAAGGGTGGTTTTGACGTTTTACTAACTTGTACGGGTTCCGAAAACCATGTGGTCACACCGGAAATCTATGCCCAACTTCTAAATGGAGAGGAAAGTCGAAAAGTGGTGATAGACCTTGCCCTTCCTCAAGATTTGGATCCGCAAATACCCGTCAATCATCAAGTAACCCACATTTCTATAGATCAATTACAGAAAATTTCTAGTCAACACCTCAAAGAACGTTCACAAGAAATTTACCATGTGGAAGAAATATTGAGTGAAGCGATGTTCAGTTTTCGACAACTTCAACGCTTGCGAAAAGTTGAATTGGCGATGCGGGAAGTTCCTGAAAAAGTGAAGGAAATTAAAACCACTGCCCTCAACAGTGTCTTTAGAAAGGAACTCGACTCGCTTGATAATCCCTCTCGGGAATTGTTGGAAAAAATCATCGGCTACATGGAAAAAAAGTACATGAGTGTGCCCATGCTGATGGCAAAAGATATCCTGTTAAATAACAGCCATGCAACACATACGAATTGGGTCAAGGGGAAGTGACCTGGCCCTGTGGCAAGCCAACCATGTAAAAAAACAGCTCGAACAACTTGGTCAGAAGGTTTCCATCACTATCATTAAAACCAAGGGCGATGTGGTACAAAACATGAGCTTCGACAAGTTAGAAGGCAAAGGGTTTTTTACCAAAGAGATTGAGGAAGCACTTTTGAATCAAACCATTGACTTGGCGGTTCATTCCCATAAAGACCTTGAGACAAACCCTCCAAAAGGGTTAAAAATCGCCGCCGTTTCTGAAAGAGAGGACCCTGCAGACGTACTTTTAGTGCGCAAAGAATCCACCGACCATAATCAATTATGGCTACTTAAAAAGGGCGCTGTTGTGGGAACCTCCTCCGCTAGAAGAAAAGCATTGGTGAAAACCCATCGTCCTGACCTCGAACTTAAAGATTTGAGGGGAAACGTACCCGGAAGAATTGAGAAACTCAGGCTAAAACATTACGACGCCATTCTGCTTGCAAAAGCCGGCCTCGATAGGTTACAGATCGTTTTGGATGAGTTTACCATTGTTCGACTCGATCCAACTTCATTTATACCTGCCCCTGCACAGGGTGTACTGGCACTGCAAATTCGAGAAAACGATTTAGCTCTGTCTGAAATACTGAACCAATTGGACCATCCAAAGGTTCGTAAAAGCATTGAAATCGAACGAAAAGTACTTAACTTGATGGAAGGAGGTTGTCAACTTCCCTTAGGTGCGTATCATACCCCCGAAAATGAATTTTGGGTGGCGTATTCCAAGGATTGGAAACAAGGAAGCCAAATCCATTGCTGCACAGGTTTGGAGCCAGAGGAAGTGGTTGAAAGGTTGAAAAATCAAGGATAAGCCGGAAATGAAGACCGTTTTTATTTCTAAAAACAGCGACGATCTAAGCCTGCTACCTTCTTTTTGTACAAACAACAACATTCGATTAATTGCCCAACCCCTTATTTATTTTAGAGAACGGCCATTTAAACAAGTTAAACCATTCGACGTCCTGTTCGTTAACAGCATCCGGGCGTTTGAGTTTTTCACCAAATCAGCTCCCATATCCGAAACCTGCGAAATAGCATGCGTTGGCAATACCTCTGCGAAAAGGCTTAGGCAATTGGGTTATACGCCCTCCTTCGTTGGTACGCAAGCCGGAAATCCGGAACTGGTTGCGGAAGAACTTAATAATTGGATAGGAGATAGGCATGTGCTTATACCTTGTTCCTCATTAAGCGCAAGAAGCATTTCAAAGAAACTGAATCCCGCTAAAGTATCTGAATTAGTCGTTTATGAAACAGTATTATTACCAACTGCCATAGAGCAAGCGGATGCGTATATATTTACGAGTCCATCAAATGCACAAGCTTTTTTTTTGAAAAACGACACAGGAGATTCGAGGGTAATTGCTTGGGGAAGAACAACAGAGCAAGCGCTTAGTGTATTAGGTGTCATGAATGCCGTAACGATGAACCTTGCTGATGAGCAAGAGGCGGTCAGTCTGCTTGAGAAATGGCTCTGACGATCCGTTTATAAGAAATAGCTTATTTTTTAGGTTGTTGGCTGGTTTCCTTCAGTCCACATCCCTCGCAGGAACTGTCCTTTGAGCTGAATCCTAAATACGTTTTTCTTAAGAGGTAAGAAACACTTCCAGTTATTATCAAAAATACAACAGCTTCTTGCATCATTTCATGAATTGATAGACCGCGAATGCGCTCAGATACGCTAAAATGCCCATGAAAACCAGTTGTATAATCGGCCATTTCCATGACTGTGTTTCCCGTCGGACAACGGCCAGTGTTGCCATACACTGCATGGCAAACGCATAAAACACCATGAGGGAAATACCAGTTGCCATTGAATAAACTTGAGACCCATCTTTTCTTTTTTCCATTCGCAACCGCTCAATCAAGGGTTTATTCGAGGATTCATCTTGTTGTATGGCATAAATGGTGGCCAAGGAACCAACAAATACTTCCCTGGCAGCGAAAGAAGTAAGCAGTGAGATGCCAATTTTCCAATCATATCCCAATGGTTCAATGACGGGCTCAATGGTTTTACCAATTTTTCCCATGTACGATTCCTCCAGTTTTATGGCCGAAATGTAAGCTTCCTGCTCCTCTTTTTTCAGTTTTTCTAGGGAAGCTTCTTCGCGTTTAATTAAGTCTTCCTTTTCTGGTGAACCGAATGTAGCAAGCGCCCATAATAAAATGGAAATGGCAAGAATAATTTTCCCTGCGTCTACTATAAATATCCGAATCTTTTCCCAAATGGTTAAGCCAACGTTTTTCCATATAGGCCATTGGTAACCAGGTAATTCCAACATCAAAAACCCCTTTTCTTCCGAACGAATGAGTTTTTTTAAAACCCATGCCATCAGCAAAGCACTGAAAACGCCCAAAAAGTAGAGTCCAAATAGAACCAATCCTTGGAGTTGCATGAAACCAAATACGCGAATATTAGGAACGACTAACGCGATAAGCAGTGTATACACTGGAATGCGAGCGCTGCAGCTCATAAAGGGAGCAACGAGTATGGTAATTAACCTTTCCTTTTTATCTGAAATGGTTCGGGCCGCCATTACTCCGGGAATGGCGCAGGCAACACTAGAAAGCAAAGGAACCACGCTTTTTCCATTCAATCCCAAGGGCCTCATTAATCGGTCCATGATAAACACCACACGCGCTAAATACCCACTTTGTTCTAACAGTGCAATGAAGAAAAACAAGACGGCAATTTGCGGAACAAACACCAAAACACCACCAATGCCGGGAACAATTCCCTGCGTCAGTAAATCGGTGAGCATGCCGGAGGGCAAGGCGCTGTTTAACCAACTGGCTAAGGCGTTAAACTGCCCGTCAATAAATTCCATCGGAATTTTAGCAAAGGTGAAAATGAATTGAAACACAACCAGTAGAATTCCAGCAAAAATGATGTATCCCCAAAGTGGATGTACAAGAATGCGGTCAAGTTTTGACTGTATTTCCTTATTCTGACGGTTTGTTTTTATACTTGATGATATGACTTTCTGAATCATCGCATAGCGTTTTTCAGCTTCAGCCTCCTGGCTTTTCGCGTCCTTCTTCGCGGCAATGATGGTTTTTGTAACTTCTGATGCTTCAGTTCCAGACCGATAAATACATTCCGACAGAGCCAAAAGTAAGCGGTCCTTTCCTAAGCCAACGCGCGCATTGGTTTGAACGAGTTTCGCCCGCGGGAAGAACGAATGCAGTTGCTTCAAATCCACCTGAATACCACGTTTTTCAGCAATATCCATGCGGTTTAAAACCATTATACAAGGAACATCAAGGTCGTATATCTGAGTGAAAAGAAATAAATTTCTTTCCAAATTGGACTGGTCTAAAACAACCAAAGCGACATCTGGAAAGTCAGGGTGATCCCTATTCGATAAAACATCGTAGACGACCTCTTCATCCCCAGATCTTGGGTAAATACTGTAACAACCTGGGAAGTCCGTTAAATCAATCAATTGATCGGACACCGTTAATTTACCGGATTTCTTTTCTACCGTAACACCTGGAAAATTTCCAACTTGTTGGCGCAGCCCAGTGAGCAAATTAAAGACGGAACTTTTACCTGTATTGGGATTGCCAAAAAGTGCAACCTTCATTAAAGTGGTTTTAGGCTGGCACAGCAGTGAATAATGGGGCCTCTACCTCGATGAGGTTTGCCTCATCAAGTCTTAGAGATAAAACAAAGCCTTGGGCTTCAATGGCTATTGGATCACCAAAAGGGGCCTTGAAAAGCACCTTCAATTCTTTTCCACGTAGAAGACCCATTTCCATTAATTTAGGCTTAAGAGCTGAATCTTGAATACCCGAAATGCAAACGGATGTTCCTGGTTGAATGGTTGAAAGAGACTGGCGCATTCCTTATTTAGAATTATTCTACAAAGCTAACCAAACATTGCCGCCAACTCATACCTTATTTGTGGTATTTTTATCTCGCTGAATGCCTTTTTTCACTTTAGTCGTTAAACCTATTTGCTGATAAAGGGTCTATAAAGCATACGAACCGTGCTTCATGTCCAATGACTCACTCATATTTCTTTTACGCCGTTTTAAATCGAAAGGAGAAGACGCACATGTAGCATTTGGTGAATTCATGGCGTTTATTGGTCCGAAATTGTATGCAGCAAGCTACCGAATCCTTCGAAATAAGGTGTTGACTCAAGACGCGATGCAGAACACCGCAATTGCCATTTGGAACCGAATAGAAACATTGAATGAAGAGGCGTTCGTGTTTACTTGGTGCTACCGTATTGCAACAAATGAGGCCTTGAAGGTAAAAGCAACAGAAAAAAAAAGAAAAACATTCTGTCTAGATGAAAAAGCACTGGAATTTCATTCGAATACAAGTCAACATTACACCAAAACAGCCGAAGAAATGATGGAATTACTAATGAAGGCGGTCCAAACACTGCCTGAGAAACAAGCATTGGTGTTTCAATTAAGGTATTTTGATGAAGAAAAATACAGTGAGATAGCACGGCTGACTAACACTTCTGAAGGAAGTTTGAAGGCGACATACCACATCGCAACACAAAAAATCAATCAGTTTTTAAGAAGTCAGTTAAACCTTTAACGGTTTAACCTATCTAAAAAAGGGAATTATGAAAAACGAGCTAGATATAACAAAGGATTTAAAGCCACTTAGGCCACCAATACCACCAACGAGTTATTTTCATGGATTAGCGGATAGCGCAATCCAAAATGAGCGCGATCTGCGTAGAAACAGGATCCACAAGATGCTTGTTTTCGCCGTTACCTCACTTGCAGCTTGTTGGATGCTGGTAGTATGGTTGTTGCCAAGTACCGAAAGAGGGTACAACAAAACAATATTGGCAAAGACAGAATCGCTTACAAATACCCCCCTTTTATTCAATAAACCAACAAAAAAACAAACTAACTCGGTACAAGTAATTTTGAAAAAAGTGAAAAGTGTAAAATCAATACCACAAAAAAGAAATGAAGCGAATGACGAATCAGAATTTGATTTGTCGTCACTTTCTCGAGACGAAGTCCTTACTTATCTGGACGAGGAAGAAATCGATTTAATGGAACTAGAAGAAATTGTAAATGGCAGTTATTAACCTAAAATAAATCAATATGAAAAAGTACCTATTATGCGCCATGTTGGGCGTGGGAATGACCCTCTTGGCACAGCAAAATGAAGGAAGTGCAAAGCAAAAGAAAGAAAAACTGGAAAGCATGAAAATCGCTTACCTAACTAAAGAACTGGCACTTAACCCCCAAGAGGCGGAGCAATTCTGGCCCATTTACAATGAGATGACAGAAAAAATCAGGCAAAACAGAAAAGAAAAGAGAATCTTGACAAAGGATCTCAAGGAAAATGCTTTAAAACTGAAAGAAGAGGAGATAAAGCAAAAAATAGAGGCCTTGTACCAGAAAGAACTAGAAGAAATTAACGTAAAGAAAAATTATGGCGAAAAGATTGCAAACATAATCGGGTATCAAAAAGCAGTGAAGCTGACCGTGTTGGAACATCAGTTTCGACAAGAGGTCATTAATCAGTTAAAGAAAAAGCAGCAACAACCCGATGCTCCCACAAAAGAATAAAAAAGGGTGGGTCTTACGCCGCCCAAAGTGACCGCATTACTTGAAAGGTTAAATTAGTGAACAAAATCCGCGTATTAGCATTCCGGTCGATGTGGTAATGATAATTATTAAACGAGTCATGTAAATCGAAGATGTTGTTGCCAGTGATGAAGCGCGAAAAATTTTTTAAAAAAGCAAGCTCTTCCTCACTTGTTTTGATCAATGCCTGATCAGTGTAATTGCGTAGCATGCTTTGACGAAACATGTTTAACGCGTACGTCAAAAACTGTTTTTGACGCTCTTTGCCCTGGCCTGCAAGGTCATCGGCCCAATCCATCATCTCCAAAACATCTTTTTTGTAACACACACGCATTAACTGAATAAACCAATCGCGGTAATTTTGGGTGTTTTCATCTGCACTCACAATGTGCAACGCAGAAAGAAAATTCCCTTGCGCCCTTCCGCATATGGTTGTTGCTTCTGAATGCGTAAGTGAAAAATGTTCTTCGATATGGGTGCAAAGCACCTCAAATTCTATGGGTGGTACTAAAGTGGCCTGAGTGCGTGACTGGATGGTAGCCAACAGCCGTTCCTTTTGCTCTGTAATAAGGAAAAACAACGTTTTAGGTGGCGGTTCTTCTAATATTTTGAGCAATTTATTGGCACAATCAATTCCCATCTCCTCTGCCATCCAAATCACCATCACCTTGTAACCACCTTCGTAGGATTTTAATGTTAATTTCTGAATAATCTCCTGGCTTCCATCAGAACTGATCATCGGATGGCGCATTTTTGGGTCCATCTGTTCAATCCAAGTAGGTAAGTCCGCGTATGGTTGAGACTTCACCATAGAACGCCATTCCTGATACAACGGTGAACTTATTTTGGTTATGGACTGCACCACAGGAAAGGCAAAATGTACATCTGGATGTTGTAAATCCGCAATTTTCAAGCAGCTTGGACACGACCCACAACTATCGTCCTCCCCTCGGTTTGTGCAAAAAAGGTATTGAATGTATGCCAAACACAAGGCCAGTGTGCCAAACCCGCATCCACCATAGAACAGTTGGGCATGAGCCAGTTTACCTTGCTGGATTTCCCGAATAAACCGCCGCTTTAATTCGTCTTGTCCAATAACCGATTTGAAAAACATGCCTAAAGTTAAAAATTTGGAACGAAATGAACGAGGATCATTCAACAAGGCAAATATTGGTTACCTTTAACTGCTTATAATTGAATAATACCATGAAAAAAACACTTTTTATTTTCGGTTTATTGGTGTCTTTGTCCCAAGCTTCTTGGGCAAATGACCTGAACGTTTATAACCGACATGCCGAAATGCGTGAAGCCGTTTCAATCAGTTTCTCTGTTATGTGCAATGGTTCTCCGGTCGCTGCCGCTTACATCAATGTAACTGCTGTAGGAATCACTATCGGCGCAGCAAGTACCGACAATACTGGCAAAGCTGTAATCAATATTCCCTCCTATGCCGGTCAGCTTTCTGAGGTGACGATTACACACAGCATGTACCACACAGAAAAAATGAAAGACCTGGTTCTGAGCAACGGAAAAGTATTCGATGTCACCATGAAAAACCGGTCAGAAACCGTCGCTGAAATTACCAGTGAAACGGAAAACAAACTGGCCAAATTGGAGGACAAAACCCAGAAAATAAACGAGAATACTGCTGAATATCAGACGGAGGCGGAGCGTTTAGCTCAAGAAAAAGCGGAGGCAGCCAAAGAAGCAGAACGGTTGCGCGTTGAGCGCGAGCAAGCGGAGAAAATAGCGAATGAAAAAACCGCTTCAGCTGAAACTAAACAAGCAGAAGCAGATAAGCAGCTGGCCGAAGCAGAAAAGCAACGGCTTGAGGCACAAAAGCTCCGCGAGGAAGAGGCTACTCGTATCGCTGCAGAAGCACAAAAACGCGAACAAGAAGCTCAACAACGCAAACAGGCAGAAGAAGAGCGTGCTAAAGCACTCGAGAACGCAACCCTACAAGATGCTCAGAAAGAATCCAAGGAAGTAAAAGAAACGTCCAAATCAGAGCAAGAAGAACAAAAAAAACAAGTAGAGGAAGCTCAACGTAAAGCTAAGGAACAAGAAGAGCAGGCGAAGAAACAGAAGGAAGAGGCTGAAAAGAAAGCAGAAGAAGCTAAAAATCAGGCGAAAAACGAAAAAGAAGAACTAAAGAAAGAGGAAGAACGCGCCGAAGCTGAAAAGGAAGCGAAAAAAGAGGCCGAAAAAAAGGCTAAAGAAGCCGAAGAAAAAGAAAAAGAAGCTGAAAAAGCTACAAAGGAAGCCGCAAAAGCTGCTGAAATGGCCGCAAAAGAAAAAGCTGCTGCAGAAGCATTAAAAGCCAAAATGGCTGAATTAGATGAACAACAAGCGGGAATCGATAAAGAGCGTGGAAAATTAAAAAAGGAACAAGAAGACCTCGATAAAAAAATTAAAAAAGGGAAGAACGTCGAAAAACTGAAAGCCGAACAAGTGAAGTTGGAGGAGAAAAACAAAAAATTGGATGAAAAACAATCCAAATTGGACGAGAAACGGAAAAAACTCCTGAAAAAAACATCTTAACCTAATAAACACATTGAAAGCGGCCTAAAGCCGCTTTTTTTAACCATGAGCAATCAAACCCGACAGTACCTTCTTCTCCATGGAATCGTTCTCATTTGGGGATTTACGGGATTGTTAGGTAAACTGATACACCTTCCAGCAGATTTAATCGTCTGGTACCGCCTGCTAATAGCGGTTATGGGGCTGTTCATCGGAATTCGGTTGATGGGAAAATCCATATCACTTCCCGACCGCAAGACACTCTTAAGAGCCTCAATGGTTGGTGCGTTCGTCGGACTGCATTGGATTACCTTCTATTACTCCATCCAATGGTCAACGGCCTCTCTCGGTATTCTTTGCATGGCAACCACTTCTCTTCACGTCACATGGCTGGAACCTCTAATTCTTAAAAGACCTTTTTCTTGGTTGCAATTCTTGTTAAGCCTGGTAATTATTTCAGGGATACTGCTGGTCACAGGGGATTTTAATGCCAACGAATGGAAAGCCCTCGCTCTTGGTTTAGGATCAGCCCTATGTGCTGCCATTTTTTCGGTGAACAATGCAAAATTAGCCCAAACATGCCCAGCTCATAATTTGTCCCTTATCGAACTTTCAATGGCATTCGTGTTATTGACAGTAGCCTTAGGTGCGCAACAAAAGCTATCTCTTTCCATCTTTCATCTCAGCATGTCGGATTTATTATGGCTGCTTTTCTTGGGGTTAATCTGTACCTCATTCGCTTTTTTAGTTTCGGTGGACCTAGCGAAAAAACTCGGACCCTTTACCGTTTCGCTGACAATCAACCTTGAACCGGTTTACACAATTGGCCTGGCAGCGTTGATTCTGCATGAACACGAAAAATTGAACCCCCTTTTTTACGTCGGGGCATCAATCATCATTATCACCGTTTTTTGCAACAGTTGGCTTCAACGGAAGTTCGGAACAACCCAAGCACATCAATAGTGCCGCGGTGAAAGAAAAACAGCTTAAATGCCTATTTTTGTAAGAAGTGGAAAAAGATAAACAACAGCTTCATTTAAAACAGCTAAGGTATGATTTAGCATACTTGCGCATGGCAAGCTCATGGGCAGAACTTTCACATTGCGAACGTAAAAAGGTGGGAGCCGTTATTGTTAAGGATGAAATGATTATTTCCGATGGTTATAATGGAACACCTGGTGGATTTGATAATTGCTGCGAAGATCAAGAGGGAAACACACAGTGGTTTGTGCTGCATGCAGAAGCAAATGCGATACTTAAAGTGGCAAAATCAACCAATAACTGCAAAGGTGCAACCTTATATTTGACACTCTCTCCCTGTAAAGATTGCAGTAAACTTGTGTTGCAAGCAGGTATTACAAGAGTTGTCTTTCGCGATTCATACAAAGACCAAACAGGTGTTGAATTTTTAAGAAACGCCGGAGTACAAATCACCCAAATCTCAGAAGATGCAAAAGAATGACCCCAATAAATCTTATTTAGTACCCACACTACTGGCGCTGTGCTTATCCGTTGGCTTGGTAACAGGTTATTTAATTGCGCCAAAAGGTTTTGATTTCGAAGGTTCTGAAGGCGGTACCAAGTACCAGAAACTTCAAGATATTATCGAGGTGCTCGATCAAAAATACGTGGATAAAATAAACGCAGAAAAACTGTTCGAAGAAACCATTTCTGACATGTTGCATCGCCTCGATCCACACAGCAACTATATCCCAGCCAAAGACTTGGCTCGAATGAACGAACAAATCGAAGGAAAGTTTGGTGGAATAGGTGTTCGTTTTTTCATCCTAAGAGATACCATTTGTGTTACCCATGTTATTCCCGGATCACCCTCCGAAGCGGCTGGCTTAAAAGCAGGTGATAAAATTATCCAAGTGGATGGGAAAAGGGTAACAAGAATTAAAATTACAAACGAAAAGGTTATGAGCCTGTTAAAAGGGCAAGAGGGAACAACTGTCGCTTTAGGGATAAAAAGGAAAAATAATGTACTCAAGAAAAGTGTCGTCCGTGGAAGTATTCCAATTGAATCGGTGGAGTGTGCGCACCTCATGAAAGGGGGTATTGGATATATACGAATAAGTGAATTTTCTGTAACCACAGCAGATGAATTCCGAATTGCCGCTGATAAACTGAAGTCACAAGGAATGAAAAAATTACTCCTTGACTTACGCAATAATACAGGTGGAGTCATGCAATCTTGCATCGAAATTGCAGATGAATTGTTGCCAAACGAGGAACCTATCGTGGTGACGAAAGGAACCCACAGCGGTAAAAAAACCTATTATTCTAAACCGGGAGGTATGTTGAGCAACATGCCCCTGGTGGTTTTAATAAATGTCAATTCAGCCTCCGCAAGCGAAATTTTAGCTGGTGCAATCCAAGACAACGACCGTGGTACTATTGTAGGCCGAAGGTCGTTTGGTAAAGGCCTAGTTCAGGAAGATGTACCCCTGCGCGATGGAAGTAACTTGCGATTAACAGTAGCGAGGTACTACACCCCTACAGGAAGGTGCATACAGCGCCCATACAAGGAAGGATACGATGAATACATGTCCGATCAATTGAACCGCATGGACAATGAGGAAATGTATAAACCAGATAAATCCGTTTTTCATGATTCCTTGAAATTCCGTACCCCGAAAGGGAAAATCGTCTACGGTGGTGGCGGTATCATGCCGGATGTCTTCGTACCCTTCGATTCCGCAGGAATGAATTTGTATTATACAGAACTAATGTTCAACCAAGTTTTTACCGGTTTTGCCTTCGATATGGTACATGGAAGCGGTAAGAAATGGAAATCCATTGACCAATTTATCGCCGGTTTTAACGTATCCGATGTCCTTTTGCAACAATTCGTGCGCTTTGCATACAAAGAATTTAAGGTTAAACCAGATGCGAACGCCCTAAGGGGGTGTCGTAACCTCGTTGTTAGAAACATAAAGGCGGAAATGGCCCGTCAAATATGGCTTGAAAATGGATTCTTCAAAGTGGTGAACCTAACTGATAACGAGGTTCAAGCTGCGATTAAGGCTTTCAAGCGTTAACGTTTCACCATTTGGGTGGTGCTGAAGAAACCATTGGTGTTGACAGAAACAAAGTAAATACCTGGTTTAACTTCCTCTCCTAAGTCGTTTTTTCCTGCCCATGAGCATTCATACGAGTACGTTGTAACAAGGGTGTTTTTCTCTACCATAGAAATGAGTTTACCCGTGTAATCGTATATCGAAATAGAAACCTGATCACCAGGCTTCGTGTGGCTTAATTGAATAGTACAATTCGACTCCATGGGGTTTGGAAACACCAAGATACCTTTATCGTCCGATATCAATTGTTCATCCAAGCTTGCACTCATGAGGTCTTCCATGTTGTAATTTTCGTCTCCATTTTGATAAAGCATGAAATGAAAATAAACCAAGAACATTTCGTCGTTGGTATTTAAGCCAGCAGTCACTAAAATCGGTGGGTTATTGGGGTTATGAACATTCGTCGCTGTGTTGTCGTAGGTTCCCTCTCCTTTGATTTTCGAACCCATAGGTGCAAATTGGATATTCTTGAAAAAATAAAAGTCCTGCCAATGAAAATCCCAGTGTGGGATATTTGAAAACTTCAACGTGTCGCCACCTGGCTTGATCGCATAGGCCTTGATACTTTTACCCAATAAATGCATGTGCGGAAATACACTTAAAATCGAAATGTTGGCAGGAATACCTCCCGGTCCAACAGGGTACTGAGCTGAAACATTGGTCACCTGATTCGGTGCTAACGAAAAGGACCAATTTTGAATAATGGCATCTGCCGAGACTTGCCGGACCCCTGTCGTTCCCGTGGGGTAAAAATGAAAAATGACTTTCGTGCTATCAAATTGACCATAACTTCCGGCTGGATAATGCATGGCAAAGTAGACTTGCGAGCCAGCCGCGATATCAATCCCTAGCTTTAAAGGTGCTACGGATGGAAGTATCATCGGAGTTGAGCCGGGTGTATAACCTGCAATTAGTTTGGTGTTTTGGCTGCTCGGGCTCGCACAATTGCCACCAATCGTGTCTGTGGATTCCACTGCCCCAGGATCAAGGTAAATCAGGGCATGATGAACAATTTGCCTGTTTCCAGGTATAATTTCAATCGATTTTATTGTACGGTTCTGTAAAAGACCACTTGGAATCGCAAAGCAAGCATAGTCGTCATTCGTGGATGTCGCCTTGCTCATGTACGAAGGCATTTGAACGGTTAAATCCCCGTTTCCAAGCAATGTGCCCGATGAATACACAGGCGGTGGAGGAGTATTGGCTGCATTTCCCTCAGGCGATCCAGCCAAAACCCAATTCTGAATCGTTGTTTTCTCGTTAGCATTCAACGCTCGGTTGTGTACATACTGCTGATAGTTATTGTCCGGTGGCCATGGTGGCATCCTGTCTTGCGATACGGCATCATAAATGGCTGCTGCCATTGGACTACTTTCGTTGTAAGTCATCAACGGAAAAGGTGCAATACCCCCGTTATGGTGGCATTTTGTGCATTTGTTGTAAACAATCTGGGCAACATCATCGCTCCATGTTTGAGCAAAAGAGGTTGAATAACAGAATAGAATAAAAACGAAGGTGTAAAACTTCTTCATTTGTGCCGCTTTGAACGCAATATACAAATTAGAAGTTATACAACATATTAAATCTAAATAAACGCGGAAACTAAGTTAATTCTGCGAAAAAATCATGACCCTTATCGTCAGTTATGATAAAGGCGGGGAAATCCTTTACGCGTATTTTTCGAACAGCCTCCATCCCGAGCTCTTCAAAATCAACCACTTCCACCGATAAAATGTTTTCTTTGGCCAATATGGCAGCAGGCCCACCAATGGATCCAAGGTAAAATCCACCGTGTTTCTTGCAAGCGTCTGTTACTTCACTAGAACGGTTTCCTTTTGCGAGCATGACCATGCTTCCACCATGCGTTTGGAAAAGAGAGACATATGGGTCCATACGTCCAGCGGTTGTTGGACCAAAAGATCCCGATGGCATTCCCTCTGGTGTTTTCGCCGGCCCTGCATAATAAACGGGGTGATTTTTTAAATAGTCGGGCATGGGTTTACCTGCATCCAGCAGTTCTTTGATTTTCGCGTGGGCAATATCACGGGCCACAATCAAGGTTCCATTTAGCTTTAAGCGTGTTTTAATCGGATAGTTAGAAAGTTCTGCAAGCACTTCTTTCATCGGCCTATCAAGGTCAATTTCCACTGGAGGCTCTAGATGTGGAGCGGTTTCGGGTAAAAAATGCCTTGGATTCGTTTCTAGCTGTTCGAGAAAAAGACCTTCCCTAGTGATTTTTGCCTTTATGTTGCGGTCAGCAGAACAAGA
This sequence comes from Crocinitomicaceae bacterium, assembly GCA_044372835.1. GTDB lineage: Bacteria > Bacteroidota > Bacteroidia > Flavobacteriales_D > Crocinitomicaceae > M0103. The sequence goes on along the minus strand of JBILRE010000004.1, from coordinate 56,594 downwards.
AACACCCAGCCCAACCGGACAAGAAGCGGCGTGCCTTGGAAGACGAATAACCCGAACATCATGGGTAAAATACTTCCCTCCAAATTGAGCGCCGATATGGCTTTCCTGACAGATTCGGTGAACACGAGCCTCCCATTCCAAATCCCGAAATGCTTGCCCATGCATATTTCCTTCTGTTGGTAATTCATCAAAGTACCCCGCAGAGGCTTTCTTAACGGCTGCTAAATTTGCCTCAGCAGAGGTGCCGCCAATTACAAGCGCCAAGTGATAGGGCGGACAAGCAGCCGTGCCAAGATCTTTGATTTTTTCTTTTACGAAGGTGGTCAATGCGTCTTCATTTAAAAGCGATTTGTTCTTTTGGTACAGAAATGTTTTGTTCGCTGATCCTCCTCCTTTAGCTAAAAAAAGAAACTCGTAGCTGTTTCCTTTTTTTGCATAAATATCAATTTGTGCAGGTAAATTAGAACCTGAGTTTTTTTCTTCAAACATCGACAACGGAACTATCTGAGAATACCGTAGGTTACGGTTTTGATAGGTGTTAAAAATTCCTTTTGATAGGTGCTCAGCATCGTCCACCCCAGTAAAAACGAATTCCCCTTTCTTTGCCATTACAATGGCGGTACCTGTATCTTGACAAGATGGCAACTGACCCTCTGCCGCCACAACCGCATTTTGAAGTAAATTGAATGCAACAAAGCGATCATTTTCAGTTGCTTCAGGATCATCAAGAATGGCTTTTAGTTTGTTCAAATGGGACGAGCGAAGTAAAAAAGAAACGTCTTTCATCGCTTCCTCGGAAAGAATTTCTAGGGCTTTAGGGTCAATCTGAAGAACCTCATGTTCGCCCCATTTCTGGACCTGAACGTATTCATCCGTTATTTTTCGGTACGTTGTTAAATCTTGTTGAATGGGATAGGGATCTTGATAAAAAAATTCTGCCATTTTATTCGGTTTTGAAGGCTTTAAAATACAAGTTTTTACCTAATTTCTACACACGGTTCGTGATTGAATCAAATCAATCTGCTTCTTAAACCGCTGAATACAACCAAAATGGGGAGTAGACTCCCCATTTTGGTTGTAAAATATAATATTGTTAATTGATGCGGTGCAAAACGGTTTGTGCAAAACCATTGCCATCAGTGATGTGAATGCTATACATGCCAGGCATTAAAGTTCGGTTGGAAATTACCACCTCGTTTATAGCCGTTTTAAACACATGTTCTTGGAGATGAACGGTTTGGCCATGCATGTTAAGGACACGAATTTTACCGGTTGGTTTTGTAATATCCGCGTATTCAAAAACGATTCGGAATTCACTATTACTGGGGTTGGGGAAGCTTACAATCTGTAAACTTGTTGATGCTTTTTGACATAAACTGGTAACTACCTCAAACAATTCACTTTGCCCGTCGAAATCAAATTGTGTCAATCGGTAATAATTGATGCCATTGATAGGGTGTTCATCCACCAAGTGGTATCGAAGTACTTCATTCGAATTTCCGGCTGCAGAAACCACGCCTAAAGCCACCCATTGCATTCCGTTTTCAGATCGCTCAATTAAAAAATGACTGGATTGGTTTTCAGAGGCCGTTGACCAGTCGATGTCCACGTGGTTATTCGCATTGCAATTGGCATTAAAAGAAATCAATTCAATTGGAAGCGAAGAGGTAGAATTTGAAATAGTAAAAGGTGAAAAATTCGTAACGTCCTCCTGTGTTACCCATGAATACCCTTGGGCATTATTATCTGTGGCGAAATTACCCGGAATGTATGATATATTTTCCCAATCATTTCCATAATGCATAAACTGTCGATCTGCTAACGCATTGCTAAATCCATTTGAAAAATAATTCGCCCCATTTAAATACTGTAAGGTGATGTCAACAGCTCCATTTGTGGATGCAAGGTAACCGCTCGAAGGTGTAATGTGCCACATTCTGCCTACATTACCTGTTCCAAATGGGCTTCCGTTGTCTTGTCCATTTATGGTTACCTGATCAACCACACGCACGCCAAAACCAAAAGCAGTACCGGGCTTGTTGAGTGTAACCGGATTATAAGTAGATCTTCCAACTGGATATACCATTAAACCAGTTAAATTACGAAGCAAAGAACCTGTTCCGTTCGTTTGGATATAACTGTTCGAGCTTCCACCATTCATCGTACCAGTATTCATGGTAAGGTCGTAATTACCCAAAACCAGTTTACCATTGGTCAAGTTAAGCGAGCCATTTACTGTAACAGCTGCGTTTAACGATACATCTCCTGACTTATTTAGCGTCAAGTTATGGAATGCAGCTACGTTACCGCTAGATACACTAATTGAGGCGTTATTGTTCCCGGTGAATTGAACCATACTTGTTCCTGCTGAAAAATTACCTTGTTGAATCCAGTCCCCATATACCAATAAATTTCCATTCCCCAGGTTAAGGCTGGCGCCATTTTCTATAGTAATGTTTTTAACGGAAAGAGAGTTGCTATTCAATATTGGCTGATTGCTTACACATGTCTGTGTAGGTGGGATAACAATGTTTTTGTCGGAATTTAATAAAGAGCTGGCTGTGGAGAACGTGTTGTTATCAAAAACAAGCCAATTGCTTGTCGTATTCATGTCGCCGTTGTTTCGTCCATTCCAGACAAGGTCACCATTGTTTAAAGGAGAAGAAACGTTTATTTGATTGAGGTTTAAAGTGATGTTGGCAGAGCCGACACAACCGTTTGCCGCAGTACCAGTAACACTATACGTATTGCTTGCTGTTGGTACGAATGCAGCTCCATTGCTAATTCCATTCGTCCAGGTGTATGAGTTTGCCCCTGTTGCTATAAGTGTTACTGATGTCCCAACACAGGCAACGGCTGGATTGGCCTGAATGGTCACTACAGGTAGGGGTTTTACTTCAATATGAATGGTGTTAGAATTGGCGGAACATCCATTTGGATCTGTTTTGGTGGCAAAATAATTACCACTATTTGCAACAGTAATACTTGAAGCAGTTGAACCATTCGACCATTGAACACTCGTGCTTTCATTCGAATTAAGAACCGCATTTTCCCCGGAACAAAAGGTAGTTGATCCGGACGCGGTGATTACTGGAGCTGTTGCTACACTGCTAACACTGCCGTAGAATTTGAAACTATTAACACTGTATGTTCTGCTCTCGTTGGATCCTCCCCATGCATACAACCGGAATGTTACCGCTTGTGTTAAGTTCTGAAAAGCAGAACTGTTAATTACGATAGAATCTCCACCGAAAGTAGGCGTGGCAATGTTGTTTTGGAAATTATCAACACTTGAACGAAAGGCAAACCCGTTAATCGAAGTATGGCTTCGTTGTCCAACAAAGACAAAACTAGACAGATTCAGCTTTTTACATGTATTGGGTGTAATGGTCCACTCAAAATAGTCGTTTGTGTTGAAAGAGGGTGAATTCCATCCCCTTGCGTTATAGCGATCATTGCCTGCGTTGGGGGTCACACCAGAACCGTAACGAATACCAGAAACGCTAATAGCGGAGTTTTTTATGTCACCACTTATGAAAGGGTTTGAGTTCGAAGGATTTATTCCATTGATAGGGTTTTCCCATATGGTTTGTGCTTTTAGTGAAGAAGTACCAAATAACACAAAACAGAAAAAATTAAATAGGAAGACGTAATTACCTACCCGTAACTTTTGGGGTAAAAAGTAGCGCATAATTTTGTCGTTAAAAAGGGTCTGGGACAAAAGTAGCGCCAAAAAAGAAAAGCCGAATTAAAATTTTTGTTAAATCGTTTTTTATTCAACCAAGCAGGAACTAATAAATTCCTGCTTGGTAATATAAACTTACTGTTTTACAAGCCTTAACATGTATCCTTCATTTACCATGCCTTTTTTTCCTGGCCTAGCGGCTTTTACAATCACACCTGTTTGCGCGATGGTCATGATATGCGTTACACCAGCAACTGTTGAACACCAGAAATTAGCCGTAATCCCTCTTTGTACATTTACACCAGCGGCATTGAGGTAACCACCAGGTAGAGCGGAGAACATTGTGGTATTGGTAACGGTAATTGTTGTTGGCCAACCACCACTGCGGTCACACAATTTCCCAACGGCATCAACAGAACCACCAAGGTGATTGATCATATCTATGTAGTTTTCTTTCGAAGGAAGCTGCCATCCTGAAGGAGCTATATTGCGAGCGTCCCTCACCGCATGGATATTGTAAATAAATCCAAATTGCTTTAAAGCCGCATTAAATCCAAAGAAACAGTATGCAGGTTTGCCAAGGGTAACGTATTTTTTCCATTCCGTGAAATTTTTAGCAAGCAGTAATGTTTCACCATTGCTAAACTTGTCACACATGTAATTGCTACCGATCCATTCTTTGCCATTTATGGTGGTAATGTTGTAGTCAGTTCCGTTGGCGTCCGTATAAATAAGTTGTGCGTTAAAGGTCGTTTGTATGGCTAAAAAACCAAACATAAAGAGAGAGGAAATAATTTTTTTCATAGTTCAATTATTAAATTAGTTTTTTACACATCGAACCGAAAGACCGGTAGTTAATTGTGTAGCGTTGATATTCATTATCATGGATTCAAGAGCGTACATAGCCCAACCAATAGAAGATACACCCGGTTGGCTTTCTTCGGTTGTCCACCAGTAACCAGAAGTTCCTTTTTCATAAAAATTTATTTTGGACGGTCCAGTGACTCTTTTTCCTCCTGAACGGGCAGAAAAATTGAGTGCGTTAGTTCCTGCGGGATTCCAATCCTGACTTGTTTTTAAGTCAGCAGTAGTCATTTTACCATTGATTAGAATGGATTTTAACAGTTCGACGTCCTTGGTATTGGAAATCCGCCACCCTTCCGGAGCCAATCCTCTTGGGTCGTTCACTGCGTACCAGTTGTAAAGTTTACCAAATTTACCGGCCATAGTTGGGTCATTGTTGTAAAAACACCATGCTGGACGCTTGTTTTTGCAAGCAAGTGCCCAATCTGCTTTTGTTTTCGCTTGTGGAATAGGGTCTCCGTTTTTGAATTTGGCAACGTTCAGGTTTTGCGCCATCCATTCATGCCCATTGATGACGGTGGTAGGGTAATTGTTGCCATCAATATCCGCAACAAGCTGCGCTCTCGCACCAGCGGAAAAAGCGATGATCCATCCAGCCATTAATGCGCCGCGTAAAAATCTTTTCATAGTTGAAATGTTTAAGTTAAAAAATAGTGTGCAAGCAAGAATCGAGGTTGATTTTTGTTTACGGGCAACCGCCTTAACAAAAACCTAACCAAATTTAATAAAATTCGTTAAACACGCAATAAATAGAGAATTGACATGGGGTAACTGATCCTTTTTGGTACAAAAAAGGAATGAAAAAAATCAAAAATCACCTTGATTGATGGTTATTCCCACTTTTTAAGAGACATTTGTAAACGAAATAATGTGAGATGCGAACCAAGTACATAGATTTAATCGATCAAACCTTTGATTTTCCTCAAAACGAATTTAATTTGAGGGAAGACCGTCTTTTTTTTCATGGCATTGATTTGATGCGGCTAATAGAACAGTATGGTACGCCACTGAAGTTCAATTACCTGCCGCAAATATCAAACAATATACAGCGGGCCAAGGGATGGTTCCGAGAGGCAATCAGCAACTTGGGCTATGCAGGAAATTATTATTACTCCTATTGTACGAAAAGCAATCACTTCTCTTTTGTAATGGATGAAGTCTTGAAAAATGACGTCCATATTGAAACCTCCTCTGCGTTTGATATTGATATTGTATTGAGTATGCTTCGTGCAGGAAGGTTGTCAGAAGGTCAGTTTGTTATTTGCAACGGGTATAAGCCGCCTCAGTACATAAACAATATCGTTAAACTGATTGAAGAGGATACGTTGAATGTGATTCCCGTGGTGGATAATACACAGGAATTACAAGAAATTCTGAGCAGAACAACAAAATCAGTGAACATTGGGATTCGCATTGCCTCTGAAGAGGAACCGAAATTTGAGTTTTACACATCGCGTTTAGGCATTCGTTACCGCGAAATTGTTCCGTTTTTTCGTGCGATGTTAAAAGACAATTCGCGCGTTGAGGTAAAAATGCTCCACTTTTTCATCAATACAGGAATCAACGACACCTCTTATTACTGGAATGAATTAACCAAGTGTCTTCGCGTATATTGTGAATTGAAAAAAGTTTGTCCTTCGTTGGACTCTTTGAACATTGGTGGAGGCTTTCCAATTAAAAAGTCGTTGGCTTTCGATTTCGATTATGCCTACATGGTCCGTGAAATATTGACACAGGTACAACGCGTATGTACGGAAAACGACATTCCGGAACCCAATATTTTTACCGAATTTGGCTCCTTTACAGTGGGAGAAAGTGGTGGTGCAATTTTCAGTGTTTTGCATCAGAAACAACAAAACGACCGTGAAAAATGGAACATGATTGATTCTTCGTTTATGACAAACCTTCCTGATACCTGGGCCATAAACCAACGGTTCATCATGCTGCCCGTAAATCGCTGGAACGATGACTACGAAAGGGTTTTACTGGGGGGACTCACCTGCGACAGCGATGATTATTACAACTCCGAACAGCATTCCAATGCCATATATTTGCCCAAATTTGACAGAAATAAGCCACTCTTTATTGGTTTTTTCAATACGGGCGCTTATCAAGAAAACATTGGCGGATTCGGTGGACTTAAACATTGCTTGATACCAGAACCCAAACACATTTTGATAAAAAGGGACGAGAATGGAAAATTGCAGACCGAATTATTCAGTGAAGAGCAAACGGCTGCCGATTACCTGAAGATACTAGGTTACCAAAAGTAAGGTGAAATGCCGTGGTGGAGCGGGAATGTTGTTTCATTATTCCCTATGCGCTTGTAATACTTGAACCTAGTTAAACCAAGCTTGGAGTTCAATGGATTTTAACTATGTTATCCTAATTTAAAACCCATTCAATATGGTAGAAATGCGCGTTTCTGGAAAAACAAAAATTAAATCATTTTACATATCTTACTGAAAGGCATACCCTAATTTATATGCGGGTTTAAACAATCCTTATGAAAAAAAAGGTTTCAAGATAGCTTTGTTGTGAAACCCGCGGTGGGATGTGTTTTACAGGTTGATGGAAATGTTTCCTTCCGTGTTTCAGCATGTTACACAAGCAATGTGTAAGCCAACTATTCTCGATTGCTTGAGGTACCTTGAATCAAATGCTTCGGTGTTTTATCGAATGGGACGGTATTGATAAACTCGCTATGTAAAAAAGAACCTTATACCAATTCGATTTCCCAGCCCTTCGATTGCATGGTAGAATAAAAAGTGATTAATTCTTCAGCGTCATTTATCACGCGCCATATTGCTGGAATCATTAACTTGTTTTTACTTACTTCAAAGGATAAAGGAAAGGGCAGCGTAAGCTCTTTCTGGTTAAAAAAGCGGTATTGTTCTATGTAATGCATCATCTGCCTAAGCAGGTCAACGCCTTGATTGGTGCTGAGTTTAAAATCGCTTGATCGCACAGAGGAGAAAAAATGAATGTGCTTTCTTGCCCTTGACATCAATACATTCAGACGCCTCGTCCCATTCGCTCCGTTCAATGGTCCGAATTGCATACGAAAGATTCCCTCGTGGTCTCGTCCATAACCAAAACTTATAATCAATTCATCGCATTCATCGCCTTGAACTTGCTCCAGTGCTTTAAAAAAACCAACACCGTTATCAAATGTATTCTCCAATTGAAGCCAGATATTCTCGGAAATTTTTGAGCGAATACTAGCCAATTGGCTTTCTGAAAAGGCCACTACACCAATCGATTTACCCTCTCGCCACGTTTTTTCTATATAGTCAGCCACTGCACTTGCCTCGAATTCATTAATGCCATGGTGGTAAATACCGTCAGAAAGGTAATGATCATGAATACAGGGGTCTAATCCTTTGGCACTTGGAAAAGCAATCAAGGTATCGTTGTAAAAATGACGGTTTGAAAAAGCAATCAAATCAGGATGATGGCTACGGTAATGGTGCTTTAAGTGAACCGATTCCCAGTGAAAACTTGCCTGATGCAATAAATTAACTTGTTCTGATGTGCCACTTTTGAAATACATGCTTGGACTCATTTGTTGCTCATCTCCTGCCACCATAATGCGCCGTGACCGATTCACTGTACCCAACGCATGAGCTAATGGAACCTGGGTCGCCTCGTCAAAAATGGCTAGATCAAATAACCCTTGTTCCATAGGGAAAATCCGTGCAACCTGCACCGGGTTGAATAACTGAATAGGCTTTAATAATTGAATCCAATGTCGGCATTCTTTCGAGTATAATTCCCGAATGGAAAGGTGGTTGCGGCTTTTAGAAAATTCTCTAACCAATTGAGCCTTCCCTTTTCGGAGCTCTGTTTTATGTTGTTTCTCCTCGACCGAAAGTTGAGGCCCCGGTGTTTGCAGCAACTTGTTCCAGGCATTGAGTTGTTCCTTGCAATTTCTCCAAATATCGGAACATAGTTGGGATGATTCGCTTTCCAGCGAATGATTGATTCGCTTAATTTGCTGCATTATTTCTTCTCCGGAAAAGTGCTGGAGTGCTGGAAACTGACTAATAAATCGCGAATAGTTTGTTTTTAGAACAACACGTTCTAACCCCTCAATGGATGGGTAAAGCTGAAACATACTGAATAAGTTACCCGGGATGTTTTCCAAATGTGAAGCATGTGCAATGAGCTGGGGGAGGAGCTTAGAAATGAGTTGAAGATGGTCCAATAAATCATCGTCATCAGCGAATGAAAAATAGGATTTTAAGGTTTCATTGGTCTGTTGAAGTTGTTCGTGAAGTTCTGCAAAAACAACCCTTTCATCTTCCGAAATGTTTTTCCAGAAGAGCCATTTTTCCTCTGAAAGATAGGTGGTAAGGGATTGGATATATACAATATCGTTTTCGATATCGGCCAACCTCAGTTGACGAAGTTTGTCGTCAATTTCTATTAGTTTTTGCCGGTTTAGGTATTGTTTTTCCCATTGGTTTAGCAAGGGACCAGCCTGTTCAATGGGTTGGTGTGAATAGTGTAACCATGATTTTTTAAACCGTCTTTGTTTCCAGAATCCTTTTTGAAGCATCGCTTTTCGAAGCATTTGAATCTCCGAAAGGGTTGGATTCAACCGCCAGTGTTTTTTTTCCGCTTCTAGCATCAATAATTGCTCAGAAAGTTTTTTTCGTTTTATAACTAATTTCTCAAAACGAACCCTTTGTGTGTTTCCTGGTTCAATGAGGCATTCCCAATGTTTAAAAGAATGGTGACTAAATTCCTTACATAAAAGTGCCTTTTTAGTCAAGGATTCAATGTCTCTTTTTGTTCGGACTCGCAGTGCGAAACCCAGTTTATTCAACAGATTTAAAAGTGCAGTGATTTTTACGTCGAGTACTGGTAACTCCCTCATATTTAAGACTCTTGGATTAAGCCTGCCCAATGAAATAGGGTTTATTGTTTTGCAAACAAGTAACAAGGACTTTTTTATGTTTAACCAAAGCCCCATGTCGGGTGAACGACTATCATACTCAGCCTTTTCCCAATTGGGAGGTTTTTGTTCGTTGAGAAATGCTGAAAAAGAGATTCCTGAAAACAGTTTTGGAGCATTTACTTTGTCAAGCAAACCCTGTAATTGTGCATAAAGAGAGGGCGATATGAGCGGCGTTTTGGTTGGAGTAAGCTCCATGTTTTCCAAATGATTCCAAGTGTTTTTTAATTCATGAATGAAGTCTTTGGAGGAGTTATTGGAGCTATGAAGGTAACTTAGGTTAGACAGTCCTTTTGCTCCTAGTTTTTGTTGAATGACTTCTAGTGCAGCCCTTTTTTCTGAAACCACAATAACAGACTTTCCGGCATTTAAGGTGTTCCCGATTGCATTGGCGATAACTTGTGATTTTCCGGTTCCCGGTGGTCCTTGAACAACTGTATTTTCGCATGCAACGCTTTCCAATGCCAGCCGTTGTTCTTTGTCGCACGGAAAAAGGCAGTATGTAACCTGAGAAACATGGAAAGGTGATGAAACAAAGGAGTCGCCTAGCAAACTCTTTACTTGTTCGGAATACCCCCTTTCCAAAAGCTCATTAAGTTCACGAATAGGTTCAAAGCGGTACGGGTGAAAATTATTCAGCACAATGGAATTTGGTTCAATGTGCACGTCGTCGTCCTTAAAAAGGTTTTTAAGCCGAGCAATCCATGAATCCCGAGTAATATGCACTTGCTCATTGTTTTCCAAAAGTTCGTTCAGCAAAAAGGGATTGGCAAAACCCTCCTCTTCATTCAGTTGAATTTCAACTAGGTTGTTTTTTTTTTTCCAGTTGAATAAACATGGAATGAGCCAAAGAGGGCTAGTTACACGGCGCGATTTATAATTCCATTCAACTTGTCCGAAAGCAACACACAATGGATTTATGCCTTGTTCACGTTGCCATTTGGTTGCGTCTGATAAAATCTTTTTGAACGTCCCCTCAACGGTTAAAAGGCTCTCGAAACGGTCTAAAGCGATGTCATTTACCGAACGATTCACAAGAGGGTCGTTCAGATTAAAGTGCTTTAATTCATCCAAAAGCAGTTTAAGCTGTGTTTCAGTAAATTCAGACATGTTACGACAAAATAACAAAACTTTTCAGTGCTTTGTGATTCAGGTAGCGGATTTAGCCATAGAAATAGATGAGAGATTGAACTGAAAGGGTTATTTTTGATTCAACAAAAACGACAACAATGAAGTTTGCTACAAAAGCCATACACGCAGGAGTGCACCCAGACGAAGCAACAGGTGCTATTATGACACCGATTTACCAAACATCGACCTACGTGCAAGACGGGGTAGGGGTTCATAAAGGGTATGAATATTCTCGTACACAAAATCCTACCCGCCACGCGCTTGAAAAGAACATTGCGGCACTGGAAAATGGAAAATTTGGTGCTTGTTTTGGTTCCGGACTAGCCGCCATCGATTGCATTATTAAAATGCTTCAGCCCGGTGATGAGGTGATTTCTACCAGCGATCTTTATGGTGGGACATACCGTTTGTTTCGAACGATTTTTGAAAAATACGGCATCAAGTTTCACTTCGTAGACATGCGACAAGTAGGAGAAGTAGAACAAAAAATATCAGGTAAAACGCGATTAATTTGGGTAGAAACACCTACAAACCCAATGATGAATGTCGTAGATATTCAAAAGATGGCGGACATAGCGAAAGCTGCGAAAGCTTGGCTTTGCGTGGACAACACCTTTGCCACGCCATATTTGCAGAATCCGCTTGATCTTGGGGCCGATATCGTTATGCATTCTGTTACCAAGTACCTCGGTGGTCATTCCGATGTGGTAATGGGCGCCTTGGTCTGTAACGATGAAGGAATTGCCAATGAAATGTACCGCATTCAAAATTCCTCCGGAGCGGTTACAGGACCCATGGATTCGTTTTTGGTACTAAGGGGAATTAAAACCCTGCATTTACGCATGGAACGCCATTGTGCGAATGGTGAAAAAGTTGCCCGTTTTTTAAAAGAACATCAGAGGGTAGAGAAGGTCTACTGGCCAGGATTCTCGGATCATCCCAACCACGAAGTCGCCGCAAGGCAAATGCGCGGATTTGGAGGGATGATTTCGTTCACCTTGAAAGGCAATCAACTCGAAGATGCCCTAGAGGTAGTAAAAAAGGTAGGTATTTTTGCGTTGGCCGAATCATTGGGAGGTGTAGAGTCGCTTATTGGCCACCCAGCAACCATGACCCACGCTTCAATACCCAAAGACGAACGTGAAAAAACAGGTGTGATAGATTCGTTGATTCGCCTCTCTGTGGGAATAGAAGATGCCGATGACCTTATTGCAGACTTGCGTCAGGCACTGGAAGGTTGAGTGAAAGCTTCTTTCCGGATTAAAAAAAATTAACAGATGTACGTAGTTATTACCGGTGTTTCCAGGGGCTTGGGTAAAGCCTTGGCCGAGTTATTTCTCGAAAAAGGCCATAACGTGTTGGGTATAGGTAGGGCCTCTGAGCTCAATCATCCCAACTACCGTTTTACATCCTGTGATTTGTGCAATACTAGTGAAATAGCGAAAATAAACTTCCCGCAATCGAGCGAAATACTTCTTATTAATAATGCGGGTATTATTGGACAAGTGCGTCGATTAAGTGACCAGGAGGTTCCAGATTCCGTGGAGGTGATGAATGTAAATGCGTTGGCGCCGATGCTGTTATCCCACCGCTTACTACAGCAACTCCAGACAACCGCCAAAGTGACAATATTAAATATCAGTAGTGGTGCTTCATCGCGCGCAATTCCCGGATGGGCATCTTACTGTGCGTCAAAAGCAGCATTAGATCGTTTTTCTGAAACACTATATTTAGAGGAATTGGAAAAAGGAAGAAACATTCGGGTTTATTCACTTTCCCCGGGTGTAATAGACACTTCGATGCAAGATAAAATCCGAAGTGCACATCCGGCTGATTTTTCCAGTCACGCAACGTTTGAATCCTTAAAAATCCAAGACGAATTGCAAGAACCGAAGGGTGTTGCTACCAAAATCTTCCAAATGTTGCAGCAACCGTTTCGCGAGAAAGTTAGTTGCTCGTTGAGGGAAATGACGAATGAGTAGCTTGTCATTCATTCATATCATAAATTTTTTTTACCCTCTTTAGGCACTTGTATTAACGCGAGTTAGTAAACCTTTTTGTAATTTGGGACGTTAAAAAGAAAATTAACCGATTTACAACATGAAAACAACACGTTTTTCTGCTTTGGCAGTGTTTATTTTAGGCTCTTCCTTATCGTTTGCCCAAAAAAACTCTATTGATTATCAAAATGTTAGAGAAGGGGAAAGCGTGGAATATTGCATTCAGCATAAAAAACACAAGGCCTTGATGAATAATCCCGCTTATGTGCAATCATTGATAGAGGACGATAAAATCCGAGAAAAAGAAAGTAAAACGAATGTTGTTCCAAAAGGAACGATTTATAAAATACCTGTTGTGTTTCACATTTTGCATAACAATGGCATCGAGAATATTTCCGATGAACAATGTTACGATGCGTTATCGATTATGAATAGGGACTACCGCCTTCAAAATACAGATGCGAACAATGTGGTTGCTGATTTTCAGGGGATGCCCACCGATATAGAAATAGAATTCGTTCTAGCAACTAAGGCGCCAAATGGCCAATGTTTTAAAGGAATTACGCGTACCGCTTCTTCCATGAGTTACAACGGTGTCGATGGTGACAATCAAGTGGATGCTATCATTGCCGGGAACGACGTGTTCAACGGTCAATGGGCGGGAAATAAATACCTTAATATATTCATTTGTGGGGATATTGGTGGCGCCGCAGGTTACACGATGAAACCTTCCAACTGGGTTGGAACCAGTATGTACAATGGGATTTGGGTCTTACATGATTATGTGGGTTCCATAGGTACTGCCTCCACTTCCACCAGTAGAACATTGACTCATGAAGTAGGTCATTGGTTGAACCTTGATCATACATGGGGAGGAAATAACAACCCTGGAAATGCGACAAGCTGTTCGACGGACGACGCAGTTCAAGACACTCCAAATTGCATCGGGGTTACGAGTTGTTCTTTAAATTCAAATACATGTAATTCAGACGATGCCTTTTTTGGATATGCGATCCGCGATAACGTAGAAAATTACATGGACTATTCGTATTGTTCCAAAATGTTTACAGCAGGCCAAAAAACACGCATGCGAAATGCCGTTACCTCTTCAGTTGGGGGAAGAAGCAACCTATGGACAACCAGTAACCTTAATGCCGTTGGCGGAACAGGAGCCATGGTGTTGTGTAAGGCTGATTTTACGGCGAACAAAACCTCTGTTTGTGTTGGAGATGCAGTGGAATTTTTTGACGACACGTACAATGCTGTAACCTCTTGGAACTGGAGTTTTCCATCCGGAACCCCCGCCACCTCTACTTCACAGAATCCAGTGGTGACCTATGATACACCAGGTGTTTATGCAGTAACACTATCTGCTTCAGACGGAACAACTACAGACAGCGAAACCAAAACGGCTTACATACGAGTATTGCCTGCCGCAACTAACATCCCATTTTTCGAAGGGTTTGAATCCTATAGTTCGCTTGACAACCTAACCCAATGGGAAGTCGTTAATCCTAACAATAACAATGAGTTCGTAATCACAACAAGCGCTGCACATAGCGGAAGTAAGAGTGTCAAATTATCCAATTATGGTCAGGCTGGGCCAAACATCGATGAGTTGATTGCTGCTCCGGTTGATCTGTCTTCCGTAGCCTCACAAGGTGGTGTGGTGACGTTAAGCTTCAGGTATTCCTATCGCAAAAGGATTGCCTCAGACGTTGAATGGTTGAAAGTATTCATTTCGAATGATTGTGGCTCATCATGGGTTCAAAGAAAAACGCTCAGTGGTTCTCAATTGTCTTCTTTGACTGCATCCACGGCATGGACACCAGCTAGCGCGACTGACTGGACTACCGTACACATGACAAATGTAACAAGCGATTACTGGGTGGATAACTTCCGTTACAAATTCCGTTTTGAAGGCAATAACGGAAACAATTTCTACCTCGATGACATTAATATTTATCCGTCAGCCCCATCAAGTGATATTGTCCTTGGAGTTGAAAACGTTGGATCCATTGAAGAAATAAACCTTTTTCCAAACCCGGCAGAAAATCAAATCAACTTGCACTATTCCGTTCAGGAACCTTCCGATGCGTATGTGCAGTTGATTGACTTAACCGGTAAGGTCGTACAACAACATAAGATCAAATCTTCCGTTGGGTCAAATTTGGTCTTGCTGGACACGCAAGAAGTTGCAGCTGGAAGCTACCAAGTGGTTCTTTTTGCGGCAGGTACTCGAAAAGTACTTTCTTGCGTGATTAAATAGCCCACTAATGAGCCTCCGAAACGCCCTTTTCTATCTTGTTGTCTTTGCAGCGAGTCTATCTTCTTATGCGCAGTCAACCCAACCATGGTGTGGCCACGACATGTTAGTCAAGCGCCTCAGGGAAAAAAATCCCGGCTTCGATCAACAAATCCATTCCGGAATGGTAAAGGCATCCAGCGGTCAAGGTCTACAACTACCTAAAATTACGTTGGTTGTTCCTGTAGTGGTTCACATCATTCACGACAATGGAATAGGAAATATCTCAGATGAACAAATCCATGACGCATTGGATATTCTAAACGAAGATTACCGACGACAAAACCCCGATGCTGGCGTGACCAGAAATACGCCAAATGCTCCTTTTCAATCCGTTGCTGGAAGCATGGATATTGAGTTTAAACTGGCGAAGAAAGACCCTGAAGGAAATTGTACCAACGGCATAGTGCGTGTCAACGCTCCCGGGTTGACCTATAATGCCAACGACAACTGCAAATACACGTCAAATGGAGGTTCCGATCAATGGCCAATCGATCAATACGTTAATATTTGGGTTGTCAATTCCATCGAAAATGATAGTGGTGGTGCCGGAATCATCTTAGGGTATGCCTATCTGCCTTATTGGCCAGGAGGCGATGCACATGGAATTTTGATCCGAAACGACGCTTTCGGTACCATTGAGACTGCTCTAAATTCAGATGGTCGTACACTTACGCATGAGATGGGGCATTTGTTAGGCTTGCAACACATTTTTGATGCTGGATGGAATGGTTCTTCCGGATGCCATCTAAACGATTGTAGTCAGGCCGGTGACTATTGCTGCGATACACCTCCTCAAGAAGCAGCAAACTGGAGCTGTTCCTTCACGTGGAATAGTTGTAGCGAAGTTCCCGCCAACGATGCCTTCGGATTCGACGCGGTAGATCAGATTGAAAACTATATGAGCTATAATTATTGCCAGAATATGTTTTCGCAAGACCAAGTGGGCATTATGCAACAGAATTTCATCGACATCGACTTTATGTCCAATTGGGTCAATCCTTCCAACAGCATTGCTACCGGTGTAAATGACCCTGAAATCCTTTGCAAAGCTGATTTTGAAGCGAATAAAACGCTCCTTTGTTCCGGGGACTCCCTTCAATTCATAGACCGCAGTTTTCATAATCCTACTTCTTGGACATGGAGTTTGTCAGGTACAGAAAATACCGATTGGCAATTTGTAAATGGAACCACAGCGACTTCACAAGAACCCTTCATTCGTTTTTTAACTGCTGGAACTTATGAGGTCACGCTGTTTGCTACGGATGGGTCGAATACTGATTTAGAAACAAAAGCTGGTTACATTAAAGTGCTTCCTGAAGCGGGAACATTGCCTTTTTGGGAGGGTTTTGAAACCATTTCAAGTTTAGGTAATTCAGATACATGGACTGTTTATAACAACGAAAGCAATAATGCATTTCAAATCGATGCAACACAGGGGCACACGGGTACTCGTTGTGTTAAGTTGAACAACTTTGGGCAGACGGGAATGAATACGGATGAACTTATTTCACCTCCAGTGGATTTAAGTGCTATCGACCCATTAAGTGGTTCAGCAACGTTAAGTTTTCGTTATGCTTACCGGAAGCGTCAGGCCACAGACGATGAGTGGTTGAAAGTCTTCCTTACCAAAGATTGTGGAGATACTTGGGCACAGCGAAAGACTTTACACGGTAACTCGCTTTCCTATCAAGTAAGTTCAACCTCATGGATACCAACTGCTCCCTCCGATTGGACAACCATTCATATGACCAATGTTACCTCGGATTTTTTTGTAAGCAACTTCCGTTTTAAGTTTGAATTCGAAGGAAACGGTGGCAATAATTTTTTCTTGGATGACATCAACATCTATGCTGGTAACCCTTCCGATAACTTGGTAGTAGGTTTGAACGAAATAGGATCCATTCATTCGATGAATCTTTATCCCAATCCGGCAGAAAACCTATTAAGACTTTCCTTTGATTCCGATGTTCAGCAAGAAGGGCTAGTATCTTTGTTGGATATGTCAGGACGTATCATTCGAACAGATGTTTTTCAGTCTACAGGAGGGAAAAACGAATTATGGATTCCCATAGATGAGCTATCATTGGGTTTGTATTACCTGGAATTTCGAAGTGGGGGATATAAGGCTCATTTTTCGTTTTTAAAAAAATAGTGCTCCATCTGATACTTGCAATGAATAGGTATACTTAGTAGGTAATCCTTCTAGGCAACACGCATCATACCATTCTCTTTTTTACCTTTGTACATATGGAACAAAAAGAGGATAAGTTAAAAGAGGTCATTTCACACGCCAAGGAATATGGTTTTGTATTTCCGTCGTCGGAAATTTACGACGGACTGGCTGCCACTTATGATTATGGTCAGCTGGGAGCAGAACTTAAGAACAACATCAAACAATACTGGTGGAAAGCGATGGTGCAACTGCATGAAAATATTGTTGGCATTGATGCCGCCATTTTTATGCATCCTACCACATGGAAGGCATCCGGTCATGTGGATGCTTTTAACGATCCGTTGATAGACAATAAGGATTCAAAAAAACGCTATAGAGCGGACGTGCTTTTAGAGGAACACATCGAAAAAATCCATCAAAAAGTGGAGAAAGAGGTGGATAAAGGCCGCAAGAAGTTCGGAGATGATTTTGATGAGGCACAATTTCGGGCGACTAATCCTAACGTTAAACGCAACAACGAGAAGATAGCTGAAATAGAGGAAAGGATGCGTACAACCCTCGAAAACAGTGACCTAGAGGGGCTCTACCAACTTATTATGGACCTTGGGATTGTATGTCCACTATCTGGATCACGCAATTGGACAGAGGTGAGGCAATTTAACCTTATGTTTTCAACAGAATTGGGTTCTGTTGCGGGAGATGCCTCCACCATTTTTTTGCGTCCTGAAACGGCCCAGGGAATTTTTGTCAATTTTTTAAATGTGCAAAAATCTGGCAGGATGAAAATCCCATTTGGTATTGCGCAAGTGGGAAAAGCATTTCGAAACGAAATTGTTGCGCGTCAATTTATTTTCCGTATGCGTGAATTTGAGCAAATGGAAATGCAGTTTTTCGTTCGTCCAGGAGAAGAAATAAAGTGGTACAACTACTGGAAAGAACACCGCACAAAATGGCATCAAAACTTAGGTTTGGGTGAGAAACGTTACCGTTTTCATGACCATATCAAGCTCGCTCATTATGCCAATGCCGCTTGTGATATTGAATTCGATTTCCCTATGGGATTCAAGGAATTAGAAGGAATACATTCCCGAACGGATTTTGACCTTAAACAACACGAAAAATACTCTGGAAAAAAATTACAGTACTTTGACCCAGAACTCAATCAGAATTACATTCCTTATGTCGTGGAGACTTCCGTGGGGCTTGACCGCCTTTTTCTGGCCGTGTTAAGTGCAGCCTACAAGAACGAAGTACTTTCAGATGGAACAGAACGTTCGGTCTTATCGATTCCCGCGGCGCTGGCTCCCTATAAAGTTGCCGTAATGCCCCTTACAAAGAAAGACGGACTTCCAGAAAAGGCAAGGGCTATCATCGATGGCCTCAAAACTGAATTCAATTGCCAGTACGATGAAAAAGATTCGATAGGTAAACGTTACCGACGGCAAGACGCTATAGGAACCCCTTTCGCTATAACGGTTGATCACCAAACCTTGGAAGATAACACCGTGACGATTCGTGATAGAGATACCATGGAGCAAGTGCGCATAGCTATTGATGAGGTGTATCAAAAAGTTGAATCCCGAGTGAGTATGAGGTCTCTTTTGAATAACTTGGTTTAAACCGATCATCATTACAATCATGAAAAACCGTTCAAGTTCGTTGCACCTCTACAATAGCCTAAGTGGCAAAAAAGAGCTATTCAACCCAATTAATGAAGGTTTGGTGGGTATGTACGTCTGTGGTCCAACGCTTTACAGCGAACCACATATGGGAAACATGCGGACATTTATTAATTTTGACCTGATTTACAGGTATTTACTGTATGCTGGCTACAAAGTAAAATATGTACGTAACATCACTGATGCAGGTCACATTACCAATAGTTTGGGTGAAGCAGAAGACAGCATCGGCAAAGCAGCACGTCTCGAACAAATGCAATCCTTAGAAATTGTTTACAAGTACAATGTCAAGTTTCAGGAATTGCAGCGCACTTACAATTTATTACCACCTAGTATTGAACCAACAGCTACTGGTCATATTCAAGAGCAAATAGAATTAATTGAAAAAATACTGGAGAATGGATTTGCGTATGTGGTAAATGGTTCGGTATATTTCGACGTAAAGGCTTATTGTGAGAAATATAGTTACGGGATTCTCAGTGGAAGAAAAATTGACGAGCTGGAGGAAGAAACCCGTACATTGAATGCACAGGACGAAAAGAAGTTTTTTGCCGATTTTGCCTTGTGGAAGAAAGCGCACCCCGACGATATGCAGATTTGGCGTTCACCTTGGGGAAATGGAAATCCCGGTTGGCACATCGAGTGTACAGCGATGAGCACCAAATATTTGGGAAAGACATTCGATATCCATGGTGGGGGTATGGACCTAAAGTTTCCACACCACGAGGATGAAATAGCACAAAGTTGTGGCGCTTTAGGTGTACACCCGGCCAATTATTGGTTACATGCCAACATGCTCAATGTAAACGGCCAAAAAATGAGCAAGTCCTTTGGTAATTATTTTCTACCGAAAGAAATTATAGAAGGTAGTACTTCGCTTTTCGATCGGCCTTATGCGGCCAATGTTATCCGCTTTTGCATGATGCAGGCTCATTATCGGAGTACGTTGGACCTGACACCGGATTCATTGAATGCAGCTGAAAAAGGATTTCAACGATTGATAGAAGCCTTGCGCCTGTGTGAAAAACTCAAGCCAGCCAATGAAAGCAGCTTCGATGTAGAAGCATTGATAGCTGCATTTTATGCTGCTATGGACGATGACTTCAATGCGCCAACCTTGGTTGCCCATTTGTTTGAAGGGGTAAAAAAACTCAATTTAATCAAAGACGGCAAAGAACACTTGACATCAGCAGACTTGAAACGCCTGTCCGATGAAATGCATTCCTTCACTTGTAGCGTCTTAGGATTGACGTTAACCGATGAGGGGGGGGCAACCAAACTAGACCCAGTGATGCAGTTGGTCATTGAATTACGTCAGCAGGCCCGAGAAAACAAAGATTGGTCTACTTCCGACAAAATCAGGGATGCCCTCACCGCCGCAGGAATAACGCTTAAAGACTCCAAAGAAGGAACCACATGGTCATGACCCTTCTAGTTCGCGAATATCCAGTTTTCTGAGTTTGGGTGATAGCCTCGCGGTGATCATGACTACCAAAATAGTGAGTAATCCACCTGCAATAATCGATGGTTTTAATCCAAATGCACGTGCTGTGACTCCAGATTCAAAGGCTCCAATTTCATTCGATGAACCAATGAATATACCATTTACCGCTGAAACCCTTCCGCGCATGTCGTCTGGTGTGCACAAC
Source organism: Crocinitomicaceae bacterium (assembly GCA_044372835.1). Taxonomy (GTDB): domain Bacteria; phylum Bacteroidota; class Bacteroidia; order Flavobacteriales_D; family Crocinitomicaceae; genus M0103. The sequence goes on along the minus strand of JBILRE010000004.1, from coordinate 36,145 downwards.
TGCAAAATCGTGTGTCGGATGACCACACTGACATTATCAAAAGCACCTGTCAGAAACAAAAAGAACCAGGCGAGGTAAAAGTTAGTACTCAAACCAAATAAAATGGTGGCAAGTCCAAAACCGGAAACGGAAATAAGCAGGTTTCTTCCAGCATTAGCACGCGGAGGTTTATAGGCAATGATGAGTGCCATAAGTACCGCACCAATGGCGGGAGCTGCCCGTAAAAAGCCCAGTTCTTCTGGTCCGGCGTGAAGCACTTTATCCGCGAATACGGGCAATAAGGCCACTGCTCCACCTAGTAAAACAGCAAACAAATCCAAGGTTAAGGCGCCAAGTAACAGTTCATTCTTGAATACAAATCGAATCCCTGCCGACAAGCTGTCACGTAATCGTTCTTTTTCAAGGCGTTTAGGAATGGGTCTAGAGGCGATCAGAAAAAAAGACAAGAAGGATAACAATATGAATAACAAATCAATAGCATAAGCAGTTGAATAATCGATAGCAATCAGTAATCCCGCGCTCGCAGGACCGAGTATGGAAGCAATGTGCCATACAGTACTATTCCAGGTGGCGGCATTCGCATAGAGCTTTCGCGGCACGATTTGGGACATGAACGAGGGAAAAGCCGCACCACTGAAGCCCCGGAGTATTCCCATAAAAACGATAGATATGAAAATGGGTAGCGTGCCGTAAACGTTTAAAAAGGATGAAAGATCCGTAGTAATGTACCATAGAAATCCAGTAACCAAAAGAAACACGAAACTACACAACTGAATGATGTATTTCCGGTTGAATGAATCCGCAACATGACCGGAAATAAGGCTTATTAAAATAAAGGGAATCGCTTCTGCAAGACCAATCATTCCTAGAACGAATACATCTTTTGTGAGTGAATAAATTTGCCATTGCACAATGACTGTTTGCATCTGAATTCCGAGAATAAGGAAAAACCGACTGAACAAAAAGAAATTGAAGGGTAGAACCCTTAAGGCAGCATAGGGGTCGTGAGTGTCGCTTGGTTTCGCTGACAAGAGATAATTTTTATTTATCTAATACTTTTGGAATGCGGAAATAGTCGGAATCCTTCTTTGGTGCATTTAACAAAGCTGCTTCATGGCTAATTGACTCCACTGCGATGTCTTCCCGAAGATTATCAAATTCCTCCGTCATGAAGACCAATGGTTTCACGTGAGCTGTGTCAAGTTCAGACAGTTTGCTCATTAAACGAATGATGTTGCCAAGGTCTGTTTTTATAGCCTCTTTTTCTTCGCCATTGAATTCAAGCCTAGAGAGGTGTGCTATATGATCGACCAATTCATCTGTGATATTCATGATACAAAAGTACAAAATCTGACATTATCTGACTAGATCAGGGAATTCATTCAGTAAAGGAGTATTGATACGTTCAAAACAAAGTTCTTTCAATTCTTTAACACTGAGGTCTGCGTATTCCTCCTGGCTGATGTGTGGATGTATATAAACCCTGCTGACTCCTGGCCTCGCTGGTCCTAATAGTTGTGTGGGATCTGAAAACAACTTGAAATGGTTGGTAAATGTGATGGGCACAATGGGCAGGGAAAGCGACTTGGCCAATTTAAATGCGCCATCTTTGAATGCCATCATTTTGGGGTTATGGTCATCTGGAATACCTCCCTCGGGAAAAATGACAATGCTCCAGCCTTTTTCCGCCTCTTTTCTTGCTTGAATAAAGGATTTTGCTGCACTCCCTCGGTTTTTTCTATGAACCGCAATATTCAAGGCCTTGAAGTAAGTACGAACGATAGGGTAACTTAATATTTCGCCTTTTCCCAAAAACAGAAAGGGGTGTTGGGGAAATATGGAGTACATGAAAAAAATATCAAGGTATGAGGCATGGTTGGAAATAAGAATGTAAGGCGCTTTTGGTAACGGTGAATCGAGGACTTTCTTTACATGGTACAAACAAAAAATACGCATCATCCAACTCCAAAAGATGAAAATGTAAAATCCCCCCTTTTTCCAGGGTTCATACATCATAAGCACCAAAAAGAGGGGGTATAGTAAGATGGCAAACACAAAAAACACAACAGCTACCCAGCATTTCCATAGAAAACCCAATATACCCGTAATACGTTGCATTCAGTCAAATGTACACTTTAATAGCGTGGAGTTATCCTTTAAAGTCAAATTTTGTATCATATCTATTGTCCGTTCAAGGGCTCAAACAGTTTAGTAGCGGTCATTGGCAATTATCGAGAGAAACAAAAAACAGTAAAAGAGAACTCGAGGTATTACATTTCTTTAAGTAGGCACCAACCAAGGGGAAAAATGAATGTCGCCATAGCCGAAGAAGAATGAGAGTTGTTTTGGGAAAATGATGAATATGAAACAGATGCTATGGTAAGAATCGTGAATAGAAATCAGAATACTGTGCGCTTGAGTAAACGGTGATTCCAAGGTTTCCTTTCCAGGTAGGCACCCGCAAAAAGAAATGGTGACCGTAATTACTATTTTTCAGACAGTTTAAGTCAATTTCACGTCTTCCTTGTTACTTTTTTGACATTCTCGCATAATGTAAACGTGCTGCAACACATAGAAGCAAATCGGCCGTAAGCTTCAGCAGTATTTTACGTCAAACTTAAACTTTACATCATGAATCGACATTGGATAATAGGATTGCTATGTACAATTACGGGAAGTCTTTCTGCCCAGGAGGTGGAATACGATACCTACCTTGGGCAAACAATCAAAGGTGTTTACAGCGGTTTTGGGATTTTAGATTATGCAGATGGATCTTGGTACCAAGGACAGTTTAAAGCGGGAAAGCCCGATGGGGTAGGGACTTACACCGATAAAAACGGCGCACAAAAATCGGGCATATTCTCAGCTGGCAAATGGATGAAAACGTATTCTTGGGAGGAAGACTGGAATCAAATTGATTTGTACTACTACCTACCAGACACATCCGTGGATGTCAAAACCTATTCCATGGATTTCGAACTGTTTGATGAGGTTCCTGCCAATACTTCCCTGACCATAGCTACCCATGGTGGGGGCACTATAAATAACATTAGTTTTTGGGGAGGATTGCAAACAGATTGGGGTGGATACATACATCCGAAAAACATGGATGATGAAAGTCAATACCAAGAAATAGAGCGTTCGTTCAATTTCACAAGGTGGGATGAAACACGAACGGAGGCACTTCGCTTAGCTCCAAATGGATTTTGTTTTGTTGACGACTCAGAAGAGTCTACTATAGGTGTGAGCAATAAATTCAATTGGAAAAAGGGTCAATATACCATAACCTTATATGCGAGTGATGTGAAAGTAACCCTCGACGGTAAGGTGCATACCTTTGTAGGGCTTAAAGTTCTTGATAAAAGCAATGGAAAAACGACCGAAATGGGTATGCTCGCTTTCCCCGGAGAAAAGTTACGATTTGGCGCGCAAATGAATATGTTCGTTCAAGTATATAATGAAAAAGGAACGCTGGAGCAAACGCCTAAATTGAGCATGGCATTTACCAACTTTAAACTGAACGATAAACTGATAGAGCCAAAGGATGTCCAAACCTATTTTCCATATAACATACCGCACTGGGCAGAAGCATCTTTGCTTGAAAATGGCTTCAGGGTTGAAATAGGCAAACCTTGTAAAAGGAATATTGTGACTTTTGACTCAGAACAACTCATTTGTACGCCCGAGTATTGGATCGAGGAAGAATAACTGCCATCGCATTCTTTATTGATTGCTCATGGTGATTGACCCAAGTTGTCAGGATTAAGAAATAGATTTGTTCGATAATAACTGAAAATTTACCCCGTTACCACCACTTACATATTCACTTCCACAAATTCCTCCTTAAGCCCGTCAACAAATCGTTGTACGGGCTTAAGGTTGTTTACAGACATTTTTAACTCGAATAAATTTGACTTGGGTGTTGGTTTTATATAAGGCCCACACATGGGAAATTCTTCTTTAAGTAAAATACATGCCCTTAAAGAAAACACCAGGTGGATGGGAAATGATTTTTCATCGGGACCAAAACCAAAAGCATCTGGACTTACCTGCTCATGTAATTTAGCATTCTTCCAACCCTGTTGCATCAACTCTACCCCGGTGATCCGTTCTACTTTAAAAAGTTTATTCTTCATGGCAGCAGGTTCAAACGCCATTAGTGCGGCATAATTATCAGTAAACCCAAAAGGTTCAACGATACGGTCGATGATTCGTTCACTATGTAGGGAATGGTATTTTTTTAAGCGCACCTGTTTATGTATGGCAATAGCTTCGCTTAGTTGTTGAACGATGGTGCCCACATGAGCTTTGAGAACATGTTTACCTACCACAGGGATTTCTGAACTCAAATACACCTTTTTTAACAACCCATCCCTTAAAGGAGAATCAACTGCCACAGTTTGAATCAACTTATTGAGCAAAGTTGCCTCTTCGGTTGTAAAAGTAACCTTGCCCAGCTCGCCTGAAACAATGGAAAAACGCTTGAAATGGTCACGCTGTACCTCAAATCCCAATTCCCGAATCAATTCTAAATAGCGGTATACTGTTCGATCTGTATTGTCTAGCAGTTGTGCAAGCTGATGGACAGATTTTGAAGGAGATTGCTGCAGTAGTCCGATCAACCGCAACACTCTTAGAATCTTATACTGATTCATGGTTAGATTTTTTAGCAAAAAAGACTAAAAGGATTGAATTATACAATAAATTGACCTAGGTTGTCGCAGAAAAATACATTTAATCTTAAAAAAATGTCTTTTTACTGAACAACCACCCTTTTCACTACCACATTTTCTCCCTCCGATACGCGACAAATATAAACACCAGATGTAAGCCCCTCTATGGTTAAGACTTGGGATCCTTGTAAAGCGTTACCTTCAAAAATACGCATACCAGAATAACTAAAAACTTCTATCGTTAGGCCCTCCCGTGCAGAAATAAAAAACCGTCCATTACATGGATTTGGGTATAGGTTGATTTCCATTTCCGCTGCAAGCCGTTTCTGACTCACAGCAATAATCTCATTTTCAGAGGAAACCTCCACCTCCTGGGAAAAAGCAGGAAAACAGCCTGCGAAAACAGTAATTAACAAGAGTCTTTTCATGGCTTTTATCCAACTAGCGGGATTTAAGGCTAATCGTTACACTACATTTTGAGTGATTCTTTATCTATAATTAATCTAAATAAGAACCGGAAGCCTATTTGGTTTGTTGTATCTGTTAAATTTGTGTACGTTATTGAAAAAGTTCCAACTATATGAGTAAATCAGCGCTTTTATCGTCGTCCCTTGCGAAAAAATATTGGATGGCGTTAACCGGATTGTTTCTATGTACCTTCCTAGTAGGTCATTTACTTGGAAATTTACAACTCGTTCTAAAGACCGGGGAAGAAGGGAGAAGGGCCTTTAATGAATATGCCTACTTCATGGGGCACAATATTTTCATTAAAGTGTTGTCATATGTAACCTATATATCGATTATTTTTCACGCGGTAGATGGTTTTATGCTAACGGTTCAAAACAAAAAAGCACGCCCTGTGGCATACGCTTACAACAAACCCTCAGCTAACTCGTCCACACCGGCTCGGTACATGGCAGTTCTTGGAACCTTGATTTTAGTATTCATTGCCACACACATGGCCAATTTCTGGTGGAAAATGAAAATTACCGAAGAAATTCCATTGCATTTGGTGCAAAAAGACATAGTACAGCAAGGACAAAACCCCATGACCGGAGAGCAGACACAGCAAACGGTAAAGGTTACATTTGCCTTGACTACAAAAGGTGAATACCTGCCATATGCTTATACCGATCCACAAAACAACCAAGAAGTTTCCGTTGTAGACGTCAAAGAAAAAACCATTTTAATGGACAAGAATTCCGGAATGCAACGGGCTGAAGGATACAAAGACCTACATACTGTCGTAATGGACTTTTTTAACCCAGAAAAGAATAAAATGGCAATTGCCTACTTACTATTTTATGTACTATCCATGGCTGTTCTTGGGTTCCACTTATGGCACGGATTTGCCTCTTCCTTTCAATCTTTGGGGGTTAACCATAAAAAATATACACCGATTATCCAGATGGTTGGAAAAGGGTTCGCCGTATTAGTTCCCTTACTTTTCGCTATTATTCCTCTAATGATTTTCATGAATAACTAGAAAATACTGATTGTTATGTCTATGTTAGATGCTAAAATTCCCGCCGGACCGATCGATCGGAAATGGACGGATCATAAAAACAACTTAAAACTGGTTGCTCCTAACAACCGCCCAAAAATTGATGTTATAGTCGTTGGAACTGGTCTCGCTGGAGCATCCGCTGCAGCCTCTTTTGGAGAAATGGGGTACAACGTAAAAGCCTTTTGTTTTCAGGATTCACCTAGAAGGGCCCACTCGATTGCTGCGCAAGGGGGTATAAATGCTGCAAAAAATTACCAAAATGATGGGGACAGCGTATACCGTTTGTTTTACGACACCATAAAGGGCGGTGATTATCGTGCCCGAGAAGCGAACGTTCATCGTCTTGCGGAAGTTTCCGGAAATATCATCGATCAATGCGTCGCACAAGGGGTGCCTTTTGCGCGCGAATACGGTGGGTTGCTGGACAATCGGTCGTTTGGAGGAACACAAGTACAGCGTACCTTTTATGCAGCTGGACAAACGGGTCAGCAACTTTTGCTTGGGGCATATTCTGCCCTGTCTCGTCAAATTGGACTTGGTCGTGTTCAAATGTTCCATCGCCACGAAATGCTGGATCTGGTGAAAGTGGATGGAAAAGCTCGTGGAATTATCGCTCGAAACCTGGTAACCGGAGAACTTGAGCGCCATTCGGCACATGCGGTGATTATCGCCTCTGGAGGATATGGAAACGTGTATTTCCTTTCCACCAACGCGATGGGAAGCAATGTTTCTGCGGCATGGAAAGTACATAAACAGGGTGCTTTATTTGCGAATCCTTGTTATGTTCAGATTCACCCGACTTGTATTCCGGTGCACGGAACCAACCAGTCCAAACTTACGCTGATGTCGGAATCATTGCGAAATTCAGGACGAATTTGGGTGCCAAAGAAAAAAGAAGATGCAGAAGCGATTCGAGAAGGCCGTTTAAAACCAACCCAGATTGCTGAAGAAGATCGCGATTACTACCTAGAAAGGCGTTACCCTGCGTTTGGAAACTTGGTTCCTCGTGATGTAGCATCACGTGCAGCCAAAGAACGTTGTGATGCTGGATTTGGAATCGAGGCAAACGATACGAACGAAGGGGTTTACTTAGATTTCTCCTCAGAAATTGTAAGCAAAGGCCGACAAGCAGCCCATGCCATTGGTGAACACAACCCAAGTCAGGAACGGATTACCGAACTAGGTAAAAAATGGGTAGAAGAAAAGTATGGTAACCTGTTTCAGATGTACGAGAAAATAACCGATGAAAATCCGTATGAAACACCCATGAAGATTTACCCTGCCGTTCACTATACCATGGGAGGTGTTTGGGTCGACTACAACCTTCAAAGCAGTATTCCGGGATGTTTTGTAGCTGGAGAAGCCAATTTCTCTGACCACGGAGCCAATCGCCTCGGTGCATCTGCACTTATGCAAGGTCTGGCCGATGGGTATTTTGTTTTACCTTATACCGTTTCGGATTATTTAGCTTCGGAAATCAGAACAGGACGCATCTCTACTGATCTTCCAGAATTCTCCGAAGCACAAGAACGTGTGGAATTAAGCATAAACAAATTACTAAATACCAACGGTTCCAAGTCTGTGGATTATTTCCACAAACGACTCGGCTTGATTATGTGGAATAAAGTGGGTATGGCTCGCAACGAAAGCGGATTAAAGCAAGCAATTGCAGAAATTGAAGCGCTTCGTGAAGAGTTCCATAAAGATGTCTATGTGCCTGGGGAGGCGGGTGAACTAAACCCTGAGCTTGAGAAAGCATTGCGTGTAGCGGATTTCCTTGAACTTGGACAACTCATGGCGATGGACGCTTTGCAGCGAAATGAGTCGTGTGGCGGACATTTCCGTGAGGAATACCAAGATGCAGAGGGTGAAACCTTGAGGGACGACGAACACTTTAAATATGTCGCGGCATGGGAATATAAAGGTTCAGATATTGCAACAGAGGTGTTGCACCAGGAGGACCTGAATTACGAGTTCATCAAAATAGCCGCACGGAATTATAAATAAGCATTTAACGAATTAAACCGAAAAAACATGTCTTCAGCAAAAAACATCAATGTCACGCTGAAAATCTGGCGTCAAAAGAACAACAACGACAAAGGTCGAATGGAAACGTACCAGCTCAATAACGTCTCCACAGCAAGTTCTTTCCTCGAAATGATGGATCAATTGAACGAACAGTTGATTACAGAAAAAAAGGACCCTGTAGCTTTCGACCACGACTGCCGGGAAGGAATCTGTGGAATGTGTTCAATGTACATAAACGGACGTGCACATGGCCCAGATACTGGAGTTACCACCTGTCAATTGCACATGCGTAAATTCAAGGATGGAGACACCATATACATTGAGCCTTGGCGTGCGAAAGCATTTCCTGTCATTAAGGACCTTATGGTAGATCGCAGTGCCTTTGATCGCATCCAACAAGCTGGGGGATTTGTGTCGGTAAACACTTCAGGACGTACAATCGATGCGAACAGTATTCCGATACCAAAGGCAGATGCAGACAAAGCATTTGAAGCGGCTGCTTGCATTGGTTGTGGAGCCTGCGTCGCAACATGTAAAAACAGTTCAGCGATGTTATTCGTTGGCGCGAAGGTTTCTCAATACGCCCTATTGCCACAAGGTAAAGTTGAGGCAGGTGAGCGTGTGCTAAATATGGTGCGCCAAATGGACCTCGAAGGTTTTGGGAACTGTACCAATACTGGAGCATGCGAAGTAGAATGTCCAAAAGGGATTTCGTTGGAAAACATCGCCAGGATGAACCGTGAGTTTTTGTTTGCTTCCATGGGAAGTGAAAAGTAACGGAAGTTACTTTACCTACTATTATTAATAGTTACCGCAATTTATTCAAGGTGTTTGCTGTAATTGTTTAGAAGGTGTGAACAATCGTTTCTGTTTTCATTCCTCCGTTTTTAAGAAAAGAATGGACTTCTTAAAAGAAAAATCGGAAGGTTTCTAGGGATTGCTTTCTCCGCTCTTCGTATTTAATTAGAATCCTATATACCTTTTAGTCACATGTGCTAGGAGTTTCTTAACAGCCTACTTATGTTTCTCTTGAGCCTAAATCAAAACAACTTAACCGAGGTTATGTATGAGTGCAGATATCACATACAATTCGTTTTTAAAGTGTGTTTGTCTCGAAATAAAATCAATACCCAATGAGGAATTTCATAGCGCGAGAAAATGCTTCTGACGAAAACCTGAGGTATTGTAGTTTATCAGTCCTCCTCTAATTCCTTTAAAATCGCCTGAACGTCCCCTTCTGTGGTCTGAAGCTTGTTTTTGCAAAGCCGTATTAATTCGGCAGCACGTTTTACTTTCTGTGCAAGTTCATCTACATTCACATTCCCTTCATCCATTTCGTTTACTAACAAACGCAATTCATCGAACGCCTCGGTGTAGGTTAAATCCTCATTCATTTTTTGTTTTTTTAATCAATTTAGTGGTCAAACGCCAGTCCGCAGTTTCGATATGTACATCGGTTTCTTCTTCTAGTGAGCTATCAGCAGAAATACTTCGTCCATTCACCCTTGCGATTGAATACCCGCGTTTTAATACATGTATTGGATCTAGTGCATGAACGAGCGATGAAAGGACATTCAACTCTTTGTTCTCTTCATTCAGTATTTTTGATACCTTTTTTGGTAGTAAATCTACTAGAATAGCTAATTCTTTGAGTGCATCGTGTTGACCAGATTTTAGTGCGAAAGAAAGCGACTTTTCTAGTTGAAGCAATTGTTCTTTCTGGGTGTATAGTACCGATTTAAATTGAAAACGGGTATGTTGTAATAGGGTATTTAATTTGCTCCCATTTTTCTCTAATGACAACTGGATACCCGAACGTAGTTCCTGGTGGATGCCCTTCAAAAAGAGGTGTTCTCTTTCAAATTGATGGAGGCAGAAACGGTTCATCCATTTTGAAGCTTCCACCAAAGGAATCCGAAATTCATCGAAACACTGCAATAAGAAATCTGCCAATTCAGTGGGTGTGATGGCATTTCGAAATGCTACCATTTCAGCGACAGTAATATTTGTTGAATGCCCAATACCTGTTACCACTGGCAATGGAAAAGTGGCAATTGCACGACATAATTCGAGGTTGTTGTAACAAGACAAACCCACTTCTCCACCGCCTCCTCTAACAATTGCAACGAGGTCGAAATGATGCTTGACCCGTTCGATTTTTTTTAATTGTTGACGTATGGAGGCTGAAGCCACATCGCCCTGCAAGTATGCAGGAAACAACATGGTAAAAAATCCATATTCCTGAGAATTTGATTCTAATAGTTGCATGAAATCAGATAAACCCTTTGAGTTTTCAGCTGATATGAGCGCGATACGCTTCGGAAGGAGGGGAAAAGGAAGCTGTTGGTTGCTATTTAATATACCCTCTCGTTGAAGTTGCTTAAGTGTGTTTTCACGTTCCTTTTGGAGTTCTCCGAGAGTGAAACTGGGATCTATATCCGTAATTTGCAAGTTAAGTCCGTATATTTCGTTAAATACGATTTTTACTTGCATCAAAAGCGTTACACCCTCTTTTAAAGGTTCTTTAACCGTTTCTGCAAAGGTACGATTGATGCGTTCGAGGTTCGTTCTCCAAATTGTTCCATTAATTTGCGCGACGACCTTATCATCTTCCTTTTGAACCAATTCAGGGAACGCATGTCCGCTTCCAGAAATGTTCAACTTGTGCATTTCCCCCTTCACCCAGTACAATTGACCATAGCGGTTATCTATGGTTTTCCGAATGGAATGCAATACCTGTTTTAATGAAAATACTTGCCTTTCGGTTGACACTATATGAAGTTACAACAATTAAGTGAAAGTTAAAAAAAGCGGTTGCGCTTTAATATCTTTTTAACGGGGAAATACATGGAACCGAATAACTCGTTTCTAGAAATGGAATCCATGCTAAATTGGTAAAAAGACTCTGCTTCTTTCCATTTTCCGAAGCTATGGTCATCTTCCACTAATTTTGGGGCCATTTGGCTGCTATGGAAAAGGACATACTGGTTCTTTTTTGTCATATATAAACGCGGTGAAAACAGCACACGGAATCCAGCCCCATCTTTGGTCATGATTCCTTTTGTAAACAGTTTGCGTAAAAGCGCATCGAAGGCATCGTTCACAGATAAGGCAAGGGAAAAACCAGGAACCATTACTACCTTCGTTTTTCGAACTTCAGAAACATTGAAATTATCGTCCAAGACCGATTCGATGTACGATTCAGTACTAGGATGCATTCCGCCTTGCTGAAAAGAGAGGTCACCTTCCCAAGCATTGAAAAACTCAGCAAAAGGAAACCGAATTCTAGAACTCACCTGTTCCAATAATTTTATGATTGGATCCTTTTTGGCTGTTCTTAAACCCGTAGCGTTTAAGTGAAGTTGTACGTGTTTATCAGCGATATTGGAACGAACCAAACTCAATCCACCTTTCTTGGATTTAACATTCAAGGGTTTTTCGCTTTCAATACATACTTTCAAACGAATGATTGTAGAGTCTACATCGTGGGAAAACAAAATCGATTTAACTCCTTTCTCATTCAATTTTTTCCATTGGGTAAATAACAACAAGGGCTCGTTTTTAATTTTCCTTTTAGCAAAGAATTCCTTCCACATAGGGGAAAGTTGGCCGTAGGAAGCCAAAAGAACCCTTTTATGGTACTTCTTAAAAGCACTTCCTTTGTAAATAAAAACATATTGATTGCTGTAGGTTAGGTAGATACGTTCTTTTTTGTAAATATAAACGCGCTGTTCAAGGTGATTGCTGTCTCGAACTTCAATGAATTTTTTAATTCGTTCGATACCATCTTTTATTTTGGTGCTGTCATTGACGTGGAAAATACCTCCCCATTCACCATTCTCGTTTGCAAAAAAATAGGTTTTCCGCTGAAGATCAATACCATAAAGTTTGGCCTGACTTAATATGAACTCTTGGGAAAGCAAGTCTCGAAACGGAACTTTATTGTAAAACAACATTCCGCTGCTTTCTCGGGCAACGTCAAGAATAAAGGCACTACCAATAAAATCTGCTTCGGGAAGACGGTCTTCTATTCGGGCAGGACGTTTCTTTTCAGTCAAATAAGGCCTTAACACAAGGATTGCAACCAACCCAACTGACAAAGCCAATATTAGGGTTAGTTTACTAAATATTAAGGGCTTGCTATTTCGAAATAATGTAGACACTGTTTAAAAGGTCAAGTAAATACTTACCTGAGTTTTCATAGCTTCCTTTGTAATCGTAAACTAGGTTAAAGTAGGTTCTCTCTTTGGTAGTTTTGGTGGTTGTCAGTTCCATGGTGCCTGTTTTACCACGCATGGCATTGATTATTTCTATCTGGCGCCCATTGCCAAAATCAGGCGGAAAATTATCAATGGCTTTCCCCCAGTTCACATTTGCATACATGAATCCACTTTTCTTTGACTTACGTGCACTCTTACCGGTGAGCGCATTTTTTCCATAACCATCGCTGTGGTAGGTGGCTAAATCCTCGTCGTTGGTGAAGATAAACAAACCATTACGGTTGATCATATATAACGGTGCAGCGTCGAGAATAGCGTCCTCGTATACCCAATAATTACCCATGTTTTGGAAACGGGAAGTAAGCCTGGAGAGGTGTTTTAATATTTTTTCCGGGATGTCTGATCTTTCGGTAGAAAAACCTATCGTGAAAATAGGCATGTCCTCCTCCGCTTCCACTTCACGCTCCGTATATTCAAAGGTTTCTTCATTGTAGTCAAACTCAATTTTTGTCGTTTTGATCTTTTTTATTCCATTAAAAGTTCCGAATAAACTTCCTTTGTATGTACCAAACAAGGCATCCTTGTTAATGAACTCATTTAATAATTCCAAGGTCAAAACATTGGCGGAAATGCTTGGGTTTCCTTCATCAGTTAACATGGGCATCACTACTTTATACGCTTGTTCGTAGGCTTGACGAAGGTTGATGTTGTAGGTGAAATAAGCACTATTGTCTTTGTGGATATAATTCAGCACTTGTTTGTCAAACTTAGCATGGTTCATTTTTTCATAAATCGACCCCATGGTTGGTCCATAGCGTGCTTCCATTTTAAATTGCACGTTATCTGCATTTAACAACAAATCGCCCAACAGTACATTTCCGGAGTACAATTCCTTCATGTCGTTGTAGAGCGATGGAAACATTGTTTGAAAATACCAAAGGCCTTGTTGGTTCTGCACATTTCGTGAGTTATCCAAGTAAAAAGTGCCCTCAGACTGATGCGTTAGTAGCTCCGTAAATCGTTCGTCTTGTTGTTTTAAATTGTATTTCTTGACAAGTAGTTCTTCACACAGGTGACGCAATAAATCTTGCTGCATTACCAATTGAACGCTGTCTCTGAGTTCGTAGTAGTTTTTTTCGGACAATTCATCTTCTTCAGCTGCCCCGATGTCAATTGGCATATCTTCTTCAGGTGGAGGTGGAAGATCTATTTCCGGTGGGGATGGAGGCCCTTCGCCATCTATCTCAGTATCAAAAATTCCTTCTTCCTCCTCAAAATCAAAGTCACCGGAATAATCGCCTTCCCATGGACTGGCATTTCCTCGGCTGTACCAGATGGAGTCGGTCATAGCATCAACGCTACTCATTGTTGGCTCGATACGCACTAATAAGCCGAGGTTGTTTTGAACAATAAGGTTATTGAAGTATGAACCGTAAAATTCAATCCCCCTATAGGGACTTGGTATGGGCTCGAAATCATCAAAAACCTGAAAAAGTTCTGTTTTATTTTTTATTCCGAACGCAAAGCCAGATACTTCATAATCGGTACCTAAACCATAAAAAACGTGGAGTTTTTCCTCGAAATCAATTCCGGAGTCTTTCAGTGTCTTTCCTGAAGTAGAACCATCGAATAACTCCTGCTGTACCTCCTCCATGAACTCGTATTTCACCATTTCATCCATGGGAATTTTTTGAAGGAGGGTAAAGTTGTTGATGCTAAAAACCGTAACGGCTTCGTGAGGAATAAGGTCTTCCGAACGTTGCGCAAACGCGAGGGAAGCAATCAGGCAGAAGCCCGAATAAAAGAATTGTTTCATGTACTACGGATCACCAAATTAACGCGGTGTATAACAAAGGTATGAAATTAAAGTATGCTAATTCTTAGCCCCACTCAGATATATGGTATTTTCAAGTAAAGTGGGGTTTTGAGTGAGGGAATAGGCGTTTGTTTTCACCATCACTGCCATTTTGTTTTTGGAAAGTACGGCAGAACTATTATCAAACCGTTCCACAACACGAGCAAATCGAGAAATGCACGTATAACTTCCCTCTTTTAGTTTTTCCAAATCTTCTGCACTCAATTGCTTGGTTCGGTTTAGGGTAAAATCAGGGACAGAACGAACGAACCTTGAACCGTCCCATGACAACCATTTATGGTCAAGTTCAGTAAGGTTTTTTTCTTCCGATTCCTGTTTGATCGTTTCACTCAGAGCTGCTTGCAACTGGGATAAACTGGCAAAATCACAGGTTAACCGAAAAAAATAATCGGTGTAATTTGCCTCGATAGATACATTTGAAATTCCGCTCTTTGAAGAGAGCACCTCTTTGAATCTGTTGACGCGGCTTTTTATTTCGTCTATGGAGGGAACCCGTCGACCATCAATAGAGTCTAATGCGAGAACAGAATTTATTTTCACTTTGCTTTCACTTAGATTGATGGTGTACTTCAATGTGCCACTTCCATCCGTATTTAGACTGACGTCGTCTATAATTTCAATGCATGAGCTTAATAAAAACAGGCTAAGAAAAAGAAAATATAAGGGTGTTTTCATTCGACGAATTTAGTGCTTTCCGACATTAACAAAAACAATACC
Organism: Crocinitomicaceae bacterium; assembly: GCA_044372835.1. Taxonomy (GTDB): domain Bacteria; phylum Bacteroidota; class Bacteroidia; order Flavobacteriales_D; family Crocinitomicaceae; genus M0103. Next base: position 21,124 of record JBILRE010000004.1, on the reverse strand, counting down.
ATCTCTTTTTATTCAACGCGATTTTAACAAAGAAGCCGCATTTATTCGCTCGCTCTGTTATCTTTGTGTTTGCAATGGAAGAGCAGCAAAAAATTTCTACAGACAAAGCGCCCAAACCAGTGGGGTTGTACCCACATGCACGAAAGGTTGGAAACCTTTTATTTTTAAGTGGAGTAGGGCCAAGGGTTGCGGGTTCTGATGCTACCGATTCAGGTGTGCCGGGATTGAGGTTAGATAAAAATGGAAATTTCCTTGAGTTCGATTTTGAGGCGCAATGCCGAAGTGTGTTCGACAACGTCAGGGTTATTCTTGAAGCATCGGGATCAAATTGGGATAATTTAGTCGACGTGACCGTTTTTCTTGTCAACATGAAACGTGATTTTCAAGTGTATAATCGGGTATATGCTGAGTACTTCCATTCCAATCAACCTTGCCGTACAACCGTGGAAATTAATTCCTTGCCGACGCCAATTGCCATTGAGTTAAAATGCATTGCTACCATTGATTAAATTTATCTGTATATGATTGCCTTTATTATTCGTTGTGTACTTGCCATAGGTGTTCTTGTAAGCACTATCGGACTTTTCGCCACAGGTCATTGGGGCTGGGGAATCACCCTGATTTTACCGCTTGCATTGATTGTTTTATCGTTTTTCCGAAATGAAAATATGATTTTAGCATTGAATCAAATGCGTCTTGGTAATACAGATAAAGCAAAAACCTTAATTAACAAAATCACTTACCCACACCTCATGCCACGAAAGCAACATGCCTACGTGATTTTTCTTCAAGCGATGTTAAATACCCAAGAGTTTGGATTCACCAAAAGCGAACAATACATTCGAAAGGCGCTTTCATTAGGGTTACGGACTGCACAAGACAATGCCGTGGCTCGTATGCATTTGGCGGGTATTTGTGCCCAAACAGGCAGAAAGCCGGAGGCGGAGCGCTTGTTAGCAGAGGCCAAGCGCATGGACGACACAGGGATGCTTAAAGAACAAATAACGCTAATGCAAAATCAGATGAAAGCAGCGCCTTCCAAGAACCAAATGCGCATGGCGCAAATGATGGGAGGACGTAAAAAAATGCCTCGCATGCGTTAATATATGGATGTTTACTGAATCACTCCTTTTCAATTCCTTATACAAGAATGAAATCCTTTCCGCGTCTTTATTGTCATTCTTGGGAAAACTACGAACTTCTGGATGCAGGGTTTGGAAAAAAACTTGAACGTTTTGGCAATGTCATTACCATACGTCCGGAAGTAAATGCTTACTTCAAACCAGAATTACCCTTTACAGAGTGGAAAAAGCAAGCTCATTGGGAATTTATTGAAGCTAAAGGCCAAAAAGGAAAGTGGCGAGGCATACAGAAAGCACCAAAAAATTGGTCAATAGGTTACAGCCAATTGTTTTTTGAGTTAGATATTTCAAGTTTCAAACACGTCGGTTTATTTCCAGAGCAGCGAATCAACTGGGACTTTATTGCTAAACACCTCACACCTGGTCATCGTTTTTTAAATCTTTTTGCATACACGGGCGCTGCATCTGTGGTAGCGCGTCAAGCAGGGGCAGATGTGTTCCATGTAGACGCGGTGAAACACCTGCTTACCAAAGCGCGGATGAATATGGAATTGAACCAGTTAGACGGTATTCATTGGGTGCATGAAGATGCCTTGAGGTTCATTCAAAAAGAAGTTCGGCGGGAAAAATCTTATGATTTTATCCTAATGGATCCACCCGCATGGGGAACAGGTGCTAAAGGCGAGCGTTGGAAGATAGAGGATCAGATTGACGAATTACTTGGTGCAGCGTCCAACTTGTTAAGCAGTGAGGGGAGGCTAATTATCAACACCTATTCACCGGCGCTTCCAATTCACTTATTGAATGAGCTGTTTGACCTTTATTTTCCTACTGATCCCTTTACAGTAGAGGAATTGTGGATGAAGAGTGCAACGGGCAAAGAACTTTACTTTGGAAACGTTGGCAGGGTATTAAAAGCCGATCAGAGATAACCCACTTTATACCGTACGCGTTGCAATACGTTCCTCGCCACCTTTCTGGCTTTTTCCGCGCCCAAGGCTAAGGCAGCGTCAATCTCCTCTTTGTTTGTCATGAGGGATTCGTAGCGGGATCTTGCCGATTCAAATTCTCTCAGTACCAATTCAAATAAGGCTTGTTTGGCATGTCCATACCCGTAATTTCCTGCACGATAGTTTCTTCCCAATTCTTCCACCTCGGTTGAATTCCCTAACATCTTAAACAGAGAGAAAATAGTGCAATTGTCTGGGTCTTTGGGTTCATGAAGTTCCTTGCTGTCTGTTACTATCGACATAATTTGTTTGCGCAATTTTTTTTCTGGAAGAAACACATTAATCAAGTTATCCCTGGATTTACTCATTTTATGTCCATCTGTACCCAGCACATACATGGTTTCTTCGTTAAGCCTTGCCTCTGGAAGAATAAGTGTCTCACCCATTTGATGGTTGAACCTAGACGCTACGTCTCGTGTCATTTCGATGTGCTGCAACTGATCTTTTCCAACGGGTACCAAATCGGCATCATACAGTAAAATATCCGCTGCCATTAGCATGGGATAAGTAAAAAGACCAGCGTTTACATCTTCCAACCGATCGGATTTATCTTTAAAAGAATGCGCTAGAGTCAGTCGCTGGTATGGGAAAAAGCAGCTAAGGTACCATGCAAGTTCTGCCGTTTCAGGCACATCAGATTGACGGTAAAACACCACTTTTTCGGTATCTAAGCCACATGCGAGCCATGCCGCAGCGGTGCTGTAGGTGTTTTCCAATAACAGTTGGCGGTCTTTAATTTGCGTAAGGGAATGCATGTCGGCAATGAACAAGTAGGATTCTTCGGTTGACTTGTGGGCCATCTCGATGGCGGGGATAATAGCCCCCAATAGGTTGCCTAAGTGTGGGGTTCCAGTACTTTGTACTCCAGTAAGAATTCGTGCCATGCGGTTCGTTTTCGCGAAGTTAACTAAAATGTCTGAGCCTAAAACGGCTACTATCTATGATATAAAAACCACGGTTTTTGACAACGCAACGTTTTAAAAGTGAACATTGTACTACCTGCAGATTACCTTTGGATTACTGGGTTTCCCTTAGAAATGATGGGCGACTTTTACCTTTACCCCATCTTTTGGAGTAGCGCGGTCCGGATTTGTTGTTTGTGCCAAGTTGTTTTGACGTTATTTATTTTCACGGGTTAATACCCTTTCAAGGATATTCGAAAAGTGAATACCTCCTTACATCTTTTCATACGATTGAACGGTTGTATCTCCGCTGCTATAATCTGTCAATATAAGCTCTTTGCTGGTGAGTTTGGTAATAGTGGCAGCCCATGTGTTTCCATTGGTAATGGGGGTAATGACCAATGTAGTTCGGTTGTCTGTGATATACCAATTGCCGTTATCCTCAGTGCTGAAAGTTGAGCCCCCGAAATCTAAAAGAACAAGTTGATAAAAAGTGCCGTTGTTGTCAAAGGTAATTTCCGCCTCTATCCCAGCAAGGTTGTCTGGATTTCCGTTGGTGGAGCTTTCCTTTAATTTCCAGGTTCCGCAAAGTTTTTGACGAAACGTTTGAAAAGTACCTTTTGATTCAATGTCTTCTTTGGTGCAAGAAAGAAAAATGAATACTAAAGAAAAGAGGAAAGCTATGGTTCGCATCTGGTTGATTTAAAGACCAAATTTATGAAAATTAGTGTTGTTTGTGCTATAGTTTCGTTGATTGGGTTTGAAGTTATTGAATACCTATGTCCGATTTTTTCAACTGACAGCATATGTTATCTTTTAAATGACTTACGAATTTTAAGGGTAAAGGTGTACAAAAACGCGAGAACCTTTATGAATCCTTAGAAGTACTATTCAAACAAGTGAGGCACAAAACGGCTCATATTGTCGGTAATCAATGAATTGCTTTCCCTGATACCGATACCAGCCGATTGATTTCCGATTACCCAACTTCCAACAAGGGGGTAGTTCCCATTGAAATTTGGCAAGGGACATAGTTTTTGATATACGTAGCCCTCGCGGCCATATTCACCGCTTGTTTCGGCAATGATTCCACCACTACCTTTAAGGGTAATGTTGGCTCCTTCGCGAGAAAGAAGCGGTTTTCGTACGTATTCGAATCCTAATTTATGTTTTTGATTTTCAAAAAACGATGGAAGCAGGTTGGGGTGTTCTGGAAACAGTTCCCAGAGAATAGGTAGGATCGCCTTGTTGGAAAGCAGCGCTTTCCAGGCTGGCTCAATCCACTTAGTGGTGTTTTCGGTCTGCAACATCCCTTCGGCAAATGCATCTTCACACAGCCATTCGAAGGGATACAACTTGAAAATTCCCGAGATTTCTTTTTCTTGTAAGTCTACAAATCGTTGGGTCATCGGGTTCCACCCAATGTCCTCCAAATAAATGAATTCGGCATTTATGCCGGCTTGTTGAGCCGTATCCCTAAGGTATTCTGTTGTTGTAAGGTCTTCTAGGTGATCAGCAATGCAGGTAAAATGACTTAGTTGTAGGTGTGATAATTCGCCCCATCGTTCCACCAACTTTTCGTGTATTGAGTTGAACTGGTCTTTAGTAGGGGCAAAATCTTCCAGCCAATACCATTGCACCACTGAGGACTCAAATAGAGAGGTTGGGGTGTCCGCATTGAATTCAAGTAGCTTGGGTGTGCTGCCGTCAAAGGTAAAATCAAATCGGCCATATACGGAAGGGTCTTGTCGTTTCCATGACCGCTCGACGAGCGGAATAAACGCAGGATTCAATGCAAAATCTCGGTAACGTTTGTTGTCGATGATGAATTGTACGGCTTCTAGGCAGCGTTTCCAAAGTTCTTCGGTGGCCTCTTCCAGCGTATCAACCTCTTGTTCGCTGAGGAGGTAATGTGCGGATTCGTCCCAATACAAATCATGCAGTGAATGAAAAGTAAAGCCTAGGGCTTCTACTTTCTGTTGCCAGCCGGGACGAGGAGTGCACGGAATGCGCTGCATATTTGTTTGGCTTTTTTAGGAGGAAGCTCCAAACGTACGCCCTCCAAATCCACCGCGGATAATCGCGCTTTTCGTGCTGTTTTTTCCGAGGTTAGCGTTTTCACTCACTCCATTGGAGTAAAACCCAGAACGCACGTATTTACTCCCACTCATGTATCCGTAGGATTTGAACGCAAAGTATGTGGGAATAAGGCGTCCAGTTCGAGTAGACTCCTCTATTTCTTCCACCTCTGTTGTTACCTCTGAATAAAGTGCAGTGGAGTCTGCACGCATGAACACCTGCCTAGCATTCGGGTTTTGTTCCTTTGTACTACATGAAGAAATGGATGCCGCTACCAATGCAAGGTGAATGTATTTGGATTTCTTCATGGTGCTTATTTTACGGTGATGTACAAATCGTAATCTTTATCAATACTTACACTTGACCCATCGTCTGCCGTTTGAGTTGTTTTACCCAGACTAGGTAAAGTGTCGGTATGAACGACCACTTTTTTGCCACCAGGACCATAAACAATGTGGGTCGTTTCAAGGACATCCAAAGAATCCCCAAGATGCTTGACATTTAAGCTTGTTTCAATGCAATCCTTTTTGGAAGATGGGGCCGTTTTATCCTCGCCACAAGCGAACAGAAGGCTGGTAAGAGCAACGGGAAGTAGTAGTTTATTCATTGTTTAATAAATTATTGGATAAATCTAGGAATTATTTGTGTTTTTTCAGGCTTTCACGTTTAAAATTGAAAATAAATAAAGGGCTGTACCACGTTGTCTTTGAATTGGATAATGACTTGAATCACAACGAATACCACCATAATCCAAGCCCAGTAAGGAATGTTCATGGTCTTCGTGTATACGGCTTGTTTAAACGCATTGGGAGTAAATACAATAACTGAGGAAGCGACAAGCAGGGCAATAACTTCGGGTCTGGCTACCCAAAAGCCATAAAAATCAGAAAAGGTGGTTTGAGTGAAAATGGATTCCAAGCACATATAGGCATTGTCGAACGATGAAGCTCGGAAGAAGATCCAGCAGAAACCAACAAAATGGAAAGTAACCCCTACACCCAAAAGCTTGAGCCATGTTTTTTTCGACTCTGGAAAGCGCTGCAGCCAAAGCTTATGCATAATTAAGGCGGTTCCATGTGCCGCCCCCCAAAAAACAAAGCGCCAGTCAGCCCCATGCCAGAATCCACCAACTAGCATGGTGATGAGAAGAAAAAGGTACATATTAAAAATACCTTTTCGGTTTCCACCTAGGGGGATGTAGATATAGTCTCGCAACCATAAACTGAGTGAAATATGCCATTTTCTCCAAAAAACCGTTATGTTTTGTGCCCCGTATGGATTATCGAAGTTTTCTTTAAGTCGGTAGCCCAGTAGAAGGGCTAATCCAATCGCCATGTCGGAATATCCTGAAAAGTCAAAATAGATTTGAAAAGTATAGGCATACATTGCAAGTAGGTGTTCCCCACCGCTGAATCCATCGGGTGTCAAATGAACGATGTCTACGTACTTGGCAAGGTAATCTGCAATAAATAGTTTTTTAACCAATCCAATGCAAATGCGAAACATGCTTTCTTGGTAAATGCTGCGATTAATGAGAAGGGGAGAGTCAATTTGTGGGATAAAATCTTTAGCCCTTACAATGGGTCCGGCAACTAGGTGAGGGAAGAAGGTCATGTAAAACGTGTAATCCAAGAAGTGCTTTACCGGCGGGATTTCTTTTTTGTATACGTCTACAACATAGCTTATCGATTGAAAAGTGTAAAAGGAGATCCCAATTGGGAGAAACAAATTTTGAGGGCTAAATTTGGTGTGTAAAAAGGCATTGCAGTTTTCTATAAAGAAATTGGTGTATTTAAAATAGAGTAGAAAGGAGCAACTGTAAAGCAACGATAGCAAAAGGTAAAGTTTCTTCTTTCGACCATCCGTTTTTGAGATGACCCCTGCAAAATAATAATCGCTAATAATCATTAGTGCGAATAACCCCAGAAAGGGTCCGCTGGATTTCCAATAGAAAAAGAGGCTAAAGGCAATCAGGTAGGTTTTTTTCCAAATTGAATGCTTGGAAAGAAAGGCGTAAAACAGCAGAAATATGCCAAAAACCAGTAAAAAAGAAAATTCAGTAAAAAACCAGGGGTCTTCGCTTGAATACTTAAATAACGCATTCCAAACCGAATCAAGTAATGACGATTGTTGCTCAGTATCCACGGTATTTTGCGGCATTTAGGGAGATGATTTTTCCAGTGATTCCCCGGTTTCTCCTTCCAGGTGGCGCAAGGGGCAATGGGAAACGTGCGGAGTGACTTACCCATGTTGCTAGCGAATCCATCCAAATCCGGTAGCCTTCCTTATTAGGATGGCGTTTGTCTTTTCCTTTGGGTAAGGTTAAGAGTTTGGTTAGGTAAAATGCGCCACTTTTAGCTGCTTGCTTGTAAACATTATTGATTCCGTAATCTTCCATATAATTGGCAGGACCCACCCAAGTATATGGTATGCCCTCAAGTTTGCGCGCGAGAATTGCCGCTGCTTTTTGACGTTTGGATAAATCACGCGCGTACATTTCGTTTAATCCTAGGACAATGAAAATGTATGTGGGTTTGTATTTTTCTATGACCTTTACCACTGTATCAGAATAGGCATAATTGAAGATACCGGCAGAATTCCAGACCAACGTTGCCACTAGTTCATGGCCATTTGCCTTGCAGTAATCATTGAGTGGGTAACAAAGTCCGCCGCATTCGGAGTCACCCATCAGCAAAATCCGTTGATTTGTTCCGCTTAGGTCGTAGGTAATTTGTTCTACCACCTGTTTTTGTATCTCTGCTTTGTCGTTTTTTGATTTAGACGGTAGTGAGTCGTGATTTCGCGTTTTTGTTAAGGAATTCCTTGATTTTGGATTATTTATCACCAAAGAGGGGTCCTTTTTTTCTGCTTGGAAAATGGGTTTTACTTCTGAAATGTCTTTTTCTGGAACATCGCTGTCCACTTGTTCTTGGGTCAGTTTTTTTAATTCAAGTCCAAAAAATGTGAATGTTGCGTCGGAGATATCGTACCAGAAGAAAAAACTAAGGGGTAAAATGAAGGTTAACCCAGCCCAGATCAACGGCGTATTTTGTTGAGCGGGTTCTTTATTTTCTATTGGTCTCCGTTGTTTTTTTCGCAGCATAAATCAGGCTGCGAAAATAGGAGAAAAAAGCAAATCCAATTAAGAATGGTGCTAGAAAAGTGTGTTTAAAAATGGGTTAAAAAAGGAAAAACGGATTTTATATCGGGTCAAGGTTATACTTTTGCCAGTATGAGCAAACTTTTTGTACTTATTGGATTCTTTTTTTTCCTTTTGATTGGTTTAGTGGGCTGTAAGCCAAAAGCTGAAAACGTCCAAAACACAAAGGTGAACCAACCCGTGAAGAATCCTTTTTATCCATCGTTTCCTAAACCCGATAAAAGGTGGGTTGATCAAAAATTAGACAGCATTCGCTTGTTTTACCAAACAGCTATTGCACCGGACAGTGATTTATTTAGTGGGCAGTTTTTAGTGGCTAAAAACGGACATGTATTGTTTTCTAGGTTTAGTGGATTCGCCGACAAGGATAAAAATAGTCAAATGACGGATTCTACACCTGTTCATGTTGCTTCCATTTCCAAAGTGGCCACCGCCATAGCGGTAATAAGGCTCGTTCATGAAAAAAAGGTGAAGTTGGATCAAAAAGTTGCTCATTATTTGGCTGGTTTTCCATATCCGGACGTGACTGTACGTATGCTGCTCAATCACCGCAGTGGTATTCCCTATTACGGTTATTTTACAACAGGTGTCTGGGACCCAACCCAATTACTTAATAATCAAGGGATGTTTGGATTGATTAAAAAACATGTTTTTCCGCTCCAATTTAAGGCAGGATCTCAGTTTTCTTATTCAAACACCAATTTTGCCTTGCTCGCTTTGATAGTCGAGAAAGTAACTGCTAAGCCATTTTATAAAGCTATGAAGTCACTCATTTTCGACCCGTTGAAGATGAAAAATTCGTATATCCTAAGCTCAGAAAATCAATACAAGAAAGCATCGAAATCGTATAAGTCCGGTTACCGAGCGTATGATTTCGAATTTTTAGATGGGATATATGGTGATAAAAATCTGTATACGACCGCTTTAGACTTATTGAAACTGGATATGGCTACCTATTCAAAAGAATTTATTCCTGACTATTTAAGAAAACAAATTTTTAAAGGGTACAGTTATGAAAAAACGGGTCGGCACAATTATGGTTTAGGGTATCGCTTGAAAGAAGAGGAAGGTAAGAAAACCTTCTTTTTTCATACGGGTTGGTGGCACGGAAACACCGGAATATATGGCTCGCTGCGCTCCGATACGGTTTGTGTAATTGCCCTTTCAAACGTTTACACGAAAAGGGTTTGGGCTATTGCACCACTTGTTCTTCAGTTTGGGGAATATCCGTTCAATTTCATTCCTTCGGAACAATGATTTAATAAAGAAATGAGGTAATTAACCAACGAGAAAACGAGAAATTTCGTTCAGGCGCATAGAGAAAAATTATTTTTGTATTAATTTTAACCAATCAAAATCAAAAGGATATGAAAAAACTATTACTAGCATGCGGTATGTTTGCCTCGGTTTACGCGGTTAAAGCGCAAGTTATTTGCGCGGTTCAGTCGCCGGCAAACATTGCAGGAAACTACAATTTCACATGGGCCGATCCTCCAGGAGGTTGGGGAACCCCTGATTTTTTAATTCCAGGGACTTTCGTTGAAGATACCTTAATCATGGTGAACGATGGTACTCCGGGAACGAATGCTACCTACGGAAATTTGTTGGCCGAAGAAGGTTGTAACCCGTCGGCAGCGAATGCTTACGCTGGAAAAATTTGTGTTATTCGCAGAAATACATGTGAGTTTGGAGCAAAAGCATTCCAAGCTCAAGCAGCTGGAGCCGTTGGTGTGATTGTTGTTAACCGCGATCCGGATGTAATCGGAATGGGGCCTGGTGCTGATGGTGCAAATGTTACTATTCCAGTAGTAATGTTGTCAAGCACGGATGGGCAGCTTTTGATTGATCAAATGCTAAATGGTCCGGTTGTTTGTTTAATTGGAAATAAAACAGGATTATTTGCTGATGATGCAGGTATCACACCCTCTGCGACCTTGATTTCAAAATCGACAGGTGTCGCGGCTCAATTGGCACAAAGTGGAACTGAGTTTAATTTCGAACTTGGAACCCGTGTTTACAATTACGGAACTTCACCACAAAATGGCATTACCGTTGTTGCCAATATCGAGGGTCCAGCAGGAACTACCGTATATAACCAATCCGTTTCCCTCGGTAACCTACCATCAGGAGACAGTATTGACGTTTTCCCAGGTGGGTCAGTATCCTTTCCTCAGTTTTCGTTACCTACTTATGACGCAGGGCGCTACAAATTAACATATACCGTTAATTTAGCTTCACCAGACGAATATGCAGCGGATAACGTGGTAAGTTCTGATTTTGTTGTCAATGACTCTATTTTTACTTATGCACTTATTGATACCATTACGGGTCGACCTATTGCCAACAATGGTTACCGTCCATCAACAAATAACGCAACGTTCTCCAATTGTATGGTAATTGCTGATCCAAACGCAAGTCGAATTGGAGTGGCAGGGATGTACTTTCAAGCTTCTACTTCTTCTGCATCAGGTTTAGCTTTAACAGGTGAAGAGATTTCATTGAATTTATACCGTTGGGAAGATGTGTTTACCGATTTGAATGACGCAAACTTGGCTTTTACAGCTCTTAATTCAGTTGCTTTTGGTTTCTATAATTATACAGCTGACCTTCAAAGCGAGACTGTTTACGGAGCATTCGACACACCTGTAATTCTTGAGGATAATCAGCGTTATTTGGCTTGTGCACAAACCGTGAACCTAGAAGTATACTTAGGCTATGATACCAAAACAAATTATTTATGGAACGAAGGGTATTACTTGCAGCCTATTACACCAAATGAAAGCGATGGTACTTACTTTGCTTCTGGTTTCGGAATGGATATAACAGGTGCAGTAGGTCTTGCTATCTTCGATGCTGCAAACATTGGTATTCAGGAATCTTCAACCTTGGAAGGAAAAGCGTATCCGAATCCTGCTAAAGATATGGTTAATATCGAAGTAGAAGGTGAGGGCGTGGCTCAATTGACTATTACAGATGTTGCTGGTAAAATAGCCATGAACTCAGCTGTTACACTTGAGAATGGTAAAACGTCGGTAAACATCGCTGGATTGGAAACTGGAATGTACATTTTCACTGTCGTGCTTGAAAATGGAAAAACCGCTCAATTCAATGTTGCCAAGAAATAAAATGTTTTAATAACATATAGGAAGGGGCTTTCATCGGCCCCTTTTTCTTTTTTAATGAATAGACCCATGGAGGATGTAAAACCATTAATTGACATTCAAGAACCCGAAGTAGAGATTCAGGTTGATCCCATTGAGGAGGTGGAAAAACAAGTGACAGTGCATTGCAGTATTCCTTGTCCCGCAGGTGGTGGATTGCGCATATGGCCCTCAACCTATCTTGTTACAGAGGACGGGTCAAGGATTTCACTTGTGCATTGGGAAGGAATTTCATTGGCTCCGGAGTGGACCCGAGTAGATAGGGAACAAAACTACCGATTTACCCTAATTTTTGCTGGTTTGCCTTCTTCATGTAAAGTGTTTAGTCTGGAAGAAATTATTCCAGAACCTGGGGGGTTTCATGTGGGGAATATCAAACGAAACAAAACAGACGTGTATAGAGTGCAACTATCGTAATAATTGAACATGTCCGTTGATGGAATTTTTATATCCGTTCGTTAAAGACTTATATTCAATTTTCCAAGTGTAAATCCCACTTGGACTCATTTTACCTTTAAAGTTTCCATCCCATCCTATCGTATGGTCTTGGCTATCAAAAACCACTTCACCCCATCGGTCATAAATGCTCAATCGGTAGGTAAATGGGTCAAACCCGCTAGTGAAAACAGGTAAAAAGATATTATTGAATTCATTCCCGTCTGGTGTGAAGGCATTAGGGACGTAATAGAGCGCATCCGAATTGACTTGTATTGCTGCAATATCTTGGTCACTGCAACCAAACGAGTTGGTGACCGTCAATCCGATCAAATAGTTTCCTTCTGAAGCAGGAAAGGTATAGGCAAATTCACTTTGGTTGTTTTCAACCTCCTCTAGGTTTCCGAAATTCCATATCGAAGAAGAGGCCCCTGAGCTGTTGTTCGTGAATTGCACCGTCGGGTCGTCGGCATAGATTAAGGTCGGATTCGCACCGATTTCAGCCGTCGGGTTTGGATGGACGATTACCTCAAATGAAGCGGTATCCGAACAACCGAAATCGTTTGACCCCACCACTTCGAATGTTTGCGAAAGACTTGGCGATAAGGAAAATGAACTTACTGTTTGTCCAGTGTTCCAATTGTAATTTGTTGCTCCAGTGGCCTGAATTTGAATTTGTTCTCCGAGGCAAATGGAAGTGTCCGGAGAGGCATTAATAATTGGCTTTGGATGAACAATTATTGAAATCGTGGCTGTGTTCGTGCATCCGTCTACTGAAGTGCCTTCAACTTGAAAAGTACCGCTTTGAAGAGGTGCAAGGTTTTGGATCGGACTCCCGATGTTCATTATGCCTGACCCCGTCCAAAGGTAATTGAAAGCCCCAGTTGCAAATAATTCGGCATCTTCTCCGGGGCAAAGAACAGTATCTAGGGAACTTATATCCACATCAGGAATTGGGAATACGGTTATATTAACCGTTTCAGTGCTGCTGCACAAATAGTTGTTAAAGCCAGTGAGTGTTAAACTTGTGTTTTGTGAAGGAGTTAACGTTAATATTCCGTTGCTTCCTGCTGTTCCTGAATTGGGTGACCACACATAATTAGCCGCCCCTGAAGGCAATATAATGGCTGTTCCCCCTAAACAGAAGGCAGTATCGCTCACCACCAATGCGGGAACACTGGAGATTGTTAGGTCTAATTGAACGATTGAATCGCACCCCTGAATACTTTGCAGGTTGGCAGTATAAATACCAGATGTACTAAGGCTTTGTCCGTTAAAAAGGTATGGTCCCCCGTCGCATACTGTATCCGTTAAGAATGTGGTAAATTGTGGATAAACGCTAACAACCACTTGATCAGTTGTCGGGCAAACACCTGGATTATTGGCGAGCGTGGTGGAGACTGTATATGTCTGATTGATGATTCCGGAAGAGGTATTGGTTAGCGTCACAATTGGATTGGACACATTGGTAGCACTTAAACCAGTTGCTGGACTCCAATTATAAACGTATTGTGCATTGTTCCCGGTACCAATACCAATACTCTCACCTGAACAAATCGCCACATTTGGACCAGCATCTGATGTAGCTTGTTCAGTGTAAATAACCACATTTCGAATTGAATGTCGATCATAAAGAGAACCGGTAGAGGCCGTAAATCCCATGTAACCCGAGAAATTAATGGTGAAATTGGCCGTTAAGTAGAGTACATTATTGATTAAAAGCTCAATCACCCCATTGTTGTAGGTGATGCGCGCTTGTTGGTAGGTGGCGTTTCGTACAAGGTTTAAGTTTCCCGTTGTATTTTCTAATTTAACTATTCCAGCAATACATTCGTCATATCCAACCCCAGAAAAAATCTGAAGTTCCGGATTGGGTCCGCCACAATTGTTGTAGGTGTCAAAACCTATTTTTAATCCGTTGGCTCCTGCTGGAATACCCATTCCACCGCCGTTTACAAAACCAGTTGGAGGGTTTGATAAAAAACAAAATGCCAGTCCATCCGCCCCGTTTCCGTCAAAAATTCGAAAATCAAATTCTACAGTCCATTTAGAACATATTTGAGGATTGATGGGACTGCTGTAAAAAACGGCCCCGCTTTGCCAGGTAGTATTGTTGGTCAGAACCAACTCGTCACCGAAAAAATCGGCGTCTCCGGGAGTGTCTCCTGCAAAAGCATTTCCAGTTAAATTCCAACCAGAGGTGTTCATGTTAGGAGAGCCATTCAGTTGAGCAAAAACATAGGTTTGTGCCATTGACTGGAACGATAATGGGAGAAGCGTAAAAAAAAGAAATAGGTAGCGATACGATGCCATATCAGAAAACCGGCCATTTTGTTAATGGTCACAATATAAGGATAATGGGTCAAATAGACACAAAGCAATCAAGCTTGTTTTATTGAACAAAAGGAGGTTTTGCATTGTTAAACGGGAAATTTATACCATGAATTTGATTATTTCAGTTCTACTCTTATTCGCTTCTACCTTCTCAAAGGCCGATTATTTCGAAGCGATTGCGGGAAACGACCAGACCACAATGAGTTCCATGTTGAGTAAGGTGCAAAACGCGACTGTAAACACCGATCAAAAGGCCTATTTGGGAGCAATCAAGATGCGGTCATCGGCATTTAAAAAAACACCCAAAGAGAAGTTATCGAGCTTTAAATCAGGTCAAAAAATGCTCGAAGGGGTCATTGCAACTAACACCAAAAATGTAGAATACCGTTTTCTTCGCTTGATTGTCCAGGAAAATGCCCCAAAGATGCTTAAGTATTACACTAAAATCAAGGAGGACGCCAAACTAATTAAAGCTGGGTATCAAAAATTGACACCTGCTGTTAAACAGGCCATTGTTTCATACGCCAAGAAATCTGCAAACTTGAATCTTTAGGGTTCTAGTGCCTTTTTTCCATACAAATGCATTATCTTCGTTTTGATTTTGAACGATTTGAAGATAACCATGAAGCATGTTGCGCTGCTACTAATATGTATTACCGGAGTTGCTTCGTCTGGTTTCGCGCAAGGTTTTCAAGTAAATTTTCAAGGACAAAAACAACAAGGAATGGGAAGTGCGGGTTCAGCGCTTATTCAGGATGCTTCAACCGTTTTTTTCAATCCAGCAGGTATATCGTTTTTATCTAAAAGCGAGGTAAATCTTGCAATGACACCTGTTTTCTCTTCTGTGTTGTTCGAAGAGACCGATGGAGAGGGAATTGGCCGAACCAACTCCCCTGTAGGAACACCTTTTTCTGGTTATGCGACCTACAAAAAAGATTCTTTAAGTCCACTTGGTATTGGTTTCGGAGTATATACCCCTTTCGGAAGTACCATTTCTTGGGAAGATGGCTGGAGCGGTCGGTACACCATGCTGAGATTGCAGTTGCGGGCGATTTATTTTCAACCGACGGTTTCTTATCGCATCAGTAAAAATGTATCCTTGGGTGCTGGATTCGTTTTCGCCAGTGGTGGGGTAAGTTTGAAAAAGAACATTCCCGTTTCGGATTCTTCATATAGCGATGGCCTAGCTGAATTGACAGGTAAAGCTAAAGGTTTGGGGTACAATATCGGTGTCCATTGGCAAGCGAATGAAAAATTCAGTTTGGGGTTCAACTACCGATCTCAAATCAATGTCGAGGTGAAGGAGGGTATTGCAGATTTTACGGTGCCTGTTTCACTCGAAGCCAACTTCCCGGATGGTACCTTCTCATCCTCCTTGCCCTTGCCGCAGGTAGCAACTATCGGTTTGTCCTATGCCATAAATGACCAGTGGAAATTTGCACTGGATGTGAATTGGATTGGTTGGAAAGCCTACGACACCTTAGGTTTTGATTATGCCCAGAATACCGCATCGTTGTTAGATACCCGCTCAGCAAGAATGTATAAAAACAGTTGCGCTTTTAGGGGAGGAATGCAATACAGAATTAATTCCTTTTGTACGGTTAGGGCTGGCTTGGCTTACGGGATTTCACCGGTACAGGATGGTTATTTAACCCCTGAAACTCCCGATGCAAACCGAATGAATTATACGGCTGGTTGTTCCCTGTTTTTCGGTCAACATTTTTCGTTGGATTTATCTCTTTTGTATGCACATGTTAATAGGACAGATACCAACCTCGAAACAGCACTTAGCGGAACGTTTCGAGCCAATGCAATTGCTCCAGGTTTTTCGTTAATCTATACATTCGGAAAATGAAAATCGCCCGCTTCATAGGAATTTTTCTACTTCTTTTAACTGCTTGCAAGCCCAAAGAAACCAAAGATCAATGGAATTCTGGGGAAATTGACCCGTCCACATTTATTGCCATAGGTGGTGGAATGACTGCAGGATACATGGACGATGCTTTGTACGGTGAGGGGCAGGATTATTCATTGGGAAACCTAATCAGCATGCAACTTCAGAAGGTGGGAGGAGGTTCTTTCAATCAACCTATTATCGATAGTTGGTTCATTGGCTGCAATGCCGATGGGCTTTCGCGTTTGAAGTTAGGATATAAAACAGACTGCCTCGGTATTTCTTCCCTTTCACCCGTTCGTGCGGCCAGTGTCGGTGAATTAGGTATATTCAATTCAACTGTTTTCGGATTAGGAATTCATAATTGGGGTGTTCCGTTATTGGAATCTACGCAACTTTCCAACGCGAATTTGGCACAAAGCAATGCCTATTATGCACGGATGTCTAATCCAGCTGCGGCCAACAGTGTTTTGGGTTCAGCGATGCAAATGCAACCCACTTTTTTTTCCTTTTTTGTTGGTGTGGATGAGGTGCTTCGCTATGCTAAAAAGGGAGCTAGTCAAGGCACCCTCACCCCTGAGTTAGGTGCGGATGGAGTCGGATTTGAGGGGAGTATTTCAAGTGCGATTGATCAATTGACATCAAGCGGAGCAAAAGGGGTGGTGGCTAATATTCCTGATGTAACCGCTTTGCCTTTTTTCACCACCATTCCTTACAATGGTTTAAATCTTAACGAGGAAAAAGCTGCTTCATTGAACCAAATTTATAATCCGATTGGTTTATACTTTCAAGTAGGATCCAACCCTTTTGTAATTCAAGATCCCAGTGCAGGTACTTTCGGTGTACGGTTCATGCAACCGGGAGAGTTGGTATTGCTATCAGTACCCTTGGATTCTGTCAAATGCTATCAAATGGGTTCGGTATTTCCATTTCGGGATGAATTTGTGCTTACAAGCGCTGAGTTGACTGAAATTCGAAATGCAATTTATGCCTATAATACCATTTTGATGTCAAAAGCAAACCAAAAAAGCTTGGCTTTCGTAGATGTGCATACTTGGATGGAAAAACTGAAATCAGGTATCGTTTATAACGGTGTTTCTTGTAGCCTTAAATTCGTTTCTGGAGGGGTGGTTTCGTTAGATGGCGTTCATTTTACCCCCAAAGGAAATGCACTTCTTGCGAATGAGTTTTTGAAAGCAGTTAATACTAAATACGCGGCCAAGGTGCCCTTAATCGATGCCAATAACTACCGATCGACTATATACCCTTAATAAATCCAAGTACTTATGAAACAATGTTTATTTTTTTTAATTGGTTTGTCTTCATTAATGATGACTTATGCCCAAGACCCATGCGCCTCAGGGCGTTACGCTACAGATGTTTTTTCTAATGTTACCGTGACTTCAAATATCACCTACGGTTCCAATTTGAATTTTGCGAACACCAATACAGCACTCAAATTGGACTTTTACGAACCCACTGGTGATACGGAAGCAGAACGCCCCTTGATTGTGTGGGTTCATGGTGGAAGTTTTTTAGGTGGAACAAAAACCGATGGCGACATGGTGGCATTATCCAATGCGTTTGCTAAAAAAGGGTATGTGTGCGCCTCAATTGATTACCGAACCGGTTTTTTCCCCATTGACAGTGCAAATGCTGTGAAAGCTGTGGTAAGAGCCGTGCAAGACCTTCGAGCATCTGTGAGGTATTTTTACAAGGACCGTGCGGATGGAACGAATGCTTACCGAATTGACACGAATAATATTTTTGTAGGCGGATCAAGTGCGGGAGCTATAACCAGTTTGCATCTTGCCTATTTGGATCGTTCTTGTGAAATAGACCCCTATGTTCCAGCCTCCAACTACGAAGCGCTGGGTGGCATCGAAGGAAACAGTGGAAATCCATGTTATTCCTCCAAAGTGAATGGTGTTATCAACCTTTGTGGGGCCCTGGCCCGATATGGATGGTTGGAAGCAGGAGATCTACCATTGTGTTCTATGCACGGCACTACAGATGGAACCGTAAAATATAACCGTGGGGTTGTAAATCCGGGTGTTCCATTGATGTACTTGGATGGAAGCAGAATGCTTCATGAACGCGCTCAAGCGGTTGGTGTTCCGAGTAGTTTTTACACCTTTCTCGGTGCAGGACATGTGCCTTATTTGGGGGCTTCAGGGGTTGCCCTCGCCTACATGGACACTACCGTGAACTTTGTTCGAGATTATTTGGTTGAGCGCCTTAATTGCAACGCTGCTCCTTTACAATTGCCGAATAATCCTGCCCAAACAGCCACTCTTTATCCTTATTCAACTTGTTCCGGTAATACCCTTATTGATTTTTGTACCGGTTCAGGAATTATTGAATATGAGAACGATGCAACTATTTCTGTTTATCCAAACCCGGCATCCTCAAGCATTGCCATCAAATGGCCAACCGGACAGACAATTTTAATTCGAATCACTGACGTAATGGGCAGAACTCAATCCATATACGAAGGCGAGTCAGGTCATCATTCCTGGAGCGTCGAAAACCTAAGTAAAGGAACCTACGTATTGACTTTTTCGGATAGCAGTGGAAAATGGATTCGTAAAAAATTGGTTATAGAATAATTGAAACCACTTTTTACATATGCGGTGCTGAATGTTGGTGCATTGGCTGTCGGAAGTTTTTTGATGGGCGGCAACCCTTCCGATAACGAGTGGTACCAGCAATTGAATAAGGCGCCATGGACTCCTCCAGGATGGGTCTTCGGTGTTGCATGGATGTTGGTGATGACTACCTTTACGCTGTTTATGTGGCGCAAAACCATAGCCATTGAAAATCATACAACCCTGTATGTAACTTTTGGAGCACAATGGTTGTTTAACGTGCTGTGGAATCCGGTTTTTTTTCGATGGCATCAGGTGGAAGCAGCCATGATTCTTTTGTTGATGCTATTTACAAGCATCATCTACCTTATGATTTTACCCAAAAGAAACCTGCTTACGAATGTTTGGGCATTGCCCTATTTGGCATGGCTGATGGTAGCCGGTAGTCTGAATTTGTATGTGTTATGGAGAAATTAATCAATATCTCATTGTTTTTTTCACCTAACTTTGTGGATAAAGGCAACCTTGTGTTGAAAAGTTCGTTTGATGATTAGTGTATTCTTTAATTCGTTAACAAGAAAATCTATGAACCTGATAATTATAAAGGAATGGTTATTAGCTTTCTGTATAAGTCAAATCTCTAGATTTAAAAAATTATTATTTTCACTCATTTTAAGTTTACTTGCGGTTCAATCTTTTGGGCAAATTGAATCAAATCACGCCGTTACGGATGTGGTGTTGTCCAGGTTTCCTCTTGATGGGATTATTGAATCTTTGCATTTAAATAGTCGTTATGATGCAGAGTCCGAAATTCGAATAACGGTAGATCAGGAATTCATGATTTTTCAAGCTAAAATCAAGAAACTAATTGAAGAAGGGGGAAATGTATCTAATGATGAAATAAATGAGATACACCAAGAATTCGTTAAAGCATTAACTGAAAAGGTTAAAGTAATTCCGATAATCGAAGATTCTCCCCCCTTACCGACAGTAAAGATTTTGAATGGACCTTGTGTGAATATGGATTTTGAGCAAGGAAACTTTAATGGTTGGACCTTGCAAAGAGGAAGTAGAACAGCTGCCACGCTTTACAACTTTTCCAATCCAGTGAATGTTGCGCCTAATAACCAGCACTTTCTATTTAATAATGGTGTTGACCCAGTTGTTGGAATCCCACGCGTAAATCCAGCGGGAGGCAATTTTTCCGTTCGATTAGGAGATGGAGTCACAACTGGAGCTAGAGCGGCCCGGATGTCACAGACGTTTCTTGTAGATCCGACGAACATGTATTTTACGTATAGTTATGCAGTGGTTTTTCAATCACCTGATGACCATACACCAAACCAGAGACCTTATTTCACTGTCAGAGTTCTTGATCAAAATGGAAACTCTATAGGGTGTGGAGAATATTCCGTTTATGCCGACGCGTCGAATGCGAATGAGTACCAATCCGTTGTTGTTGGTGGTGAAACCATTTTATATAGAAATTGGACATCTGTTTTTACCAATCTCTCTGCTTATGTAGGTCAAAATGTAACCGTTCAGTTTACTACAGGAGATTGTTCATTAACTGGTCATTATGGTTATGCCTATATTGATGCTTCCTGCGTCTTTCAAGAATTAATTGCAAGTCCTGATATAATATGTCCGGGTTCAACAACTACCATTACGGCACCTAGCGGTGTTGGTACATATGATTGGTCGACAGGTGAATCTACCCAGAGCATAATTGTGAATAGCGATGGAAATTACAGTTGTTTACTAACCCCTCCTCAAGGTCCCGCTTGTTCTGTAACGTTAAACGTGAATATAGGAATATTCCCTGGTCCTACAGCGAATTTTTCCATTTCAGATTCAAGTGTATGTATAAATTCGCCAACAACATTTTCCAATTTATCCTCCATTCCCCCTCCCGGAACTATCAACTCGTTTCAATGGAATTTTGGCGATGGAATTTCGACACCAAATTCTTCGGGAGTTATCAACGGTGTTTCCAATACAACCGGAACATTCCTAAATCCAATACACACGTATTCTACCCCAGGTAATTACGTTGCAACCCTTACGGTTACATCGAACAATGGTTGTACGGCCAGTAGCAGTATTCCTATTATTGTTTCCCCTGTTCCAACCCTGACATCAGCTAACACAGGAAATCTATGTAATGGAGCGAATACGGGCTCAATAAACCTAACGGTAAATAATGGAACATTTCCATTTACCTTCGATTGGAGCAATGATGGAACCGGCGACTTCAATGATCCTGAGGATCTAAGTGCATTAACTGCAGGTATTTATAATGTGGTGGTAAATGACGTTAATGGTTGCACGGCAAATCTTTCAGCTACTATCACTCAGCCAGCTGCACCTGTATCGTTAAATGCTGTTCCCACCATGGTTTTATGTAACGGTGCAAGTACCGGTTCGATCAACCTTACCGTAAGTGGAGGAACATCGCCATATACATTTGATTGGAGCA
>JBILRE010000027.1:0-22183 GCA_044372835.1 Crocinitomicaceae bacterium | reverse complement strand
GATTGCCGATCAGGTTAAA
The DNA here is from genome assembly GCA_044372835.1 of Crocinitomicaceae bacterium. Taxonomy (GTDB): domain Bacteria; phylum Bacteroidota; class Bacteroidia; order Flavobacteriales_D; family Crocinitomicaceae; genus M0103. The sequence goes on along the minus strand of JBILRE010000027.1, from coordinate 22,164 downwards.
ATCGTGGCACAAACGGGTGTTCCTTCCAACGTACGTAAACCTGAAACACTCATGGGGACTCCAGGAATTCCAATCGAAGAGTTTAAACGCGCGCACTTTGGCTTTCGCAAATTGCCACAGATACTTAGAAGGTTACAGGAATTGGAAAAACGAATCAATACCAACAATTAGGCTTTATGACTGAGAATCAACGCACGATTCAATCGAATATACACCTGCAAGGGGTTGGACTCCACACGGGGGAAAAGGTGAATTTAACGATTTGCCCAGCACCAGCAGGACACGGATATAAATTTCAACGCCTTGACCTCGATGGTCAACCAATCATAAAAGCCGATGCGGATTTGGTTGTTTCAACAGAAAGAGGAACAACACTTGAGCAACATGGCGCGAGGGTTCATACCACGGAACATGTTCTTGCTGCACTTTATGGTTGTCAAGTAGACAATGCCCTAATCCAATTGGATGGACCAGAAGTGCCCATCATGGATGGAAGTTCGCTCCCTTTTGTACTTGCCATCGAAAAAACTGGTTATCAAGAGCAGAATGCGGAACGAATCTATTTTGAGCTTGATGAAAATATTCCATGGGAGGACTTGGATAAAGGGATTGAATTTTTAGCGATTCCGGATAAAAATTATCGGGTAACCGTTATGGTAGATTACCAGTCTCCCGTTTTGGGTACGCAACATGCCATGATGTACCAGATTCATGATTTTAAAGAACAAATTGCAGCTTGCCGGACCTTTGTTTTCCTGAGAGAATTGGAGTTTTTGGCAACAAATAACCTCATCAAGGGAGGTGACTTAGACAATGCCATCGTCTTGGTTGACCGCATCGATGTCAGTCAGGAAGAACTTGATCGATTGGCAAAATTGCTTGGTAAGGAAGATTTAAAGATATCCATTGATGGGATTGGCGTATTAAACAGTACCAAACTGAAGTTTGAAAACGAACCGGCTCGACATAAGCTACTTGATATTGTTGGAGATTTGGCGTTGGTGGGACGACCGATTAAGGCGCACATTCTTGCAGCTCGACCAGGTCATTCTGGAAACGTACGTTTCGCCAAAGTGCTTAAGGAACAAATAAAAAAACAAGAGAAAAAAGGCAAATATTTCGACCTCACAGGCGCGCCCGTTTATAATATCCAAGACATCGAACGCATGTTACCCCATCGGTTCCCTTTTTTAATGGTAGATAAAATCATCGAAATTGGCCATGAATCTATAGTGGGCGTAAAAAACGTTACCATGAATGAGCCGATATTCACAGGTCATTTTCCAGGAAACCCTGTTTTTCCAGGCGTATTGCAAATAGAGGCAATGGCACAAGTCGGCGGAATTTTTGCCTTGAGTAAAGTCGAAGACCCACACTTGTATTCCACCTACTTCATGAAAATTGATAAGGTAAAATTCAAGCAAAAGGTTGTGCCTGGCGATACCATTGTGTTTGAATTGCAGCTAATTTCACCAATACGTCGTGGACTCGTTGAAATGGGCGGAACAGCTTACGTGAATGGAAAACCGGTTATGCAAGCCGAAATGCTCGCTCAAGTAATTAAAGACAAAGTATAATGATCAGTCACCTCGCGCACGTCTCTGAAGGGGCAACCATTGGAGAGAATGTCACCATCGAAGCGTTCTCCACCATTTATGACGATGTGGTAATCGGTTCAAATACGAAAATACATCCTAATGTTACGATTTACCCCGGAACGAGAATTGGCGAACATTGTGAAATCTTCCCCGGTGCTGCGATTGGTGTAATTCCACAAGACTTGAAATTCGATGGTGAATACACAACAGTTGAAATTGGCAATTACACCAGGATTCGTGAATGTGTTACGATTCACCGAGGTACAAAAGACAAATGGAAGACAGTAATTGGCGATCATTGTTTGTTGATGACATACGTTCATGTAGCGCACGATTGTCAAATCGGCAACCATGTTATCTTGGCTAGCTATGTTGGCCTTTCTGGACATGTTACCATAGAAGACCACGCTATTCTCGAGGGAAAAGTTGCCGCACAACAGTTTGCGCACATTGGTGCACATACCTTTGTGGCAGGCGCCTCGCTCATAAGAAAAGATATCCCTCCCTTTGTGAAAGCAGCATTGGAACCTCTTGCCTTTGCAGGAGTCAACTCAATCGGACTACGAAGAAGAGGTTATTCAGATACGGAGGTGAGGGAAATAGAAGATATTTACCGCATTTTGTATGTGCAAAACAACAATATTAGTAAGGGCATTGAAGCGATTCGGGAACAAATTCCTGATTCTTCTTTGCGCTCTTTGATATTGAGCTTTATCGAATCCTCTGAAAGGGGAGTGATTAGAGGAATGATTAGGCAATCTTCTGAATCCTAAAAAGTAGGAAGCATGTTTCAGCGCGGTCAAATAGTCGAGTTAGAAATCGAAGATTATGCGTTTGGAGGCAAAGGAATTGCCCGTATCAAAGAGGCCGATGGATTTATAGTATTCGTTGATAATGCGTTCCCTGGTCAGCGCGTAATGGCAAAAATCGATGTAAAACGAAAGCGACATGCAGAAGCAAAGCTCATTGAAGTGTTGCAGCGTTCCCCTATGGAAGAATTGAATCACTTTCAGGAGATTTCAGGAGGACCGTATATTTATGTTCCACTTGAGATTCAGCGCGAATACAAAACACAATCGACCATCGAAACTTTTCGCAGGATTTCTGGAATGCAAGACATTGCCTCGCGATTTGAGGAGTACATTCATTCCCCACTCGATTTTTTTTACCGGAATAAAATGGAGTACAGTTTCTCTTCCATTGCCTTTCGGCCGGAAACAGGGGAAACAGTAGATGATGTGTTTTCTCTTGGATTTAAACGCCGCGGTACCTGGTGGAAAGTCGAAGATTTGAATGCCCCAAGTGGTTTATTCGATCAACAGGTTGAAATGCACATTTGTACCATTCGCGAAGCGTTGCACAACCAACAACTCCCCGCTTGGCATGCGCCCGGTAAACATGGGTTTTTTAGGCATTTGGTCGTGAGAAAATCCTTTAGTCAGGATCAATTATTATTCAATTTAGTGACTTCCTCAGAGGGATTAGAACGGTTTAACCCCAAGGATTTTGTTGAGCTGATGAAGGGTCTTTTTGGAAAACGGCTTGCAGGACTGATTCATACCATTAACGACAATGTGGCTGATCGTGCCAAGATTGAAAACGGTTCATCGCAATTACTCGTTGGAGATTGGACCATTGTTGAACGCATTCTAGGGTTAGAATTCGAGATTTCAATGGAGAGTTTTTTTCAGACCAATCCGCAATGTGCCGAACGCTTATACACCAAGGCCCTTGATTATGTGTTTCAAAACGATCAGCTCACGGGTGTTTTTATGGATATGTTCTGTGGAACAGGAACCATTGCCCAATTGATGGCGCAGCGACATAATGGATTGGAAATCGTTGGGGTCGATATCGTAGAACAAGCCATTCACGATGCAAAAAGAAATGCCGAACGAAATGCGCTTGATAACCTGCAATTTTACGCCGCGGATGCAGGGAAGTTCTTAAAAGCACATCCTGAATATAATGGACGGATAAATACCGTCGTGCTCGATCCTCCGAGGGCCGGAATTGCTCCGAAAACCTTATTGAAAGTGATTGAGCTGGATGCAAATGCAATCGTTTACATTTCGTGTAATCCTTCTACTCAGGCACGAGATGCGCAGACTTTATTGATGCACGGTTACCAGCTGGAAAAATGGTCCTTGGTTGATCAATTTCCACATACGGGGCATATTGAGTCCGTTGCACGTTTTGTTAAATCCAAGGTATGAAAGCCATCTTTATTTCCATCGGTGATGAATTATTGATTGGCCAGACAGTCAATACCAATGCCGCGTGGCTGGGGCAAGAATGTTCTCGCAGAGGGATACGAGTAGAACGGGTGGTTGCCATTTCAGATGACGAAGATGAAATTAAAACCGAGCTTAACGCTAGCATTGAAAACGCCGATTTGGTGTTGATAACGGGCGGCTTGGGTCCTACCAAAGACGATTTAACGAAGCATACCCTTGTCGATTATTTTGAAACGAAGTTGGTGCGACATGAACCAACTCTACGGCAAATAGAGTCCTTTTTCACAGCTCGAAACAGGCCTATGTTGGAGGCGAATACCCAACAAGCCGATTTGCCAGAAAGTTGTACCATTTTGCCGAATCCAAATGGCACGGCAGCAGGGATGTGGTTTGAAAAAAATGGAACTATTGTGGTAAGTATGCCCGGTGTTCCCTATGAAATGAAGGCCATAATGCTGGACGAAGTATTTCCTAGTTTAGAGGAAAAATTTCAACTACAATCCCTTTACCATCGTACCATTATGACGCAGGGAATAGGGGAGTCGTTCCTCGCGGAGAAAATCAAGTCTTGGGAGGACCATGTGCGTGCCTCCGGGTTGGGCTTGGCTTATCTTCCATCTCCTGGACAGGTAAAGTTAAGATTGACCTCTCGAGAGGGAAAATCCCGGGCAGCTGAAATAGATTCGCTTTTCGATCAATTGGAAAACAACCTTCCGCGTTATTGTTATGGCCGCGATGAGGTAACGCTGAAAGAAGTAATTGGCAGTATTTTAAGACAAAGTGGTAAAACGCTCGGGACAGTTGAAAGTTGTACAGGTGGAGGTTTGGCTGCTGAAATCACTTCTGTATTTGGTGCTTCAGCCTATTTTGAAGGGGCATTGACCACTTACAGCAATCAACAGAAACATGCCTTGCTGGGAATCCCAATGGAAGATTTACATCACTATGGAGCGGTTAGCCGCGAAATTGCAAAAGCCATGGCCGTGCATGGTCTCGAGCAATTAGGTGTAGATTGGTGTGTTTCTACCACGGGAGTAGCAGGACCAACTGGAGGGACAGAAGAGACACCTATTGGCACCATTTTCATCGGTGTAGCATCAGAAAAAGAGGTGAACGTTTGGTCCTTTAGATTTGGCGATAACAGGGAACGAAACATTCAAATGACGATTCTGTCTGCACTGAATGCCTTGAGGTGTTCAATCCTTGGACTTACTTCCGATTAATTTTGATAAATGTCTTGTTCGTTTCGTAAAAAAATGTTTTCTTTGCACCCCAAATTGTAAAGACACTAATATTTTTCAAGATGTCACGAGTATGTCAGCTTACAGGTAAAGGAGTAATGGTTGGTAACAACGTATCTCACTCTAACCGCAAAACAAAACGAAAGTTTTACCCGAATTTAATTACTAAAAAGTTCTTTCTTCCTGAAGAGGATCGTTACATCACACTGAAAATATCTGCTTCTGCGTTGCGAACGATTGATAAGAAAGGCATCACTGCTTGCATTAAAGAAGCGAAGGCTAAAGGTTATTTAAAATAAACGTTCATCTAAAGATAAAAACATTGCATCATGGCTAAAAAAGCAAAAGGCAATAGGATTCAGGTAATTTTGGAATGCACAGAGCACAAGAATTCAGGTGTAGCTGGTACTTCTCGATACATTACCACCAAAAACAGAAAGAATACGCCGGATAGAATGGAGATTAAAAAGTTCAATCCGATACTAAAGCGTTACACAATTCATAAAGAGATTAAATAAGTTTTATCATGGCAAAGAAGGTTGTAGCATCATTGCAAAAAGGAGGAGGTAAAGAGCATACCCGTGTAATCAAGATGGTAAAGTCGGATAAGTCGGGCTCCTATACATTCCGTGAGGAAATCGTTCACAACGATAAAGTGAAAGATTTTTTCAATAAAAAATAAGATAAACGCATTTTTCAATACCAAGCTTCCTTCTTTTGGGAAGCTTTTTCTATTTTAACCCATGGGATTGTTTGGATTATTTTCAAAGGGCAATAAGGATAGCCTTGATAAAGGCCTCGAAAAAACAAAAGAAAGTTTTTTTTCCAAATTGGCACGAACGGTTGTCGGAAAGTCAAAAGTAGATGCAGAAGTTTTAGACAATCTAGAAGAGGTGCTTATTTCCTCGGATGTTGGGGTGCAAACCACGCTTAAAATTATCGAGCGTATTGAACAACGTGTAGCCAAAGATAAGGTAATGAGTACCGATGAGTTGAATGCTATCCTTCGTGAGGAAATAGGAGCCTTGCTTGAAGAAAACAACAGCGGACAAGCCATTGACTTCAATTACGCGAAGGTGGATGGAAATCCTTATGTTGTCATGGTTGTCGGAGTGAATGGAGTAGGTAAAACAACCACTATTGGCAAATTATCTAATCGGATTAAACTCTCAGGAAAGAAGGTGGTATTGGGGGCCGCAGATACGTTTCGTGCCGCCGCGGTAGATCAACTCATTATATGGTCAGAAAGGGTGGGAGTGCCAATCGTACAGCAGGGAATGGGTGCCGATCCAGCTTCAGTCGCTTTTGATACGCTTCAATCGGCCAAAGCCCAGCAAGCTGATGTAGCCATAATCGATACCGCAGGCCGACTTCACAACAAGGTCAACCTAATGAATGAACTAAGCAAGATCAAACGTGTAATGGAAAAAGTTATACCAGGTGCACCTCATGAAATTTTGTTGGTTTTAGATGGTTCTACCGGACAAAACGCCTACGAGCAAGCAAAACAATTTTCGTTGGCCACAGAAATTAACGCATTAGCCATTACCAAACTGGATGGAACAGCAAAAGGAGGTGTGGTAATTGGTATCTCCGATCAAATGAAAATCCCGGTTAAATATATCGGTGTTGGTGAGGGAATAGACGATTTACAGGCTTTCGACAAAAAACAGTTTGTTGAATCTCTTTTTTCCTAGGATTCAGATCTTTAATATTTTGAAAACCTTAAGGTTTGGTTTACTTTCGTGGTCAAATGAACTATTTGCTCATGAATGCATCCAAAACCATTCTCCTATTTACTTTTCTTTTTACTAATGGTTTTCTTGTTTTTTCTCAGCAACAGGCTGCAAAATCACCCAAGAACCAACTGAATGCACCACACAATCCTTGTGGGTTCGATCATTTGCACGCAAAACGCATGCAGGTTGATTCAGTGTATGCGCGAAAAACACTTGAGTTTAACAAGAAAACAAGTAAAAACGGACCAATTAACAAGGTTGGTCAAGGAGATTATAGGATTCCGGTAGTGGTGCATGTCATGAACGATGGTACCTCACTGACCCAAATTACAGACGAGCAAATTCGACAGGCAATCCGAGAATTGAATAACCGTTTTCGAAAAGCATCCGGAACGCAAGGTTTTGGAAACGGTGTCGATATGAAAATAGAGTTTTCGCTTGCTGTCCGTGATCCAAATGGCAATTGTACGAATGGGATTGTCCGCTACAACCTAGCCGGAAATCCAACCTATGCGGCATCTGGCGTGTTTTACGATGTAGCCGGAATTTCTGATAGTTTGCTTAAAACCTATAGCGTTTGGGATCAAACCAAGTTTTACAACATTTGGCTTGTTTCAGAGATAGATAATAACAATGGGGGAGCGGGCGTTCAAGGATATGCTTTTTTTGCCTCCTCCCACGGTTCCAATATTGATGGAGCTGTCATTATGGCGAGTAACTTCAAAAACCCGGCAAGTTCCACCACAGCGCATGAATTGGGACATGCACTGAATTTATATCATACTTTTGAGGGTGATAATGGTGGTACTACCTGTCCACAAAATACGACTTGTAACCTTCAGGGTGATCTGGTGTGTGATACCCCACCACATATAAGAAGCGCAAGCGATTGTGTGGTAGGTTCTAACGCCTGCGACGGTGGAAGTTCCTCCAATCTTTTTATCCATAATTACATGGACTATGCCTCGGATATATGCCAGAGCGAATTTACAGCAGGGCAGAAAACTCGCGCAACATCAGCACTTACAGGGTCTCGAGCATCCTTTCTGGCGGCAAACGGAAACCTTTCTCTCGTTCCTCCCGGCACCGCAACAGTCGATTTCGTTTCGTCCACTTCGCTTGCATGTGCAGGAACATCCATTCAGTTCTATGACCATTCTTCTTGTATTCCGAATACCTTTATGGATACTACATTTTGGTCGGGAATTACATTCAATTGGACGTTTAATAATAACCTTGGTACATCGATTAATTCCACCCTTCAAAATCCACGGATTACGTTCACCGTTCCTGGAACATACGACGTAACGCTGACCATTACAAATGCCAACGGAACATCAACGCTCACCGAGCAAGGTTTTATAGTGATTACTAGCCCTTCTGTGGCTACCACTTGTAATCCAATTTCAACCTCAATTTCGACCCTAACTTACGGGATTTTTCAAGTGCACCTCAATTCATTGCACCATTATTCAGGAAGCACTAACGAAGATAATGTCTCTGGATTAACAACCTCTGGATACGCGAACCTAAGTTGCACCCAAAGTACAGTTTTAAAGCCTTCTACCACCTATCAAATTTCGTTGAAGGGAACCTCAAACGTAAATCTTTCTGAGAACTTTAAGGCCTACATCGATTACAACAACGATGGAGATTTTATTGATGCGGGGGAGGAAATTTCAGCTTGGAATGCGGTGGCCGGAAGTGGAAACCTTTTAACTGCAAACTTTACTACGCCAGGAAATCCCTCTTTGAATTCCTTGTTGAAAATGCGGGTATTAAGTGCTAGGGATACGGAACCGATTACCACACCTTGTATTACAACCACTCGAGGTCAATGCCATGACTTTGGTGTATTTATTTCCAACAAGGTGGCAGGTGTAAGCATCGTTGCTTCGCCTTCAACGACCATTTCATATGGGACAAATGTGACGCTAACCGCAACTCCGAGTAATGGAGGTACTTCACCTAGTTATAGTTGGTATGTGAATGGAGCGATTGTCTCTGGGCAAACATCGCCTACTTTAATTACAAACACCTTGCTTAATGGCGATGTCGTAACGTGTCAAATGGTATCCAATCTTTCTGGTGTCATAGGCTCACCTGCTATTTCCAATGCTTTGACGTTTGTTGTTACGGGTCCACCACTTTCAGAATTTTCGGCGGATACGTTAATTTGTGCTGGTTCGACAGTTACCTTTTCAGATGAATCGTTGCTGTCTCCAAACGCGTGGAGTTGGACGTACAACGGAGGAACTCCAGCTACTTCCACCCTACAAAATCCGGTGATAACCTATACAACCCCCGGAGTTTATGCCGTTACCCTTGTTGCCTCAAACGGTTTGGGTACCGGCACAACGATGACTAAATCAGCCTATATTCACGTTTTTGCGTCACCTGGAACCGTTTGTGTACCTACCTCAAGAGCCAATCTTCCAACCACTGGTAATCAGATTGGTATCACAATGGTTAAATTAAACAGCATTTCTAAATCGACACTTAACACCGATAACGTTTACCAAAACTATGTATGCACCGATAATACGCAATTGGTTGTTAATTCGCCGTATACCATCACCGTTGGTGTGGGAACCGTTAATTCCCAATGGACAAGGGTGTACATTGATTACAACAATGACAATATATTTCAAACTGCCACTGAAACAGTGTTCTCCCTTGATAATCAACTGGGGGCAGTAACGTCTTCGTTCACTGTTCCGGGAACAGCCGTTCAAAATACCATGTTGCGAATGCGGGTTATTTCCGATTTTAGTAGTACTGCATCTGCCCAACCATGTAAGAATCCAATGAATTATGGCCAGGTAGAAGATTATGGGGTTGTTATTGTGAATAACTGCACATTACCATCAACTCCTGGAGCGATTTCGGGCACCACCAGCGTTTGCTCAGGAAGTGTAGGCAATGTATACAGCATCGCTTCTGTTCCGGGGGCAACGAGTTATACGTGGACCGTACCAGTTGGCGCGAGTGTTTCAGCAGGCCAGGGAACGACAAGTGCAACGGTAACGTTTGGTTCAACAGCAGGTAATGTATCGGTCACGGCGACAAATACGTGCGGAACATCTGCCTCAAGTTCACAGGCGATTACGCTAAACATAGTACCAGTAACGCCAGGAATAATAACGGGAACATCAACCGTTTGCTCGGGAAGTTCAAGCAATGTCTACAGCATCGCTTCTATTCCGGGCGCAACGAGTTATACGTGGACCGTTCCAGCGGGCGCAAGCGTATCTGCTGGCCAGGGCACAACAAGTGCAACGGTAACGTTTGGTTCAACGGCAGGTAATGTATCGGTCACGGCGACAAATTCATGCGGAACATCTGCCTCAAGTTCGCAGGCGATTACGCTAAATGCTGTACCAGCGACACCGGGAATAATTACGGGAACATCAACCGTTTGCTCGGGAAGTTCAGGCAATGTATACAGCATCGCTTCTGTTCCGGGGGCAACGAGTTACACGTGGACCGTACCAGCTGGCGCGAGCATTTCCGCTGGCCAGGGAACGACAAGTGCAACGGTAACGTTTGGTTCAACAGCAGGTAACGTATCGGTCACGGCGACAAATACGTGCGGAACATCTGCCTCAAGTTCACAGGCGATTACGCTAAACATAGTACCAGTAACGCCAGGAATAATAACGGGAACATCAACCGTTTGCTCGGGAAGTTCAGGCAATGTATACAGCATCGCTTCTGTTCCGGGGGCAACGAGTTACACGTGGACCGTACCAGCTGGCGCGAGCATTTCCGCTGGCCAGGGAACGACAAGTGCAACGGTAACGTATGGTTCAACAGCAGGTAATGTGTCGGTCACGGCGACAAATTCATGCGGAACATCAGCCTCAAGTTCACAGGCCATTACGCTAAACCAAGTACCCGCGACACCGGGAATAATTTCGGGAACAGCAACCGCTTGTTCAGGAAGTGCAGGCAATGTGTACAGCATCGCTTCTGTTCCGGGCGCCACGAGTTACACGTGGACCGTTCCAGCGGGCGCAAGTGTTTCAGCAGGCCAGGGAACGACAACTGCAACGGTAACGTTTGGTGCAACAGCAGGTAATGTATCTGTCACGGCGACAAATTCATGCGGAACATCAGCCTCAAGTTCACAGGCCATTACGCTAAACCAAGTACCAGCAACGCCAGGATTAATTACGGGAATAGCGACGGTATGCTCGGGAAGTTCAGGCAATGTGTACAGTATCGCTTCTGTTCTGGGGGCAACGAGTTACACGTGGGCCGTTCCATCGGGCGCTAGCATATCCGCTGGCCAGGGCACAACAAGTGCAACAGTAACGTTTGGTTCAACGGCAGGTAATGTATCTGTCACGGCGACAAATTCATGCGGAACATCAGCCTCAAGTTCACAGGCCATTACGCTAAATGCTGTACCAGCGACACCGGGCATAATTACAGGGTCTTCCACCGCATGCTCGGGAAGTTCAGGCAATGTGTACAGCATCGCTTCAATTGCGGGTGCAACAAGCTACACGTGGACCGTTCCGGCGGGAGCTAGCGTCTCAGTAGGTCAGGGAACAACAGGTGCGACGGTAACGTTTGGTTCAACGGCAGGTAACGTATCTGTCACCGCTAACAATGCATGTGGAAGTTCAGCTGCCAGTTCCAAATCAATCACCATCAATAGCACACCATCAACGCCAGGAATAATAACGGGAACATCGACGGTATGCTCGGGAAGTTCAGGCAATGTCTACAGCATCGCTTCTGTTCCGGGGGCAACGAGTTATACGTGGACCGTTCCATCGGGCGCTAGCATATCCGCTGGCCAGGGCACAACAAGTGCAACAGTAACGTTTGGTTCAACGGCAGGTAATGTATCGGTCACGGCGACAAATTCATGCGGAACATCTGCCTCAAGTTCACAGGCGATTACGCTAAATGCTGTACCAGCAACGCCAGGAATAATAACGGGAACATCAACCGTTTGCTCGGGAAGTTCAGGAAATGTCTACAGCATCGCCTCTGTTCCGGGTGCCACGAGTTATACGTGGACCGTTCCAGCGGGCGCGAGCGTATCAGCAGGTCAGGGAAGTACTCAAATAGCCTTGGACATCGGACAAACAGGTGGAGACATAAGCGTAATTGCTGAAAATGCATGTGGCGCCTCTGCGGTTTCCAGCCTTCTTTTAAGCGTACTTTCCACGCCCAATACACCAACCATTATCGTTTCCGATACCTGTGGCTTTTCCTCACTTTCAGTTACTTCAAATGGCTTGGCGGTATGGTCTACCGGAGATACAGCGCTTTTTATTCAAACAAACAGTGCGGGAACCTATTCCGTTACTATCGAGGAAAATGGCTGTGTAAGTCAAGCTGCCTCCGCCAATGCCAATCCACTCTCGATTCCGGAAACACTTTTTTCTCCAATAAATGATGTGTGTATCAATACACCTGCTTTTCAATTAACAGGTGGAAGTCCAGTAGGTGGAACTTACAGCGGAACAGCGGTTACGAATGGCTCCTTTGACCCTTCAGTAGCTGGATTTGGAAGCTTCGATATTACCTACGCCGTTATTTCTTCAGAAGGTTGTATAGCATCGAGCGTTCAGTCCATTCTTGTTGGTTGTGCGGATATGACAGAAGTAGCTATGCAGGTAGAAGTTTATCCAAATCCAACAAACGGAGAAGTCAATATCCATGCTAACCATCAAATAGATTATATTTCCGTAAGAGATCAAACGGGGAGATTGGTTTACACCTTAGAGATTGAATCTTTAAAAATGTTGAAACTTGATTTTTCATTTCTGGCTTCGGGTATATATGATATACGGGCATTTTCCAAAGATCGTAGAGAAGAAGTTATTCATAAATTATTAAAATATTAGATCCTCAATCATGTCGGTGAAAAGAATCAACGCACACGGTCATTTGCTCCCAGAACCTCATGAGATACCCTCCTTCATGAAGGAAAAAAAATTGTTTTGGATTGATGAAAATAAAAAATTTATGCGTCAGGAAGACTGGAGCAGGCCCATTACGGACCCCAGTTTTTTCTATGAGGAAAAGTTGATTTGGATGGAACAACACCAAATCGATCACGCGGTTCTTTTGAACCTTTCTCAGGTCTATTGCAACGGTTGGGAACGCTTTGTAACCCGGGATGCGATTCGTTGGCAGAACGATTTCAATGCCAGTGTACAAGAGCGACGACCAGATAAATTCACGTGTGGTTTTGTGGTCCAGCCGCGCTATATCGAGGATGCCTTAGCGGAAATCGAACGCTGTGTTGAAAAAAGCCATATGCGGTTACTTTGTTTACCGACCCATTTTATCAACCATGCGGGAGAGTGGGTTAGTGTGGCTGATGAAAGTGTTTACCCTATTTTCGAGTTAGCAAATCATTATGGTTTGGCAGTTGAAATTCATCCTTATGATGGAGAAAAAATGGTGCAGTTGAAAGATCTGTATTGGCGATTTCACCTGGTTTGGATGATGGCTCAAAGTGCAGACACCTTGCACCTATTCACTTTGAAAGGTTTTTTAACAAAATTCCCTAATGTTCGGACTTGTTTTGCGCACGGCTGTATGCTCGGACAAGCCAACTACGGACGCAGGCTACAAGGGTATGATGGGCGACCTGATTTGTTCGAAGGGACCGAAGATCCACGTGAGGCATTAGGGCATCCTAATTTGTTCTTTGATACCTTGGTTCACGATGCGCATACACTACAATTACTTAAAACGAGGTCGGGAGCAGGTCAAATTGTCGCAGGATTGGACGATCCTTATCCACTAGGAGAGATGGAGGGAGTAGCACGTTCCTATCCCGGAAGGGTAATTGATTTTGCCGTAGAGGCAACTATTCTCACAAAAAAGGAAGCAGAAGCCATTTGGTGTGAAAATGTATTGCGCTGGTTGGGTGTGCCTGATGTTGAATCCCTCATTGCTAACTAAGAATTATTACCTTTGCGTTCAAATTATTGAAATGGCTCAAAAACCCAGCATTCCAAAAGGTACACGAGATTTGCTGCCAATGGATGTTTACAGGAGAAATTACATTTTCAATACCATTCGGCATACCTTCAAAAATTACGGCTTCGAACCGATAGAGACTCCATCCTTTGAATTGTCGTCTACGCTTTTGGGCAAATATGGCGACGAAGGTGATCGCTTGGTGTTTCGTATTTTAAATTCTGGGGAAAAGGTTTTTAAAGCCAATGTAAATGCCCTAGCGGAAAAAAATGCACGCGTTTTTGTGGATTCAGTCTCAGAAAAAGCGTTGCGTTATGATTTGACCGTTCCGCTTGCAAGGTTTGTGGTTCAACACCAACATGAGCTTACATTTCCATTCAAACGCTACCAGATTCAGCCTGTTTGGAGAGCAGATCGGCCGCAACGTGGACGTTATCAAGAGTTTTATCAGTGCGATGCGGATATCGTCGGAAGTGATTCCTTGCTTCATGAAATCGACCTTGTTCTTCTCTTCGATGAGGTACTCTCAAGCTTGAAAATTCCCGATTTTACGATTAAAATCAATAACCGAAAAGTGCTTTCAGGTATTGCCGAAATATGCGGTATTCCGGACCGAATCGTCGCGTTTACTGTGGCTTTAGATAAACTTGATAAGATCGGTCGCGAAGGTGTTGTGAAGGAAATGGAAGCAAAAGGATTTTCAGCGCTAGAAATTGGTAAACTATTGCCCATATTGGACTTCAGCGGAACCAATGAGGACAAGTTGAGTCTGCTAGATTCTTTTTTAGAAGGGTCACACATAGGTAAAGAGGGAGTAAAAGAATTACGCTTTATATTTGAACGTTTAAACAACCTTAATCCTTTAAGTGGAACAGTTGAGTTGGACATTACCCTTGCACGCGGGTTGAATTACTACACAGGTGCCATCTTTGAAGTAAAAGCAAACGGTGTCTCTATTGGAAGTATTTGCGGTGGTGGTCGTTACGACGATTTAACCGGTTTGTTCGGGCTCAAAGGACTTTCTGGAATAGGAATTTCCTTTGGAGCAGACCGTATTTACGATGTGCTTGAAGAACTGGGCCTTTTTCCAAAGGATATAAGCGAAAGTCCTAGTGTATTGCTTCTGAACTTTGGCGAGGAGGAACAAGTAACTTGCCTTCGGTTGGTAATGGAAATTCGAAAAAATGGAATAGCCTGCGATTATTACCCCAGCAAAGTCAAAATGCAGAAGCAGTTGAAATACGCCAATGAAAGGGGGTATCCATATGTGCTCATCGTTGGTGAATCTGAACGTCTGAATCAGGAAGTACAACTGAAAAACATGGCTTCAGGTGAACAATACACGATGAAGTTAAATGATATTGTGTTGGAATTGAAACGTCTAGTTAGTTCGAATCATGGATAATCATTACATAATAAGCAATCGATGGGTTACGTTAGATGAATTTGAAAACCTCGTTCAGTCAGGTCAGCCTGTTCGATTGTCGGAGAAGGTAGCGCACGGCGTTAGGCAAAACCGATCATTTCTTGACGAACAATTGCTTGAAGCAGGTCAATCGTATTACGGTATAAATACTGGATTTGGGTCCCTTTGTAATACCATCATTCCGCAGAATCAATTGGAGCAATTGCAGCGAAACCTGGTGTTGTCACATGCATGTGGTACAGGTGCAGTGATTCCTAATACGATAGTAAAACGAATGCTGTTATTGAAAGTATTCGCGCTTTCTTATGGGTATTCAGGCATTCGACTTGAAACCCTAGAAAGGCTCATTTTTTTTTACAACAAGGGCATTTACCCCGTGGTTTATGAACAAGGTAGTCTTGGTGCATCTGGAGATTTAGCTCCATTGGCTCATTTATCCTTACCATTGATAGGTCAGGGGTATGTGGATTTTGAAGGAAAACGTTGGGCAGGAAAAGAAATCCTAACTCATTTTCAATTGGAACCTCTGGTTCTTGGAGCGAAGGAAGGACTGGCTTTGTTGAATGGGACTCAATTTATGGCAGCATATGGAACTTTTGCGGTAGCCAACGGATTGGAAATGTGTCAAAACTGGAATAAAGTCGCGGCTCTATCGCTCGAGGCCTATGATGGTCGCGTGGAACCTTTTGACGAAAAGGTTAATGCTATTCGCAGGCAAACGGGGCAAATGAGTATTGCTGGTGATTTCCGTAAATTATTAGCAAGCAGTGAAATGATCCAACAACCAAAAGAACACGTTCAGGATCCATATTCGTTTCGGTGTATACCACAGGTTCACGGGGCCAGCCTCGATGCCATTCATTACTGTGCACAGGTGATGGAAAAAGAAATGAATGCCGTGACTGATAATCCAACCCTTTTCGAGCAAGAAAATCAAGTGATTTCTGCTGGTAATTTCCATGGGCAACCGCTCGCTTTGGCCATGGATTTTTTGAGCATTGCTGTTTCAGAACTTGCCAGTATTTCAGAAAGAAGGGTGTATAAATTGATTTCAGGAACACGAGGACTCCCGCCTTTTCTTGTGAATGCTCCAGGGCTTAATTCAGGTTTTATGATTGCGCAATACACTGCTGCATCCATAGTTAGTCAAAACAAACAACTTTGTACCCCAGCTTCAATCGATACCATTGATTCCTCCAACGGTCAGGAAGATCATGTTAGCATGGGCGCAAATGCAGCAACCAAACTTTTTCGGATCATAGATAATGCATATACGGTTCAGGGCATTGAATTGTTTACCGCAACTCAAGCCATCGATTTTAGGAAGGACAAAAAAAGTTCTCCTCCCTTAGAAGAGTTGAGGGAGGCTTTTAGAAAATCGGTTCCTTTTCTTGAAAAGGATGAACTTATGGCACCATTGATTCAAGAAAGTATTGTATTTTCAAAAAACAAATTGAAGGAAGTATGTCTGATATAATCAATTCGGAAAAAGGAATGAATGAGGAAAGGCCTAAACGGCTTAAAACGCTTTGTATTTTGACGTTCATTTCCACAGGTTTTTCATTGCTATCGGAAGTTTTCAACCTGTTCAATGGGCCAATGAGCAATGAACAGCTCTTAGAGGCTAAAGTGGAAATGAGCAAAGCAATCGATGAAGTGAGGTCCCTCAATATGGATTCAATGGCAGAAATGTTCGAAAAACTCCAACAAATAACAGAATCCATCAATTCCCAATTTTATTTTGCCACGTTAACAACCCTGATTGTGTTATCGATTGGTTTGGTAGGCGCCATTTTCATGTGGCAGGGAAGGAAATTGGGCTTTCATTTGTACATTGTTTACTCTTTGCTTGTGGCTGTTCAATTGTATTTGTTTGTGCCTCCATCGTCTATTCCAACCGTTATTCTTGTTTGGAACATCCTCATTTCAGGTCTTTTCGTTTTCCTCTATTCAAGGCATTTGAATTACCTTACCCGCTGATTCCAAATTGAGCGAAATAATCGGCTTAGAGCCGAATGTTTGCTTATCTTTGTCGAAATTTTTCCAACATGATTTCGGTAAACAACCTGTCCCTGCAATTTGGTAAACGCGTCCTATTTGACGATGTCAATGTAAAATTTGTTAATGGAAACTGTTATGGCGTCATCGGTGCCAACGGCGCGGGAAAATCCACCTTCTTAAAAATCCTCACAGGAGACCAAGACCCCACCACCGGAAGGATCGAGCTTGAACCAGGTAAACGGATGGCGGTTCTGAAACAAAACCACTTCGAATTCGACGAATGTGAAGTCTTGCAGACGGTTATCATGGGACATAAACGGCTTTTTGAAATCATGGTTGAAAAGGATGCGTTATATGCGAAGCCTGATTTCAACGACGAGGATGGTATGCGTACCGCCGAATTGGAGGGTGAATTCGCTGACTTAGAAGGTTGGAATGCTGAAACGGATGCAGCGACCTTGTTAAGTAACTTAGGTATAGAGGAATCAAAGCACTACCTGAAAATGGAAGAGTTGTCCAATGATTTAAAGGTTCGCGTATTGCTTGCACAGGCACTGTTCGGGAATCCAGATGTACTCGTTCTCGATGAACCTACGAATGACCTTGACCTAAAAACAATTGCGTGGCTGGAGGATTTCCTTTTGGATTTCAGAAATACGGTGATTGTTGTATCGCACGACCGTCACTTTCTAGATACGGTTTGTACGCATATCTGTGACATCGATTTTAGTAAAATCAACATGTTTACGGGAAATTACAGCTTCTGGTATCAGTCCTCTCAATTGGCGGCACGTCAACGAGCAGATAAAAACAAAAAGGCGGAGGAGAAGAAGAAAGAACTCATGGAGTTTATCTCACGTTTTTCGGCCAACGCTGCCAAATCCAAACAAGCAACCAGCCGTAGAAAAATGTTGGATAACCTTAACATTGAGGAAATTCAACCGTCAAGCCGAAAATACCCAGGTATTACCTTTCACCAGGAGCGAGATGCAGGTAACCAAATCCTTCATATCGAAAACCTTTCTAAATCAGTCGAGGGAAAACCGCTATTTAAAGGTGTAACCCTCACCGTAAATAAAGGCGATAAAATTGCTTTTATTTCACGAAACTCCTTGGCACTCACTGCATTTTTTGAAATCATTAATGGGAAAATGCAAGCCGATAAAGGTGAATTTAATTTTGGATCTACCATCATAAAAGCCTACCTGCCAAATGATAACCATGCCTATTTTGAGGATAAACTACCACTCATTGATTGGTTGAGGCAATACGCATTGACCGACGAAGAACGCGAAGAAGTCTATTTGCGTACCTTCCTCGGACGCATGTTATTCACAGGAGAAGAGGCACTTAAAACAGCAAATGTTTTATCAGGAGGCGAAAAAGTACGATGCATGTTGTCAAAAATGATGTTAGCCAAAGCCAATTTGTTGATGATGGATGAGCCAACTAATCACCTCGATTTGGAGTCGATTACGGCCCTTAACAATGGGATGAAAGAATACCAAGGAACAATCTTGTTTACCTCTCATGACCATGAATTGGTCAACACCGTTGCCAACCGCATTGTTGAACTTACCCCAAATGGTACCATTGATAAAATGATGCCTTACGACGATTACCTCGGCGATCAGAAAATTTTGGCTCAGCAGGTGGAATATTATGGATAAAGATTCCTGGTTTGGAAGAACGTAGTTTTTTTTTCAGGCATAGGTTCATTGTAAGCGTCCGAAACATAGACCTGCGAGGAATTCGCTGGTTGGCTTCAAGGTTACCAAATTGGCTAATTCCCAAGGCTATAGCGCAGCAACCCTATTGCCTTAAATCCGTACACGGTATTCGACTAAACATAGATCCGGCAACCGATAATGGCGTGGAGCGCTCGTTACATGAAGTCGGAACATACGAAGAGGGTATTGTTCAATTTATGAAAAAACACCTTTTTCCTGGGGACGTGTTTATCGATGTAGGTGCGAATATCGGTTGGTTGTCATGCATAGCAGCCCAATTGGTAAAAGAGAATGGGAAGGTATTGGCGTTCGAGGCACATCCTGAAACCGCTCGATTGCTAAGAGAGAACATTGGTTTAAACGAGTTTCAAAATGTGGTAGTTTTTCCTGTCGCATTGGGAAATACCAATGGTGAAATGGAATTATTTGATAGCCCCGAACAAAACAGGGGAGGAGCGAGTGCTGTTTTTCCATCCGAAGTTATTCACATTGTTCCAACCCAAAAATTAGATGACCTTCTACTGGATAACATGGTGCCTAAGGCACTTAAAATCGATGTGGAAGGTTTCGAACCAGAGGTAATCGAAGGGGCCATGAAAATACTCCGAGCATATCGGCCCATGTTAATTCTCGAATTGACGTGGCGAACACCTGAGCACACCCAACGCTCCAGGACCTTGATACGATTACTCACTGAAGACCTAGGGTACAGGATGTTTCGATTAAAAGGAGGGAAGGAACGTAAATCGAAATTGGTTCCATGCACCCCCTTTGATTCGTTGCCCAACGACGATAACTTTTTGTTTATTCACCGTTAAAATAGCCTCACAAGAATATTCTTGTTTCGGTCGATCAAGGCTCATCGTTTTTTTGTACTTTTGAATTGCGAAAGATAAACGTTTCTTTCTTCCAAAAGATGTAGTCCCCCAAACACCGGGACATCATCCTAGTTCATATGGGGATGTAGCTCAGTTGGCTAGAGCACTTGGCTGGCAGCCAAGGGGTCGTGGGTTCGAGTCCCATCTTCTCCACTTAATTAGAGTTCTAAAGTATTTATTTATAGTATTTTAGAACTCTTTTACCTTAAGATGTTAAAACAACTGTTAAAACATAAAGGAATAATTCTCAGTGTTTTACTAATTATAATTTCAAGGTATCGGACGTTATCTTCCTTTTCTCCCACCTCCCTTCCTGATTTCCTCCCCCGTATCCTTCCGTTCCATTGTGTGGATTTCCCCCCGTATTAGTCATCAATACCTCAAAAAAAAAGGATGTCCTAATTATACCAAAGGTAGATTTCATTAAAAATTTTGGGCATTTTTTGCCAAAAGGAAAGAAAATCCAATTATTAAAATGATTATTTCCATTCTTGGAATTGTTACTGAAATGGAACGAAAACAAATCAAAGAAAGACAACGAGAAGGAATTGAATTGGCAAAATATCCCGAGGTTTACAAAGGAAGGGTTAATGGTTCTAAGGAGGACATCAGAGTATTCTTGAACAAACCAAAGGTTGCTAAAACTATTGAGTATTTGAAAAAAGGATATAAAGCTTCCGAGATTTCAAGAATTGTTGGCATTCATGTGAATACGATAACGAAGGTGAAAAAGAAAATTACTTAAATTACAGTTTTTAAAAAAATGATTTTCTGTAGGAATTTAGAAGCATAGAATTTTCTTTTACTGAACATTAATTGTAACAATATGTCAAAATAAAATTATTTTTAAAAACAACATCCTATGAAATTCATTTTTAATCTACTACTTTTTCTTTTCAATTTAAACTTGGTTGTAGCTCAGCCAACTATTCAACCTGATATGAATGATATGGGTGCCGACACAACATTAAACATCATAAATGAATATCTTTCAAAATTGGCAATTGAAATGGAAAGCTGGAGCGCAGAAGAAATAAAACAATATAAAGAAACCTTTATTCTTAAACGTGGACATATAAAAATTCCTGAAAAAACTAATTTTACAGATCTAAAACTTGAATCGGGATGCTCATATTTCAAATTAGTTAGTTCCTCAAAATATCCATTAATCGTTCGAGAGCCGGTTAAAAATTCCTACATATATGCCTCCATAGGATTTGTTGATTCGATTCCTAATAAAGCTTTTAAGAACGGATTACCATTCACTGGAATAGCTGAATATATAAACCCGAACGGTGATACATTAGGATTATATGCATTCGCGGATGGTTTTGTCGAGCGCATATATGAATTCACAAGTAAGGGGAATTTAATCAAAATCATGCAATACAAAAAGGGATTAGCCCATGGTGAATGTAAAGAATTTAACTTGGATGGGAGTCTTCGTTTTCTTTACACGTATAAAGACGGAAAAAAGGACGGTAACTTTTATACCGTATACTATACAGATGATCCTAGGTGCAGAACAAGTATAACCGAAGGTTATTATAATTGTGGAGAGGAAGTTGTTCTGAGAAAACACTGCAATTAGCCTGTTTTATTAATCATCAAAAAAAAAAATATGAAATCATCAGTTTTATTTGTTTTGTTTTTAATCTTGTCTACTGTAAGTTTTTCACAATCGCAAGTAGACTCTAATACTTTTATTTCAGGAATTGATGTAGTAAAGTTGAGGGTTTCTGATATGATGGTCCTAAAAGGAAATGCGGTTACGGAAAACGTTGACAGCTTGTATCTACTTAAACATAGAAAACAAACAAACCCATATTTTTATTTTTACATTAATGTTGTAGATAAAATAGTTACATATTATAAACGTGAGTACTACACAGAATTAGGTTTTATTAGAAAAATTAAATCATCTGAAAATAATATAACTTTTGATTATATAGCAAAAGGAAATATAAATTACTATGTAAAAATTGACGTGGATTTAGAAGGTAAGGTTAACCTACTAATAATTCAAACCAAGGAAAACGGTAAAACTAAAGTATATTTTAGTAATAAATGTAAATTAGAAAAAGTCGTTATTTAATTCTAAACATGTTCTTTGATAAGAATTGATTCTAGTATCTAAAGATATCTTTTCCCTGCCATTTTATATAATTACAAAAATGACCCATCCATCTTTAAACTGTTTCAGTATATTGATAATTGGGTGGGTAAGTCGTAGCTTTTTTGACAGTTTGTAAATATAGTTGATTGAATTGAAATTTGTTTTGTTCAATTGAAACTGAAATGAGCTCTGCTGGGGAGCAACTCATCAGGGATAAGTTGAACCGACGAAAATGAGAGTAAGG
>JBILRE010000026.1:0-23807 GCA_044372835.1 Crocinitomicaceae bacterium | reverse complement strand
AACAGATTGACCATTCAACATCACGCTTAATCCACTTACGGCTGAAACATTGGTAATGTTGGAAGCGATTGTGAACGTTCCGGATGTAACGGTATTGCCTGACGCGTTAGGATTTGTAAATGCAATTGTTGGAGGATTGCAATTTACAAAATTGATATTAACCGTCTCACTTACTGTGCCACAATTATTTGTGGCTGCCAGAACAATTACATTGTTTCCAGAGGCAAGAGGTAAATTGGCACTTAACACACCTGTGAGCGGAATAAAAGAAAAGCCGTTGACCTGCTGACCATTCAAGGTGAGAATAATCCCTTGCTGGCTGCTTAAATTGTTTACAGTTGCTTTAAAGTTAAATGAAGCATTGCTAACGGTTGAACTGAGTGCGTTCGGCGCCGTCACATTTATCACGGGAAGGTTGCAGGTCTGATAATTAATGGTAATTGTTTGGTTGGCCGCTCCACATGCATTGGTAGCATTTATGGAAAGCACGTTGATCCCTGGTGCCAAGTTTAAATTAGCAAACAGACTTCCTGAAACAGCATTATACGAGAAGTTTTGAATGCTGGTATTGTTTAGGGTTAAAACAATTCCAGAGGCATTCGATAGGTTCAATACTTGTGCATTCAGCGGCAACTGTGAATTGGTTACCAAACTATTATTTGAAATGGAGGAGATATTCACAATTGGATTGGCACATGCTCTGGTGTAGGTAACCGTGTAGCTTTTTGATTCAGTGCCACATGCGTTGCTTGCGGTTACGACAAAGGTATTCAGCCCAGGTACGAGCACAACAGATTTAGAAAGCTGCCCATTGGATGTATTAAAACTAAAATTGGATAACGACTGGTTGTTGTGTTTCAATGTAATTTGAGAACCAATGGCATTGAGAACGGTCGCAGAGAAATTAAATACATCGGCAGAAACGGTAATTCCAGAAACACTTGGTGAGATAGATGCTATTACAGGTGAAAGACACCTTTCGTAACGCACGGATGAAATCACTGACGCATTTCCACATGGATTCGAAGCGCTTATTGTAAACGTATTTGCTCCTGCGGAAAGGGAGACCGTAAAGGTGAGCAAGCCATTTGTTTGATCAAAGGTATAGTTTGAAACGGCTAAATTGTTGTGCATGATTGACAACTGTCCATTCGACATATTAGACATTTGTGCTTGCACTGTGTAGGTTTGATTAGCCACTGTTGCTCCATTCGTTTTCGGTTCGATGACAGAAATAACGGGGGGAACGCAACGATTGAAAATAACGTTAGTAGTTTCATTATCTCGACCACACGAGGTTGATGCCGATATCGAAATGGTGTTATTTCCGTCAGCCAATACCACTGTCGCCTCAAAGCGGTCGGTAACCGGATCAAAAGAGAAATTAGTAATGTTAACGCCATTGAGGGAGAAGGTAATGTTATCCCGGCTATCAACGTTTTGGAGGCTTGCACTTACGAAATAAGAACCTTGTTGTCCGGTAATCGTTTCCCCGCTGCGCGCAGGCGAAAGCAGCGTTATATTGGGTTGTGGACAATTCTGATTGAAATTATTAATATTGCTTACCGTGTTATTCGATGAGGTGTTTCCTCTTCTGAATCTAAAAATCCAATAAAGCGATGTGTAATGGTACAAGTCGTTTTTAGCTCTAACTGTGGTGGAATTCAATCCGTCAAAATCGTCACGCAAGGTAAAGGTCGTTTTATGCTCAAAACCGATTGTTGAACGTTTCCCTACCCTGAATCCGATGCCAAAACCCAAACTTGGCATAAAATTGACGTTCCACTTGTTGATATCGGAACTAGTTCCTTCCAAGTTGGTTTCATAGACATCATCATGAAGGTCATCGAAGTAAGTAATTCCTCCAACTTGATCGGGATTGTAATTGTAGATTGCCGAGCTTCCTGTTGAGTCATTTTGGTACAAGTTGCCATAAGTCTGGTTCCAAGTAAGCCCAACCCCACCAAAGATGTAGGGATCTATGCCACTGTGTTCGGTTAACCTGTTTGCATGTAAAACCAATTCAAGGCTTAAGCGATGTACTTGTGTTTGAAAATTATGTACACCAAAACCCAACGAATCCATGTAGGGTTTAAGAATGGTTCCATTGTAATCGGATGAATCAGTAATTTTTAAATCTTGACCATTCCAGTTTCCACCAAGGTACCTACCGCGAATATCAAAGGAAAACATGTTTCCAGGCCCATAGCCGTAGGTGCGACCCAAGGTAAATCCATATCCTAACTGAGTATTGTTTTTTACATCGGTAGTATTCCATGCACCACCGAAATTAAACCCACCAAACCATTTTGTGCTTGTTTCATAATCCACCTTTTGTGCAAAGGTTATGTTGAGGACTGTGATGAAGCTAATAACTAACGTAGTACATTTTCTCATGCGTAGATTTTTTTACAGAAAGCTGCCAAAAATAGCGACAATCATGCCAAAAATTACGTTTTTTCTGTCGTTTATGAAAATCCCGGTACATTTTTATCCTATCTTCCTTATTTTTGCTCTTATGCGAACACGCTTATTTCGTTTCAAAATTCAAGGATTAGTCGCCCTAATTGTTTCAGGGAATGTTTTTTTTTCGGGTAGCATTTTTGCTCAACCCGTTTACAATGAATGCACAAATGCCCTTGAATTATGTTCTGGCCAAAGTTTCAACGTGAACAATATTGGCGCGAATAAGACCTTTTGTCCTGGATGTGAAGATGATTTTTCTTTTTGTTTCTCCCCGAGCAATTCAATTTGGCTAACATTTACGACCAATGCCACAGGTGGTGCGGTCAATGTCAATTTTTCAAATTTAGTTTTTGACAATAATCCAGGCCAGGGGAATGCCTTGCAAGCAACACTGTTACGTGCTACAGTTCCATGTAATTCGGCGTCATATACCGCTATTGGCAATTGCGAAGCTGGGGCAAACGGACCGTTTTCCTTAAATGGCATTGGACTTTTGCCGAATACGCTTTATTATGTGGTCGTTTCCGGAAGTATGACCGGAGCAGGCGTGACGCTTCCCGCGGCGTGCACCTTTGATGTTTCCATTTCCGGAACTGCTGTAGATCGACCTCTGCCTCAATTAACGGCCAATCCGAATACAAACACTATTTGCAAGGGAGACCCTATTTATGTAGTAGCCAATCTGCTGAATTGTCCAGATGCAGGTCTTTTTTCTTGGTATGTAAACGACACCCTTATTGCACAGACGAGCGACACCCTTTTTTCGACAGCTGATCTATCTGACGGTGACGTGCTCTCGGTACAAACAAATTGTTATGTGCTATGCCCCTTGTCGGTAACTTCGGGTTCGTTCATTGTTTCAGTGTATGATTTCCCCCTTTATGCGGGCCCTGATTTCACCGTTATCGAAGGAGGTTCCGTTCAGTTAACGGGTAGTACTAGCGCCTTGTCCTATGGCTGGACGCCAACTTTCAATGTAAGCGATACATTATCCTTGACCCCCATTGTTCACCCTGCTGTCACCACAACCTATACATTGACTGCCACTCAAAACGACTGTACCAAGCAAGATCAAGTCACCGTTCAGGTGTTGCAGGAGTTGTTGATACCAACCACTTTTTCACCCAACGATGATGGTGTCAATGACAAATGGGTTATTGAAGGGGCAGAGTTGTATCCGAATTGCTATGTCGAAGTTTTTTCACGCTGGGGTCAAAAGGTGTTTCAAGCTACTGGATATTCCAAAGCCAAAGCGTGGGACGGCAGCACCAGCTCCGGGAAAGCACCGGAGGGGGTTTATTATTATGTTGTGCAATTGCGGGACGAAGAAAAACGGCAATTTCAGGGCAACGTCCACCTTCTTCGTTGATTACGGAATAAGCCTTAAAAGGACTTGGAAAGCGAATTTTAACGTACTTTTGTACGTTCAATTACAGGTTATCACTTTACCATGAAAAATATTCGAAATTTCTGCATCATTGCCCACATTGACCACGGTAAAAGCACCTTGGCAGATCGCTTGCTACAAATGACGGGAACTATTTCGGACAGGGAAATGCAGAATCAAGCATTAGATGACATGGATTTGGAACGTGAGCGAGGCATTACAATAAAAAGCCATGCCATTCAAATGAACTACACCCTGAATGGTGAAACTTATGTATTAAACTTGATAGACACCCCGGGGCACGTAGATTTCTCTTATGAAGTATCTCGATCGATTGCAGCTTGTGAAGGAGCATTATTGATAGTGGATGCTTCTCAGGGGATTGAGGCACAAACGATTTCCAATCTGTATTTGGCTCTGGAACACGACCTTGAAATCATTCCGATTCTTAATAAAATGGATTTACCGGGCGCCATGCCGGAAGAAGTTTCGGATCAGGTGGTCGATTTATTAGGTTGTTCTCTTGACGATATCATTCAAGCATCTGGGAAAACAGGTTTGGGCGTTGAGCGCATCTTAGAAGCGGTAGTGAACCGTATTCCACCGCCAAAAGGTGACGAAGAAGCACCACTTCAAGCCATGATTTTTGATTCGGTTTTTAACCCCTTTCGCGGTATTATTGCGTATTATAGAGTCAAGAACGGCGTTATACACAAGGGTCAAAAAGTCAAGTTTTTCAATACGGGAAAAGATTATAATGCGGATGAAGTCGGTATTCTTAAAATGGATTTGAGTCCAAGGAAAGAGGTACGCGCTGGCGATGTAGGTTACATTATTTCAGGAATCAAACAAGCCAATGAGGTGAAGGTGGGAGATACTATTACCTCCAGTGCTCAGCCTTGTGAAACGGCGATCAAAGGGTTTGAGGATGTTAAACCGATGGTCTTCGCAGGAATTTATCCGGTGGAAACCGATGATTACGAAGAATTGCGCTATTCGATGGAAAAACTGCAGCTGAACGACTCATCTTTGGTTTTCGAACCGGAGTCTTCGGCAGCACTTGGTTTTGGATTTCGATGTGGATTCCTTGGAATGCTTCACATGGAAATCATTCAGGAGCGCTTGGAGCGGGAATTTAAAATGACGGTCATCACGACCGTACCGAACGTGTCCTATTTATGTTACCTCAGGAAGAATCCCGATCAGGCGATGGTCGTAAATAACCCATCTGAATTGCCTGATCCAGCGGGAATAGACCGCATTGAGGAACCCTACATCAAAGCGCAAGTAATTACAAAATCCGAATACATTGGTTCGATCATGACCTTGTGTATTGAGAAACGTGGTGAACTTCAAAACCAAGTATACCTAACCCAGGACCGCGTGGAATTAAGCTTTGAAATGCCATTGGCGGAGATTGTTTTCGACTTTTACGATCGGTTGAAATCTGTTTCCCGCGGTTATGCCTCTTTCGATTACCATCCCATCGGTTACAAGCAATCGGACTTGATAAAAATGGATTTGCTTCTCAACGGAGAGCAATTGGATGCCCTGTCGGCATTGGTTCACCGAAGCAATGCTTACGATTTAGGTAAGAAAATTTGTGTGAAGCTTAAGGAACTTATTCCTCGTCAACAATTTGAAATTCCTATACAGGCAGCAATTGGCGCTAAAGTCATAGCCCGAGAAACGATTAAAGCACTCAGAAAGGACGTTACGGCAAAATGTTATGGGGGTGACATTACTCGAAAGCGGAAGTTGTTGGAAAAACAGAAAGAGGGGAAGAAACGCATGCGTCAGGTTGGCCGTGTAGAAGTGCCTCAAGAGGCCTTTATGGCTGTGTTGAAATTGAACGACTAGCGAAAATCAGAATTCCTCCTCATCGTTGTCAGGATCCGGCTGATCGTACTCATCCTCTTCGTCGTCATCGTTGGAATCGATGTCATCGTCTTTCATATCAACTTTATCGAAGTCTTCTTCGAATTCCTCGTCATCTACTTTGGCAGGTTTGGGGGCTACCTTGTTAATTTTAACTAAGTAAATCACCTCCTCCGTTTCCCAAATCAAGGCATCTAAGACTTCACCCGTTGGGGTTTTGATGGTGGTCAAATGGTTGATATACCCATCTGGATAATCCCTCAGGATTTGCTTTTTTTGTTCTATCGTCAGTTTGTCGTAACTGATAATGGTTCTGCGCTTTGACATGACAACAAAATAATTTTAGGCGATTTGTTTTACAATCTCAAATTTCGCGGTAAAATTAAATCAAAACACAACTTCAACGTTTTTTTTTGGGTTGAAAATGAGAATTATTTCAACACTCTGTTTTTGATAAAAGCATGGCAATTAAGGGAGAACTGATACGATTAAGGTATTTTACTTTTCAACTCGTTTTTAAGTCCTTTCCATTCAACAAGTTGGAGTTTTACTACGCCAACCGGGATTTTTGCACGGACCAATACGGGAATTTTATTTTCGTCTTTGGTAATGTAAAACACCAAGTCACTTTCGGATTTAAAGTATCGTCCGGTTTGCACAACCGGGACAAACTTGTGGCAGCTGAATTTTCCTTTTCTGATTCGAATGATTTCATCGCCGATGTATTTAATCTTGAGGTTATAGATTTCATCGTCCATAAAGCATTTAAAAGAAAAGGTTTTCCCTTTCGCTATGCCTTTGAAGGTGAGTGTCCGTGCATAGTAAAACGATGAAACCATATCTTGAATGGCCATTGGAATGGTAAACTCTTTTCCTTTACCGTTATTGACTTTCAATTTGTCGTGCTTAAAGGTATAGTCTTGGTTGACGGTATAACCACCCTCATTTACGCGTCGAACAAAATACCATGGGAAAATGCCTTTTTTATCGATGTAGGATTCATAGCGGTCGTAAACTTTAAAGACGCTGTTAAATCCTCCCAATGTTCTTCCTATGCCTACTGCTTGAATGGTTTCACGGTTTGCACCTTTTTTAACACTCGTTTTAAGTTCCATGGTAGCTTCTCCCGCATCAACT
Source organism: Crocinitomicaceae bacterium (assembly GCA_044372835.1). GTDB lineage: Bacteria > Bacteroidota > Bacteroidia > Flavobacteriales_D > Crocinitomicaceae > M0103. Next base: position 16,939 of record JBILRE010000026.1, on the reverse strand, counting down.
AAGCCGTAAGTAACGCGGTAACGCAGTTTTTCATTTACCTGGAAAGCTTTGTTTACGACGGTGGGGTAAGTGGTGGTATTGCTTGAAGAACTTAATAACATGAGGAGGATTGCCGTTGTGGTGAGGGGAAATAATGCCTTCATAATTGGATTTTTCCGTGCTTTTTCAAACGGTATGCCAAACTGCACGAGGACTGAAACGCTTTGGGTACTGCTTATTTTTTGGGGTTCATGCCTCACCCATGAGGATGAGTGTTTCTTTTGCAGCAAGCTGTTCAGCATTTTTCTTGGAAGAAGATTCAGATTTTCCGTAAGGGGTGCCATTGATTTGTACAACGATTGTATAATGCAATTGCCCATTTTTACCAGGTTTTTCGCTCGAAGCAAAGTGAAGTTTAAGCTTTCTTTTCTGGCACCACATGTACAACTTAGATTTAAAATCGATGTCCTCCTCTAAAACACGATTTAAATCGATGTACTTCGTCAATACATAGTTACGAATGGCTTTCCGTGTTGCTTCAAACCCACCATCTAGGTAAATGGCACCGATGAGTGCTTCGAAGGCATTTCCTTCAAGTGTTGACAGGTTGATGGAACGTCCCTTTTGGTATTTCAAGACCTCCTTCAATTGCATTGCTTCTCCGATATCCGATAACGTTTTTCGGTTCACCACCCTCGATTTCAATCTAGTGAGGTGACCTTCATCCGCCTCGGGGAAACGTTCGAAAAAATACTCGGCTATAACCGCATCAAGTATGGCGTCACCCAGAAATTCGAGCCTTTCATTGGAATCTGTATCTGAATTAGGCGAAAGGGATTTGTGTTTTAAAGCCAGAAAAAAATGATTCAATTTCAGGGGTCTGTACCCAAAACGCTTCAATATAAATAAGGTCAATTCAAGTTCCTCGTCGCTTTTTCTTTTGCGGAAGAAGGGAAGATTAATTTTCAATTACCCTTCGAATTTTTTGACGATAACGGTTGTGTTGTGCCCACCAAAACCAAAGGTATTTGATAAAGCGTAATTCACCACTCGCTTTTGGGCGTTGTTGAAGGTGAAATTCAGTTTGTTATCCAGCTCCGCGTCGTCGGTAAAATGATTTATAGTTGGGGGAACGAGGTCATTTTTAACAGCCAATACACATGCTATGGCTTCCACGGCTCCCGCTGCACCTAGTAGGTGACCGGTCATCGATTTTGTAGAGCTGATGTTCAGGTTGTAGGCATGTTCTCCAAAAACATGCTGTATGGCTTTCACCTCTGCGATGTCACCTAAGGGTGTGGAGGTGCCATGGACATTTACATAATCGATTTTATCGGGTGAAATGTTAGCATCATTAAGGGCGGATAACATGGTATTTCTTGCTCCGAGGCCTTCTGGATGTGGAGCTGTCATGTGGTATGCATCTGCTGACATTCCACCACCGAGGACTTCTGCGTAGATTTTGGCTCCACGTCGCAAGGCGTGTTCGTATTCTTCCAGAATAAGTGCTGCACCCCCTTCTCCGAGTACAAATCCATCTCTGTCTGCATCGAATGGGCGGGAAGCGGTTTCAGGTGAGTCGTTTCTTGTGGAAAGTGCTTTAAGTGCGTTAAACCCACCCATACCCATCTCATTGACACACGCTTCCGAACCTCCTGTAACGAGCACATCTGCCTTACCTAGTCGTATTAAATTGAACGAGTCGATGATGGCATGTGAAGAGGATGCACATGCAGACACTGTGGCATAATTCGGACCTCGAAAACCGTATTTGATGGAAATATGTCCTGCTGCGATGTCCGAAATCATTTTAGGAATGAAGAACGGATTGAAGCGAGGAGTGCCATCTCCGGCGAAAAAGTTTTTCGATTCGTCTTGGAAGGTTTTCAATCCTCCAATCCCGGAACCCCAGATGACACCCACCCTATCAACGTCGTGGTCAGCGTCCAATAATTTGGAATCAGCCACAGCCTCAGACGCCGCCACCATGGCAAATTGTGCAAATTGGTCGAGTTTTCTTGCCTCTTTTCTATCCATGAAGTTTTCGATATTGAAATCCTTCACTTCACAGGCGAACTGGGTTTTGAAAAGGGATGCGTCAAATTGTTTGATGGGTGCTGCACCACTTTTACCTTGTATCAAAGCATCCCAATATTCATTAAGGGTATTGCCTATTGGGGTAAGTGCACCAAGTCCGGTGATTACAACTCTTTTCAGTTCCATTTTTGGGGTATTAGGCCCTACCTATTTAGCAGCGTGTTCTTGGATGTATGCGATTGCATCACCAACTGTTTGTATGGTTTCTGCTTGATCGTCTGGAATGGCAATATTGAATTCGTTTTCAAATTCCATGATCAATTCCACTGTATCTAATGAATCTGCACCTAAATCATTTGTAAAAGAAGCTTCGTGTGTTACTTCGCTTTCGTTTACACCCAATTTATTAACAATGATGTCAATTACTTTCGATTCCACGCTTGGGTTACCTTCAGACATAATTTCTCTTTTTTGGTTATTTAGTGTGCAAAGAAAAAAACTATGTGGTAAAAAACAAAATTATTCGGAATAATAATCACAATGTGTTTTCACAATTACGGTTGACTTTTCGCTGAGTAGGTCTTTATGTTGGGGATTTAGGCCATTAACAAAGTTTTTTACTAAACACCAGATATCCATTTGTTACTGTTAATTTTACCGGGTGAAAAAAAAGCGTCTTGCTATCTTTATTTCAGGCAGGGGTTCGAATGCAGAACAGATTTGCGCCTATTTTAGCGCTCATGCTGCCATTGAAGTTGCTCTTATTGTTTCCTCCAATGAAGACTCAGTAGGTTTTCAACGGTTAATTGAAATCGGATATCCGGGTGTCTTATTGAGTAAAACGGAATCCAGTCACGGAGCCTTTTTAACTGACTTGTGTGCTTTCCATCAGATCGACTTTATCATACTTGCAGGTTATTTGCGCTTGATTCCCAGTGATTTTGTTCTCAGGTACCAAAACCGTATCATAAATGTCCATCCGTCGTTGCTTCCGAAATACGGAGGTAAAGGCATGTATGGTAGACGTGTACATGAGGCGGTAAGGCATTCGGGTGATTCACGAACGGGTATTAGCATTCATTTTGTCGATGTGGAATTTGACACAGGTCGTCTTATTGCCCAGTTTTTCTGCGATATATCCCCTGAGGACTCGCTCGAGCGAATGGAGGAGAAAGTGCAAAACCTAGAACATTTTTATTTTCCTCGGGTGATTGAGTTTACCGCATTAGACACCACGCTTTTGGTTTAAATTCCTTAATTAGGAAGTGACTTTTCACAACCTGCTAAGGTTTTTGAATATCAAATTAACCTATATTTGTTGAGTAAATTTATTCTCCATATTCCTATGAAATATCGTTTTCTGATTGCCTTTTTATTTACCTGTTCGTTGTCTTATTCCCAGTTTTTGGAAGACGGCATTTACTTATTATCGGATGGGGGGTTAAATCAAGTACGGCTCACCATATGCGAGGGTGGTAATAATGTTTGTTATTTTGAATTGATACATGATGAAAATACGATTGCTTTTACTGAAACGGGCGAATGGTTTCGGGTGAATCCGAATGGTGTAAATCCGGATTATGATGGCCCCATGGGTTGGTACCAGATGAGTACATTTGAAGGCGAATATTTCGAATTGGAGATGATGGAATCAGGATCTTATAAACTTATTTACGGCGAAAATTCCATTGAATTGTTTACTGTTGGCGAACCGAATTCGGATGGATAAATGAACGATTGTTCACCTACCGTTTTCTGACCCCAGTGACTCGAAAAATCACCGGAAATTTTATGCTCTTACTGCTATATTCGAGGATATAGGGTTTGTGAGTTTTTGATTCACGAAATGAACACCTCACAAGAACCTTTACCCCTTTCGGTTTTCGTCCAATGGAGTTTCTGTATTGTTTGTTCGCACGGTGGATTAATGTTAAAAAAATCGTTGCGGACGTTCTTTTTCTTAAACTTGTGTACACATCAAACATCCTATATCATGCATAAGTCATTTTCAAGCTTCGTTCTGTTTTCGTTGATTCTCTTATTCGTTTCTTCTTGTGGGAAATATGAGGAAGGTCCAACATTCACCTTATTAAGTAAAAAAGCACGCATGGTTGGTACGTGGGAATTAATCTCCAGCACATCAAACGGAAACCCAGTTGATTTAACTCAAATTTCAGCCAAGTACATTATAAGTAAAGACGGTACATATGCCTTTTCATCGAGTATTTCCCTATTTGGTATTCCGGTTCCTCTGTCAGAATTTGGTAAATGGGAGTTCAGCGAAGACAAATTACAGTTGTTGTTAACTCCGGATAATTCGACGAATGTCAATGCCGTAACGATCCTCAAATTAAAAAATAAAGAGCTAAAAACCACGTATGTTGACAACGGCAATACCATGGTGAATACCTATAGTAAGAACTAAAGCTCACCTTTAGGTGAATTTACAAAATAAACAACCCGACGATGGGAAAAACGGCTATTTTTGAGGCATGATTGCGATGGGATGTTTACAAAAATGGCTATTCATTTGTTTCCCATTGCTCTTTTTAAACCTTACCCTCTATGCTCAAGATTTCAAGCCCTACAATCCCCACCGCATTGGGCCAAATGTAACCTATTGGCATGAATTGCATGCGAGAGGAATCTTTTCTAAGGATTATGAACCCCTTTTCTCAGATGCACCCATGCCGGGGAATATTTCACCTGGGTACAACTGCGGTATTGGTATGGGGTATCAGTTTTTATTAGGCCTTGAAGGAACGCCTCAAATCCTAGGGGTGGGTATCTCAACTGATTTTTTCCCAAATCGGTGTGCACGCATCAATGCAGGTTTTGTATTTCGTTTGTTGGCGTTGGGAAACGATAAAATCAATGGTGGTTTTTTAACTGGGTTTTCGTTGAACTGGATTTTTGATTCCACATTTAAACAACTGGAAATGGGTTCTACGCTAGACATGCTCAGTTTTCAGTATAAACGTATTGAGCTTGTGTGGGGACTTCAAAGTAACGTGGACCGATGGGTTGAATCCAAGTCCATTGACGACGCTTTTCACCTATTTAAATTTTCTTATAAACATCCGGTAAGGTGAGTACGTTCGTACATATAAGGTGGATTTTCATCATGTTTTTTTTGAGTTTGAAAGGATATGTAGCAGGTCAACGGTTCAGTACGGGGGTAGTGTTGTCCACTTCTGGATACTTCAATACCGAATTGCCTGAAAATTATATTTACTCGCCTAATTCGTACCTGATATACTACAGTGCCAATGAAAAAAGGGATTTTCGTCCTTCGTTTGGTCAGACGTGTAACGTTTGGACAGGCGGATTAAGCTTCAACATCGATTACAAACGGGTAATGTTGGGAATGGAGTTGGGCGGGGGGATTCGAAGCATTAACATTCCTGCATTGTATCCCGTTCCTTTGAACGATGTTACCGATAAAAGCAGTGTCATTCCATTCACTGTTTTGAATTCATTCAGTTCTGTTGGACTCATTCTCACAACAAGGTTAAATGCACAGGTAAATGGTCCTTTTCTTCAACTTGGTATGTCCACATCTTTCAATGTATATCGAGAGAAATATGGGGATGACCTTTCGCCCCTCATCAATACGAATTTGTCGGATAATGAACTGGTGAATACCATTTATACAGAACAGTTTTTACATTACCATCTTATAACTGGTTTGGGTTGGAAATTGAACAATAATTACATTAGCCTTCGTAACAATGTGCGTTTTTTAGGAAAGCAATCAGATTATCCCCTTGCGCGCTTTTTCGAGCTAAATGCAGTCTACACCCGCTTATTAACCTTTCAAAAGCTCAAACGGGGCTATCACCTTTATTTGGAACAATGATATGAAACGTGCTGCTCTTCTTCTTTTTCCATTTGTAAGCCTGTTTGTTATGTTGTTTTCCTCTTGTGAAAAAACGTACATTCAAGAAAAACGAAATAGCCTGGTATTTGGAATTGACAATGCGTATGTGTTGGAGGCCCGTTACATTCAGCATACTGGAAACGAGCTATTTATTGACCTGGATGTGGGGGTTGTTGGGAGAGGTGCTGCCATTGATGTTCAAAACATTCCGGACAGCGCGTTCCAAGGCATGAACTTTCCAGGTCATGAGCTGATTGTTGACGGTGTTGAGCGCGTTCAACTTAATGAAAACCAAACGTACAGCAACCTGATTGCATTGGACGTTAGTGGAGACTGGAATGAGGAAGATTTATTCAATTCCCGTACGCGTGCACTAAATAAAACGACATTAGAAACGGTCGACAATCCATCTTACGAATTAGCCTTTGGAACCTTTGACCGCGAAAATGGTGAAAACTTGTACTTGTACCAAGGCGACTCTGTCTTTAGGCAGCCATATCAAGCATACGCCCAGATGCTACTGGATTTTTCGCTTAAAACAGGGGGAACAAGTAACCTTTTTGATGCTATGAATACCTACTTAAGCGATATTAGTGCAGCCACAACTCATCCTAAGAAACACCTAACGGTTGTGGTCCGTAATGCGCCGGATAATTTGAGTGCCACCACAGCTTCGCAACTCATTTCTAAAGCAAAAAGTTTAGGTATTGCTGTTAACCTCATTATACTAGGTGGCGGGGCCATCAACCAATCGATGTATTCTATTGCTGCCCGAACCGGTGGGTTTGTAAATGTGGTGAACAATACCAGTTCATTCACTTATAGCTTGGGTGATTTGATGGACAAAGGTACGCCGATACTGGGAAGTATTGACCGTATTTTATCCCGAAACGTTTACGTTTACAGGCTTCATATCAGGCTTATTAAATCCACTGGATCATGGGCTTCTGGTTCGTTCGTATATGACCCATATGAGGTGAACCTTTTTGAGTCAGATGGCAGTCCCTGGTTGAATAATTTACTTCCGTTTTATGTGCAGGTTCCATAAAATTTGTTGCTTTTTTTTGCTGTTTGTGGTAAATGCAACGACAGGTATTGCACAATCCAAAACATCGAATTCACTGGCTATCCAACAGGGACATTCCTCGGATATTGAACTCATTTCCATTTCGCCTTCTGCGCGTTTTTTTGCCACCTATGGCGCCGATCAAGCAGTAGTCGTTTGGGACTATAAAACAGGGGCACAATTGGCAAAACATCCATGTACAAATCCATTGAATGCTATTTCGTACGAAACCGATTTGATCATCCTCTTACAAGAAAAGGAAGGTGGTCAAACACTGGAGTTGAATATCACTGACATGCACGTTGGAACGAGTCAGAAACAGATCAACCGAACCAAAAACTCGGTGCACAACACGGCTAGTCGGTTAGAAATAAATGGGTCTAAGGTGGTTCATACTGATTTAGCTAGTGGTAAAAAAAACCGACGAACGGCGGATTATTTTGATCAGGTATTTACCTCTTTGTGTTTTTCGGTAGATGGTGCGTTTGTGTTTGCATCATGTGAGGATGGTATGATTTACCGTTTCAGCAAGGACTTGAAAACCATGACGCAATTCAAGGGGCATAACGCGGGGGTTACTGATATTGCTGTTACTCCAGATGGTACGTATTTAATGAGTGTTTCAAGGGACAGGTCGATTATCAAATGGGACGTTACCACAGGGGAGCTGGTATCCCGATATACGGGAAAGAGCTTTGCACTGTATGGACTTTCGTTATCCCAAGACGGAAGAAAAATGACTTTTGGTGATGACGTGGGATTTTTAAAAGAACTTCGGATTACCCCAACGACCATTGAAATTGGTAGTGTTCGAAAATCAATACATCCATTGCAATATACCTATCAATTGAACGATACGACTACCTTGTATGCCGGAAAAGACAATGGCGTTTACATGGATTGTAACAAGGAAACTACTTGTATAATGCATCCGGTTAAAGCGCACCCAAAACGTTTTGCCGAGTTTCTTTATTCCGATGTGCTCAAGTTTTACCGCAAACCATTTACCTCTTTGTACTCTGTATCGGAGTTTCCTAAAACATCTTCGTTTGCATTTTCCTCGGCATTTAATTTTTTGTTTCCCTCCTCCACATTACTCTTGCAATTAACAGAAGGAGAAAAACCTAAGGTCTCGAGCCGCTTGTTTGAAGTAGACGAAGTCCAGCTTCAAAAAATATGTTGGGTAAATGATTCCACCATTGCCACTACGCATTCCAAAACAGCCTTAACTATCTGGCGATTTGACGCACCTGGTTTTGAAAAGATGCAAACCAAATTGGTGCCTAGTACACGTGAAATTAATGCACTTTGCACCTTGACAGATAGTTCGGTATTGGTGTCTGGTGCGGACTGGCTGCGCGTGTACTGTGAACCAAGGGGTTGGATTGATTCGTTGCGTTTTCCTTCCGTATTGGAGTTGTTTTCGTTGGCCGATGGATTAGTTGCTCTTTCGTTTGCGAATGGGGAATTCCGTACCATGGAAATCGGTGGGAAATTCATCTCGTTCCAAGGTCATACCGAGCCTATTTCCTCTGTTCGCTTGGATACAACTATGCACCACCTCATCAGTACTTCCCTTGACGGAACGCTACGGATTTGGAATCAATTCAATGGTGAATTAAAGGCCACTTTTGTTCCTATTGGTCAATCCAATTTCATTTGCGTAACCCCTGATAAATATTACATGACTTCAGGGAAAGACTTGCGCTCTTTTGGTTTTAAAATGAATGAACAGTTTGTCTTTCCCGAGCAATTCGACCCTTTTTATAACCGCCCTGACATCGTGCTGGAAAGGCTGGGTTACCACGACAAAGAGTTGATTGATGCCTATAGAAATGCCCATGGCAAGCGTATGAAAAGGTTGGGTTTTTCTTCCGGTGAAATGACTGCCGATATGAATTTACCTAAACTTGAGGTGAAAAACATCGGAGCATTGCCTACCTCCACATCCAAGCAAGAGTTGGCACTCGAGCTACTGATGAGCGACGCGCATTACAATCTAGACCGCTATTCCATATGGATTAACGGTGTTCCGTTTTTTGGAAGCAGGGGTTTTTCTCTTTCGAGTAAACAGAGTGACCGTATTGAATTAAGCGCGCAAATCAAGCTTTCCAAAGGACCGAATAAAATTGAAATTTCATGCATCAACTCAAATGGAGCCGAGTCGTTCAGAGAGGCTTTTTTCATTCGGTACGATCCTGAGGAGGAGACCATTGGAAAAACTTATTTCATCGGGTTAGGTATGGATCGTTTTGTGCAGCCGGGACATGACCTTAAGTTTTCGGTGAAAGACATTAAGGATTTAACAACCGTATTTGAGAAAAAATTGGGAAAAAGATTGGTTGTTGACACGTTGTTCAACCAGTCGGTTAACTTGAACAGCCTTGCGCTGATCAAAGAGAAATTAGCCAAAACCAATGTGGAAGACCGCGTAATTCTTGCCTATTCGGGCCATGGGTTGCTTGATGCTCAGTTGGATTATTACCTTTCGACCTATGAGGTAGATTTTTACGCACCAAAAGAAAAAGGGATTCCTTACGATGTTCTAGAAGATTTACTTGATAGTATTCCCGCGCGGCAAAAATTACTTTTGATTGATGCTTGTCATAGCGGAGAGGTAGATAAGGAGGACCTCCGCGTTGGTCAGTTACTTGCCGGGGCAAAGGGAATCCAGCGCACCAGAGGAGTGATACCAGATTCCACGATGCTAGAGCCAAAGATCGGGTTACAAAACAGTTTTCAACTGATGCAGGAACTTTTCGTAAATGTAGAAAAGGGATCTGGTGCAACCATAATCTCCGCTGCCGGTGGTGATGAATATGCGTTAGAGGGAGGAAGCATTGCCAACGGATTTTTTACGTTTGCGCTTTTGCAGTTTTTCAAGACCAACAAAACGGTTTCCGTAAAGGAAATGAAAAAAGTTGTGAGCAGTGAGGTATTGCGTTTGTCGGGAGGACTCCAGCGCCCCACGAGCAGGCTGGAAAATACCGATTTGAACTGGAATTTATGGTGAAAATCTTTTTCAATAGACAATCTGCCTTTTGTCAGGATTGAAAAGGTTATTTTTATACCATGTCATTCGAAGGATACCAGACGCTCAAGTCATTGCACCTTATTTTTATGGTCAGTTGGTTTGCGGGCTTGTTTTACATTGTACGCCTGTTCATTTATCACTTGGAGGCTAATGAACGAGATGAGGCTTCCGCCAAGGTGTTGAAGGACCAATTTGAAATTATGGAATACCGCTTATGGTGGATCATTACCACCCCGGCCATGGTCTTAACCGTGGTGTTTGGCACGTGGATGCTTTTGGTAAATCCGGCCTTGCTCCAATTGCCATGGATGCACATCAAGCTGGCATTTGTAGTTTTGCTTTTAGTGTATCACTTTGTTTGTCAACGCACCATGCACCGTTTTAAGGCAGGAACTTTTTCCTGGACTTCAAATGGGTTGAGGATGTGGAACGAAGTTGCCACATTGGTTTTGGTCGCTGTTGTATTTCTGGTGGAAATGCAAGGCACATTGAGTTGGTTGAAGGGGACCATCGGGTTTTTCGCTGTGGCCATCGGGTTGATGATGGGAATTCAACTTTACAAACGCTTGCGTAAAAAACCATGATGGGTTCGGCATTGGAAATGTCGTTGTCCGCAAAATTGATGCTCGCCGGTTGGTTGTTGGCCATTCCTACTGCCACCCTTTTATTCAAACGCAAGAGCCCTTGGTGGCCGTTGGCCCTTTTCGCATCGGGTTTTTGCCTCGCTTCAGCGTTTGCGTTGTTTCATCCATTCTTACATGCATGGGACGAACAATTTCATGCACTAGTGGCTAAAAACGCCATGAACGATCCTTTTCATCCGAAATTGTACCCAGAGAATCCACTTGGAGTGGAAGCGGCACATTGGACGAGTGCGAACACTTGGTTGCACAAACAACCGCTTTTTACCTGGATGATGGCGCTCAGTATGAAGTGTTTTGGTGTAAATTTGTTTGCGCTACGTTTTCCTTCCATTTTGCTTTTTTCACTGATGCCATTGGCCTTGTACCGCATCGTAAAACTGAACCATTCTCGGCTTGGTGGAATGTTGAGTGCACTTCTTTTAATCCATTCGGCCTACATCCTTGGACTTGTATCAGGTAAAATCGGTACCGATCATAACGATATAGTGTTTTCTGCCTTTGTATTATTTTCCTTTTGGGCGCTGGCAGAATGGCATTATTCAAAAAGGAAGAAATGGCTCTTTTTCGTTGGAGCGTTTGTAGCTGGGGCGGTACTCATCAAATGGTTGGTGGGCTTGGTGGTGTTTTTCGGCTGGGGGTGTATCATGCTTTACAAATTCCTTTTTACTAAAAGCCTACCCAACAAAAAAAGGTCTTCACTTGGCGCATTTTTAACGGCATTGGCGACTTCTATCGTTCTTTTTATCCCTTGGCAAGTGTACACCTTTTGGCGGTTTCCAGTACTGGCGAAGATGGAAATGCACTACAATTCGCGGCATATATGGGAAGTATTGGAACACCATACTGGAAATGCATGGTTTCATCTTGAACAAGTAGAAAAACTCTATTTCCATTCAACGGATTTCTTGGTATACTTTGGAATCTGTTTACTGCTTTTTTTAAGATCAATGGGATCGAGTGCCTATAAATGGATGGTCGTACTCTCCATTTCAATCGTTTATTTATTTTTCACATTGGTTCAGACAAAGATGCCTTCGTTTACTGTACCTGTAATGCCCTTGGTTCTTTCTGTGATGGGTATCGGAATGGCTGAGTTGATTTCTTTCATGAAGAAAAGGTACATACGCTGGGCGATGATCGTAATACTGCCTTTACTGTTGATCAACATCCTTCTGAAACCTCAAAAAACACTGAACGAATATGGTTTTAAATCCGATTCATCGGAGGGTATATTACATGCACGTTTAAATTGGCAGGCGAACCAAATGCAACGTTCTAATGGCGCTAAAAAACGGGTAGTATTCAGCACGGAATGGGAAGATTTTAGTCATATTTCGTGGATGTTTTTTACGAATGACCTGGCATTTCCCGGTCTTCCGACAAAGTACAAAGTGACCCATTTGGAAAAAAAAGGGTGGAAAATAGCTGTTCTGACTGGAAAAAGAGGAATTCCACTGTGGTTGAAAAATAATCCAAGGATAGAAAAAATAAAGTGGGAATGATATTTTCTTTTGATTGAATTCCTGACTTATTAAACCTTTAGTCACTGCATTCTGAATTTCAACGAGCTTAACTTATTTGTGGTAATTTTGCCTTTATGGAATGGCTGCTGCTTTCGATTTTCGTTTTGGGTTACCTGTTTATCAGTATCGAACATGTAACCAAAGTGGACAAGCTCATCCCGGCATTACTCATGATGGCTTTGTCTTGGACGGTAGTGGCCGTCAACATGGATGGTATCACGCTTTGGTTCAACAGCGAGTTACATGCATTGGAATCAATCACCTCGGATACCAAGGAACTCAAACAACACCTGTTGAGTGAAACCCTGCTCCATCATTTTGGCAAAACGGCGGAGATATTGATTTTTCTAATGGGTGCTATGACAATCGTTGAAATGATCGACTATTTTGATGGCTTTTCGAACATAAAAAGATGGATAAAAACCACGAACAAACTTCGACTTCTGTGGATAGTATGTGGGTTAGGTTTTATGTTGTCGGCGGTGATTGATAACCTCACGGCAACGATTGTACTTATTACCCTGTTGCGAAAAATAGTGCCGGATAACAACTTACGCATGTGGTATGCGGGGATGGTTGTGATTGCCGCAAATGCGGGCGGTGCCTGGACCCCCATTGGAGATGTCACCACAACTATGCTTTGGATGGAGGGAAAAGTTTCTACCGCAAATTTGATGGCTTATTTAGCAATACCCTCTTTGCTTTGTGCGATAGTCCCGTTGTTGATTGCTAGCTTCCTTCCTGTTTTTAAGGGTGAATTTGATCAAAAAAAAGACGAAAACGAAACAGCAAAACCCCACTCCACTTTAATGCTAGTTCTCGGGCTAGGGTTGATTTTAGGTGTTCCTTTATTTAAAACGCTTACGCACCTGCCGCCCTACATGGGAATGATGTTCGCGCTCTCGGTTTTTGCACTAGTAGCAGAAATGGTTAGTAAAGGACTTATACAATTGACGTTCGGTGGCGAAGCGGAAGAGCAAGGTCACCAGGGGCCCACCCTTCGAGCCCTGTCAGCTATTGAAATTCCATCTATTTTGTTCTTTTTGGGAATTTTGATGACCGTCGCAGCAATGGAATCATTGGGGATGATTTTTCAATTCGGCCAAAGCGTTCAAGCGGTCATGCCCCAAGAAGTGTTCGTCACCCTGCTTGGGCTTGGATCTGCCGTAGTGGATAATGTGCCTCTTGTTGCTGCGAGCATGGGAATGTATGACTTGCCACTCGATTCCCCAGTATGGCATTATATTGCATTTTCGGCTGGAACAGGTGGCAGTGTTCTTGTTATTGGTTCAGCCGCGGGTGTTGTCGCAATGGGAATGGAAAAAATGTCTTTTTCATGGTACCTCAAGAACATTTCGGGCTTAGCATTGTTAGGTTTTGCAAGTGGTATGGCCTACTTGATTCTATTTTTCTAGACGCAACCCGCGTCTTAGGAATTCAAGAGTCAGAGGCAAACTACATACCATGGTAACCATTTTATTATTAAATTTGTCAAAAAAATTAAAACCATGAAAAACACAACATTTTTTGTAGCTGCAGGTTTAGCACTTGCTTTATTTTCGTGTGGTGGTGCAAACCAAGAAAGCACTGAAAAAACAACATTTAACCTTGACACCGAGGCTTCTACACTTAGCTGGAAGGGAAGCAAGAGTGCTACGTATGCGCACACTGGAACGGTCAGCCTCAAGGAGGGGTCAATTGAGATGGAAGGTGACAAACTCGTTGGTGGAACCTTCGTAATTGACATGAACAATATTACGGTTTCAGACAAAGATTTACCTGCAGATAAAAAAGAAATGTTGGCAGGTCATTTAAAAGACACCTCTTTCTTCTTCACTGCCAAACATCCTAATATCACTGTAAAAGTGAACGGATACGAGAATGGGAAGTTAGATGCTGTGGTGAATATCTTGGGTCAGGATATGAAACAATCTTTACCTGTAACCATGAAGGTAACTGAAAAGGATGTACAAATTTCCGGTAAGTTTACCATGGATGTAGCCACATTAAAATTAGCGGGGATGGAACCTGATCCAAAGTCCGGAGAAAAAATCCAATCAACAATTGAATTCGAATTGGACCTAAAATTGAAAAAGTAACAATTACAGAACTTCATTCATATTAAAGGGGCCTTTTTGGCCTCTTTTTTTGTGACCTCTTGTAGGAATATTACTATTCATTTTACCAAAACAGTATTCCCTCCATTCTCCGGATTATTTCCGTTTTAACCAAGAAATGAGTCAACTTAAACTAGGCCGTACCAATTGAGAAATATTTTTGACGTCTACCTTCGAAAGTGAAAGTCAAAAATTATAAGTACCCCCTGGGCTTTACAATGAGCCTTTTTGGATCAAAAGGAAGGGAGGCATATTTCTGAAACAAGTTAATTTCCTTACATTTGCGCTCCCGAATCTTAAGTTATTAACATAATTAGCTTGACGCTATGACCAAATCCCCTGACCAAGAAACGACTGCTCTTTCTAACAATGAACAGCCTTCAACCAAAAAGGGCATGGGGAGGCGCATTTTTCGTATTTCTTATTTCTCCATCCTTCATTTATTAGCGGGAGCAGCACTTTTTTTTATGTTCACGGCGCTGGCAGTTAAATTTAAATGGACCAACGACAGTGGTTCGGTGGATGTGAATAACCGGTATTTTTCTGAAATGGCAAACAAATACAACATGGGTTTCAAAACCGACAGTGTAGCGTTGGCAAAGGACGAATACCTCATGTTCAATAACCTTGGCTTGCTGGCTAAATACTATCCGGAAAACGCGAAGATTATCATGAATGCTTACAACAAAAGCAAGGATGTGTATGTGGCGCTTCGCATGTTGGATGCTGCAAACTTGAAAATGAAGGACAATTCGTCCTATCAGAAGGAATTGGCAAAATTAAAGGAAGAAACCGCAGACATAAAAACCGTTTCGATTTTTCCGTGGGCCAATTACCGTGAGTGGAAAGAGTTTTGCCGCGTAGTGAAAGCCGATAAAAAAGCCATTGATTCTGTTGCTCGGCTTACAGGGGTGGAATCCCGCTTGATCGTCATGTGCTTGGTGGGTGAACAAATTCGGATGTTTAATTCTGGTCGTGAAAGATTTAAAAAATACGTTCTCCCCTATACCCGTTTGTTTTTACCAACTAATCGCGGGTATGGTGTGACCGGAATTCTGGAGCATACAGCATTAAAAATAGAACAGAACCTGTTCGATAAACGAAGTGCGTTTTACGCAGGTGACTATTTTCAAAAGTGCGTCAATGTGAACGACTCCTTTCCCGATGTAATTAAATCAGATATTGAAGCACACAAACACAAAACCATACAGCGTTTAATTAGTGGAGGAGACCATTATTATTGCTATTTGTACACGGCCTTTTTCTTACGACAATTACAAACGCATTGGGAAAAATCTGGGTATACCTTGGCATACCGACCTGAAAT
The DNA here is from genome assembly GCA_044372835.1 of Crocinitomicaceae bacterium. GTDB lineage: Bacteria > Bacteroidota > Bacteroidia > Flavobacteriales_D > Crocinitomicaceae > M0103. Next base: position 1,332 of record JBILRE010000026.1, on the reverse strand, counting down.
ACTTGGAACGCTATATAACCTTGGTTATCAGAAAAGCAAACCCAAGAAAAATCCGGAGGTAGGTGGCTCTTCCTTCAATGTAGGAGACATCAAATATACCTTTGGTGGGTTGTGTTATGAATTCTATTACAGTGGTGAGTTACAAGATCTTTTCCCTCTTACCGGAAATCCGTTTATTTCGATTAAAGAATTGGAAAAAAACAACTCCGCCTATTTCAAAAACCTGGATGAGGTACTGAAAAAACGGAAACAAGAAGAGGAAAAGAAGAAAAAAGAAGAGGAAAAGCAACGTAAATTAGAGGAGAAGAAAGAGGCCACAGAGCCAGAAGACAACGAGCTTTTTTAGGTGGGATAGCCCGTTCACTATTCGATTTCTACCTTCTTACAGCATTGCATTTCATGAGAATTCAATGGAAACATTTATTTGCATTATGCAAATCCTTTATACATTTAGGCGAATTTAAAATTATAACCAATGCGAAAAATTCTATTAACCCTTGGGGTATTTGCGGGCATGAGTTCCTGCATGGTTTCCCGCAGTTACCAACTTACCGGTGAGCCTATCGGTGAAAAAGTGGGGGTGGCCAAATCAAAAATATTTGGAAACAGCGATACCTCCATCAAAACGGCTGCAGCCAATGGCGGAATAAAGGTGATTGGTGCTGTTGAAATCACCACAAAATTCTTCTTCATTCCAGTTACCAAAACGAAAGTATACGGAAACTAAAAAACGAGAAAAACGAGAAAAATGAAAACATTAAGAACTTTTATATTTGGATGTGTAGCAATGGCTTTGGTTAGTTCTTGCACCGTAATTCTTCCTGTCACCGCATCACGAGCAGAAATCGGTGATAAAAAAGGTGTATCTACCTCAGTTGTGGTGTTTGGCATGATATATTTAAACAAAAATTACGGTATCAAAGACGCAGCAAAGAATGGAAACATCACCTCCGCCATAGCCACCGTGGACGAGAAAACAAAGACCATGTTGTTCTATCAAGTGAAAGAGTTAATCGTAACCGCTAAATAAGAAAAAGATGAGAAAAATAATATTCATGCTTGCATTGTTTACGACACTTGCAAACTCATGCACCATTAGTTATCCTGGGATTGCTACCGGAAACGCGAATGAAAAATCTGGTACTGCCTCGCGTAAAATATGGTTTGGAATCGCCCTACGCCCCGTAGACCTCAGCATTCAAACCGCTGCGAAAAACGGTGGAATCACAAAAATAGCTACAGTGGATTATTCCCTCAGGCAAGGACTGTTTTCGAGGACTTATAAAATCGAAGTCACTGGAAATTAATCTCTTTTTGTTAGTAATGGTGGTC
>JBILRE010000002.1:0-241086 GCA_044372835.1 Crocinitomicaceae bacterium | reverse complement strand
TCAGCATCCAAACGACCAGCACCTAGTTTACCGATATAGTTAGGATTCAATGCATCGATGTTTACGGCAGATTCTTTAAGGATGTACTCAACTTGGTCAGGAGTCAAACATGGATTTTTAGCCAACATAAGGGCGATTGTTCCTGAGACCAATGGAGCAGCGAAGGACGTTCCTGACCCGGTGGTGTATACGCCTGGAGCAGTTGAAATCGCTACGTCGTAGCCAGGGGCACAAATATCTACAGAAGCATTGTGTTGGTGCGTAGTGGAAGGATTTCCGATGATACGCTCGTGGTTGTCGTTTGGACCTACGCTGCTCACAGCAATCACGTGGTTGTATGCTGCTGGGTAAACCAAGTTGTTCGCTCCACCGCATGTGCTGCCATTTCCTGCAGAAGCAACCAAAACGGTTCCGTTGGCATGTGCTTCGTCAATGGCTTGTTGCGCATATACATTGTAGGTACAACCAGTTGTCCAGCTCATGTTTACGATGTGTGCACCTGAGTAGCTCGCAGCAATCACTTCGTTGTAATTGTTTGGTCTTAATTGAAGGCTTGAAAAATATCCGATGGCACTTTTACCTTGGTTGTTTCCGGTATTTCCTGCAGCAGCGATGGCTACAGCTGTACCATGTGTGTAGTCAGTGCTTGCGTTTGGCGTTAGGACCGTGTACTTACCAACTAATTCTTCATGGTTGGTGTGGTAGTTCACATCGGTAATAGCAATTACCACAGATGCTTTTCCTCGGGAAACGTCCCAAGCACCTTTTGCTTTGATCAACTCAAGTGCGTAATCGTTCGGATATGCCAAAGCGTAATCGTTCGGAGTGAATAAAGTAGTTGGCGCCTCGGCGATTTCGGGCATTTCGAAAATATCAGACAATTTTGCAGTGGCGGCTAACAAGTCGTTTGCGTCGCACTGGCAAGAAATTTCATATACGTTGCTTAACGCACGACGTGAAGCTGGAAAGGCCTTTTCGATGGAAGTAACCCCGTGCTGTTGGATCAGGTTATTTAAACCAACATGCGACGTTTTAACGGCTCCGTTTTCAACAGTCAATTGAAGTGACGCTGCATTTTTTGCGCTTACCCAAACAGTACCCGTTTGTTGAGCAAAGGAGGTGAACGTACAAAATACCACTGCTACGATGGTTGCTAATGTTGTGCTTTTACGTGTTTTCATCGCCTGTTGTTTTAAATTCATGAAGCAAAGAAAGGGGATGAACAAGCAATGAATCCTATAAATAAGGTAGGTGCTCAGCAAATTACGTAGTTGGTTGAAGAAGTATATACGTGGTTCAACAAAAGGCGCTACGTATTTGTACGCAAAAGGAAGCTCAAAGCGTTAATAAGGCCAAGGAATAGGCAATTCAAACAGGTTCTGAATTGCTTAAAATTAGCAACAATATTCGTCGATTTTCATTACCTTCACCCCATGATTGCCCTCATTGACTACGGCATGGGAAACCTTTACTCTGTAAAGCGAGCACTTGAAAAACTTGGGTTTCAAACAGAGATTACGAACGACCTAATCATCTTAAAACAAGCCTCTAAAATAATCCTTCCCGGAGTTGGGCATTTTGGTAAGGCCATGGACGAACTAAACAGAAGGGATCTCATTTTACCTTTAAATGATTTGGTGAAAGACCAAAACATACCGGTTCTTGGTATTTGTCTTGGTATGCAACTCATGACTTCAGGAAGCGAGGAAGGTTCGTGTGAAGGCTTAAACTGGTTTTCCTGCAAAACCGAACGACTTAAAGCAACAGACAAAACCCGATTCAAGGTGCCACACATTGGATGGAACACCATTGATTTTCAAGAAGGGAATACGCTTTTGAATAACATTCCAATGGGGAGTGAAATGTATTTTGTTCATTCTTACGGCGTAATTCAAGCCTTGGAAGAAGAAACGTTAACCACTACCTGTTACGAAACAACTTTCGTTTCTGGCTTAAAAAAAGAGCACATTTTTGGGGTGCAATTCCATCCTGAAAAAAGCCATGACCTTGGACAGAAAATGTTGTATAACTTCGCTTCAATTTAGTTTCGTATGTATCGCCCACGCATCATACCGGTTTTATTATTGAAAGGCAAAGCGCTTGTCAAAACCACTGAATTTAGAAAGCCTCATTACATTGGTGACCCCATCAATGCGGTGAGTTTATTCAATGAAATGAAAGCCGACGAGCTGATTTTTTTGGATATTGAAGCATCAAAAAAAGGTGAATGCATCGATATTGAGTTAGTGAAGGAAATTGGTGAAGAAGCAGACATGCCCTTTGGGGTCGGAGGCGGTATTCGAAGCGCGGAACAAATTAAACGTATACTTGCGGCAGGGGCAGAAAAGGTCATACTTTGTACGGAAGCACTTGCCAACCCACATTTTATAAAAGAGGCATCTGCCCAATTCGGAAGTTCAACCATTTGTGTATGTTTGGATATTAACACCGGTTTTTTTGGTGGTAAAGCCCTTTATTCGCTTTCAGGCTCGAAAAAACACGCCGTTGACCCATTGGTATATGCGCAGCTTATGGAAAAAATGGGCGCCGGGGAAGTGATCATACAAAGCATTGACAGGGATGGAACAAGAAAGGGATTCGACCTAGAAACGATTGCAAGAATAAGCAACAATTTGAGTATTCCTGTCGTTGGGTTAGGAGGTGCATCAGACTTATCGGATATGAAATCCTTGTACAAGAAAGTTCCAGTAAATGGAATGGCCGCGGGAAGTATGTTCGTGTACCAGGGCAAACAAAAAGGGGTATTGATTAACTATCCAGAACGAAAAGACATCCTTGATCTTTTTCATGCATCAACAGAAGCAACTTGACCCATTAAAGTATTTTATTTTTTATCAAATCTTGTGAATACACGTTTTGGTGAAATCATTCCTATATTTGTGAGGTGTCAACACTGGATTACCACATTTGCTCAAGGTGCATTATGGACAGCTCAGATCCTCAAATACATTTTGATGATTCAGGCGTGTGCAATCATTGTACGGAATTTTTAGCCAAACGAGCTCAGTACAACTATCGTGGAGAATCAAGTGACCAAGAATTAGCGAGTTGGGTCGCACAAATGAAGAAAGCCGGCCGCCGGAAAAAATACGACTGCGTTGTTGGTTTAAGTGGTGGAATTGATAGCAGCTACGCAGCCTACATTGCCAAAAAAAACGGATTAAGGGTTTTAGGTGTGCACATGGACAACGGATGGAATTCCGAGGAGGCGGTATCAAATATCCGTAAAATCGCCCAAAAGCTCGAAATTGACTATGAAAGTTATGTACTGGATTGGGAAGAATTCAAAGCTATACAACGTGCGTTTCTCAAGGCATCTGTTCCTGAAGCGGATACACCAACGGATATTGCAATCCTGTCTTCCCTGCATAAGATTGCGGCCAAATATGGCATAAAACACATCGTTAGTGGCGGGAATTTTGCCACTGAAGGCATACTTCCTCCCAGCTGGCATTACAACGCAAAAGACTTAACTTATTTTAGGTACATCTGTAACCATTTTGGAAAGCTCAAACCGAGGAAATTTCCAACATTTGGCTTTCTTTCTGAAATGTATTACAAATTAGTAAAAGGGATCAAAATGGTTTACTTGCTCAACTATGTCCCCTTCGAAAAAGAAAGTGCCATGCAGTTGCTTCATGATAAACTGGACTGGAAATATTATGGTGGTAAACACTATGAATCGCGGTATACCGGTTTCATTCAAAGTTTTTACCTTTTCAATAAATTTGGAATAGATTACCGGAGGGCAACGCTCTCTTCTCAAATTTGTGTAGGTGTAATCAATAGAGAGGAAGCACTGAAACAGCTTGATCAGCTGCCATATACGGAAGAAAAAGTACACGAAGAGAAAGGGTATATCGCAAAAAAATTGGGTATATCACTAGAAGAGTTTGAGGAATTATTGAATTTGGATGCTAAATGGTACTGGGATTATCCCAACGACGAAAAAAGACTTGGCTACATTTACGACACCTACAGAAAATGGTTCGGTAAAGAAAAATTGGGATCTTTTTAATTAGTTTTCCATCCATTGTTCATACCAAAGCTGAAACATCAAGAAATACCACATTTTTGTAGCGTATTCTTTTCTCCCAGAATAAAATGCAGCCTTTATTTTTTCAACCTCTGCCCAATTCAAAATACCTTGTTTACTCACTTTTTCCTTGGAAACATGCGTATCCACTAGTTCGCGTAAGGGAGACATGAGCCAGTCTGCAAGGGGAATAGCAAACCCCATCTTGGGCCGATCCATCATTTTTTCTGGCACGTATTGATGCACAATTTCCTTTAGTATGTATTTTTTAATCCCGCCACGGTACTTGAATTCGTCCGGCAAGCGCGAAGCCCATTCTATCAATCGGTGGTCCATAAAGGGCTCCCGACCTTCTAAACTTGCAGACATCGTTGCGCGGTCAACCTTTTGCAAAATGTCATCCAGCATATAAGTCTGGTAATCAATTGCCATCATATAGCGAAGCAGCGAAAAATGTTCTTGGCGCAATTCATTGGATAAATAGTAAGACTTCAAAGATGTTGGAGAAATCTGAAATAAATTGCACCAAGTGTCGTATGTGAATTGCTCGCTCAAACTCAACATAATGCGCTGTGGACTAGGATCTTGAATAAGCATGCGCAATTTATCGTACCGGTTGTGAAAATTGTATTTCGAACGGGCAATGGGGATGGCGTCCGCGGGAATACGATTCATTGAATTCGCAATTAATTTTCGCATCCATACAGGTAATCGATTGAGCTTACCGTGAAATCGCATTAAATAATCGTATCGGTTGTAACCGGCAAATAACTCGTCTCCTCCATCCGCACTAAGCGCAACGGTGACGTCTTTTCGTGCATGTTGGCTGACCAGCATCGTAGGAATGGCACTGCTGTCGCCAAAAGGCTCGTCATAATAAAAAGGAAGGGACGGAATTAAAGCCAAGGCCTGTTCAACATCGCACTCAATTTCGGTATGCTGTGTACCTAAATATGCCCCAATTTCTTTTGCATAGGGAGCTTCATTTAAACCTATCGAAGGCACCGAAATGGTAAATGTTTTGAGCGGATCTGTTCGCTCGGACTGCAAAATACTTGTCACGGCCACACTGTCATAACCGCCACTTAAAAAAACACCAACCGGAACGTCAGAAACCATGCGAAGGGAAAATGCATCTTTCATTCGTACAATCGTTTCCTTCTTAGCTTCCTCAAATGAAATGTCCATTGGCGGTTGGTTGTACGCATCGTAGACGTTCCAATAGGAGACCTGCTTGACCTCTTTGGATTGTAGATTTACCTTTAGGTAATGCCCAGGTTTAACTTTAGTACAATTTTCAAAAATGCAGTGTGGTGTTGGCACATGTCCGTATTGAAAAAAGGCCGCAGCCGCCGAATGATTAATTTGTTTTGTGAAATTCGGGTGTTGATGAAAGGATTTAAGCTCGGAGGCAAAAAGCATCATCCCATCGACTTGATAGGTGAAAAGGGGCTTTACCCCTGCCCTATCCCGAACTAAATAAAGTTCATTTGCCGTTTTATCACACAAGGCGAAAGCAAACATTCCAATGAACTTTTCAATGCATTGAATTCCCCATCGATGGTATGCATGAAGAATCATCTCCGTATCCGAATCGCTCTCGAAGCGATAACCTTCCTTAATGAGTTCGTTACGAATTGAGACGTGGTTGTACACTTCTCCATTAAAAACCAACGAGTATCCATGGCGCATCATAGGTTGGCTCGCTCGATTTGATAAATCAATGATGGACAATCGCCTATGCCCAAATCCAAGCTGAAAACTAGGGTGTTGTTCAAAAAGGATGTTTCCACCATCGGGTCCGCGATGAGCAAGAGCTGAAGTCATCAGCTCCAACTGCTTTTCGTTTGATTCGTTATTCCAATCTATAAAACCCGCGATTCCACACATTCAGCTAATGGAGTTAAAGCAATCTTTTTAACCGATTCGATTCAATGCAGCGTTAAAGGTTTTACTTGGACACATCGCCGCATTTGCCTTTTCTTCATCTGCATGGTAGTAACCTCCCAAATCAACTGGTTTTCCTTGGGTGTTTCCAATTTCCTCTAATACCTGATCAATTTTACTACTTAAATCAACAGCCAAAGGCGTAAATATTGATTTCAGTTCAACATCCTCATTCTGATCAGCCAATGCCTCAGCCCAATATAAGGCCAAGTAAACATGGCTTCCTCGGTTATCTAGTTCACCCGTTTTTCTGGAGGGAGATTTATCGTTCTCCAACAAATTACCCGTTGCTTGATCCAAGGTTTTTGCCAAAATGGCAGCCTTCTGATTACCGGAAACTACCGATAAATGCTCTAAGGAAGCAGCCAATGCCAAAAATTCGCCTAAGGAATCCCAACGCAAATGACCCTCTTGAATGAACTGTTCCACATGTTTAGGGGCAGAACCTCCTGCGCCTGTTTCGAACAAACCTCCTCCGTTCATGAGTGGAACGATTGACAACATCTTTGCACTGGTGCCTACTTCAAGAATTGGGAATAAATCGGTTAGGTAATCGCGTAGCACATTTCCAGATACGGAAATGGTATCTTTCCCCGATACAATGCGCTCCATAGTAAATTGAATCGCCTCATCTGGAGGTAATATCCGAATATCTAAGCCTTCTGTGTCGTGATCGTTCAAATACTGTTTGACTTTAGCTATCAATTGTGCATCATGGGCACGTTCTTCATTCAACCAAAATACAGCAGGTGTATTGGAAAGCCGCGCCCTTGTGACGGCAAGCTTCACCCAATCTCGAATGGGTGCGTCCTTCACTTGACACATACGCCATATATCGCCTTCTTCGACATCGTGTTCGAGCAATACAAGTCCTTCTCCATCCACTACCTGAACAGAACCAGAAGATGGAATTTCGAACGTTTTGTCATGCGAACCATACTCCTCTGCCGCTTGAGCCATGAGTCCAACATTGGGAACGGTTCCCATAATCACAGGATCAAATGCGCCATGTTTTTTACAAAAATCTATCATCACCTGATAAATAGTGGCATAACTGCTGTCGGGAAGGACCGCTTTCGTGTCTTGTGCTTTTCCTTCTGCATCCCACATTTGTCCGGCATTGCGAATCATAGCCGGCATAGAGGCGTCCACAATAACATCGCTCGGAACGTGTAGATTGGTTATTCCTTTATCTGAATTGACCATAGCCAAACCTGGTCCGTTTTTAAAACATTCTTCAATGGATGAAATAACCATGGAACGTTGGTCCTCCGGAAGCGCTTGAACTTTAGTTATCAAATCACCGAATCCGTTTCGAACATCAACACCTAATTGATCGAGCAATTCGTGGTGCTTATCGAAAACTGGTTTAAAAAAGGTGCGAACAGCGTGACCGAAAATAATGGGGTCGGAAACTTTCATCATGGTCGCTTTCATGTGCAGCGAAAACAGTACCCCCTTATCCTTGGCATCTGCCACTTGCTCTTGAAGAAAATGCTCCAATTTTTTCTTGCTCATGAAGGTCGCGTCAATGACTTCACCGGCGAGAAGGGGTGCTTCTTTTCTCAATTCATGTTTTTGACCATTTTTATCGGTAAAAACAATGCTGAATACACCTTCTTTTTCAATGGTCAATGACTTTTCGTTATGAAAAAAGTCGCCATCCGTCATGTGGGACACATGGGTTTTAGATGTTGAATCCCATCTCCCCATGGAATGGGGGTGCTTGCGTGCATAGTTTTTTACTGCAAGCGGTGCTCTTCGATCGGAATTTCCTTCGCGTAAAACCGGATTTACAGCACTTCCTTTTATTTTATCGTAACGCGCGCGCGCATCTTTTTCCACGTCGGTGGAAGGCTCATCGGGATAATCAGGCAACGAGAATCCTTGTTGCTGCAATTCCAATATGGCAGCCTTTAATTGAGGAATAGACGCACTTATATTGGGTGTTTTGATGATGTTTGTATCGGGTAACTTTGCCATTTGACCTAATTCAATCAGGTCATTTGAAACACGCTGATCTTCTCTTAAATAATCCGAAAAAACGGCCAGTATCCGGGCTGAAAGTGAAATATTTTTCGTTTGAATCTGAATGCCTGCTGGCTGAGCGAAAGATGTTAGTATTTGAAGAAACGACCTAGTAGCAAGTGCTGGGGCTTCATCGGTCAATGTGTAGGTAATGGTGGAATTTTTACTCATTTTAATTTTAGATAAGTATTCATAAAGTAGTGAAAACAAAGATACGTTTTCTCCCGCATTTATCTACCGAATTCAACACTGATTTAGCGGACTTTCCTTACATCCGATAGAACCCTTTCAGAAAAAAGCTGAGCTCCTTTGGAATTCAAATGTTTGTTGTCATACCATAGAGATAAATCCCTCAGCTGTTTGGGTGTTGCAACAACATAATTCAAATAAGACACTTTCTGATTTGATAAAAAATGAGTGAGTTGTAAAGATGCTTTTCGCGAATAAACACTTGAACTGTAGTAGGGTGCAGTGACAACGATAAGCTTAACATCGTGTTTTACACACAGCGATTGCAGGTGTTTGAAGTAATGAAATGCCTTCGTGTTTTTAAAGTCAGGAGAGAAGGCTTTTTGAGAGAGTGCAATTGTAGCCATCACCCGAGTACTGTCCTCCGGTCCAGGTTGCATAGGCAAAAACCCCTTGTGATCTGGTAAAAAACCAATTCCCTGCCATGGATTGGTGATTAATAGCATTCCCTCACCGTTGTGTCTATAGAGGGCAGAAAAAAACTTGAGGCGTTCAAAGCGTGAAGATTGATTGATCTCATTGGTTATAAACGCATTATACCCATGGTAGTACTTAAGGTAGTGTATGTCAGACGTTAAATCATAACCTCCGTTGACATTGAAATCTTCAGGTTCAATATTAACAATCAAGACCTTCCTTGGCATTTTACCTTTTTGGGCCAATACATCCACTATTGCGGCAAACCAACCGAGATGCCTTTGTGCCTGGGCTAAATTATAGGTTTTTGAACCAAACACCTCTGGGTCAAGGTTATCTAAAACACGTGACGACCCCAATAATAAGGTGTCACAGCGCTCATTTTGAAGGAAATAATTGAGGTGCCCGTTGTAATAATGAAAGTGATTCTTTTCATAGCGCCTATCTAGGTACCATCCTACGGTGCGGTCTATTAAAACAACAGCCAAAGTTAATATTCCAATAGATAGGATTGTTTTTTTCATTAAAACTGGAAATAAATAAATTGCTTACCAGTTGAGGATCCCCAGATTAGAACAAGGACCACAAGCAGGACGTAAAAGAAATACCGATACCCCCATATGGTGGTTCTAAATGCTAAAACGGATTTACCTATAAACTGAATTTCTATAAGAAATAGCAATACACATGAAAGTACCGCGATGCTATACCGATTATCAGCAACTACAAAATAAAAGTCTTTCCATTGCAATAAAGCGATTTTTTGAAGAATTTCGAAAGCCTGTTGAAGGTTTTCAGATCGAAAAAACACCCAACCTATACAAACGAGGTGAAACACAATTAGGATTCTTATCCATCGCCACATGCTGCTCTTTGCTTCCTTCCATTGAAACATTTTTTCAATCGCGAGTAAAAAGCCATTCCAAAAGCCCCAGAACAAAAATGTCCAGTTGGCACCATGCCAAAAACCCGCAACCCCCATGGTTATTAGCGTATTTCTAGTCGCTTTGACTTTTCCGCCTCTGTTTCCTCCTAATGGAATGTACACGTAATCTTTAAACCATGTGGACAATGATATGTGCCAATTTCGCCAGAATGTTGTCAATGATTCGGAAAAATATGGACTTCGAAAATTATCCATTAAGCGAAAGCCCAGCATTTTTGCAGTGCCAACGGCCATGTCGGAATAACCAGAAAAATCGCAGTAGATCTGAATGGCAAAAAGGTAGGTGGCGAATAGTAAAAATCCTCCACTCTGGTGTTGATAAGTGCTGTAATAAGTGTCAACAAACATAGCAACATTGTCTGCAACTACCGCTTTTTTAAACAAGCCCCAAAAGAAAAGCAGTACGCCATCCCTAAATGCCTCAGTGTGGAATGTGTGGGTTGATTTACTGAATTGAGGAAGTAAGTCTTTCGCCCGTTCAATAGGTCCAGCGACTAATTGGGGAAAAAACGAAATAAACAAGGCAAACTTCCCGAAATGACGTTCGGCCGGTATGGTGCCCCTGTACACATCAACCGCGTAACTAATAGCTTGAAAGGTGTAAAAACTAATGCCCACAGGTAGCAAAAATTCAAATGCTGGCGGTTTATATTCAACACCAATAGAGGTACCTAATTGATGTATACTATTCAATAAAAACGTCGAGTATTTAAAAAACAGCAAGACTGCAAGGTTCAACGAGATGCTAAGGAACAATCCCAGTTTTCTTTTTTTCTCTTCCTTTGAAGCAGTTAAATTAAGGCAAATGAAATAGTCAACAGTGGTTGAAAAAAGAATCAGCAGGAGGTATGCGGGTTCCCACGACATGTAAAAAAAGTAGCTCGCCGCCAACAATAATACCCAGCGAAATTTTTGTGGAATTAACCAGAATAAGGTAAAAACCAACGCAAAAAAAACTACGAAATCAATGCTATTGAACAGCATATCAGCCTATGAAATGATCCATTTTTCGGTAAGAAATCCAACGAGTTCAGCCACTGCCCTCGCGCGATGACTGATACTGTTTTTTTCTTCCATAGACATTTCGGCAAAAGACTTCACGAACCCTTTCGGACGGAAAATGGGGTCATAACCGAAACCTTGATTTCCCGATTTCCCCTCTAAAATTTCCCCTTCCACTCGTCCCTCAAAAAAGTACTTGCTAGTGCCATCAATGAAACAAATAGAAGTGATAAAACGTGCAGAACGGTTGGTTTTTCCTTCCATTCGATGAAGGACGAGCGACATGTTATCTTCAGCGTTTCTTCCATCACCTGCATACCTTGCAGATCGGACACCAGGTTCACCACCCAATGCATCGACCAACAAGCCTGTATCGTCTGCAAAGCATGGAACTTGGAATGTTTGGAATACATACCTTGCTTTTTGTTCGGCATTTCCCTCTAGTGTATCTGAAGTTTCAGGAATATCCTTTACACAACCTATGTCATCCAACGATACAAGTTGAATCGACTCGGGAAGCAGCATTTGTATCTCGTGCAGCTTATGCGCATTGTGTGTAGCGAACACCAATTTTTGACTCATGACTGAAAAAGGTTAAGGTAGCTCGATGAAAAAGCCTCGACCGAATACTTTTCGTTAACGGTTTGCATCCCCTCATCACCAAGTGATTTCCGAAGTTTTTCTGATTCCAGAAGTAAGGTTAATTTTTGTTCCCACTCCTGCTCGGTGTCTGCTAAAAATCCGTTTATTCCGTCTGATACGATTTCAGGATTTACGCCAACGGGGGACATAATCGTTGGTATTCCTAGGGCCATATATTGCAGGCCTTTAAATCCGCATTTCCCTTTTGCCCAAACATCATCCTTCAAAGGCATGACACCAATGTCTATCTTGCCAAGATCTTCCATTTCGGAATCTTTTCTCCACCTTATAAAGCGTAAACCAGGAAGGTGAAAGTTCGGCGGTTCATTGGAAATTACGCGCATTTCAAAGTCAAACTTTTCCGAAAGGCGTTCCAATACAACCGCTAATTCACGCAAATAATGCACTGTAGTATGGGTCCCTGTCCATCCAATGGTCAATGCATCGATGCTTTTTTCTTTCTCTTTGGTTTTGTGGTATGAGGTGTCGATGGTAGTTGGGACCACAGCCACATTTGAATTGAACTTTTTAGCATATTCGGCGAGGTAGGTGTTACCTGCCTGAACATGGTAAGCCCATTTAATGCAATACGGAATTTTCCAATACGCTTTAATGCGATGAAAAGAGGCATTTGTTTCGCTGTAATTGGGTAACCAAATGGCATCGTCAAAATCGTAAATGTACTTTCGGCGCATCACCTTTGCTATGAACCATTCAAAAAAGGGTGGTCCTACATGCGTAATTTCACGATGTATGAAAATATGGTCGGCACGATGCAAACGGAATAACAACGTAAATCGTTTCATACATGCACCGAAAACAACGAACATCTTACGCAGGGGCTGCCCTTTCAAATACAGCGTTTGCCATGCGTCATAGGTATAGAAAGGATAAAATTCCACCTTGAAGCCTTCTTTCTCCCAAGAAGAAATATACTGTTCAAAACGAAAACGTTGCGAAGGTGCATGGCCCTGAGGATATGGCGCAAGAATAAAAACAACCCCCTTCATGTTACGAAGATACACATTCTTTAAAGGATTTATTCTACCCCAGCCAAGGAGAGGTAAACAGCTTGATAACTCCTTACACCTTCCTTTAGACTAAAGTAGGCATTCGCCCCATTAATGAGCTCAAGTTTGTCAAAAGAATGAGGAACAGAAAGTTGCGTAGCATAGGCCTTATCATTCAAGTGTTCTAAAACGAAACCGGAACGATAGGTTTTCACAATGTGGTCGGTATCTCCCACTCCTGCATTGCATACAATCGGAATTCCCATCGCCATTAATTCACCTTGCTTTGTCGGTGAAGATGCCATTTTGGAATAGGACGGTTTTATGAAGAAGATCGAGCGATGCATAAGGGAAATGTACAAAGGAACTTCGTCGTGGGTACATGCCTTAATTCGAATGGCAGAAGCAGGAATTCCTTTGGAGGCCACCAATCGGAGAATGGTTTCGGGGTTTTCCTGAGAAACGAAAAGAAATATGGCCGAAGGAAAATAAGAACGAAACGCCTTAAAATAATCCATCATTTCAGGCAACATATACCACGTTCCAATGGATCCGACATAACCAAGTACCACAGACCCTTCAGTGATTGTTAACGTTGTTCTAAGCTGGTTGACTGTCCTACCGTCTACGCGTTCTGGATTGAATCGTTCTAGGTCGACACAGCAAGGAATGACGGTAATCGATGGCTTATTTGTGAGCTTTTGCCATGATAATATTTCCTCTTTCGCCCTGTGAGTCAAGGAAATGACATGATCAGCCTTTTCAAGGAGTAACACTTCTTTCTTTTTGAAAAAGCGATAAATCCATCGAAAAAGTGGATTCTGCAGGTTCCATATCCCACCTTCGACGCGTTCATCAGCCCAAAAACCGCGCATATCGAATAAGAACTTTAAGCCATAGACACGTTTCAAATGCAATCCCACAAGTGCGGTGAGGTAACTTCGGCAATGCACCAACGTAAATTGGTTTTTCAAGTGAAGCTTTTTGCTGATTCTGCGAAGTTTGAGTAGATCGAGCACCGTGGAGACGACTGGTGGATTTTTGGTGTAGAGGAGCGGGATCCAACTTATACCAGCCTCTTGCAGTTCCCGGTAAATGTATTCGCGTTTTGACTCGTAACGTTCTGATTTTTCAAAACTGACGAGTGTAATCTGATGCCCAAGTGCCCGAAGCCCTTTCAAATAGGGAATTACCTGAGATTGCCCCAAAGGATCCGTCATCCCGTCATAAGAAAGGTATAGAACACGGTGTTTAAAAGCTGAATGCTGCATCTATTGGTAGGAGGTATGTTGCCATTGAATCCAATATTCCTCTAGTCCTTCGCGTGTTTTGAACAAGGGGCTGATCCATAGTTTATTGTTCTTGACAATTTTTTGTGGACTATTTGTTAAAGCCTGCACGCGTTCACGAATTGCCGGCGGGTGACCCCATCCCCCGCAATGATCGAAGCCTGTGGTTGCCATTTCGGGACGGTCAACACGTTTAAAAGGTATCACAATACGGTACTCCACATAATCGTCTCCGTCTCCCATTCCTTTGGTCGTCATTTTAACTCTGGAAAAATCAACCCTAGCGTATTTTTTTTCTAAAAACAACTTCTTCAATTGATTCCCAACATATTTTGAAATCACATTCGAATAATTGTGTGCTATATCTGTTCCGGTCAAGTTGAGTTTGATTTGATATTCTTGATCTACAAATTCAACTCCTGCGTATCTCCCCCTGCACCCGTTTTCATCGCAAAACGGTGTGTCAATTTGAAAGACAAAACGTTCGCCCTCACTTAGTTCATGTTTTCGCTTATCGTAATATTCGCTTGAGTTGGGAGAACCCTTGCCTCCATTGCATGCTAACAGCACACAAACCAACAAGACAAAAATTAAAGTCAAACGAACTGCGCGAAACATACATGTAAAATTACAACCTCATCCGAATTCTCCAAGGCTTGGGGTAAAGATTATTGAATCGGTTACCAATCACTTTTACAAAGCCTAATGATACCCCTTCGTATACAATGGTTCGAAAACCAAATCCTTGTGAGACGGAAAACGTTTCCCCACGCAGGTAATTCAGTGCTTCCGCGAGTTCGACTTCCATTTTGGGATAACAGTGTTGAATCCTTGTATCCAAAGCCAATTCAGCGGAGGGAATCCAGCCTTTTCCCACGTCATTTCCAAGACATGTTCCTGTTTTTCGCATCCTCAGTAGCGGCAAAAGAAGGGGTAATATGTCCGCTGTTTTTTCATTTAGCTGATGAAGGGTATCACCCGCCTGATAGAGGTTTTCATCCTTAATTTCCACCCATTCCTTGAGGCTACCAAGGTCCACCTTGATTTCTTTTTTGCGGTACTTTTTGGAATGCTTTCGAGGAGGGACTTGTTCATTTCGATTCCTTAATACAGCGCAATAAAAGCCTTCCGTGTTCATGTTTGATGGCAAGCAATAAAAACCCAAGCCATCCTTACCGAAAACAGCTCCTTGCGGTAAATCAACATCCACCAATTCCATGTCGTAATCCTTCAACAGTCTCTGAACTTGCTGTTCATTCTCAGCTTCATGAAAGGTACATGTAGAATATACGAGGTAACCATCTTGCTTGATGCAATTTACGATTGAATCCAATATCCTATTTTGCCGGACAGCGCAATGGATATGAGCATGGGGTGTCCATTGCTCAACGGAGCTTGGGTCTTTGCGAAACATCCCTTCACCTGAGCAGGGGGCATCCACGAGGACGAGGTCAAAAACGGCACCCAGCGCCTCGAAATCAGCTGGGTCATTTTGAGTTACAAGGACATTTTGACCACCCCATTTCGTGCAATTTTCAAGGAGAATGTTAGCCCTTGTAGGAATGACCTCATTTGCTACCAACGTACCTTTTCCATTCAAATAGGACATCAAAAGGGTGGATTTACCACCTGGAGCAGCACACAAATCCAGCAACACGGGTTCCTCAGGTAGTGAAAGTTGTCGTACAATCCAATCTATGGACATGGAACCAGCTTCCTGAGGATAATAAGTTCCTGCATGAAACAAGGGATCACGAACGTATGACGGACGATTTTTTAGATGATAGGCATCCTGACACCATGAAATTTGATGCATGCCTTCCCAAGGTTCGATGGCTTTTTTAGATGGATTCATCCGAACGGAAACCGGCGTATTTCCTTGGAGTGCCTCTATCAACCCTTGACCAAAGAGGGCGTTTGATGCAATACGTGTTTTGAACGATTCCGGAAGTGTATCCATTTATACAAAAGTAAAAAAAGCCGGGTGATACATGACCACCGGCTTTTTCCGTTTGCGTTATGAACTTATTATTACCTAACCAAAATACGTTCTGTACTTAGCGTTCCATCCATTTCAGTGATGACAAGCGTGTAGGTTCCCGGTGTTAAATCGATGCCTTCAACAGATCCTTCTGTACTCACAGTGCATGTGTGAACACGAACCCCCATGTCGTTTAACACATACGCTTCACGGTTGTCTTTTTTAGCTAAAAGGTTCACACGACCGTTAGAAGGATTCGGATAGATGTTCATGGCACTGCTAATGTTTCCATTACCATTCTGAAGGAAATCTTGCATGTTAGGATTGAACGAATTTCCTCCATTGTTAATCGGTTGTATAATATAAAAACGTTTTGTGGTAATACAACCTGTCAACGATTCTGTAATGGAAACGTCGTAGTATCCATCGGAAAGATTGCTTTGATCTTCTTGGGTTGGGTTGGCAATACCATTTGGTGAAGTCCACGAATAAGTCGCAGCCATAGGGACAGTTAAGTCTATAGAACCATCCGTAGCGCCAGCGGATGTGAGATTGGTAACTACTGCCTGCATATTAATTGGAGGAGGCGAAGCGAGTGTAATGTCCGCGGTGGTAGATAGGGCGTTAGCATCTTCAATAAGGAAGGAACGTGTTCCCTCAGTCATGCCTGTGGAAACAAATTGATTGCCGGTAATTTCCTGTCCATTTACAAAATACGGAGTTGCACCACTGTTGATATCGATCACGATTGCGCCGTCGGCATAGCCGTAACAAGTTGGATTGGTAGTTGAAATTTGAATGCTAAGTGCTTGTCCAAAAGAAGTTGCTGCGCTTAAAAGTAAACCGGTTAAAATTGCTGTTGTTTTCATATTTTTTATTTTTTGTTTTTCGTTTTGTTTGATGAGACAAAGGTGTGCGCTTTTCATCCCTTAGAAAAGAAAAGAAGCTTTAATGGCTTCCAAAATGGGCTAAAGTGCGCAAGTAAAAAAAGTAGAATTACGTAGCCAGCTCCGTGTTAGTGCTTAACGCTAATGGAAACAATTGACATTGCACCTTCGGGTAAGACCTCTCTACTGATGCAATGTCCCACGCACCAAAGAATCTTCCCTTCATCCTCTACAACAAATTGATTTTCACGCTGGTAGGACGGTATTTTCGCGTCATTTAAAATATCCGAAATGAGCTTTGAACCTGTCATACCAACGGGTTTCATACGGTCATTCGTCCGCCATTTACGTATATGGAGTTGCCCTTCGATGCGATCCACATTGGCGAAAAGCCTTTGTTTATCAAACCTTTTGGGTAGCTCTTTTACCTTTTCTACCTGCAACTCGGGCAAAGAAGTTGAACGATCGATTTGGAAATAAAAACAATCGGATTCCCTGAAAATGATTTTATAATCGCCATGTTCTGGAAATAATTTCTTGCCCTTTTGACTCTTTCGTAAGTTGTTTAAGTCTACCAGTAACGAAAGAGGCAGGCCAAGTTGACGTAACAACTCAATTTTTCCTTCCTCGTTAAGTAAATCAAAAGCAGAAAAAGGAAGCATGTCAAATGCCTTTATCCGCTGAACGAGTGGTTTACATTCCTCCTGAATGGCCATCTGCGATTGTTGAAATGCATCAATCAAGAGCAGTACCTGTTGTTTTATCTGCGGACACTTGCTCTCCATTTCTGGGATAAGTAGCTTCCGCAGTAAATTCCTACGGTAATGAAGTTGGGAATTGGAAACATCCTCACGCCATGAAATAGTATGTTCGATGGCGTATGCCTTTATTTCGGATCGGTCAAAAGAAAGCAAAGGCCTCACCTTTTCCCCATGAACAGGCAACATGCATGACAAGCCCATTATTCCCGCCTTTCGAGCAAGTTGAAGAAAAAAGGTTTCCACCTGATCGTCGGAATGATGGGCAAGAGCGATCCAAGCATGCTGATCTACTACTTGCTGACTGAAAAAATCATAGCGTATGTTGCGTGCTTCTTCCTGAAGGTTGCCTCTGTGTTGTTCAAGGTAACGCTTCATGTCAATTTGCAGGACCTTCAAAGGTATTCCATAGTTCTCGCATGTCTCCCTGACCAGGACTTCGTCCAAGTTTGACTCAGTGCCCCGCAGTTGGTAATTGACATGTAAAACCGTCAGGTCTTTTTTCAATCGATGAAGGGCATGGAGGAGCACCATGGAATCGAGACCACCGCTAACCGCTACGAAAATGGGATACGGGGGTAACTTTTCAAAAAAAGAGTGAATATGCCGATCGATCTTATGCATTCATTCCATCAAGGATGCGCCGTATTTTCACCTCGCATTCTTTGTATTCTTTTTCAGGATCGGATAAACTTGTAATGGCGCTGCCCACCGAACAAGAGAGACGCTTATTTACTTTGTTGTACAACAAAGTACGGATGACAACATTGAAGTCGAAATCTCCGTTTGGTGCAATATAGCCGATTGAACCTGAATACAGACCTCGGCTGAAGCCTTCATGCTCCTCGATAAGTTGCATGGCCCGAAGTTTTGGCGCGCCTGTCATAGACCCCATTGGAAAGGTTGCTTTGATGATATCTGTAAAGCTTGCATCTTTTTGCACTTCGCAGGAAATCGTAGAAATCATCTGGTGCACCGTTTCATAGGTGTAAACCTCACAAAGTTCATCCACATGTACCGTTCCCGGAACAGCTACCTGAGAGAGGTCGTTTCTCACTAGGTCAACAATCATCACATTCTCAGCTTTTTCCTTTGGATCTACTTTAAGTGCCTCCGCAAGGCGCTTGTCTTCTGTAGGATCTGTGGACCTTGACGCGGTTCCCTTGATGGGTTGAGAAACCAGTTTGTCACCTTTACGTTGTAAAAAGCGTTCAGGACTCCCACAACAAATCAGGTAATCCTCAGTCTCTAGGTAAACGGAAAAAGGCGCTTGGGTGATCAAGTTCAATTTAAAATACATATCCAGCGTGTAGGGAATATCCACATTTTCAGCCACATATTCCTGGCAAAAGTTCGCTTCATATATGTCTCCCCGTTGGATATGGTTTTTCAATACGTTTACTCTTTCGATGTATTTGCTCTTGTCCAAATTGGACTTAAATGAGAAGGAATGCGGGTGAAAATTCTGATCTGTTTCCTCCTCTAAAAAGGTACTTACGTATTCAAAAATTTCAAAATTCTTTTCTCCTTGCAAGAAATGAAGGTTCTCTTTCTGTTGCTTCACCACATATTCCGGAACCCAGAAATAGGCCATGGGAAGTTGCATGGTGTTCGGATTGTGGCTTTTCAGCGGAAAAATAGCATCTTTCAATTCATACGATAGAAAACCAAAGATGTATTGACCTTTGTGTTCATCAATAAATACCTGCAAGGATTCAAGTGTTTGCTGCTCATCCCACTGGAAGGAGGCTTTTTCCCCGAAAGCCAACATTCCAGAACCGTCATTGCTGTTTAGGTAAGCGGAAGGTCTGTTCATAACGTAAATGTATAAAATATGAAGGTTTTAAATTCAAGAGGAGAATTATTTTTATCTTCGTTTTGTTAAGGTAGATCTTGTTTTTCCATGTATCAACTTTTAAAATTCCTCATTGGATGGGGGCTCCGACTTTACTACCGGGAGATTCATATTGTCAATCATGCTTCCCTTCAAAAAAAAGGGCCCTTAATTCTCATTGCCAACCATCCAAATACATTGATGGATGCCTGGCTAATTGCTCTTTATGCCCGAAAAGACCTTTATTTTCTAACAAAGGGCACCTTTTTTAACTCTCCAATAAAACGCTGGTTTTTACGTAACCTTAATATGATTCCTATCAACCGTAATGTGGAAGAGCGTACAAAGGGCGTTCACAATCAGGATTCGTTCGAGGCGTGTTATGAAGTACTTCGGGAAGGGAAATGCCTTGTTATCTTCCCTGAGGGAAACAGTATTATGGAGCGGTTGATTCGCACATTTAAAACAGGAACAGCCCGAATTGCGTTACATTCCGAAAGCAGCAATCAAGGCAAACTTGACATACAGGTAGTGCCATTGGGATTGTTCTATTCGAAAGGGGATTCGTTTCGAAGTGCCATTTACATGGAAGTTGGCGAACCCATTTGCGTCAAGGATTACCTGAAGGAATACGAATCGGATAAGCAACCTGCAGTAAAAAAGTTGACCCAGACCATGCAAACATCCATCGAATCCCTTCTTTTTAGCTTTTCATCTAAGGAGGAGGAGGAACTTATGGAAGAATTGGAATGGATTCATCAATTGAATATCCCTAACAAAAAAGTAAGACACCTTTTTCATGAATACCAAATGTTGCATCAGCGGGTTAAAAACCTTACTCGCCATGAAAAAGCGTTGAAGGAGGTTCGCAATGCCCTCGTTTCGATTCAGAAGAGGATCAATCAATTAAACATCCATTCAACAAAGCGTAATTCCTACCATCTTATTGAGAGATTTGACCAGCATATGTTGGTACGTCTTTTATGGCTCATTCCAACGTTACCTATACTCATTTACGGAATGTTGCATAGCATTATCCCGTTCAAGCTAACCGGGCTACTGGTTCCAAAACTGGTGAAAAACAAAGAATTCTATGCTCCGGTAGCTGTATTGTTGGGACTTCTTTTCTATCCCCTCACATACCTCACCTTCTGTTGGATGTTTTATACGAGGATTGACTCATCCTTCCTATGGACCAGTGTTTATTTCATAAGTTTACCTGTAAGCGGAATGTTCTCCTACTACCTCTTCCATGAATGGATGCTAACAAAAACAGGTATTCGAACGTTGTTGATTAGAAAAGAAAAGAGAAAAGCCACTATTGACCTTCTTTCTGACATTGCTATTCTTAAGGTAAAATTCGACTCACTGTCGAACGATTGACTCGATTTCATCCAATGCACCACAACCGAAATGCCTGTTTGACCAACTGTATAAGTCTCCCCTCCCATTATTTATCAAAAAGGTAGGGAAACCTGTTCCAGCCAATTTCGCCAGTGCTTCTATGTTCGTTGCCTTTTGAACAATGATGTTTTTTTCACCCTTTTTACGGTACCATTGTAAGTCCTCTTCCGATTGGGTGATTACATCGTAAACAATCCGCAATTGAGGGTTTCTTTTTTTCAATAAAAGCAGCTTATCCATCGCCTCATAACAAAAAGGACATCCGGGAATGGAAACAACAGTCAATTGCTTAGGGGGAATGTTTACACCAATTGCTTCAAGAGGAGTTGATTCTTTTTGGTTGTCAAAATCTCCTTGATAAATGGGTGAAAGTGCAAAATACAAGAGGAACATAGTGCAAGGAAATACGAGCAAAAAAACCGATTTGAAAAGAACCGATTTATGGCGTATGTACCTCATTAGAAATAAACCAATTCCAAGTCCTAAGAGAGGTAGAAGGACATAGGGCAATAACTTGCTCCAAAACCAGGAAAAACCTAATTCGAGCAGAAACACCTCGACGAAACTCAACATACGGGAACGTTTACTGCAGTGTACAAATAGTGGTTACCGAACCAATGTCATCATTTCGCTTGCTGCACATGATTTTTGCCTTCTCAGAAGTGGTCTTGTATTCAAAAGCTTGATTTAAAATGTTTCCTGTTTGTGCATCCGTTGTAACACATAAGCAATCATGTGTTCGTACGCAGGAGGATAGGGAAATTATAATGAAAAGTACAAAAACAAGTTTCATGAAATGCGTTTAGGCAAAATAAGTAACTTTCCAAGCACAGCGAACGACATAGATTTGAAAGCACAAAACATCTTTAGGCAGGTTTTATTTTTACTCTTTTTACTGATTGGTGTAGGTTGCAGCACTGTTAAACCATTGGACCCTGAGGTAGCGATTGACGAACCCTCGCCACCCGAACAAGGTGTTTCAGGACTTCGAATTCCCATCGAACTGCAGTTAAAGCCGTATTTTAAAGACATTGAGAAAAGTGTTCCGAACGAATTTGAAGGGAACGAGTCGGTTTGCGAAGGAGTGAGTTACCAGTACTTCTTCAAGCGAAACCCTATTGAATTTTCATCTGCCGGCAAGTTGTTGCTATTTGCAGTTGATGGTGCATTTTGGTTAAAACTCAGTTATTGTCCAAAGTGTGTTAGTTTGTTTGGATCCGAAGCCAATTGTATAACGCCTCGTATTCCCGCATCATGCGGAGTCGATGAAGCTCTTCGTAGGGCTGAAGTGGCGTTCTCAACAAGCATCAAGCTTACTCCAAGTTATAGCCTTCAATCGACCACCAAACTGGAATCGTTTGATGTCAAAGATCCATGTGAGGTTACGGTTTTTCAATACGATGCCACGAAACAACTAAAAAAAGAGGTTACCAATGCATTAAAAGGGCTTGAGAAAGAAATTGACAAACAAATTGCCTCTGCTGATGTAAAATCATCAATTGAAAGTGCCTGGAAATCACTGAATGAACCCATTCACATTGCTCCATTTGGTTACCTGTGCTTTCAACCACTTGCTATGGCAGTTGATCCTATCGTTTTTGAAAAGGAACAAGCGCAGGTAGCACTTCATCTGCGAATGAAACCGTATTTTTCAACTTCAAAACCTGAAAAGAAAGAGGTGAAATTGCCACCTTTGGAAGACTTCAAGGAAGAAAGCGGTTTTCAGGTTGAACTTGATGTACGATCTGGATACGACTCCTTAAGCAGCCTATTGAACCAACATTTTTTGGGTCAAACCTTTCATTTCAAGAAAAAAGAAATCATCATTGACTCCCTGTTTATTCACAGTGCATTGCATCAAAAAATAAACATCAAGGTACATTTCAGCGGCGACAAAAAGGGGATTTTTTATTTGACCGCCACCCCCACCTTTAACCCTAAAAACAGTACGCTTTCCCTCCCCGATGCAGCGTTCGATTTAAACTCGAAACATGCCCTCCTTCAAACGGCAAAATGGATCTTTCACGATGCCATTACCAATGCCATTCGGGAAAAGGCAGTAATCGATATTTCCAAATCATTACAGGATGCAAAAAAGGCGTTGGACAAAGAGCTAAATACCGAGATTTCGAAAGGTGTGTTTTTAAGTGGATCAACAGAAGAAATCGACATCTCTGGCATTTACCCCCAAAAAGACATGCTCCTTATCCGTATTCGTACACGCGGTAAACTGGCGCTAAAACTGTAAATTACCTGAGAACGAATTAAATTGAACCTTTTTTTGATTGTTCCGTACAAGGTTTCGGAATGCAACAAATGAAAATACTTCTAACCGCACTGTCGATACTCGTTTTCCACCATTGGGGTGTTTCCCAGTTAATTGGTAAATCTTTTTCCATTTCGGATTGCGAAGGCGCAATGGAACTGTCTAGAACCGGGAGTTACACGATCCAATTTACCGGAACTAGCGGCAAAAAGATTGAGTGCCTCGCCTACCCCGAACTAAATGTGAATTTTAGTCAAAATGTATTGTGGATCGTTTTTCGGGCTGACTACAATGGTTACCTAGGGTTTCGGGCCAAGACAGATTCCAGTTACCTGCAAGGTGCAATCTTTCGAGGGCAAGACAATGAATCCACGTGTCATTCGATAAAGAACGGTGCTGCTCCCATGCTAGTTACCTTTCTTTCTAAAGAGAGCCGCGTCATTGAGCAAGGAATGGATTCTTTAGAAATAGCAAAAACAGGCATTTCGGTCACGAAAGGAGATTATATTTATTTTTCATTTTCAACCGAGGATAAATACAAATCTTTCGTACAATTTGAACTTAATTACCTTATTCAGGACGAAAATTATGTGGAACAGGTCGTTTACGACAACCGGAAGAAGGGACGCACAAATGAATTAACCATTCAAATCATTGATTCTAAAACAGGAAAACCTGTCGTTTCTGGTGTTGAAATGCAAGGGGTTAAAGATCTAGCCGGTGGCTATTATGCGAGCACCATTCACATTGGCGACAATCCGAAAGGAAAGCTCACTTTAAAATGCGACGCGATTGGTTACTTTTTCAAGGATACGACAGTACAACTCACAGGTGAGTCCGAACAGGTTATTGTGGTAACAATGGTTTTGGTCACCCCCGGAAAGCAGTTCAGAATTGATAACATCCAATTTATTGCTGGGACAAGCTCGTTTACGAGTGAATCAACAGTAAAACTAAAGCGTTTGCGTGATTTTCTTGCATTGAATGCCAATCTGAAAATCGAAATTCAAGGTCATGTTCATTCAAAATCTAAAAAATCCTCATTACTAGACCAGCGGCTTTCGGAAAAGAGGGCCCGAAGGGTGCTGCGCTATTTGGTTCAAAATGGCATAGACCGTGAGCGTTTAAGTTCAGTAGGTTTTGGTAACAAGAAACCAATTTTCGAAAAACCACGAAATAAAAGAGAGGAGCAAGCCAACCGTCGTGTGGATATCCTTATAAAATAGCGAGACCTGTTAAATGGTCATCACCTCTTTTTCTTTAGTATCGATTAACTCGTCTATTTTTTTAATGAATAAGTTTGTCATTTGCTGAACTTCATTTTCAGCATCCTTCATTAAATCTTCGGATAACCCTTCGTTTTTAAGGTCTTTCACCATGTCTAGGGCATCTTTTCGGTTGTTTCGAATACCAACTTTTGCGTGTTCACCTTCCGCTTTCGCTTTTTTTACTAAATCCCTCCGGCGTTCTTCTGTCAAAGGCGGAACAGAAATTAAGATCACTTCCCCATTATTTTGAGGGGCAAATCCAAGGTTTGCATTGATTATTCCTCTAGAAATATCGTTTAATGTATTTTTCTCCCACGGTTGCACCGTAATGGTTCGGGCATCCATTGTTGAAACATTCGCCACTTGCTGCAAGGGAGTCGGTGAGCCGTAATACTCAATCATAACCCCTTGTAACATCGCAGGTGACGCTTTCCCTGCGCGAATTTTTACCAATTCATTTTCCAAATGCCCCAAAGTCTTTGAATTTGAGGTTTTGAACTCATCATAAATCATCTGAAGCTCTTCTTCCATGGCTTATTTTTTTTCCAAAAATAACGATCAATTTCTAACCACGGTACCTACTTGCTCACCTTTCATCAAACGCAGCAGGTTTCCGGGTGTGTCCATATCAAAAACCACAATCGGCAAATCGTTTTCTTTACAGAGCGTAAAAGCTGTCATATCCATCACTTTTAAGCCATTTCCATACACATCATCAAAGCTGATTACATCAAATTTAGTGGCTTTAGGGTCTTTGAAAGGGTCTGCCGTATAAATACCATCCACACGTGTACCTTTCAAAATCACATCAGCATTGATTTCAATGGCTCGAAGGGAAGCCGCTGAGTCAGTTGTGAAATAGGGATTTCCGGTTCCTGCACCAAATATGACCACCCTCCCTTTTTCAAGATGGCGAACAGCCCTTCTTCTCACGTATGGTTCAGCGATTTCTTTCATTTCAATTGCCGATTGAAGTCGGGTTTTGAGTCCAACCGATTCGAGCGCAGCCTGCAAAGCCATGGAATTAATCATCGTTGCTAACATGCCCATGTAATCGCCATGGGTTCGGTCCATTCCGCCCTCCTCAGCTTGAACACCTCGAAAAATATTCCCACCGCCAATCACAATGGCTACTTCCACGCCTAAACCATGGATCTCTTTTATTTGATTGGCGTACTCAGCAAGCCGGGTATTATCTATCCCGAATTGTTTATTGCCCATCAACGACTCGCCACTGAGTTTTAAAAGAATTCGTTTGTATTTCATTTTGGAAGCATTGTTTATTTCTAAATTTATTACCTAACACTAAGGCAAAAAAAATCCCGCTTTTGGCGGGAGATTTTGTCAAATATATTGTTTAGCTCAATGAGAAGCGCTTAAACTCAGTTACCGTCAAACCTTTCTCGGATGAGCCAAGAAATTGTTCTACTGTCTGTTTATTATCTCTAACAAACGATTGACTTAACAAGGTGTTTTCTTGAAAGAATTTATTCAATCTACCCATAGCAATTTTTTCTGCCATTTCTGCAGGCTTACCTTCTTGTATGGCCAACTCCTTGCCCACTTCGATTTCTCTTTCAATGGTACGTTGATCCACACCATCCTTGTTGATCGCAATCGGATTCATCGCTGCAATTTGCATCGCCACTTGTTTTCCAGCATCCTCAGCAACATCTGAACTGCTATTTAAACCAACCAATGTTGCCAACTGATTTCCGGGGTGATTATAAGCCACCACTCTATCAGCATTGACAGTTGCATAAGAAGACAAATCCAACTTTTCACCAATGACACCAATTTGCTCAGTAATCTTTTCATCAACTGTTAGTTTCTCATCGTACTTTAAGCCTTTCAGCTCCTCGATGGAATTTGGTTGATGTGAAAGCGCTAGATCAACGAGGGATTGAACCAATGTTCTGTATCCATCGTTCTTAGCAACGAAATCAGTTTCACAATTCAGGGTAAGGATAACACCAGATTTACCGTCAGCAGCGGCTTGTGCCAAAATAAGACCTTCTCTTGCATCATTGTCTCCGCGCTTCGCTGCTATTTTTTGTCCTTTTTTTCTTAAAATATCGATGGCTGCTTCAAAATCTCCGTTGGCTTCCACCAATGCATTTTTGCAATCCATCATCCCTGCACCTGTCTGTTGACGCAGTTTATTAACATCTGCAGCTGTAATTGCCATGTCTATAACCTTTTGAAATTAACCTTGATTTTCTTCTTGTTCTGCTTTTGCCTCAACCACCTCTTCTTTGTCAGTAGCCGTTTTAGCAGATTTTCGGTCTTCCAAACCTTCCTTAACCGCACTACAGATCGCATCCAAAATAACGGAAATGGATTTTGTAGCGTCATCATTAGCCGGAATTGGAAAATCGACCATCTTAGGGTTTGAGTTGGTATCTACCATTGCAAACGTCGGAATGTTTAGACGTCTTGCCTCGCTTAATGCGATGTGCTCCTTTAAAATATCTACAATGAAAATTGCTGCGGGCTGCCTTGTCATTTCAGCGATAGAACCGAAGTTCTTCTCTAACTTTTCTCGCTGTCTAGTTTTGAACAAGCGCTCTCTTTTGTTAAGTGTTTCCCACGTCCCATCCGACTTCATTTTATCAATGGTAGTCATTTTACGGATGGATTTGCGCGTAGTTTGGAAATTAGTTAACATACCTCCTGTCCAGCGTTCGGTTACGAAAGGCATGTTGATTTCTTTTACGCGCTCAGCTAACAATTCTTTAGCTTGTTTTTTAGTTGCAACGAAAAGGATTTTTTTACCTGAACGAGCAATTTGCTTCATAGCTGCGCACGCCTGATCCAACAAAACCATCGTTTTATTGAGGTCAATGATGTGAATGCCCTTTTTTTCATCGAAAATGTAAGGTGCCATTGATGGATTCCACTTTCTTTTCAAGTGACCGAAATGCACACCAGCATTCAATAAATCTTCAAAACTAACTTTTGACATATTTTATTATTATTTGTTTACGTTCCTAAATAAATACAACAAGAGGGGGATGATAAACACAGGTACCCTCCGTTTGGATACTAAACAGCTTCCAGAAATTAACGTTTCGAGAACTGGAATTTCTTTCTTGCTTTCGGCTGACCAGACTTCTTTCTTTCCACCATTCGTGGATCTCTCGTCATTAGTCCTTCCGCTTTAAGAAGTGTTTTATGGTCTTCTGATACTTCTACAAGCGCGCGGGAAATGCCCAATCGAATGGCCTCTGCCTGTCCGTTGATACCGCCTCCTTGAACGTTTACAGTCACATCATACTGACCTTCAGAACTGGTTAAATGAAAAGGTTGAACAATCTTAGACTGCAACACTGCCGTAGGAAAAACCGTCTTGAAGTCTTTTTTATTGACCGTTACTTTACCTGTACCTTTTGATAAGTAAACCCTGGCGACGGATGTTTTTCTTCTCCCTAAAGTATTAATTATTTCCATGCTAATCAGTTGAATGTATTCAAGTTAAATGCCTCTGGCTTTTGCGCCTCTTGCTTGTGTTCAGGACCAACATACACCTTTAAGTTGGTGAATAATTGCCTCCCCAATTTGTTCTTTGGTAACATTCCACGAACAGCCTTCTCAATAATTCGCTCCGGATGCTTTTCAAGCATCTGTTTCACGGTCGTGGTGCGCTGACCACCAGGAAAACCTGTGTGACGAATGTAAGTCTTATCAGATAACTTATTACCGGACAATGAAATCTTCTCGGCATTTATCACAATCACATTATCCCCACAATCGGCATGCGGAGTAAAATTGGTTTTGTGCTTGCCACGTATCAATTTGGCCACTTTACTAGCTAGGCGACCAACAGATTGACCTTCGGCATCCACCAAAAGCCATTTTTTATTGGCTGTCTGCTTATTGCCCGAAACAGTTTTGTAACTTAATGTATTCACAATTTTATCAGTTTGAATGCAATTTTTCCCTAAATAGGGGTGCAAAGATAAGAGGAATTAATTTATGAACAAACGTATTTTTAAATTTTTCTCCTCAGCCGTTATTTTTTCTTGAAGGCTTGAATGGCGTTTACCGTAAAATCACTTAATACAAGCTTTCCGCTCATGCCCGCTCTTTCGAATAAAAGCGTGTCCCACGAATCGGTTCCTTCCCAAAAAATACGTTTAAGCATGGACATCGCCTCTGGATTTGATCGCGACAGTTTTAATGCCAATTGATTGATTTCCGCATCCATGTCATCCTCGTTCTCATATACATCGGTAAACAAACCTTTTCGCTTGGCCCATTCAGCAGAGCGCCACTCAGTGGCATTTATGGCTAACTCACTCATAGCAGATAGTCCAATTTTGCGTTCGACTGCCGGACCCACAACAAAGGGACCAATACCAACCGCCAATTCAGAAAGTTTGACATCTGCATATTTCGTCGCTAGGCAATAATCCGTTGCAGAGGCGAGACCAACCCCGCCACCAACAGCTTTTCCCTGCACCCTCCCAATTATAAATTTAGGCGCTTTCCTACAGGAATTTATCACATGTGCAAAACCAGAAAAAAAGGCTTTACCTTGTTCTAGGTCTGAAATAGAAATCAACTCATCGAAACTGGCTCCGGCACAAAAGGCCCTGTCCCCTGCCGACCTTAATACGATTACTTTGACGTGTTCGTCTTGACCAAAAACCTCGATTTTATTTGCCAATTGCATAAGTAAATTCCCGGGAAGGGAGTTACTCATCGGATGACCAAATTCGATTGTTCCGACACCATTCTGATCGATGGTGCCCTGAACATAACCTTGCTCAAAAGGTGTCGACATAGTAGTTTATTTGTTTAATGGTATGTTAAAATTCAATGACCTACATGTTCGGATTGCGAACACCCGGACGATGCTTTTTGTAAGCGGAAGGATTCTGTCCACTTGGAACATTCCTTTTCGGATGTACTTTTTTCCTGACTTCCTTCCGTGGCGGCCTATTTTCCTTCGGTGAAGCTACCTTTACATCCAATTTTCTGCCGTTCACTTCCATACCATTCAATGCAGTTATGGCATTTATTGCATGGTCTGCCTCCACCATCTCTACATACCCAAACCCTCGTGATCGTTTTGTGTCTTTTTCAAAAACAACGTGAGCGTAGGTTACCTCACCAAAGGCTGAGAAAGTGGTTTTTAAATCTTCGGACGTGATTTCCCAGTCCAAATTGGCAATGAAAATATTCACCATAGGTTTTGTTGTAAAATAGTATGTTAGTTAAGTTATGTCTTTGAATTATTTCAAGGTAAAGCTATCTGTGCCTATCACATTGCCATCACAAAAGATTTTAACCTTATAATTTCCTTTAACCGCTTCCTCCCCTTTCAAATCATAGAATATGGACAAATCAATACGTTGATTTTGATAGTCAATTTCTTTCTTATCAGAGTAAGCTACAGATCCGATCTCCGTTTGTACCACATAAGAAGACCTCGACTGCATGATTTTTCCATCCGGATTCATGATTTGCATATATACTATCTTTCGTCCCGATGAAGTCAATGGATTATCAGATATGGTAAAAGACGACTTAATCTGTACCACCTTGTTCGCTTTATTCGTTTCCTCTGTGACATTGTTCAATTTCATTCGAAGTCCTACAGTGGTAAAACCATACGCCTGTAACCTCGCCCCTTTTCGAACCTGCTCCTTAGATTGCTCCGCATCTGCCTTGTATTGATCGCGCTCAGTTGTTGTGGTGGTTAATTTAGTGTTCGTTTCGTCCAAAACAGAAGTGAGTTTCAAATTGAGGGTATTCAACGAGTCAATCTTGTTTACATACCCCTTCAAAATCCTTCTCAAAGACTCATTGTCACGCTGTAACCTCATAATCTGGGCTGCTGACATGCGCTTGTTGCTATTCAGTTCGTTTATGAGCGATTGTATTTTTTGTTTTTGAATGTTTAGCGAATCTGCCTTCGACTTGTCTTTGGCGATAAGCGCATCATATGTATCCAACATGTTTTTAAAATCTTGCTTTAGGTCGCTTGACATATTGTCTACGTATCCCGACATCATATCATTAATAAGTGCCGTATCCGCTTGAAGTTTTTTATTTTCATTGGAACAAGTCGTTAGTTCACTGTTTTTCTTGGACCATAAAAATGACATGTATCCCATTCCTCCCAAGAGCAATAAAATGATCAACAATAAAACAGTGTTTACTTTTTTATCCCGCGTATTTACTTGTTCTGTCATACCTAAATGAGTTTGTTCAACAAATTTATAAATAGATTTGTTCCAAGCCTCATTTTAAAAACGATTTTCAGATGTTGTGGCGTTTTTTTCAATGAAGAGGTCTTGAACTTGATTCCTGCGCATCCTTAAGAGAACGCATCAAGAGCACCTTGATGGAGGTTTTTATCGGAAGACTGAATGCAAAGTGGTCGGCAAAACCGAAAGATGGAATCTGTACCAACGGCGGTAAACCGACTATCTGTTGTAGAGGGAAAGGGACCGCCGTGATGCATGGCTCGGGAAATACGTAAACCTGTAGGAACACCATTTAGAATCAAGCGACCTGACATACGACTTAACTGAAAAACCATACCCTTTGCCTGACGCGATAATAATGTATCCTTTACGATTAGGGTTGCGGTTAACTGACCTCCCAACAAACCCAAGCATTCATTTAATTCGTTTTCGTTGTCATACCAAACAATTGAGGTGAATGGACCAAACACCTCTTGACGAAAAACGTTGTTCGACTTGAATTCTGACGCATTAAGTTCCCAAATCATTCCACTTACAAAACACGATGTTTCATCTGGCATCTCGCCATGACATGAACCAATGTTCCATTTTAGAATTGACTCGATGCTTTTAACAAACCGGGTTTTGATTTCCGGATGTAACATCGGATGCGGTCGGCTATTGACTACTTGCTTTACTAACTCTTCCAGAAAGACTTGCGATGCTGTCTCATTTGGCAGAAAAATCAAGCCTGGTTTGGTACAAAACTGACCGGCGTCATGGGTTATTGAAATGGCTAGTTTCGCTGCCCATTCGATTGACTGTTGTTTCTGTAGTTTTGGAAAGAGAACTACCGGATTTAGGCTTCCCATTTCCGAAAACACTGGTATCGGTTCCTTTCTCTGTTGTGCTGTTTTATAAATAGACATGCCACCATCGAAACTGCCGGTAAAAGCGATTGCTTTTACCACTTCGCTCAAAACCAACTGATCTACTAATGGTCCCGTTTTCAAGTTTAACTGAGAAAAAACTCCTTCCGGTAACGACATTTCAATCGCCGCCTCTGTAATGCATCTTGCCACTAGGCTTGCTGTACCTGGGTGCATGGGATGACCCTTCACAATAACGGGACATCCAGCAGCCAGAGCGGCAGCGGCATCACCTCCGATGGTAGAATAGGCCAAAGGGAAATTACTTGCGCCAAAAACCAAAACTGGACCTATTGGAACCCACATCTTCGTCAATTCAGGAAGTATATGCTCGTCTTCATGGAACAATGGAGCATGCACATTTCTAGCAAGTTCTCCGGAAATCAATGCATTCGAAAAAAGCGTCAACTGATTCAGTGTTCGGTTAAATTCAACCTTTGCGCGGTCTTGAGTCAACCCTGTTTCCAACATGTAACAAGTAAGGATTTCTTCCTTATGCATTGAAAGACTCTCACCGATGCGTGTTAGAAATTGTGCTCTGACAGAGGAGGAAACACAGGCATATTCATTCGTTGCCATTTCAGCAAGTCTGATTGCCTTCTCAACCTCCGCTTGGGTAGCAAGAAAAACAGGAAATACGTTTGGTTTGTTTTCGCGAGGATCGAAAGAAAAAAAATATTCTTCCCCTAGCGAGGATTGCGAGAAACCGATGCAGTTCGGAACCGACTCAAGCATTAACACTTACACTTCGGAAACAGTATAATGGAAGGATTCCATAATTTGATTTGCCAAGATACGTTTGCACGCTTCTTCCACTTTTAATTCTGCCTCTGATTGCGATGCTGCTTCAACAAATAAGCGTACATGTCTTCCGATTCGCACACCGTCAATTTCTGGTAGCCCAACGCTTTTCATACTGTTAGTCACCGCTTTTCCTTGTGGATCTAGTAAGGCATCCAATGGCATCACATCAATTTCTGCTTTATATTTCATGTGCTTTCGGTTTGAACATTTTGTTTTCAAAAAGAGATAAGCAAATTTGCAAAAGAAAAATGAGCGGAATGGCCCAAACAGTAAAAATTATCAACAAGATAGCAGAACTTAATATAAAAATGTACCTAAGCTGATTTCCGTTCCATTTAAAATGCTTGAATTTCAAGGAAAAAAGAGGAACTTCAGCCACCATTAAAAGCGAGATCAGAACAATCACACCCGCGACGAGGTATACGTTGAATAGCAGGGTTAACTGGGATTTATATGCACTAATCGTATCAAATTCCATCCAAAGTGCTAATGGATAAAAGCAGAAAAACAGTGTAGCTAATGGGGTTGGGACACCAATGAAACGGTCTGTTTGCCGTTCATCTAAGTTAAATTTACCCAAGCGAAACATTGCGATAAAAGGAATAAACAAGGCGACCAAAGGCATAAATTGAATGGAGGCATCCATAGAATTTGGCACCTGATAAAAAACGGAATTCACCCAATTCTGCATGAGGTAATGCACATGCGATGCGAAATGATCATGAAAAAAGGGGCCATCTATTTGTATACAAACGACGAGTACCACCATCATCATGATGCCAGGGGCCACGCCGAAACTCACCACATCGGCCAATGAATCGAGTTGTTTGCCTAAAGGACTGGTTTTTTTCAATAAACGCGCTGCCAGCCCATCGAGAAAATCAAAGACTGCGGCAAGAACCAGAAAAAAGGGTGCCCAGTCGATTCGCCCTGACAACGAGGCAATGATGGCAATTGTTCCGCTTAACAAGTTCAAACCTGTTAACAAGTTGGGTATGGAAAAAAGTTGCATCGAAATATGCTTTTATCCTTTTGCAGGCAATTAAAAATAGCCTAAATTTACGCTAATGTATTTTGGCATTTGAAGTGCAAAGAACACAATTTTTTGGGGATGAATAAGTTAATCACAAGAAAAAATTACATGAAAAACGTACAATTGAACTCCCTATTCCTTTTTGTTTGCTCCCTTTCCATCACTTTCTACAGTACTTCTCAAGAAAATAACCTGGCCCCAAAATATTCGAATGAGTTTTTAGCAATCGGTGTCGGAGCAGATGCATTGGGTATGGGGAATGCTGTTGTGGCGCAAAGCCAGGGTGTTGGAAGCGGCTATTGGAATCCAGCTGGATTGACAGAAACGAAAAAATGGCTTGACGTTAGTTTAATGCATTCTGAATACTTTGCCGGCATTGCAAAATACGATTACCTCGGCCTCGCGCACCAAATCGACGAAAAAAGCGCAATTGGGTTTTCAGCCATCCGGTTTGCCGTGGACGATATACCAAACACTACACAACTTATTGATAATGCCGGAAACATTGACTACGACCGCATCACAACCTTTACTGCTGCCGATTACGGATTTCTGTTCTCCTATGCCCGATTGTTACCAATTGAGGGGCTAAGTGTTGGAGGTAGTTTGAAAATTATACACCGAAAGGTGGGCGATTTTGCAAAGTCTTGGGGATTCGGACTGGACGCCGGAGTAAAGTATAAAGCGAAAAATAATTGGCAGTTTGGTGTCATGGCCCGTGATGTAACTAGCACCTTCAATGCATGGATATTTAACCTCGACCAAACGACTCAGGAAGTGTTTATAGCAACAGGCAATGACATCCCCCAGAA
Organism: Crocinitomicaceae bacterium; assembly: GCA_044372835.1. Taxonomy (GTDB): domain Bacteria; phylum Bacteroidota; class Bacteroidia; order Flavobacteriales_D; family Crocinitomicaceae; genus M0103. Next base: position 207,329 of record JBILRE010000002.1, on the reverse strand, counting down.
TGGGTTGGAACTTACCTTGCCAAGGTTTATTCTCGGCGCACACAAATCCTTCAATCTTGGATCTAAAGGTCTTTATGGTGCAAGTGAACTTGACCTAGATATTACCACGGATGGAAAGCGAAACACCCTTGTACGAACAGGTTTGATTTCACTTGACCCCCATGTAGGAATCGAATTTGGATTTAAATCCATCGCCTGCTTGCGGGCTGGATTTTCCAATTTCCAATTCGTAAAAGACTTTGATGACAAGTCTAAATTGAATTTTCAACCCAACATCGGAATCGGCGTAAACATTAAAGACTTTTCACTCAACTATGCATTCACCGACATCGGGGATGCATCGGTTGCACTATATTCGCACGTCATATCGCTGCGTTTAAAACTAAAAGCGCCCCAACAACTTAGTAATTCGAAATAAGATGCGTAACCTGCTTTTGGCTCTCCTATTCCTTTCATCGGTTCCGTCCATTGGGCAACAAACTTATGGCAACGAATGGATCGATTACAGCCAAAAATATTACGCTTTCGATGTGTACAAAACAGGTATTACTAGAATAAACTACTCCGCACTGGTTGCTTCTGGTGTTCCAGTAAGCTCCTTCACTTCGTCCAATATTCAAGTATTTGGTCGTGAACAAGAAATACCGATTTTTGTTGAGGATGGCGGCGACGATTTACTAAATCCAGGAGACTATATCCTTTTTTACGCTGAGAAAAACGACGGATGGCTTGACAGCATGTTGTATGCTTCAGCAAACGATATAGGCAATCCAAAATACAGTTTATACAACGATACCATACACTACTTCTTCACTTGGAACACGGCAAATAACAACAAACGATTTGCCCCAGAAACATCTACTGACTTCTCCATTTACGCTCCTTCCAATTTTGTATTATCAGAGGTATACCAATCGTTTAACTCCGCATATATCGAAGGGGAAAAAACGTCAGAAGCATCGAGTTCTTTTTACACCTCAGGTGAAGGTTGGGGCTCAAACCCTGTGAACGGTGCAGCAGGATTTACATGGCAAGATTGGAGTGGAACGACCCTTACACAGCTTTACCAAGGGCAAGATGCCCCATTTGTTCGGTATAAATCTGTTATTGCAGGCACTTCCAATGCAAACTATTCGGGTGCTGGAAACCACCACACAAGGCACACAATTGGAACATCCAACTTCGTTTTGGCAGATTCCATTTTTATCGGTTACAAAGCCTTACACCTAAGTAAAGAGTTTGCTCCAAGTTTACTTCCCGCCTCGGGTGCAACAAATTTCAAAATCAATATTGTAAGCATTCCGAATGTAGCGACTGACTTTCAAGCGGTAAATTATTGGTCATTCACCTACCCTCGTCAACCGAATTTTGGAGGATTATCCTCATTTGAATTTAGCGCACGCAATGGTATCTTGCAAGACAAAGTGCGCATCGACCTTTCAAATGTGGCCATAACACAACCCGTTGTTTTCGTTTTGGGAAGTGCACCTAAGAGAATAAATCCTGTGCAAAATGGCAACTTGCAAACACTCCTATTCTCAAATACAACAGATGGAAGCGATCAAAAAGTTGTTTACCAACAGTTTAATGACCTAGATTCTATAACGCAATTGCGAGCTGTTAACGGAACGGGAACATTCACGCAGTTTTCCTCTCCATCGTTCAATGTGGAAGAGGCCTTGTTGATGATTTACCATCCGTCATTGGCTTCGGCTTCACAAGAATATGCTACCTACCGTTCTACGGATCCCAATGGTGGGAATTACAACGTTATTTTGGCAAATGTCAATGAACTTTACCAACAGTATGGTGGAGGTATCCCAAAGCACATAAATGGTATTCGTCGTTTTGCCCATCACATTTATGACCTTGCAAGTAATAAACCTGTGGGCCTTTTCTTGATGGGAAAAGGAATTAGAGAGGCGAATGTATTTAGCATCACCTCCATCGGACCTGGAACTCGCAAAAACGAATTTAATTACTCAAAATCGTTGATTCCATCGTTCGGGCAGCCATCCAGTGACCAATTGATTACCTCAAACCTACCCGGTACAAGCAAATGGGTTCCCCTCATTCCCACAGGGAGAGTATCGGTTCAAAATAACGCTGAGTTAAGTGATTACTTATACAAAATCAGGCAATTTGATTTACAGCAAAAACAAACGAGTATTTATAATTCTGAAACGAAAGATTGGCAGAAACAAGTATTGCATTTCGTTGGTGGATTGGATGCCGGACAACAATTTACCTTTCAAAGCTATATGAATAGCCTAAAAGATACGATTGAGTCAGCTTATTTCGGCGGCAATGTCCAGACACTTGCCAAATCAACCAATGCACCGCTGGATCCGGGTTTACTTAACGACCTCGTTCAACGCATTCAGGACGGGGTTTCGCTCATTACCTTTTTCGGTCATGCCGCACCCACTACAACAGGTTTTGAAATCAATATTGACGAACCTTCCAATTGGAACAACACAGGCAAATATCCTTTGGTGATTACCAATTCCTGTTACAATGGAAATATTTATCAAAACGCTTCTTCAAAATCAGAGAATTTTGTCAAAGCAGAGGAAAGTGGTGCTATCGCATACATCGGAAGCATAAGTCTTGGATTCCCCAATATTCTTTATTTGTTTACCAATCAACTATACAGGCAAATGTCGTCCATAAACTATGGGAAGTGCATAGCCGAGCAAATAAAAGGAGCTATTAGCGCAATTGAAGCACCAAATGCCGTGTTAACCGTGGAAACGACATGTACACAAATGGCATTGAACGGTGACCCCATGTTGAAAATTAATTGGCATGAAAAACCCGAAATTGAGTTACGGCCAGAACAAGTTACATTTTCACCTGATGACATAAACCTGTCCACCGACAGCATTACCATACACGTAGAACTTAAAAACCTGGGGAAATCCATTACCGATACGTTCTCTCTGGAAATTACACGGAACTTTCCAGGAAGCAACCAAGATTCCGTTTACATCCTTCCTATTCCGGGCCTTGACTACACCACTTCAGTGAGTTTGACTATGCCCCTACAAGCCAATATTGGAGTTGGTATAAATACCTTTACGGTTAAAGCCGATATTCCCACGTTTGTAGATGAGAATTACGATGAACTAAACAACAATCAGGTTAACAAAACACTCTTCATAAACATCGATGGAATCTTACCTGTCATTCCCTATGAATTTGCGGTTGTTCCAGACGACAGTGTTACCGTTTTTGCCAGTACAATCAACCCCGTTGCTGACTTCAATACCTATCGGTTTGAAATTGACACAACCGATAAGTTCAATAGCCCAGAACACCGGTTCGCTATCGTTTCTGGATTGGGCGGGGTGAAAAGCGTAGCACCTTCCAATTGGTTGGGTGCAAGTTCTGGGACAGCTTCTCCCTTGATTTGTGAAGACAGCACAGTCTATTTTTGGCGAGTTGCCGTAAACGATGCAAACCCTGCATGGCGAGAAAGTTCGTTCCAATACATTCAGGGTAAAAGTGGATGGGGACAGGATCATTTTTTCCAATTCAAAAGCAATGGCTTCAGTGGCGTTGAATACAATGTAAACGACCGAACACGTGATTTCGCTCCATTTTCCCGAAACTTGGTGTGTAATGTTATATATACTACATCTGAACCTGCGATTTACGAAAACCTTTTTGAAATAGACGGACAATTAATGGAATATGGTATTCTGAATTATACGCCAAAATTCCATGTTGCGGTTATGGATAGGTACACCCTTCAGCCCTGGCAAACCCGTTTTTTACCTACCAATTCGTTTCCGAATAACAACTTTGGAAATTCCAACGACAACTTTTACAAATCATGGAAGTTTTTCACCTTCAATCAAAATAGCGCCACGCAACTTGCTGCGATGCAAAACATGATTGAGGATACTGTTCCGGATGGCAGTTACATCCTCATTTATTCCCCCATGACAACCCAATACAATCAAATACAATCCTTAGCACCCTCCTTGTTTGACATGTTTGATGCCCTTGGCTCGGATAGTATTCATCCTTTACGACCCAACTTACCCATGGCATTTTTATGTAAAAAAGGAGATACCAATTCGGTTGTGGAACTTTTCGCCCAAATGGCTGGGGAAAACGTACATTTGGAAGCTGAAATGTTCAGCGTTGCCGATGAAGGGCAAGAAAAATCTCCTCTCATAGGACCAGCCGGCAACTGGAAAAATGTATACTGGAAACAAGATCCAATTGGAACACTCAACGGTGATACGACTGTGTTAAGTATAAAAGCATTCAATGGTTCCGGCTCTTATCAATGGCAAATTGATACCGCTTTTACTTCCAATGATTCTATTTTCAACCTCAACAACTTGGTGGATGCTCTGCAATTCCCATACATACAGCTACAAGCAACCTATAAAGACACCAGTGGACAAACACCCGCTCAAATTGACCGCTGGCATGTTTTGTACGATGCATTGCCTGAAGCAGCGATCGATGGAACAAGCAATTATACCTGGTTGCCCAACGACACCCTTACAGAAGGACAAGACGTGTCATTTGCGGTGGATGTAAAGAACATTTTTACCATTCCAATGGATTCATTACTCATTTATTATTGGGTGGAAGACGCGAATCAGGTAAAACACCCCATTGCCTATGCGCGTCAGGCGCCGTTGTTGGTTGGTGCTACTTTCCGGGACACGATTGTCTTTTCAACCATTGGCCTATCCGGTTTAAATACCTTTTGGATGGAAGTCAACCCCTATGTGAATGGCTCCTTGTACGAAACAGATCAACCTGAACAAGCACATTTTAATAACCTGCTACAGCTTCCATTTTCGGTGAATAATGACGATGTACATCCTATTTTGGACGTTACGTTCAATGGACGTCATATATTAAACAATGACCTTGTTTCACCGCAGAGCGAGATTGTCATTTCCCTGAAAGACAACAACCCGTTTTTATTGATGAACGACATTTCAGATACCACCTTATTTGGTGTTTACATTACCAGTCCGGATGGCGTTCAACAACGTATTCCGTTTGTGGATGGGCAAGGCAATACCGTCATGCAATGGATTCCTGCAGAAGCTCAAAACAAAAGGTTTAAAATCATTTACCCAGCCCTTTTTGAGGAAGATGGTACATATCAATTGAGCGTTCAAGGTTCAGACCGCAGTGGTAATTTATCCGGCGACAACGCTTATAAAATCAATTTTGAAATTGAGCACGAGTCATCTATCACCTACTTGATGAATTACCCAAATCCATTTAGTACCAGTACGCGTTTTGTATTTACACTGACGGGAAGCGAGGTTCCTGATGAACTATTGATTCAAATTCTTACTGTTTCCGGTCGAGTGGTTAGGGAAATTACAGAGGATCAACTTGGCCCTATTTACATTGGTCGAAACATATCAGAATATGCATGGGACGGCACAGATGAATTTGGGGATCCGCTCGCAAATGGGGTTTACCTATACCGCGTTAAAGCAATCATTAATGGGGAAGAAATTAAACACCGAAATTCAGGTGCCGACCAACACTTTGAAAAATCCTTTGGTAAGATGTATTTGATGCGTTAGGTCAAAAAAACCGGCAACAGAATATAGCGGTATCATCAACAAATGCCTGGTCCTCACGCCATTCATCCAATTTCGAAAAAACCAGGTTATTCAAATCCTCCATTTTAAGGGGATAGAATCCATGAATGATACGCATCAAACGTTCGACGCCAAATTGTTCATCCTCTTTGTTACCCAGTTCAACCACACCATCAGTATATAGCACCAATGTTGTATTGGGTTTTAAGTGCTTTTTCCCAACAGAAAAAGCAGGAAATTCCTCCAACATCCCCAATCCCGTGCAACCTTCTGATAAAAACGTAGCTTTTCGACCGTTCGTAATAAATGGTTGGTTATGCCCGGCATTTACATATCGTAATTCACGGGAACTTGCATTGTAATGAGCCATGAAACAAGTAATAAAATGTTGGCCCTTTGCAATTTGTGCAACTTTATGATTAAGCTCATCCATCAGGATGTGAAAATCAAAACGGTTGTAACTGAACAAGGTTCGAACGATCGCCTGAAAATTTGCCATCAACATGGCTGCACCTATTCCTTTTCCGGAAACATCGGCAATACAAATGATGTACTCCTCATCTCCCAAAGGAATAAAGTCGTAATAATCTCCTCCGACTTCGTGGCGCGGAGAATAGCGTGCTGAAACATCCATTTTGCGATCCGATGGTAGGTCGGATGGAAACAAATAGGTCTGAATGGCTGAAGCTACCTCAAGTTCCCGTGACAAACGTTCCTGAACTTGGCTTTGACGGGTCATTCGACGGTTCTCATTCGCAACAACGATAATGTTGGTTATCGATTGAATAAAATTCATCATCGAATTATCTGTAACATTGATTGTATCCGTTTTATTGTTTCCATTCAGTAACAGATAAGCGAGTGGCTTTTTCTTGTGAAAAACAGGAATTACGAAGTGAAATTGCTCCAAAATTGGCGAATTTGAAGATACAATTTCGGTAATTTCTTTAAAGCGAATGAGTTCTCCATCTACATCGAACGAAATCCACTTTGCTTTCATTCCGTATTTCATCGGGCACTTCCATTGATCTTCAAGAACAAAGAGCGCGGCGCATTTATATCCCAATTGTTCCCTTAGAATATACTTGAACAATTGAAGGATTTCTTCTTTATTCTTATTAAGGTTGATGGCCCGTGTAATTTCCAATAAAGAATGAAGCATGAACTCTCGGTTCAATACCTGATTTTCCAGCGATTTAATCCAAGTCGAATTCATTCCATGCGCTCCAACAACTGAGGCAATTTACGCAGAGCAGCCATTTCACGGAATTTTTCCCTAACCTCAGAACAAGGGCTTCCAAAGTACGTTTTATCACCGGCCAGGTTTTTTGAAACTCCCGACTGCGCCAAGACAATGGCTCCTTCACCTATCGTAATGTCACTCGCAATACCTACCTGTCCCCAAAGGGTTACCTTATCCATGATTTTCACACAACCGGCAATTCCCACATTTGCAGCAATTAAGCAATGCTTACCGATATACGTATCGTGACCTACATGCACCTGGTTATCAATTTTGGTACCTTCACCGATAAAAGTCACACCAGTAACACCAGCATCTATGGTGCTCAACGCACCAATTTCTACTCCTTTTCCCAAATGGACATAACCACATGTATGCATACGGTCAAAACCAGATGGTTTCTTTTTATAGTAAAAAGCATAATGACCAATTACGGTGTTGGGGCCAATGACCACCTCATCTTCTAAGTGAGACCCGTCTGAAATATAAGCTCCAGGGTAAACCACTACATTTTTTCCAATGGTCACTTCATTTCCAATGTAGGCGGTTGAGTAAATCAACGCACTAGGGTCTATGTTGCAGTTTGCTCCGATATTGGAGGTGACTGTATGGTAGACAGGCTTGAAGTGCCTGGTTAACTTATTAAAATCATCGAAAGGGTGATCCGAAATGAGCAGTGCTTTTCCCGCTGGACATTCGACTTCTTTGTCAATAAGAATGGTGGTTGCGGCACTGTTTAATGCTTTGGTGTAATACTTTTGAAAATCTACGAAAACGAGGTCTCCAGGTTCCACCATATGAATCTCATTGATTCCGCTAATCACATGGTTTTTATCGCCTACCATTTTGGCACCGATAAGTTGTGCAATTTCCTCTAGCGTAAACGGACGGTTGAACTTCATTGTTTTTTTTTAAAATTACGCGCAATGGGAAAGCCATTTCAAAAAAAAAAACATACTTTTCACACCGTATTTGTTAATTGGCTTTTACGGCTTTATTCATGACCGCAACTACCTCCTCCAAGCAAAAAGCAATCCGTGCCTTGTACGTGAGTATTTTGGGAAGCTTTGTACTTGCTCTGCTCAAAGGTATCACCGGTTATTTAGGAAACTCGTTTGCACTCATCGCCGATGCGATAGAGTCCTCTACAGACGTGTTTAGTTCACTTTTGGTCTTGGCAGGCATGCAATATGCCACTCGACCAGCTGATGACAACCATCCATATGGACATGGCCGAGCAGAGGCACTCACCACATTTGCGGTGGTTGGTTTCCTCTTGATTTCTGCCACAGCGATTGCCATACAAAGTATACAAAACATTCGAACACCACATGACACTCCTGAGCCATTCACCTTAGTAGTGCTTGGTGCGGTGATATTGATCAAAAAATTAACTTATCAATACGTAAACAAAAAAAGTAAGGAAACCCGAAGTTCATCACTTGCTGCAGATGCCTGGCATCACCGCAGCGATGCGCTTACCTCGATGATGGCTTTCATTGGAATTGGCATTGCCTTGCTTCTTGGGAAAGGATACGAAACGGCCGACGATTGGGCTGCCCTGTTAGCAGCAGGATTTATTGTTTACAACGCCTTTCACATTTTCAGACCTGCACTTGGCGAAATTATGGATGAGCATCAATACGATGATATCGTTGAGGAAATAAGACGAAATGCCATTAAGATCGAAGGTGTTCATGCCACGGAAAAATGTTTGGTGCGAAAATTAGGTATGCATTTTCTCGTGGATTTGCACATCGAAGTGAATGGAGACATCTGTGTTTCCGAGGGACATCGCATTGCGCATGAGGTAAAAGATTACCTGTTATTGCACATACCTACTGTAAGCGAAGTCCTCATACATGTTGAACCCAGCCCATAAAACTCACTTTTCATTTGAACCAATCTTCATATGGGGTGTAAGAGGCGAAAAAAAATTATGAAACACTTATTTTTACTCGCTTTAATTCCTTTTTGTGGCCTTTCTCAAACAAAACTAATTTCCCACAAAAGCCATTCGGGAACAAAAAAAACGTGGCAACACGCTTTTACCAACCCTTCTAACAGTATACATTTGAGCAACTTAGGCGTAGGCCCCACGCCTGAGGTCCGATTCTCACGTCTGGATTCGTTGAAAGTCATTCGACCAAATGTGGTGGTCATGATAACCAGCAACCATTGTCAGGATGGGATATACCGCAATTCCGACAGAAACAACAATACGCATCTTTGGAGGGCGGGTTCAGATACTGTTTATAACCATCCTGACTTCAATTCTGACAAGTCCATTGAAGATATCAAGCACGCTATCGGAAGTAAGTATTATTTTGCGAATTCAGCTGAAACCGTTGCATTTGTTGGCTATGAGAAAAAACCAGTTTCAACCGAACAGAAATCAAAGAGAAAACACCTATTCACTCGGAAAAAATCGACTGAATCATCCGTTCCTACAGAAAAAAAAGAACGGCCTTCTTGGTTTGTGATGGTACTCATTTCCATCTTCAATGCATTCTTCAAGAATCCTTTTAGATGAATTTTACGCGAACATCTTTAGTATCTTTTTTCCTGCTATCCATCTTGTTGTTGCCTTTTCCATGGCACTTCTTTGCGCCTATACAGCAATGGAAGGATAGCTTTTTACTTCCTTTTGTACAATTCTTTTTCCCCTCTACCGATACCAGCTCAGACACTAAAGGATACATGGTAATTCTTTTTTCCTTGGTATGTGTTTCTATGTTGACGGGCTTATTTATCAAACGATTCAAAAACGCAACAGAGAAGCTAGAAAAATACGTAGCCCTTTTGAGCATTTATTACCTTTCTACGGTACTCTTGAAATACGGATTTGACAAATGTTTTAAAAAACAATTCGGAATTCCTGAACCCAATTTGCTTTATACACCCTTGGGGCAACTCGACCACGACATCCTTTTCTGGTCGAGCATGGGAAGCTCCTACCTATTCAATCTTATTACGGGTGCGATTGAAGTTTTTGCAGGTATACTTTTATGGTTTCCAAAAACAAGGCGTATGGCGTTTATGCTAACACTTGTTGTTCTAGGACATATTCTCATGATAAATTTGTCATTCGATATCTCGGTAAAATTCTACACCCTTTTTTTAATTGGTTTGACCCTCTTCACGTTTCGAAATGAAGTCCAACATTGGTGTTTTTTCTTGTTCGGAAAAGAGCTCGTCTATTTGACTTCTATCAACCACCTAAATACGCAACTAGAACTCAAATCAAAGGTATTGGCCTTTCTTTTTCCTATGCTAGTCTTGATTGAAACGCTTGTTCCACACCTGATCAGTGGCGATTTAAATGGTGATCTTGCGAAAAAAACACCTTGGCATGGTGCCTACGAGGTGAAAACCGTACGCAACCCTCAAGATTCAAGCTGGTATGCTGTAAAACGCTTGTTTTTTCACAGAGACCAATACCTCATTTTTCAAACCTCCAGCGATCAATTTATGGACATTCCTTATACAATTACAAATGGTCGAAATAAGATTCAACTGAATATGGGTGAGAAAAAGCTCATCACGTTTAAAATAGAAAGACCTTCCGGTAAAGAGGTGTTAATACTAACAGCGGATGAAGTTACCATCGAAGCAACACCTTTAAAGTGGCAGGAATTACCTCTTGTAAATCCATCCTTTCACTGGTTGGTGGATGAGTCAATAGGTCAATAGTGCAGTCAATGCTTGTGAAACCCTCTCCGCATTGGTCAGTAAAGCCGCCTCCAATGTTGTATTAAGTGGTATGGCTGGTGTGTCGACTGAGCCTACAATTTCGACGGGAGCATCCAGAAATTCAAAGCAATTTTTTTGAATACGTCCAGCGAGACCAAGTGTAAAATTGGCTTCGACGGATTCTTCGGTAACCAATAAGACTTTTCCATGTTTTTTTGCCGCCTCGTAAATGGCCTCTTCATCAATTGGGTTCAGTGATCTCAAATCAAGGATTTCAATCCGATCTTTCCATTCTTTACTCGCCTCAAGCGCCCAATAAACGCCTCTCCCGTAAGTAATAATTACACATGAATCGCCATTCTTCACTGTCAACTGGTCCGTATGTTGAACGTACCTCGCTTTTCCAATAGGAACCCTATAATCCTCCGATGGTTCAATAGACATTGCCCCTTCGGTTCCGGGTATCTTCGACCAATAAAGTCCTTTGTGTTCCAATATAACCACTGGATTGGGGTCGTAAAACGCAGCTTTCATCAAGCCTTTGAGATCAGCTCCGTTGGAGGGATATACGACTTTTATTCCACGGATGTTAGTCAAAACGGATTCAACACTTGAAGAATGGTAAGGGCCACCGGATCCGTAAGCTCCAATGGGTACTCGAATGACACAACTCACAGGCCATTTTCCGTTGGACAAGTAGTACGAACGTGAAACCTCCGTAAAAAGCTGGTTCAATCCTGGCCAAATGTAATCTGCGAACTGCACTTCGACAATAGGTTTCAAACCAACCGCTGACATTCCCACTGTCGATCCGATAATAAAGGCCTCTTGTATGGGTGTATTAAATACCCTATTGTCGCCAAATTGTTGAGCCAGGGTTGCCGCTTCACGAAAAACACCGCCCAACCGTCCACCCACATCTTGGCCATAGAGCAAGGCTTCCGGATGCTGCTCCATTAATTCGCGCACCGCAAAAAGGGCCGAATCCACCATGACGGTTTTCTTTTTTCCAGCCGGCTCTCGTTCGCCAACTTCCGATGTAATGGGCGTTGGAGCAAAAATAAAATCCGTAATTGATTGCGGGTCTGGGTCTTCAGCGTTTAACGCACGTTCGTAATCCAGCTCAACCGCTTTTCGTGCATGTGCTTCCGCATTAATGATGTCTGCTTGATCTGCACCTGCCTCAACGAGCATTGCCTTTAACTTCGGCAATGGATCAGATTTCGCTGCTTCTTCTAGGTCATTTCGGTACCATTCTTTTCGAACCCCAGAGGTATGATGTCCAAGCAGTGGAACCTTCGCATGCAAAATGAACGGGCGCCGTTCTAATCGAACAAGTTCGATTACCTCTTTTATCGTATTGTAACTTTCCAAAAAATCACTTCCATCAAAACTACGTACCTCTAACCCATTGAATCCTTTCGCGTAGTATGCAATGTCCTGTGCTCTTGTCTCTGCTGCATTGGCCGAAATATCCCAACCATTGTCTTGTACGAGGTAGATGATGGGGAATTGCTTCAAGGCGGCCATTTGAAATGCTTCAGAAACCTCTCCCTCGGTACACGAAGCGTCACCCAATGAACAAACCACTACAGGTTTTTCATTTCCCTCAAATGAACTCAACCCTTGTTTTTCCATGTATTGCAAGCCCATTGCGATACCAGTTGTGGGAATAGCCTGCATGCCAGTGGCAGAGGATTGATGTATTATTCTAGGTTTATCTTCATCGTTCAAGGAAGGATGTGAATAATAGGTTCTTCCTCCTGAAAACGGGTCGTCTTTCTTTGCAAAGACCTGAAGCATCAATTCATAAGGAGTCATACCAATCGATAACAAGATGCTGTCATCACGGTAATAAGGTGAAACCCAATCTTGAGGTTTGAGTTGCATTCCAAGTGCAATTTGAATAGCCTCATGTCCCCTAGAAGTCGCATGTACGTATTTGGAGGTGATTTCTTTGTTGGCTTCGTAGGTATCTGCCATTGTTTTGGCAGTCACCATCAAACTATAAGCTTTCAACAAAAGTTCCTTTTTATCTTTCATAGATGTTTTCACAGGGGTTATATTCGTTACCTCTTCCACTCCACCGAATTGAACGATTGATGCAAACTTACTGATTGTTTTCCAAAATGTAGGTCAGGACTTTTTCCATCAAATGGACACGGTCTTTTCCCATTACGTTGTGTTTGTGCATCGGGTACGGGAAAAAATCAACTTGGATTCCAAGGTCAACAAACTTTTTAACGAGCGCATAGTTGTGCTGCATAACCACTACATCATCGACTGTACCATGAATTAAAAGCAGGTCACCTTTCAGCTGATCAGCCACGTTAAGAACACTAGACGCTTCATATCCTTTTGGGTTTTGTTCAGGACGATCCATGTAACGTTCACCATACATCACCTCATAATAGCTCCAATCCGTCACTGGTCCACCGGCCACGCCTACTTTAAATACATCTGGATGGTGTAAAAGGAGCGATGTGGTCATGAATCCACCGAACGACCAACCGTGAACTGCTATTCTGTCAGCATCCACAAAGGGTAGTGATTTGAGGTAATTGACTCCAGCGAGTTGGTCTTCCATTTCCACCTTGCCCAGTTGACGATGGATTTGGGATTCAAATGCAAAACCCCTTTCAGCAGATCCCCTGCCATCTACCGTGTAAACAAGGTAACCTTTTTCTGCCATCCAATACATCCATAAATTGGCTCCACCAAGCCAGCTGTTTGTGACCATTTGAGCATGTGGTCCACCATATACATAAACTAGGACAGGGTACTTCTTAGTTGGATCAAAATTACTTGGACGAATTAAACGGCTATACAACTCAGACCCATCGTTTGCCTTTACAGTGCCCAGTTCCAATGAACCTATAGCGTAATCATCCAACTTATCCTCGCTCTCCTTCAACACCTTTGTTTGTTTTCCTTTGGCGTCAATAATTACGGACTTATGGTCCAAATTTACATTCGAAAACGCATCGTATGCATACTTACCATCTGGGCAAACAAGTAAACTATGCACCCCTTCAGAGGGAGTTAGAAGTTGTTGATTCCCATTCAATTCTATTCGATAGAACCAATTGTTACGTGCATCGGGTCCTGTCGCCTCAACAATCAATGAAGAACCATCCTTTGCAACCCACGTAATGTCTTTGGTTACGAAAGAATTGTTTGTCAATTGCTTAATCAAGGTTCCATTTAGGTGGTAATGGTAAAGGTTGTTGAATCCATTTCGTTCTGAAATCCAGATAAACTCATTGTTTTTTCCAGGCAAAAAATATGCGGGATGTTCAGGTTCTACCCACTTTTCGTTTTTCTCTTCTATCAACGTTCGAACAAAAGAACCGGTATTGGCATCGTAGAGATTGAGCTTCATATGGTTCTGATCTCTGTTCACCTCAGCAATGAGCATGAACTGATCGTCGGATGAAAAAGCCACATTCGTAAGGTAATCATCTTCGCTACCTTGCGGTTGAATGTAGGTAATAGTCCCCTTTTTCAAGGAAAAAACCCCCAGTTTTGGCTTTTCCGAGACTTGTCCGGCCATAGGGTATTTGATCGACATCAATTCACCTGGAGTGGCATTTATATCCAACAAAGGATAATCATGAACTGCGCGTTCGTCCTTTTGATAGAAGGCAATCAACTCACCTTTATTGGACCAAAACAAACCGCCACTGATTCCAAATTCATTTCGTGCAATGGACTGTCCTGATACAATTCCTGGATCCTTTTCATTCGTGACTTGGGTTATTTTTCCGTCGGAGTCGACCAAAACGACGTTGTTCCCAAGGGTCCCTAAGGCTTTAGAAAACGTGCTATTCGGAAGCACATTCTCCACTCCTTCTGGCATTTTTAGCAGTACCTTTCCTTTTTTAGCATTCAAATCAACTGAGTAATACGTTGACCCATCATCAATCACAAAGTCATTGACTGAAATCCATTTAAGTGTAAAAAAATTGGGGATTTCGGTTCCTAGAAATTGATTCATTTCCTGAATGGTCAGCACGACTTTTTCTTCCTTTTCCTTAAGGGAAGAACGATACATCGATTGGTAATTTTTACTGTAAAATGTATAAGCATATGAATTGGGAATCCATTGAAATCCTTGCATTTGATCAGGAGCGAAGGTCCGAAACTGACCTAATACCGCATCCTTCAACGTGAGTTCTTTCTTTTGGCCAAAACTGTGGGTAGCAATGATACTAATGGCCAGTGCTATTAATCGTTTTTTCATCTTTACTTATTTACATTTAAAAAGTCAATCATTGGTTTGGCAGTTCGATAACCGTTTAATACCCACTTCAAAAGTTCTTCTGATACGATACAATCAGGCTTCATCTCTGTGTAAAAGTACCATTGTTTATGAAATAGCAACGGTTCCTGTTGTGCTATGGACCTCCATTCGATGGGAAGTATTTTATTTTTTTCACCTAACACCCTACCAAAGAGGCTTAAAAATTCTTTCTGGAGATACAAGCTCTGAAATTCTTTTACACTATTTGCAATCTTCTCTCTCACCTCTGTTACCGTTTCTCGATCAGGCGAATAAAGGCCTCCATATATTCGAAGGTGTTCGGGACCAAGCTCAATGTAAATTCCAGACGCACCTTTCGAACGTTTACCATCTGGTGCTATTACAGCTGACACAAACAATTTATATGGCGACTTATCTTTTGAAAAACGAATGTCACGGTTTATTCTAAATATGCATTCCTTCGCCTCCAAATGTGCAAAAGCATCATCTGTTTTCGTCAGTTCGTGGATAATACGATCAACAAATACAACGAAAGGTTCCTTCACCTCTGTAAGATAACGTTTGCGGTTCACATCAAACCAATCCTTGTTATTCTGAGCGGCCAACTCCTTGAAAAATGCTAGAAAATCAGGCGTAAAAAATGACATTCACTTGTTTTGAAACAAAAATAGGCATTCGAAAATGAAAAGCTGCACTATGCTTAAAGTTAGTACTTTTACAAAAAAAACGTTATGCCTCATGTAACATTTAATGCCATAGAAAGGGCCATTGACCGTATCGACAACCTAGACGACGACGGGTTAGAAGCTTTGTCAGAAAAATATGCCAAATCCCAACCTGATTTGCTTGGATATGTATTAAGCGCTCCGACCGAATATGGAAATGAGGAACTCGGTGGGCTTTTAATTTATTATTATTGCCTTATTTCCGATGCGTTTCAAGAAGAAGGCCTTAAACCCGCCATGGTAACCAATGAAGACATTGAAGCGTTTGAAGAGCCCTTCTTTGAATTATTAGAAGCACTATACGATGCAGAAAACTTGGATATTCTGGAAGATTTTTGCGATCAACCTGAACTTGTTAGCTTTATGAGCATGGAAATTTCAACCGAAGATGAAGATGGAACATCGTTGAGTGAAGAAACAGCTAATCAATTGTTCATTGTTTGCATTGCTCTGATTACCTTACTCTCTCGTGCGTGCAGTAATTAACCGTGACCGATGAAAATCCCTGAAGAAATTGTCCATCAGATGCTTGACAACGATGCATTTAGTCAATTTCTTGGAATCGAATTGGTCGGAATTGGCTTGGGGCAATGTATCCTTAAAATGGCTATCGAGGAAGAGATGCTTAACGGTTTTCACATTGCACATGGAGGCATTTGCTATTCCCTTGCTGATTCTGCACAGGCATTTGCTGCGAATACCCATGGCTTTCATTGTGTAAGTTTAGAATCTTCCATCTCACATGTAAGGAAGGTAGCTGTCGGCGACACATTATTTGCTACAGCAAAAGAAAAGTATAGAGGCATGAGAACAGGTATTTACGAAGTGGTAGTTCAGAACCAACGAGAAGAACTGGTAGCATTGCTCAAGGGACAGGTGCATGTTTCAGAAAAGGCTTGGTAACTGAATGAAAAGTTCGCCACGTGATATGTTTGCATAATACGAATTTTCTATCTTTAAAAGGTTTAAGAAAAAGACATGGAAAAACCTGATTTCTTATACGACCTTGTCGTTCGGCATTCTTCACACCGCATCAGCAGGATGTATAACCAAAAAGCTGCAGAACTGGGCATTACGATGTCTTTTGGGTTTGCCCTTTTAAACATTGGTAAAGAAGGCATTCCGAGTACACAACTTGGCCCTAAAATGGGCATGGAGGCAACCTCATTGTCGCGCACCTTGAAAACCATGGAAGAAAATGGACTCATCATACGGCGTGAAGACGAGCATGATAAGCGAAAGGTTTTTATCTACCTAACAGCAGAAGGCATAGAAAAGCGAAAGCAATTCCGAGATATAGTGGTGGGCTTCAACGAATACATTTTCGGAACGATCCCGAAAAGAAAATTGCAAACATTTTATGCGGTTGTTGAACGAGTTGATGAACTCATTAATCAGGAAATCAGCCGTATGGAAAAGAAAAAACGCTCAAAATGAATATGCGAATCATAAAAAAGGTTGCCGTAATCGGTTCCGGAATTATGGGGTCTCAGATTGCCTGTCACATCGCTAATGCAGGATTTGACGCTGTTCTTTTGGATATCGTTCCTGAAAAGCTTTTGCCAGAAGAAGAAAAAAAAGGGTGGACCTTGAGCAGTTCAGAAGTTCGCAACCGGATTGTAAACGATGCGCTGAACAAAGCAATCAAAATGAATCCTTCGCCCCTTTACAAACATTCCTTTTCCAATCGCATTACCACAGGGAACTTGAGTGATGACCTTCACCTCATAGGATCGTGTCAATGGATCATTGAAGTGGTAACGGAAAAGCTGGAAATCAAAGCGATTGTATTTGAACAAATCGAACAATATCGGGCACCAGGAACACTTGTAACAACAAATACATCTGGAATTCCGATAGAACTTTTAACAAAAGGCCGAAGCGAAGACTTCTGCGCACATTTTTGTGGTACCCATTTTTTCAACCCTCCCCGCTACCTTCCTCTCCTAGAACTCATCCCCAGCAGCAAAACGAAACCGGAAGTTCTATCTTTTTTTAGGCATTTCGGTGAGCGAATGCTTGGAAAGAAAGTCGTTCTATGCAAGGATACCCCAGCGTTTATAGCCAACCGAATAGGTGTATTTTCCATCATGTCGCTTTTTCATTCTATGAAAGAAATCGGACTTTCCATAGATGACATCGATAAACTAACTGGACAGGTGCTGGGCAGGCCCAAATCTGCCACTTTCCGCACGAGCGACTTGGTTGGTTTGGATACCCTCGTTCATGTCGCTCATGGCCTTCATGCCAATTGTAAAATGGATGAAAAGCATTCCCTTTTTGAAATTCCCGACTTCATTCAATGGATGATCTCACAAAATTTCCTAGGAAGTAAAACAGGTCAAGGTTTTTATAAAAAAACCAAAGATGGAGAGGGAAAAACGGTCATTCTCTCCCTTAACCTCGAAACCCTGGAATACCAACCGGCGAAAAAGAAACATTTCCCTGTTCTTTCCATGGTGCAAAACATGGAGGACATTAAAGAACGAACAAAAATACTCGTCTCAGCACCTGACGAAGCAGGGGCCTTCTATCGCAGAATGTTTGCTGGTTTGTTTTCTTATGTTTCACATCGCATACCTGAAATAACCGATGACATCCGGCAAATTGACGAAGCGTTGAAAGCAGGTTTTGGATGGGCACTTGGTCCTTTTGAAACGTGGGACCTAGTGGGATTTGAACAGGGTTTACAATGGATGAAAGAATTTAATGAAGTTCCTGCAGAATGGATTTTACGTCTGAATTCATCCGATTTCCGCGGCTTTTATTTCTTGGAAAAAAAGCATTTGAACACGTACCAAGTCCAAACCGCTGCGTATCATAGTGAAGCAATCGACCAACTCCCATTAAACCTATCGGTTTTACGACCATCCAACACTTTATGGAAAAACGCGGACACCACACTAATTGACCTAGGTAAAGGCATTATTAACCTGGAGTTTCACACAAAGATGAATACCATTGGCGGAGGTGTGTTGGAAGGGATCAACTATGCCATTGATCTGGCTGAAAAAGACTTCCAGGGATTGGTCATCTCAAACGAAGGGGCGCATTTCTCAGCAGGGGCTAACGTAGGAATGATTTTCATGATGGCGATCGAACAAGATTACGACGAACTTGACTTTGCGGTTCGTATCTTTCAAAACACGATGATGCGTGTTCGCTACAGTTCGATTCCAGTAGTGGTTGCACCACACAACTTAACCTTGGGGGGAGGTTGTGAACTGGCCATGCACGCCGATAAAGTCATTGCACATGCTGAACTATATATGGGACTTGTCGAATTTGGTGTAGGCCTCTTACCAGGCGGTGGAGGTTCTAAAGAATTCGCAAAAAGACTCTCTGATGAACTTATCGCCGGCGACGTAAAAATCAACCGTATGCGGGAACGTTTTTTGACCATCGGTCAGGCCAAAGTATCGACCTCAGCAAATGAAGCATTCGATTTAGGCTACCTGATGAAAGGCCGAGATGAACTTGTGATGAGTCGAAACTTCCAACTCGTACGAGCACATCAAGCAGCGCTTGAACTCGCTGAAACAGGCTATGTTCCTCCAAAACGTGAAAAAAACATCACGGTAATGGGAAATGAAGGGTTGGGAATCGTTTATGTTGGTGCTAACTCCATGCGCACAGGTGCCTACATTTCTGAGCACGATCAACTGATTTCAGAAAAACTGGGCTACGTTATGTGTGGAGGGAACTTAAGTGAAAACACCTTAGTGAGCGAGCAATACCTGCTTGACCTCGAGCGAAAAGCATTCATTGAGCTTTGTGCCGAAAGAAAAACACTAGAACGAATGCAAAGCCTTATAAAAACAGGAAAAATCCTTCGAAATTGATGAAAACACAAAACGAAGCATATATCGTTGGCGGATTCCGTTCCCCAATTACCAAAGCAGGCAAAGGTGGTTTCCGTTTTTTTCGTCCGGATGACCTGGCAGCAACTGTGGTGAATCATTTAGTTGCTTCATTTCCCCAATTGGAGAAAGAACGTATCGACGATGTGATTGTAGGCAATGCGATGCCTGAGGCGGAACAGGGCTTGAACATTGGTCGCATGATTTCCCTCATGGGATTGAATACCGATAAAGTGCCAGGAATGACCGTAAACCGCTATTGCTCTTCTGGATTAGAGACCATTGCCATTGCGAAGGCAAAAATCGAAGCAGGAATGGCGGAATGCATCATTGCAGGAGGCGTAGAATCAATGTCCATCATGGCTATGGGCGGCTGGCGTATTGTTCCCAACCCAAAGGTTGGAAAAGAACATCCAACTTGGTATTGGAGCATGGGGTTAACCGCCGAAGAAGTCGCAAGGGAATTTAACGTTTCCAGAGAAGATCAGGATGCATTTGCCCTTGAGTCTCACAAAAAAGCATTGAATGCAATCCAACAAGGAGTGTTTACCCCAGACATCGTTCCCATTCAATTCGAACATGTATTCCTGGATGAAAACGAAAAAAAGCAAAGCAAAACCGTTTGCATCGAAACCGATGAGGGTCCACGACATAGCACCTTGGAGGGCCTTGCCAAACTCAAACCTGCATTTGCCGCCAAGGGTTCCGTCACTGCCGGAAATTCCTCACAAACATCTGACGGGGCCGCATTTGTACTAGTGATGTCTGAAAAAATGGTTAAGGAATTGAACATTGAACCTCTGGCTAAACTAGTGTCTTATGCCGTTTGTGGTGTTGAACCAAGGATCATGGGAATTGGACCTATCGAGGCGATTCCGAAAGCATTAAACATGGCGGGTATTAGCCAATCCGATGTCGGTTTGATTGAACTGAACGAGGCATTTGCCAGCCAATCCATTGCTGTACAAAGGGCTTTGAACCTGAACACAGAAATACTGAATGTGCATGGTGGCGCCATAGCGCTTGGTCATCCGCTGGGCTGTACAGGAGCTAAACTCTCTATTCAATTAATTAGTGAATTGAAACAACGCAATCAACGATATGGGTTGGTATCGATGTGTGTTGGAACTGGACAAGGTGCAGCGGGCATATTTGAAATAATGTAAAACACTAACCTATTTAAAAGTCACTTTCTTTCCATTAATTCAAAAAAGTAACGCATCCTTTTTCCCGAGATTTCCCTATTTTCGAAACGAAACAAATTGCCATGAATCATTCAGATAAAAAGTTGCCATTGAAGGGTGGAGAGTTCATTGTCCGATCGGTTGAACCCACAGAAATTTTTATTCCGGAAGAATGGAACGAGGAGCAACGACTCATGTCTTCGAGTTGTGATGAATTCATGGAACAGGAGGTGTTACCTTTCTTGGAACGTATTGATACCATGGAAGAGGGATTAATGCCATCGATATTGGAAAAGGCAGGTGAGCTTGGTATGCTTGGCATAACGATTCCAACCGAATTCGGAGGCTTGGGACTTGATTTCAAAACAAGCCTGTTAGCTACTGAACACCTCGGGAAAGGGTATTCCTTTTCCGTAAGCTATGGTGCACAAACAGGCATTGGAACTCTGCCTATCT
This sequence comes from Crocinitomicaceae bacterium, assembly GCA_044372835.1. Taxonomy (GTDB): domain Bacteria; phylum Bacteroidota; class Bacteroidia; order Flavobacteriales_D; family Crocinitomicaceae; genus M0103. The sequence continues at coordinate 186,310 of JBILRE010000002.1, read as the reverse complement.
TATATTACGGCAACGAGGAACAAAAGAAAAAATACCTCCCTAAATTGGTCAGCGGAGAATGGAAAGCTGCCTACTGTTTAACAGAACCGGACTCCGGTTCGGATGCAAACGCTGCTAAAACGAAAGCGACCCTTACTCCCGATGGGGCCCACTACCTGCTTAATGGCCAAAAAATGTGGATTACAAATGCGGGTTTTGCTGATTTATTTACCGTTTTTGCCAAAATTGATGACGACAAAAACCTAACTGCCTTTTTGGTTGAAGCCAAGGCTCCAGGAATTTCAATGAATCCCGAAGAGAAAAAAATGGGCATCAAAGGCTCTTCTACCCGACAAGTGTTTTTTAATGACGTGTTAGTGCCTGTGGAGCAGATGCTATCGGAACGTGAAAACGGTTTTAAAATCGCCCTCAATATCCTAAACATTGGACGAATCAAACTCGCTGCGGGGGTATTGGGGGGAGCGAAAGCACTTATTACGGAAATGGTACAATACGCCAATGGTCGGCAACAGTTCGGGCGTCCTATCTCTAAATACGGTGCGATTCGACATAAAATTGCCGAAAGTGCCATTCGAACGTTTGTTGTAGAATCAGCATTATATAGAGCTGGACAAAACATAGACGATGCGATAATCGCTCTTGAAGAATCAGGTATAAGTAAATCAAAAGCGATGTTAAAGGGCATTGAAGAATTCGCCGCAGAATGTGCTTTGTTAAAAGTTGCAGGTTCCGAATGCTTGAACTATGTAGTCGATGAAGCGGTACAAATTCACGGTGGCATGGGTTATTCTAGTGAATCTTTGGTAGAGCGAGCCTACCGGGATGCGCGCATCAACCGCATTTTTGAAGGCACAAATGAAATCAACCGTTTGTTGACTGTCGACATGGTTTTACGCAAAGCACTGAAAGGAGAACTGGATCTCATGGGGCCTGCTATGAAGGTCGCTTCTGAGTTAATGAGCATACCCGATTTTAAAGACATTCCTTCTACTCCGCTTGAAGCAGAAACAAATTACTTGGAAGGATTCAAAAAAACACTTTTACTTGTTGCCGGAAGCGCGGTCCAAAAACTGATGCAATCCATCGCAAAAGAGCAAGAAGTGCTCATGGGAATTGCAGACATGGCTTCTTGGATTTACCAAGCAGAATCTGCCGTCCTTCGGGTTAAAAAAATGTGCATGAGTGATGGAGGGGTAGAATCAAGTGCAACTGAACTTGCCATCGTTCAAACCTACTGTTATGAAGCAGGCGATGCCATTGCAAAAATAGCCCGTGATACGGTCAATGCTTTTGCCGAAGGTGACGAACAAAGAATGATGTTAATGGGAATTAAGCGTTTCACGAAAGTAAACCCTGTAAATACAAAAGCACTGCGGCAAAAAATTGCTTTGGCATCGATAGAAAAGAACCGCTACTCCATGTAACGTTTGGACATAAAAAAAGCGGGAGAACCCGCTTTTCAATTAAGTTGACACCTTCTTTATTGTAAATAAGTTCCAAAAAAATCGTCTAAGGTCAGTTTTGAATCTCCCACAACGACTGTTTCTATACCACTTGACCCAAGAAAACGGGTGATGATTCTCCTGTTGATTTCGGTATTTTCTACCATGACAAGCTCAACTTTTTTACTGTCCTCGTCATACGATACGGTAAAATAATCGGTGTAATAGCTTGCAAATGTTTTCAATTCTTCTGCATCTGTATCTTCAGGGAAAGTAAAACTGTAATTTCCAGATTTTTTACTATTGATCAATTCAGCCTTACCTTCAGTAAATACGGCTTTTTGTGCTACGGATGCAAAGGAAAACCCTAAAAAGGCCACCATAATTAAAAATAGATTTTTCATAAGGATTCGTTTTTTTGTTGTTCTTAAAAGCTGACACCAATATACAATTTTTTTGCCAAATTTGTCTAATTGTGAAAAGTCTTCTTCCTTTTTATTCGAAAACGAGCGTTGAAGCCGGTTGTGACGAGGCGGGCCGTGGATGCTTAGCGGGTCCGGTGGTTGCCGCTGCTGTTGTTTTACCCAAGGATTTTACCCACCCCTTTTTAAATGATTCAAAAAAATTAACTGCCAGCCAACGCGCTGAACTTAAGCCCATCATTGAACAAATGGCGGTTAGTTACGCGGTTCATTTTATTTCTCCTGCAGAAATTGACAGAATCAATATTCTAAACGCCAGTATTATTGGCATGCACCGTAGCATTGACCAATTGACCATTAAGCCTGAATTACTGTTAATCGATGGAAATCGTTTTCATAACTACCCTGGAATTCCACATCAATGCATCATCAAAGGGGATGGAAAATACATGTCCATTGCTGCCGCATCCGTCTTAGCTAAAACCTACCGCGATGCTTACATGGAGGCGTTACATTCTGCATTTCCCCAATACCACTGGAAAAAAAACAAAGGTTATCCAACCATTGAACATCGAAACGCGATTCGTACATTTGGCAGCACACCCCATCACCGTCTTTCTTTTAAATTATTACCAGATGTTCAATTGGAATTATTTTCTGATTAAACAACCAGTTGTTCATTGAAAAGACGATTCATGAGGGTTGGGTCAAACGCGATTCCCTAATTTTACAAATAAAACAATGCAACGCAAGATTTGGCTCATATTAATGGGAATAGTAGCGTTTTGCTGGATTGCCTATTCCACCTTTACACTGATATACCAAAACAGCATTGATCCATTTGAAACATTTGGCATCGAGGATAAGCAAGTCCTGATAATAAACCAAAAAAAGGAGTATAAACCTGAGTTGCTTTCGTTTTCCACGATTCCAAAAAATGAAGAATTACTGACGGTTCTTCTAAGCGCTTTTCCAGATGTCACTCGCACCTATGTGAGTGCTACGCGTATGAATATCTTACTCGAATCTACGAACGATTGGAAGTTAGAAAACGTGCTCTCCTTGCTTAAGAAGAGTGGTCAAAACCCTGTAAAAACAGGAAATTCGACTTTTCGATTAAACGGATTCGATGTCCTTGTACGAAAGAAATTTATCCATTTCGTAGGCCGTAATTCAGAGGTAACAACCGTTGAAGGCTGGAGCACGTTTGACAGAAAGTCAAGTGTGACCATTGTCGAATTTGAGCAAAACAAGGCCATTATCAAAGACATCTATGTGAAAGGTGATTATAAGCTCGAGTACCAGATTCGTAAAAAGCACGACATGAAAGGACGTAAAGTCAATGATCGCTTGCTTTTCGGATCTGTTCTTCCCCGCTCCATCCATCAGTATCATTTCCTGGAAAAAGAATACGTTTTAAGCACGAATCCAAAATTTAAAAAATCACCCTTAGCGCAATGGATGGAAGAAGGCATGGTGCTTATTCAGTACAAAGGAAAACACGTTTTAGTGACAGACTACAGGCAGGGCCAATCTCCCATAGATATCCTGAATGAAAAGACGGGAGAGGAAAACCTTTCTACGGAGCATGCCTTCTATAAAAATGCACGATTAAAGGAATGGTTACCTGACCAAGAGAACAATGGATTACACGTTTTCCTGTTGAATGGTTTTGCCATTCTTTCTATCGATGAAAATGCTTGCTTACAACTCATTTCTGAGCAGAAACTAGGAAACACCCTTTCCGTTGACGAACATGCTCTTCGGGTTATTTTCAGCGAATTACCCTCGAAAGTAAGTGAGCGACGCGTGAATTTCAACGAAAAATTTACGCGAACCGTTTACCGAGATCGTTTGATAGAAACGCATATCCTGGTGAAACCGGTAAATACACAAAGTGAAAGCTACACGGAGGGCGAGACCTTGACCATTCACGTAGATGCAACTGTAAAGGATTTTGTTGCCTTCAACGGAAAAGGAAATGTGCTTGTATTGACAGCTACAGGCGAACTTATTTATTTCTCCAACGGGCAAACAACATGGGTTCGAAACATTGGATCAAAACCAATTGGACAAATCCATTACTTGGAAGACTATCAAATGTTCCTTGTCACCAGTAAATCAGGAATTCATCTGGTTGATCGGACAGGCAAATACGTGTACAACGGACCTATTCGTATAACGGCTGAACCCGCTCAACCAGCAAGCCATGCCATTTGGCAGCGAAAACTATACGTAATGTATCCTGATCAAAATGGAACGATCCATTTGTTTGGCCCTAAACGAGAAAAAGTCCTAACCCTAAATTCGGGAATTTCTAACCCAAAAGGTCCTGTATTGGGCTGGATCAGTCAAAACCGTTTGTTTCTTGGTATCCATAACGAATCCCAGTTCGCCATGTTGGATGTTGAAAAACGAAACAAATACAGAACTTTTCCCTTAAACGGACCCGGCGTTTCGCTAATTAACGAGAATGAAATTTCATTGTTCACGAGCGAGTCTGCAGGTATTCAACATTACAACCAAAAAGGCACTAAAACAGGTGTTACCCCAACCATTAACGGAAGACTGTTCCGTACGGCTTTCGGTAGGCTCGATAATTACATTATTAACCGCAGGGGTGGTGCTTTGGACATTTTAGACGCCAATGGATTTTACATGGGAAAAGTGACGCTTGATTTTGACGATGTGGCTTCTGCGGATGTGCAAGTAATTGACGGTAAAACATTTGTCACTGTCGTAGATGGAATAGAGAATAATGTATATTTGTACCGCTCAAACGGCAGTAAGTTGAATGAAAATCCCTTTGAAGGAAGCTTAAAGGGTATGCTCAGCTCGAAAGAGGGGAAATTGGTTCTGACTACTGTTGTTGATAAGTATATTATGCAGTATGAAATCGACCGTTAACCATTTTTACGTGAAGTACATCGTTGCTTCATTCGCTCTTTTTATAACATTAACCATTAACGCCCAGAATTACTTGGGGGTTCACGCAAGCAATTACAATGGGGTAATGGGAACTGATCTTCAACCCGCCAGTTTTGTGGATGGTCGGTTTAAAGTGGATATCAATTTATTTAGCGGCGACATCAACTTTTGGCAAAATGCCCTTTTCTTTAATACAGGAAACATGCCCAAATGGTGGATAAAATCCTTTGCGGATACAAACTATTCGACTTGGATGGAGCCTGATTCAACGTTCATCGATGACAATTTCACCAAAACTTACCTAGGCGACAAAGGAAAATTATTCGGGCTGTATACGAATGCTCAACTTGACATACTCAATTTTGCCTTTCACATTAAACCAACTATTGCCATCGGATTTACTGCCAAATTGAGATCAGTCACGAACATCGACGATGTAGATCCTAAGCTTGCGCAACTGATTGAAAAAGGCCTTGACATTCCTTCCCTATGGAATACGCAATTCAATGAAAAATTACTTGATTTAAACCACCTAACTTGGGCTGAATACGGCTTTCTATATTCACAGGTATTGAAAGACGACGGAGAACATTTTCTCAAAATGGGTGGCAAGGTAAAATGGTTAAGCGGATATGCCGCAGCATACATGCATACTAAAAATTTTAGATACAACCTTTTTAATGCTGACACCTCTCAATATTTGGCTGGTGATTTTTCCTATGGACATTCAACGGGAATACTTGATGGAGAATCCGGTTATAAAAGCGCCTCCAAATTTGGTTTGGGTCTAGATATTGGGTTCGTTTATGAATGGCGCCCGGACTGGATGGATTACAAATACGACATGGATGGTAAAACCGATCTTTGGCGGCAAGACTTGGATAAATACAAGCTTCGTGCGGGCATTTCCATCCTAGATATTGGAGGAATGAAATTCAGTAAAGGTGGTCTTAGCCGCGATTTTAGTATCAACTCTACCAACTTGTTTAACCTACAGGTATTCAATTCTGCTCAGTCACTAACTGATGTGGACAACCTCATTGACTCTCTTTCGAACGACCCAACAACCGGATGGACCACCGCAAATCAAGGTAAAAACACCTTTTTCATGACCCTTCCTACGGCTATCAGTTTCCAATTCGATTACCACATTTGGAAATGGTTTGGGGTGGAAGCAAGTGGAATCGTGAACGTATTGACTAGTGCCAATCCAAACAGGGTGCGTATTCCTACGACCTTCGCTATTACCCCTGGATTTGACCATCCTTGGGTTGGATTTCATTTTCCTATGAGTTACTCGAGGTATTCAGGTTTCAAGGTTGGAACAGGAATTCGACTCGGTCCATTAACACTGGGAGTGAATGACTTAGGATTTTTACTAGCCTCGGGTAAGAAAATCAACGGCGCGACCATATATGCTGGTCTTCGCCTTCCGATATTATATGGTGAACCACAAGACAGAGACCGCGACTGTGTTTCTGATATGAAAGACGAATGTATCGATGTTCCTGGAATCTGGACATTCATGGGATGCCCCGATACCGACGAAGATGGCATTAAAGATGCGCTCGATGTTTGTCCCACAGAAGCAGGCTTAGCAAGGTTTGATGGATGTCCGGATAAAGACAACGACAGCATACCTGACAGAATGGATGATTGCCCAGAACTTGCGGGGATTCCTGCATTCAAAGGGTGTCCGGACCGAGATAACGATAGCATTATAGATCCGAACGACGAATGTCCGGACGTGGCAGGATTGGCCATTTTAAACGGGTGTCCTGACCGCGATGGTGATGGAATTAAAGACGACGATGATGCATGCCCTGACAATCCAGGTCCAATCGTAAATCAGGGTTGTCCGGATTCGGATAAAGACGGACTTTTTGATTTTCTGGATGAATGCCCAGAAGTATATGGCCCGAAAGAAAATAAGGGCTGTCCATGGCCAGATACCGATAACGACGGTTTGCTAGACAAAGACGATGATTGTCCAAACTTAGCGGGTCCAATTCAAAACAAAGGATGCCCTTACCAAGACACGGACAATGATGGCGTATTGGATAAAGACGATAAATGTCCTGCTACCCCAGGTCCTGTATCTAATGAGGGGTGCCCTGAAATTGAGAAGGAGGTAGAAGAAATTCTAAAAACAGCCTTTGAGAACCTTGAATTTGAAACAGGAAAAGACATTATCAAAGAGGTTTCATTCAATTCACTTTCTGAGTTGGCTGATGTACTAGCAAAAAAACCAAACTGGGGCCTTCAAATTTCTGGTCACACGGATAATGTGGGTGATGCCCAGCAAAACCTTGTACTTTCGAAAAAACGAGCAGAAGCCGTAAAGAAATTTCTTGCAAGTCATGGAGTGGATGCCCTTCGCTTAAGTGTGCTCTATTTTGGTGAGAGCATGCCCATTGCTTCGAATGACACAACGGAAGGTCGACAAAAAAACCGACGTGTAGAAATGGTCATTATTTTCAAATAACACCGATAGGAAAACGATGGTCCCAATGCAACTGACTAGGCTTCAACGCTATGGGTTGAGTGTACTCTCAGGAGCATTGCTCTTCCTTTCTTTCCCATTCACTGGGAGCCTTACATTTCTTGCATTCGTGGCGTGGATTCCACTGTTACTGGTAGAAAGGGAAATTTCAATTCGAAGGTTAAAAAGCAGCCATGTTCTCTTACATGCCTATGTTTGTTTTCTTGTTTACAACCTTGGGACAACTTGGTGGATTTGGTTTGCGAGTGCCGGTGGGGCAATGATGGCATTTATCCTCAATTCACTCTTAATGTCATTGGCGTTTTTATTGTTTCACCTTATAAAAAAAGGCACAGGTAGAACGATGGGGTATTTTGCCTTTGTGGTTTGCTGGATGGGATTTGAATATGCACATCACCACTGGGAATTGAGTTGGCCTTGGCTGAGTTTAGGCAATGTTTTCTCTATTCAACCGATGTTGGTACAGTGGTATTCAATTACTGGAATAAGCGGTGGAACCCTCTGGTTATTGGTGGTTAATATCACGTGCTTTCTTCTTTTTGAAAGACTTTGGATTCAAAAGAAAACGTTCAGACATGAATTTGTGCTAGTTATAGGTACCGGTTTACTTGTTTTGCTACCTATATTGGCGTCGGTCCTCATGTATATTCAAATAGGTGAACCAACCAAAACGGCCGAATGTGTCGTAGTACAACCGAACATTGATCCTTACCTTGAAAAATTCAACAGCGATGTAAACAACCAAATTTCAAAAATTCTTCGTTTGGCTTCAACAAAGGTAAGCCCAAATACAGACATGGTTATCGCGCCTGAAACGGCTATTAGCCGAGGATTTTTTGAAGATGAATTGCCCCTTCTTCCTTTTTATGAATTATTGGTAAATCGGCAAAATGATTGGAACCAAGCCTCTTTGTTCATCGGTGCTTCCACAGCGCAAAAATTCAACTACAAACATTCTAGAGCTGCGAAACCGTTTGATTCAAACCTTTTTTACGAGGCTTACAATAGTGCATTGTTATTGCACGATACCCAAGCATCATTTTACCACAAATCTAAGTTGGTATTGGGGGTGGAAAAGCTTCCATTTTCGGATTGGTTTCCTTTTTTGGAAGAACTATCAATCGAGAATGGCGGTACCTCAGGTACTTTGGGAATTGCGGATGAACCAGAAGTGTTACGTACAGATGCTTTTTCCTTTGCTCCCTTGATTTGTTATGAATCCATTTACGGCGAATTTAATGCTGAGCAATGTGCAAAAGGAGCTGAAGCGATCGTAATAATTACCAATGACGGCTGGTGGAGGGATACTCCTGGGTATAAGCAACATGCGAGTTTCGCTCGGTTAAGGGCCATAGAAAACAGAAAGTATGTCGCACGATCGGCCAATACTGGAATTAGCTGTTTTATAAATAGCCGAGGGGATGTTCTTCAAAAAACACCTTGGTGGCAACCTGCAGTTTTAAGTGGAACCATAGGATTATCGGCAGAAACCACTTTTTACAGCCGCAATGGAGATTTGCTTGGGAGGTCTGCCATGATTGCGGCGGCAATTACACTCCTTTTTTCGGTGTTTAAAACATTCAGAAAAAAGGGTACGAAAAGCTAACGCTGAATTTTCAACAAGCCGAAGCGCTCTTTTCGACCGTAAATAGCGTAAAGCAGTACATCTTGGTTGGTGTAATCGACACAAAACCGTTTCGGAACAGCCAATGCCTCGATTTCCTTCCTGTCGAAAAAAGTCCTTTGTGTTAAATCGCCGGTTTGTATGTCTATTTCAGCTAGGCCGACTACGTTTTTCTTCTTTCCGAAATTAGCAGCGTATTTATTTTCTGGAAGGTAATTACCAGCGTCGTCGTAGTTTTTAACGTTGTCGTTATAAACAAAACACAATTTCCCATTGTTGAGGTAACGCGCATAAGAACTGTAAGGTCCGCCATCGTTGGTGGAAACCTGGTATTTTCCCACTCGTTTTAACCAGTCGAAATTCCCTTTTACACCAATTTTGTATGCTATGATGTCATTGTAGTAGTAGGTATATGTAGTTCTTGTTGTTCCCGTTCTTGGATCAAAATAGGTATTCACCACCACGTAATACTGTTCGATTGAACCGACAATGCTACCATCTTCTAGGATTTCGTTTTGCCTCATGACGTAATTGAACAATTGAGGCTCCCCTTTTCCTTTCTGTTCCCTTCGATCTGCGCGCTCCTTGGCTTTATCACTCCAGTTTTGGGTGATGAAATCCTTTCCAAACTCACTGAATCCTTGATCGATTGTTTTTTTGGAGGCAAAATCAACACGCAAAAAAAACAGGCCTGACACACCATTCTGGTCACGGTTTCCATATATCCCGGTGAGGGTAATCAAGCGGTCCGTTCCCGTATTGATATCCATTGCCTCTACCCTTTTCCCTTCCAGGTTAATTTCAAAATCTTCCAATCCTTCGCCCGTAATCTGATACAAATGCATGGATTTATATTGCATGTTGTTTCGAAATAGGCCCTTATTCTCCGCATCGGTAAATTCAGACACTGAAATAAAATAATCGCCATTGTTGGCAAGGTGGTGTTCGTTTATGGTCGAATAACGCCCCTCAAATGGGAGTTTGAAATCGCCACTGTGAAGAACGTTCAGCTCTTTGTCAAAAACTTTGTAAGCGTAGCCGTCTTTTTCCTCACGTTTACTGGGTTTCTCCCAAACCACCGCCATGAACTGGTTGTCTCTAGAGGAAATTACTTGAAAAAAGCTTTTATTTCCAGCACCCTCAAGTGGAAAGGACGCAAGTAATTTCGAATCTCCGGATGGTTTTAAGTCATCGGTGTATTCTTGTCCATACATCTGGTATTCGCCACTAAATTTATCCGTAAGGAATACGATTAATCGGTTTCCCAGTAAACGGACATCTTCATAGTTTGCCATACCATTGGCAGCGTATACCTGAACTTTCCCCGTGGCGGTCTTCGTGAAATCTTGGTGATGCGAAAGCCTATAAGAACCGACATTCATTCCACCCGACCAGCGTAGGGTATAAAAGTCATGGCTGTTCTTGGGAAGTAAAGACACCAATCTTCCACTGCTTGGTTCCAAATCCCCCCATTGAATGGGCATTTCCTGAGCCAAGGTGCTTCCTGTCGTTAGCACGATAACAACTAGCAAAGCACTGTATTTAATGCTGTTTTTTAACTTCATCTTAATTTTTTACAAGTTGAATGCCGGTATAATTTTGCGGCGTAATGCGCCACAACTCTTGTTTGATTTGTTCCTCTACATCTAGGGTTGAAATGAAGGCATGAACGGTATCTTTATCCATCGCTTGATTCGTTCGTGTAAGGGATTTAAGTAGTTCGTATGGTTTTTGAAAGCCCTCTCTTCGGAGGATGGTTTGAATTGCCTCCGATACCACCGCCCAATTTTCCTCAAGGTCTTGGTTTATTTTGTCTGCATTTAACAACAACTTAGATAATCCTTTCGAGGTGGATTTTAGAGCAATCAAGGTGTGCGCGAGCGGAACACCCAGCGATCGTAAAACGGTTGAGTCCGATAAATCGCGTTGAAGACGAGACACGGGCAATTTTGAAGACAAGTGTTCAAACAAAGCATTCGCAATTCCGATATTTCCTTCCGAATTTTCAAAATCAATTGGGTTGACTTTGTGCGGCATGGCGGACGAACCAATTTCTCTTTCTTTTAGTTTCTGTTTGAAATAGTTCATGGAAATATAGGTCCACATATCACGGTTTAAATCAAGAAGGATGTTGTTGATCCGTTTGAAACCATCCATCATGGCGGCCAATTGATCGTAATGTTCAATTTGCGTGGTGGTTTGACTCCTGAAGAGACCAAGTTGTTCGTTTACAAAACGGTTTGCGAAATCCACCCAGTTTACATGGGGAAATGCCACGTGATGGGCATTGAAGTTACCGGTTGCTCCCCCAAATTTTGCAGCGAAAGGGATGGTTTTTAATCCCTCCATCTGAATAGAGAGGCGCTCCACAAACACTTGAATTTCCTTGCCCAATTTGGTCGGCGAAGCCGGTTGACCGTGGGTATGTGCCAGCATGCTAATGTCTTTCCATTCATGTTGCAATGCGACAAGTTGATTAAAGACTTGTTCAATTCCAGGCAATACCACTTTTTGCACGGCATCTTTCAAGGATAGTGGTATGGCCGTGTTATTAATGTCTTGTGAGGTTAGTCCAAAGTGTACGAATTCGTCAAATTCCGAAAGCCCTAATTGCTTGAATTTTTCTTTAACGAAGTATTCTACTGCTTTCACATCGTGGTTGGTTTCCTTTTCTTTCTCTTTGATCCATACCGCATCCGTTTCACTAAATTCTTCCGCGATGTTACGAACTTGATTTACCTTCTCAGAAGGAAACGTTGCCATCATGCCTACTTCACCTTCTATTAAGGCAAGCAAGTATTGTACTTCCACATAAACGCGGTATTTGATTAATCCGAATTCGGAGAAGTAAACTTGTAAATCGCTTGTTGCATGGTTGTACCGTCCGTCGATAGGAGAAATTGCGGTAAGGGGGCTAAATGTCATGATTTTTCAAAAAGTAAAAGTACAAAAAAGGCCTTTTAATAGAAGCTAAAGCGTTAAATATTACATTTGCTTGTGGCGTTTTTTCGAAATTTCTTTTTGGGACTTCAGTCCTACCTGCAGGCGGTGGGGTTCATGTTGCGCCATGGCCTCTTTTTTTATGCCATTGTTCCTTTTTTATTGCTCATCGCTGTAGGTTTTTTTTCCCGGAAACTGGAAGCACATGTTTTTCATTCCGAAATAACCGACTTAAATGATGTTTACTGGTATATCCTCACCTTGCTTTTTGAATTGCTTATCTCGGTTTTTCTTACAAAAAATGCTGGCTATATTGTCTTTGTTTTGCTTTCACCTCTGATGACCTACTTGAGTTCTAAAACCGAACACATCATGACAGGTAAGCAATACCCATTTGAATGGGAACAATTTTGGAAAGACATGCTCCGGGCTCTTCGGATTTTGGTCAGGAACCTCATCTGGCAATACCTGATACTAACCCCTTTGATTTTGATATCGCTCATTTTTTGGGGAGAATTGGATGACAGTCCGATCTATCCTTTGGTGCTATTAGTTATTGGCTATTATTGCGGTTTCAGCTTACTCGATTACATCAATGAACGCCGTCAATTATCGGTTGAAGACAGTATACGATTTGTACGTCGCCATAGGGGCCTTGCCCTATCTATTGGCAGTGTGTTCATTGTTCTGCTGCAAATCAAACTGGATTTCAATGTCCTTTTCTTTGATTTCAGCCAACACGATACCGGAATGCTTGGGGCTGTATGGTTGTTTGTTAAAGAGGTATTCGCTCTCGGTTTTATATCCCTTGTTCCTATTTTATCTATCATCGCAGCGACTATTGCCATGCATCAGGTAAACACCACAGATAAGTCAACTTAAATTGATTGTTTTGGCTATTTTGTCGAAAACTTTAGCCTTACAGGGTATTCCCAAAGGATAAAATTGCTTTCTTTTGTGTGAACAATCACACATCAATTATGGCAAAATCCTTTTTCCTCTTGTTTTTTATCTTTTTGAGTTGCTCCGCATTTGCAAAAATGCCGGTATGTGTCCATCCACCTGATACGGCTTCAACGATCGTAGATCAGGCCAAAGCCCTTATTCTTATCGACAAGGGAAAAACGCTATTTTTTGAAGGAAAACTAAAAGATGCACTTGCGGAATTTAGAGCTGCCTCTAACCGCGATCCACAGGGATGGTTAGCTCCCTTCTGGATAGCACAAACGCAGTATGCCTTGGGGAATTATGGTTCTGCACTAAAGTACGCTGAATCTTGTGTTGGAAAAAGCGAAGACAATTTGAATAAAGAAATCTATGAACTTTTGGGGAAAGCATACCATCGAATGGAAAAGTTAGACTCTGCTCTAGTTCAATATAAATTAGCGAATGAAAACCTTTCCACGTTGAGGGCAAAAGAGCTCCGCATACCTTTATTAATCGAACAGTGTGAATTTGCCAAAAAAGAACTTGCCAAGGGCGAAGCAAATGCTAGGAAAGGTATTCGATCGCTAAACACTGCCAGTCCGGAATACGCTCCGAATTTGACGAATGGAGGGAAGGAACTTTATTTTACCTCGAGAAGAAGTAATACCACTGGTGGAAAGATGAATCCGGATGACCAAGAGTTTTTTGAGGACATTTACCGTGCCGTTTGGAACGAGCAATTAGAGGCTTGGGATAGTGTTTCCAATGTGTTTGGTCGAGTAAACACCCAAGGTTTTGATGCGCTTTCATACATTTCACCGGAAGGAAATAAAGCCTTACTAACCATCAATACAACGGCTATGGAAGATCCCAATCCAGTCACAATGAGTTCCGATATTTTCACCATGGAAAAATCAACTAAGAACAAATGGTCGACCCCTAAAATAATTGACAATGAAAGCATCAACACCAGCTACTTTGAAGGTTCTGCAACAATGACCAAGGACGGCAACACCATGTACTTTGTTACGGACCGAAACGGTGACAAAAGTTTACTGGATATCTGGATGGTTGAAAAAGTAAATAAGAACTGGGGTGAAGCTGTGCCGGTTCCATTCAATACCGCAGGAAAGGAAACCACGCCATATGTTAGCCCTGACGGCAAATATTTGTTCTTTAGTTCCGATGGCTTGCCGGGTATGGGGGGATACGATGTATATGTCGTAGAGAGAAAGGGCAGTTCGTGGGGAACACCCGTTAACTTAGGTGGCAAAGTGAATTCTGTTAACAGCGACACCCATTTTCAATACTACCCTGAACTAAGCAAGGCCATGATGGTGGGATACCAATCCGACGGTCAAAAAGGCAGCTTGGATATCTATGAATTAGATATGACCGGGTTTGTTATTCCAACTGGAAAATAAGACCATATACCAAAATGCCGTATAACCAAGGATAAAAAAACCAGATGAAGTATATTTTTCTAACCCTACTTGTTTGTCTTCAGGCAGCAGCGCAAAAGAACGAGGTAAACGTATCCTCCACCATTGAAAAAGCAACCGTTTTTTTTCAAGGTGTTCAACTTGAACACACAGGAAGTTTTGAGGTCAAATCAGGAAAACAAACGGTGGTACTTGAAAAACTAACTGATTTTATCGACCCCAATTCCGTTCAGGTAAAGGCACAGGGAGACGTTACCATCCTTTCCGTCAAAACAAGAAAAAACTTCGAGGATGTGCGCATCAGTGAGGCGCAAATGGAAGCGTTAAATGCCAATAAGAGGAAACTTGAATTAAAGGACATTGCCTTAAGAGATGAGTACCACATCTTGGAACTTGACAAACAATTGCTTTTGAAAAACCGCGATTTAAAAGGGCAACAAGAAGGGTTGAAGGTGGCAGAACTAAAAGAAGCATATGCCTTCATGCATCAAAAATTAACGGAAATAAACGTGCGGGAATCCGCTATTTATGAGGAACTGGAGCAGTTGAATAAAGACATAAATAAAATTGAACAGGAAATTTTTAGTCAACGAAGTAAGCCTGTCATCAATTACACCGAAATTGTCGTGGAGTTAGATGCAAAAGCACCAACTAAAGGGACGTTTTATTTCTCTTACATTTCTCCTAACGCTTCATGGACGCCCTACTACGACATGCGCAGCGATGGAATCGGAGCACAAGTAAAGTTAGAAGCAAAAGCACTTGTTAACCAAACAACGGGCATTCCATGGAAGGACATTGACCTCGTTCTATCCACCAACGACCCTTATGATAACAGCACCGAGCCGCAGATTACTCCATGGTACTTAAGTTATTACAACTACCCGGCTCAAAAACAGATTTCTTCCCGCCAATTGCCGGCCTATAGTTATGGTGGACAGTTATTGAAAGGAGAAGTCATTGACGCATCGACAGGTGAAGCTCTTCCGTTTGCTAGGATTACCTTTCCATCTAATTCTGCCCTTGGTGCCGTAACCGACGTGGATGGTAAATTTGAAGTAACCGTTCCAAAAAATGAATCCTATGCCACCGCTTCTTTTGTTGGATATGGAAGCGTTCAGTTGCCCATCACCGCACCCTACTTGAAGTTTTTCCTTTACCCAGAAGCTTTAGAGCTGAACGAAGTGGTAATTAGTGAGGCCGAAGAAAAAAATGTTAGCAATGATGATTGGGGGGTTGAAGATCAATTAAGTCGCTACGAAGGGGTAGAAATAGGAAATAGATCTAAGCGCAAGGTCGAAAACGATAAGTCAAAAATAGCACAAATTGCCACAGGAGCATCTTCTACCTTTTCCTGGTCTTCCAATGCTGCAAGTGTCGTTACGCAAAAAGACCTGCGCGTCGAGTATGCCATTCAAAGCAAATTCAGTATTGCCTCCGATGGGATGGAACAACGTGTTGCGATTGCGTCGTATGAATTACCTGCTAATTACGAGTACCACACCGCGCCGAAAATTGATCCTTCGGTTTACTTGTCTGCTCAGGTGACAGGCTGGGATAAGTTGAACCTCTTAAATGGCGAGTCTAACCTTTATTTTGACGGTACGTTCATTGGAAAAACCTATATCGACGTGAATTCCACCAAGGACACCATCGGTTTCTCACTGGGTAAAGACCAGAAAATTCAAATCGAGCGCAAGCGCATCCAGGAGAAGAGTACCAACCGCGTTATTGGTTCAAGGCAAAAATTCGAGGTAACGTGGGAAATCAACGTCCGAAACAACGGTGGTGCAAGTATTCCTATTCTGATAAAAGACCAGTTTCCGATATCTATTGACAACGATATCAAGGTAAAACAAGGGGAATATGGTGATGGCAATCTAGACGAGAAAACAGGTATTTTAACTTGGCGCTATAACCTCGTTCCTTCGGCATCGAAAACCATCAACTTCAATTACACAGTGGATTCCGAACACGGCAAGGTGCTCTATATCGAATAAGCCAACGGCACCAATATGCACCGTTATTTCGTTGAAATCAGTTACCATGGAAAAGGCTACTGTGGTTGGCAGAAGCAGCCAAATGCTGAGACCGTACAACAAACCATCGAAGGTTGTTTGTACCATTTATTTGGAAAAACAGCCATTGAAACGATTGGCTGTGGACGCACAGATACGGGTGTACATGCCCATCGGTATTTTTTGCACTTTGACGTTGAACAACCGATTCCCGATACGTCGCTTTTAACATATAAATTAAACAGCGTTTTTCCTCCTGATATTTGTGTTCATAGGCTTTTCGAGGTTCCTATGACCTTGCACGCACGTTTTTCAGCACAATCAAGAACATATCGGT
Organism: Crocinitomicaceae bacterium; assembly: GCA_044372835.1. Taxonomy (GTDB): domain Bacteria; phylum Bacteroidota; class Bacteroidia; order Flavobacteriales_D; family Crocinitomicaceae; genus M0103. The sequence continues at coordinate 169,727 of JBILRE010000002.1, read as the reverse complement.
ATTTCATTCATTTCAACAAAGATCCGTTTTTATACGACCGAAGTACTTTTGTACCCTACCCTCCAAGCCTTGAAAAAATGAATTCCGCTGCGAAAGAATTTATTGGTGAAAAGGATTTTACCTCCTTTTCGAAGCTCCATACAGATGTAAAAACAAACAACTGTTGTGTATATGAGGCAGGTTGGCACCAGTCTTCAGAAAACCAATGGTACTTTGAAATTCGAGCAAATAGATTCCTACGTAACATGGTTCGGGCCGCTGTAGGCACCTTACTAGATGTAGGTAGAGGCAAACTTCATCCGGAAGATATGAACCGCATCCTTGAAGAAAAAAACCGCAATGCAGCCTCCACCTCCGTTCCCGCAAAAGGCCTTTTTTTATGGGAGATTAGCTACGATGAAACGGCTACTTCTTAATTTGAACCCCCCGAGAGGAGTAGAGTCCTTGCGATTGGCTTTTTGAGCGATCCAAACTAAATGCAAATGTACTTCCTACCCCAACCGTGCTTCTCACATTAATGGTATGTCCATGTGACTCCAATATGTGTTTCACTATAGCAAGTCCAAGACCTGTTCCCCCTTCGTTTCTATTCCTGCTTTTCTCTACCCGGTAAAAGCGCTCAAACAAACGAGGTAGGTTTACGGCATCAATGCCTGGACCATTGTCCGAGACTTCCACGGTAACAATTTCATCCATTTGTAAAATCCTAACTACCGTTTCACCATCGACATTGCCGTAAAAGATAGAGTTAATCATCAAATTCATGAGCACTTGAACGATGCGCTTTCGGTCGCCCATAACGATAACCGAACCGTACTCTTTTTCAAGCCTTAGCTGAATGTTTTTCTTCTTTGCTCTGGTATCGAGTGAGTCAAGTACCTCGCGGATGCAATCCGTCATATCAAAAGGGCGAATTTCTAAACGCAAGGCATCTACCTCCAATTTGGTTATTTGGTCGAGGTCCTCAACTATATTCACCATACGTTCGGTAGAGCGCGCCGCACGTTCCAAGAACAACCGATTTACCGATTCATCTTCCAATCCACCATCCAGCAAGGTCAGAATGTACCCTTGAATGGAAAATATCGGCGTTTTTAACTCATGGGCTAGGTTTCCTAAAAATTCCCTTCTGAACGCTTCTTGTTCTTTTAATTTGGATATTTCCCTGTTGCGTTCATCGGCCCAGCGTTCGGTCTCTTTTTCAGCGGTAGCAATAACATCGTCCGTGATTCGGAATTGTACGTCCTCGTCACGAAGGATTTCTTCCTTTCGAATGGAGCGGTATACCATTCTCAGTCGGTCATTAATAAAATGCTTGATAAAGAAATAAAACACGCCAAATGAAATCAGGCCCGTTAAAAAAGGAAGCCCCACCACAACCCAGTGTGGAAAATTAAGTATTTGTAAATCAATGATAAATGTGATAACGAACGTCAGAAAGAAGGTGATTAGGCTTCCACCGATGAGCAGGTGTACAGGTTTAAAATTTCTCATTTGGCTATGGAATTCATACAAAAATAAGGATTCGCCATCACCTTTTTAGCTCAACCCTGTCCTCTTACCGATTTCTTAACATGTTATTTCCTCTATGTGCTGCCAAAATTCGGGATAGCTCTTTGATACAGCCTCAGCTCCATTTATTTGTATGTTTTTTTTACAAAACAACCCGGCAATTGCCAGACACATCGCAATACGGTGATCGCCATGAGAATCAAGCTTTACCCCGCCCTCTAAGGTTGGTGATCCGTGAATGAACATATCATCCCCCAAGAGTTCGATGTGAATACCTAGTTTTTTAAATTCCATTTTAAGCGTTTCTCCCCTGTTGCTTTCTTTACCATGGAGGCGATTTACACCGGTAATTTGAGAAATACCTTGGGTTAAGGCAGCATAGGTAACCAGTGCAGGAAATAAATCCGGACAATCGGTAGCATTAACGCTAAGGGGAGTCCGCAAGCTACCATCCATATGAAGCCCATTATCATCCCATGAGAAGGTGCAATTCCCACCGGCTAGGAAGCCCAGTAGTACTTTGTCTGCTTGCAAACTTTCGGCACTTAGACCTTTGATGCATAACTTTGCTCCCAATGCAGCCGCTACTATCCAATAGGAAGCGGCAGACCAATCCCCTTCGACTTTGTACTGCGTTGGCTTATAGACTTGATTACCCGTTATCTGGAACCGTTCTTTTCCGTCAAAGTCGATTTCAATTCCAAAAGTCCGCAAGGTATTAAGGGTCATTTGAATGTAGGGAGAACTAACCATGTTCTTTACAAGGAGTTCCGATGACTTCTTTAGCAAGGGAAAAGCCATCAATAATCCAGAGATGTACTGTGAACTTTCTTGTCCATCTAAAAGGTAGGAACCAGGAATGAGCGGCCCTTTAATGGTCACGGGCGGAAATTGGTGATCGTTTAAACCCACTTGTACTCCCATTACAGGGAAAAAACGAGATAAAAATTCCATTTTTCGGGTGAGCAGGGTTCCTTCACCTGTGATTGTAACCTCTTCCTCTCTTAAGGCGAGCACAGCACAAAGCAAACGGAAAGCCAGCCCACTTTCACCTACTGAAAAAGGGTCCGTACTCCTGTCTTTCGATTGTCCATCAATTAGAACAATGTGCTCGGCGGTAAAGATAACCTCTGAACCCATTTTTTCAACTGCTTTAAGCATGCCTTGAACATCTGAGCTTTTTCCGACATGGTTCAAGACAGAGCGACCGTGACAGAGTGAGGCACACAAAATTGCTCGTTGCGCATCGCTTTTAGAAGGTGGGACTGTCAGCACACCAGCGTAAAATCCTGGTACAATCGTTTTAATCATTCCTCCAATCTTCCTTTTTCGGGATTCATGACTTTGGTTTGCTTTCGAATCGACTCTTGATGAATCTCGTCCATTAAGCGACGCACAAACTCCTTGGATAAATCATAGTCAATGCTTTGACTCATTCGTTGAGCAATCATTTTTTTCCAATGTTCTTGTTGCAAAATGGTAATTCCATGCTCGCGTTTAAAGTCTCCAATAGAAGCTGAATGTTGCATGCGCTTGGCCAGCAATTCGAATAACTGGTCATCGAGTAATTCAACTTCACTGCGCATTTCATTCAATTGTTCAACAAAATTGTCATGAACAGTGTGTTCGCGAATTACCAGTCCTTTGAGTAAACTCGAAAGTTGATAAGGTGTGAGCTGTTGCTGAGCATCTGATAACGCTTTAGAGGGGTCGTTATGAACCTCTATCATGAGTCCATCAAAATGGAGGTCAAGGGCTTTTTGTGACAGGTCAAAAATCAGGTCACGTTTTCCGCTGATATGACTAGGATCACAAAGCATTGGGATATTTGGCACCCTTTCTCGGAGTGCAATGGGGATTTCCCATTGAGGAGCATTTCTGTAGGTGGGATGGTTGTAATACGAAAAGCCCCTGTGCACAGCAACCGTATCGTTTACGCCTGCTTTATCGAGTCGTTCCAGCGCGCCAATCCAAAGTTCCAAATCGGGATTGACCGGGTTTTTGACCATAACAGGAATTGAAACGCCTTTAAGGGCATCGGCTATTTCCTGAACGGTGAATGGGTTGACGGTCGTTCGGGCACCTAGCCAAAGGACATGAACTCCTGCCTTAAGTGCTTTTTCGACGTGCTGAGCGTTGGCTACTTCTGTTGAAACGGGCAGGCCGTATTTCTGTGAAGCGGCCATCAACCAATGCAAGGCCTCATCACCCATACCTTCAAACGAATTGGGACGGGTTCTGGGTTTCCAAACTCCAGCCCGGATGAGTTGAACAGCCTTGATTTCTGCTAACGATCGAACCACCTCATCTACCTGCTCCATGGACTCAGCGCTGCAGGGTCCTGCAATTACAAATGGGCGTGGACTGTTGGAAACTTCTTTTCTAAGGATTTTGAACTTATTCACATTCCATAAAACAAGTCACAAAGGTAGATTGTTTACCAGCGATTCGTATGCTTTTTCATTAGAAAGATGGACATGAAAGTGTTTTGAATGCTACGGGTTTAATTCGGCATGAAAGGTTCAAACCAAGCGATACTTCATGAGATCCACCTGAAACACCATTATTTAACTTGGATACCGTCACATCATAACTATATCCCAAACGAAATTTACCGTTATTGATACCTGCGGTAAGAATGAAGGCATCGCGGTTTCGGTACCATGCTCCCACGGTAAACGGACCATATTTCACATAGGTACCAAGGTTAAGTTCCATGAATCCATTCTGGTACTGGAAAATAACATTCGGCATGATAACCGTACGGTTGGCAAAACGTGTTTTTCTACCAAGGACAATATCCGCTCCAAGATGACCGGTAAAGCGCCACGGCAGTCTTGATTCGCCCACGATCATGGACTCATTTGGTCTATTCATGTGGTGCATAGCGAACCCAGCGAAAAAATATTTATTAAAAATAACCGCTCCTGCTGATGCATCAAAAAAACCGCGGGAACCTCCGCGAGGCACATCACCAGTAGAATAGATGAATCCACGTCTAGGATCAATCATGTCACCAAAGGTTAATTTGTCCCAATCCAATGATTTTTGAATCCAGGCAGCACGAGCACCCATAAACATTTTCCACTTACGATTGAGTTTTACATGATAAGAGTAAAAAAGTCCACCCATCGTGGTACTAATGGTACCTTGTCCCTGCTGGTCATGCAAAGCTAGAATTCCAAAACCACCCGAAATATTTTTAAAATATTGATCGTAGCTGGCACTGTAAGTAATGTAGTTTCCTGACAACTGAGGCCATTGATTCCGGTAATTCAATGCAAAACGCGGACAACCGTGAGAACCTGCCAAGGCCGGATTTAGGTAGAGTGGATTTGCATAGAACTGTGTGAACGTTGGATCTTGTGCATATAAGGAATGATGCGTCAGAAAAAGGACAAAAATAGATCGTAAAATCAGTTTCATAATCAGTGTATTAAGCGTTTACCCATGGAACATGGTTTTGAAAGTAGTCTTAAAGTAATTTGGTGAGAAAGTGCTCGTTTACCGAGCAGTTGAGATTGGATATAATCCGCACTATAAGTGAGCATAAAACGGTCAAACTTAACACCCAACATGGCAGCGAGCTCTTTTTTATTGGAAAGGGAAACTCCTGCAGTTAACCAGTGGTAACGGAAACTGCTTCCCATCCAGTATTCTTCCAACGCGTCATAACGCTGGTATACAAGGTAAGGAGAAACGGCCATGTCTTTTTTCTTGGTTTGATAATCCGCACCAATGCTCGCAACCACATTTCTTGGGTTCAAGGATAGTTGATCAAACTGGTAATTCAACACATTTTGGTGATTTTGCAACAAGTTGTCCACCTGAACACCTGCATAGAACCAACGGGTATTAATGAGCAATCCTGCACCAAGGTCTCGGTACCACAAGGTTCGCCCAAACGGATCGGCTCCTTCGACGTAGTATTGCTCCATGTTCATGCGGTCGTACTCAACCATTTGACCTGTCTTCATGAACTGGTCGTTCAAGCGTTTATTACCCATGTTAAATTTCACAGAAGGCTCGATTACCAAATTGGATGTTAACGAAATTTTGGGTGAATAAATTAAGGCTACATCTACATGTTGAATGCCACCAATACCGTATTGACGGTGTTTGACTTGCATTCCTAGCCCACCTCTTACGCCATAGGAATAACCATCGATGGAAAATTGATTCATCATTTGTTGACCAGCTGTTCCGACCCATTGTAGTCTGGTGCTTGCCTGAGCACGGGTTGAAAGGAAATCCCCAACGGAACCGTTATTCAAATCAATGCCTTGCAAGCCGGGCACGAAAGCCCAAGGGTCTTTCATATTGCGCAAACCCACTGGTTTATCCACCATCGCTTTCATTTCTCGTCCAAGTGATTTAAACGATATAGAACCAGCCGATTTTTTCAAGGAAAACGAATGTTTAGAGGAATGGTCATTTTTTGCTCGTAAAGTGCTAACTACAGCGCTTGGCTTCGCCTCCTTATCAGGTTCGGTCATCGTTACTTCCGAAGTAACTTTTTCCTCCACTTCGATGGCAAGGGTATTTTCTGATTCCGTTGATGGGATGGATTCGACGCTCGAATCGTTCATGGACACCGGGTTATTTCCAGGTTGACTCGTTAAATTGAGACTGGTTTGTAAAGGAGAACTTTCCGATCCGATGACCTGAGCGTTCAATTGATTCGAGGTGGTTGGTGCTCCTTGGGATGTAGGCTGAAGAGAGGGAGCATTTCCACCTGAAAGCACGAACTGAGTTCTTATTAACTGGTTTCCTTTACTACCAACCTGCGCTTTGGCTTTAAGAACGTGTTTTGAATTATAAACTTGGGGATATGTCCGTAAAAGGTGAAATGATGATAATTGTCCGCTGCTTCTCGTTAAATCCAGCATCTCGGCCGACGTATTTTTTTGTTTGTTCGGAATGAAAACCAAGTAAGACAGCATAAATGCACCTAAAAGAGCTAACGAACCAATTAAAAAATAGGGTACAAGCGGTTTAGGTTTGTGTAATTTGGTTTTCTCGGTAAATTCAACGGGACTGCTTTCCACCTTCGCCAATTCCCACATGTCTCTGTCGGCATCTAGCTCGGGATGCATAAGCAGGAAAGCCTCCAACTGTGCCTCTTGCTCGGGGCTCAGGTTACCCTCCATCAGCTCAAAAAGCCAACGATCAATATTGGAAAAGGAGGGGTTACTCATGCGTATTCTACCAAATTTTTCAACTGCTTTTTCATTTTGTTTCTTGCCCGAAACAAGTAAACTTTCACTTGTGACGGGGAAAGACTTAAGATTGAACCGATTTCATCGTAGCTGTAACCTTCCAAATCGCGAAGCAAAACAATGCTTTTTTGAACGGGAGGCAAGATACTTACAGCACGGTCGACAATGTCTCTAGTTTCAAAAGCGGGAACTTGCGTGCTCGCCTTTTCCGGCAGGGCATTGAATCCGGTAAGACTTATCCGTTGCTTCTTGTTGATGAAATTAATCATGGCATGATGCGCACAGGTGAACATCCATGATTTTGCCTTTTCAAGTTCGACCTTTTTTCGGTTCATCCACAACTTTTCAAAAACATCTTGTACAATATCGGAGGCATCTGCTTTTGAACGCAGAAAACGCAAAGCAAAGCCATACAACTTATCGCTGTGTGATTTTACCGCCTCATTGTACTCGTGCCTTTTCATTTACCTTGTGGAATGACTGCAGTTAAACAATTTGATAGGGCCGAAAGTTACAGCCCATAACACATTTAAGACAGTAAAAGTAAGAGAAAAACGCTTATTGAAAACAATAAGCACACACCAACGAACATACCCCAATTCCCATCGAATATTTAGGCAAATAGCGTAAAAAAGGAAAGAGGGAAGTTAATTAGCCGAGCAATTCTTTCACCTTATCGGCTGCTTCTTGCAACTGCACAACAGCATGGACATTGAGACCGGAGTCGTCGATGAGTTTTTTGGCTTCCTGTGCATTGGTTCCTTGCAACCTAACGATAATTGGAACGGGTATATTTCCTAAATTTTTATACGCATCAACCACTCCTTGTGCAACGCGGTCACATCGTACGATTCCCCCAAAGATATTGATGAGTATCGCTTTCACATTCGCATCTTGAAGAATGATATTCAAGGCTTTTTCAACGCGTTCGGCATTGGCCGTCCCTCCGACATCAAGGAAATTGGCTGGATTACCACCTGATAATTTAATGATATCCATGGTGGCCATTGCCAGACCAGCGCCATTTACCATACATCCAACGTTTCCATCTAGCTTGATGAAATTGAGTCCTGCCTCACCTGCTTCCACTTCGGCCGGATCTTCTTCCGATAAATCCCTCCAATCTTTAAAGTCTGGGTGCCTGAACAGTGCATTACTGTCCAAAGTCACTTTAGCATCAACAGCGACGATTCGATTATCGGAAGTCTTCAATACAGGATTGATCTCAAACATAGCCGCATCCGAACCTTCATAAGCTTTGTAAAGAGAAGACACAAAGGATGTCATTTGCTTGAAGGCTTGTCCGGAGAGCCCAAGATTGAAAGCGATTCTTCTTGCTTGAAAACCTTGTAAACCAACTCTAGGATCGACCAATTCTCGAAAAATCAATTCTGGTGTATGCTCCGCTACATGCTCGATGTCCATACCGCCCTCTGGTGAGTATACAATTACGTTTTGACCATGGTCTCGATCAAGTAGTACGGACATATAAAACTCTTCGGTTTCACTTTCCCCTGGATAGTACATATCCTGAGCGATGAATACCTTGTTTACTTTTTTTCCTTTGCCATTGGTTTGTGCGGTTTCAAGATGGCCTCCAAGTATACCTGCCACTTTTTCCTCCACCTCGCCGATTCCTTTAGCTATTACGACTCCCCTTGATCCGGTCTCTTGAACAACACCTTTTCCTCGGCCTCCGGCATGAATTTGCGCCTTTACAACGTACCACTGAGTACCTGTTTGTTCAGACAGTTTGTTGGCAGCTGCAACGCTTTCTTTGACATCATCTACTACCACACCTTCTTGTACGACAACACCATATTTTTTTAATATATTCTTGCCTTGATACTCGTGTAAATTCATTTCGCTATTTTTTGGTCTGCTAAATTATAAAACTTCGTTGTCATGTGGTTGATTTTTTTCAGGAATGCTCTTAAGATCGGTTATTTTGCCATGCACTGCCTTTTTCTCGTGAGGCGTAATTGTTACTATCCTTTTCCTTTAAATCAGACCACAAGGCATCGATAGCACCCGCCAACGCTTCTTTTTCATCGCGCATCGCCTCGTACATCACTTTAGGGTCTTGAAAAAAACGTTGTACGAAATTGGTATCAAAATCCCCTGAGACGAACGCCTCATGACGCATTACGAAAAGGGCAAAATCAAGGGTCGTTTTAACGCCGGAAATTTCGTAATTATTAATGGCCTCGATGGTTCTGGTAATCGCCTGTTCGCGGTTTTCTCCCCAAACGACCAGTTTGGCAATCATTGGATCATAAAAGATGGGGATGTCCATTCCCTGAAGAAAGGCATCGTCGACCCGCACGTTCGCACCCATCGGCAGCTTATACCTTCTTAAATTGCCAATATCAGGAGCAAATCCATTCATGGCATCTTCGGCGTAAACCCTGATTTCGATGGCATGTCCATTGATATGGAGGTCATTTTGTTTCAGCGGCAATCGTTCCCCCCTGGCAACACGCACCTGCCATTCCACCAGGTCCACCCCTGCGATGGCTTCGGTTACAGGATGTTCCACCTGCAAACGTGTATTCATTTCAAGGAAATAAAAATCATGATTTGCATCCAACAAAAATTCCACGGTTCCGGCGCCAATGTAGTTACAGGCTTTACATACTGCGATAGCTGCTTCTCCCATTTTCGCTCTCAATTCTGGAGTCAAAACCGCGCTGGGCGCTTCCTCTACCACTTTCTGATGCCTGCGTTGGATGGAGCATTCTCGTTCAAATAAATGAACGACATTGCCATGCTGATCGGCAAATACTTGAATTTCGATGTGTCGGGGTTTATCGACAAACTTTTCTATGAACACGGCATCGTCACCAAAGGATGCTCGAGCTTCGTTTTGAGCTAACGTCATTTGCTCAACAAAATCGCTGGATTGGTGAACCAGTCTCATTCCTTTGCCCCCCCCACCTGCAGAGGCTTTGATAAGTATCGGATAACCAACTGATTCAGCAATTTTAATGGCTTCGTTGACGTCTGAAATGGCTTCATCTACCCCAGGAACAAGTGGGACATTGAATGTTTTAACTGCTTGCTTTGCTTTTAGTTTATCGCCCATTGTTTCCATGGATTCGGGGGAAGGACCAATTAGCGTAATGCCCATGGCCTTTAATTTTCGTGCGAAATCGGCATTCTCAGAGAGGAATCCATATCCAGGGTGAACCGCATCTACGTTCAACTTTTTGCAATAATCGATGATGAGGTCTTGCCTTAGGTAACTTTCGGCCGACGGGCTCTTGCCAACATGCACGGCCTCATCCGCTTCCAACACATGCGGGGCATGCTCATCTGCGTCCGAATAAATTGCCACTGTGGCAATATTCATTTTTTTGAGTGTTCTGATAACCCTTCGGGCGATTTCACCTCTGTTTGCAATGAGTACTTTTTTCATGGGATTCTTGAAAAGTTAATGGCGGAATAAATTTAACCATTTGAATGAAGGAAGGCCATTTTCTTTAAGCATTATTTCCATTATTAAGAAATCGTGCGAGTGGGTTTTTCACCCTTTGTGTCGCCGGTATAATGGAACGCTGACTTGAATTATTTTCGTCGATCGGAGTTTGCTTCCGTTTCTTTTTCACTGGGTACTTCTTATTTTCTTTTTTCCTGAAGATATCTAGGAAATATTGGGCTAGTTTGAAATTATCAAAGTGATCGAAATCCTCTTTATAGTAGAGTCCGGCACCTTGTGTGAATAGACCTAGGTTCTTGTCCTGAATGATGGAGTTATCGTTTGATTCATTAAAGACATTAAAACGGACATTCCCGTTTTCATTCAAAAGCACCTCCAATCCGACATCTCCAATTAGTTGATTACCGCCACCTCCTTTTTGATTTGCTGAATTCTCCACTCCAAAACTTCCCGTAAATATGACCCGGTCATCCAGGAATGCTTTTGAAAACATCATTTCGTAGGTGTTTTCTTTGGTAAGTTCATCTGAATCCAGGTTTAGGTTTAGCTTAAATTCTTTTGAAACTTGAGATAAAACTGAATTAATCTGGTTTGTAATAAGGTCAAATGCTGCTGAGCCACCTGCGGCTGTTGATCCTTTTAGGGGTTGGAAGCGGTTGGCAAGCAATAAGGAGAAAAACTGTTTACTCAACTCATCGTCGTCACTTGTAATTCTTGCCAGAAGTGCTTTTCCTGTTTCATCAGCTTTGGGTACTTGAAGGTCCAAATCCATTTGAGGTGCTAGCATAGATTCAGTAAGAACAAGGTAACAGAGCACTTTGGAATTTGGCATGGCATTGCTTTGCAACTGATCGGGTGAAATTTCAGACAAATTTGCCGTTACTTCATAATAGGTTCTCAGGTCGACCTGTGCATTCAATGGGTCACCTGACCAGGTGATAGTCCCCCCCTCTTCGATGAAGAATGGTTGTCTCAACACACCCATTGCAAAATTATAAATCCCACTTTTGACTCGGTAAGTCCCATTCATGGTCATATCGCCAAGATCGTCCATTTTCATGGAAATATCGCCGTTTCCTGAAGCGATGATTTCGTCACCCGTTAGCTCGTTGAATATAATTTTAACTGTAGCTTCGGGCGTCATACGGAAATTCATGTCCAAATTAAGGCCTGTCAACTTGGATTTAACAGGGAGTGTAGTCGTTTGGTTACCCTGCATTTTAAACACTATAAATCCCTGGTCTTCTGCAACCTCCGTAGCTCCATACATCGGGAAATTGATGATTGTGCCGTTTTTGGTCTCAAGATCAAGCAGCAACTTGGTTTGTTCTTGATTTCCGGAAACATTGACCATTCCTTGTACATAGGCCTTTCCGTAATACATATCCCCTTCCTTGTAATTGGTATTCATTGCGAGAAAATGGTAGTCTGATTCCTGGTTGTTCTTTCCTTTGTTTGGATCATGAAAATCGAGTTGAACGTTGTACTTCCAATTTTCAAAATTGTTGTGTTTTACAAAACCAAATACCTTTCCACGATTTCGATCCTCGTCGTAGATACTAACCTCCCGGAAGAACATTCCGTCTTTTTTAATCACCATCCTACCATTGAGCATGAACTTCACACCCAGCATGGGTGAATGTGCAGAAACATCATTGAGTTTCAGGGTATCACATGTTATTTCAGGCTTGGCAACAGCCCCTTTGACATTTAAAATACCCGTTATGGAACCCTGTACATTTCCAGCAATGGAGGGGTCGAGAAAAGCGTTCACGAAATTCAAATCGGTCTGCTTAAAACGTAATTGGTAATTAAGTGCCTCTTGTTCGGACGCTAAGTTGTAAGTTCCAGTAAAATAAAAGGTTTTTACCGTATCGGGGTACTTTAAAAATCCATCCGTCCGGATTTTATTTTCTCCGGATTTATAGAGGGTATTCATGTTGACATTTCCTATCAAACGGTCCTCTACGTGGAGTTGGTAAATACTTAAAGCCCCATCGAACACAAGGGTGTCAAGTGGATTTGAAAGTGTCGTTTTTCCACTTAATTTACCTTTTAAAGGGACTTTTAATCCTAAAAATTGGGACATGTCCGCCAAATCGATCTGCGACAGGTTCATTTTTAGGTTGTCGTTCTTTTTACTTCCATATCCCCCAAAAAAGACAATTTTTTGATCCTTCCGTTCAATGTACAGGGAGTCTTTGTTTTTGAAACTAAGGTTATCTCCCTTGATTTGAAGCCTCGAAGGTTTATTTATATTCCATTTTTGACCATTTATACTGAAAAAGGACTTTTTAATCTCCAGTCCTATTTCATCCTTGATCGATAGGTCGGTGTCCCAAGTGATAGCAGATGGGTTGTTATTTTGTTGGTCCCAAGAAAGAGTCGAATTTAATTTATTTTGGATTCCTCCCGCATCGAACTTCACTTTATCCAGGACAATTGAATCACCGATATTAAGTTCTTTAACGGTTAATAAGGCATGAACTGAGTCTTCTCCATGGTTTTGATCCAGTACGACGCCATTCAATTTGAATTTTTCATATCGGAGGGAATCTCCACGGTAGTCAATTAAGAACTTACTTTCGCTTTTGTTGAGTCCTAAAATTAATTTCGATTTATCAGCTATTTTTAGTTTTGGAAAGAAAACAGAAAGAACTGGTTCGGGTTTCAATAAATCAAGGGTTATTTTAAAATTGTTAGTTGAAACGGCGTTCTGAATGCCTTGCATCACACCGGTATTTTCCACATAGGAGGGGAAAATTTTATTAAATTCTGTGGTAAGGTCAGCGGTAAGCTCGGTGAAGTCTATTTTGCCGATGCATTTCACCTTGGCATAATCGCTGGTAATTTGAATAGAATCCTTTTGTCCGCGGTGTGCAAAAACAGTTAAGGTATCGAAATACAACTCCTTTTTTCCGTCTGTATAAACCAGGTCTCTCAAGGTTGCTTTACCTGAAATCAGATTGGGTGAAGTACCTTTTGTATTCACTTCAATTTTCGACTTCAATGTAGTGCTGTCGGAGGGAACAAAACCCAATTTGGATAAATCAGCATGCGCTATATCAATGACCGCATCAATGCCAAGGTCATTCATATTCATGAAATCCAGTTTACCATCAAAATCAAGTTGGATATTTTTATCGTTAATTTCTACCTTTCCCTCCAAGCCATTGTTGACCATTTCCAATTGGCTGATTTTTATCGATTCGTAACGGTAACCAAGTGCGTTTACAAAAGGGATATCGCCATGAATATTATGTAGTTCTATGGGTTTTTTACTTGGGAAATACCCCTCAAAATTCAAACGCGCTTCTACCAATCCCAGCTGGTTATTATTCAGCAAAGCTCCCAAGTTTAATCTATTCACTGCCAACATAACGCGTTCCGGCGCAAGTGGCATCACTTTCAACCCCGAATGGCTTGTCAACCCTTGAAGTTCAATGCCATTTTGAACATTTATCGATCCTACATCAGATTTCAACTCACGTACAAACACGTTCAGCCTATTCAAAGGTCCTTTAACTTCCGTTTTAGCTATTGAAATGTATTTTAATTTCTCAACGATGGGATTGAAAACCAAGAAGTCAGTTTTAGATGATCTAGGCATTCGAATTCGTTTCACATCGGCAAGATCCACATAAGCGCTTGTAAGCACTTGTTTTAAGTAGGCATCCTGCAAGTGATTAAAGTCAGGGAGTTGGAAATCTCCCCTCACAAAAGTTCGCTTCCCAACACGCAAATCGAGGTCTGCTAAACGAAGCTCCTTAATTGGTCGTTGAAGTATCACACTCAAGGTCAATACCTCGTCCATTCCTTCCATCGCGGGAACAAAAAAGGAAACGTCCCTCAAACTAACCTTGCAGGCATCAAATCGTGCATCAAAGGAAACACTGTCCACAAAGTGACTGAAGGCCGTTTTCGTGGGCGTGAGCAAGTTGAAATAAGGCAGTTTGAAATCTGACCCAATGGTTTGCAAACGCAGGTTAGAGAGCTCAATTCCTTTGTTAGAGTAAGAAACGTTTGAGGCGAGGTTCCGAATAAAAAGACCACATTGTTCTTTGGCTTTGAAAGAGCCAATGCGCAGGGAAATGGCTCCATTCTTTTCGAATTTGAATTTCGACAAGGAGATAGAAAACTCACGAAAATTCAAGTGATTGTAATCCAAACCAAAACGAGTTTGTTTGTGGCGGTTGTCGTCAAATTTGAATCGTACTTTTTTAACCGCAATTTCACTGAGCGCTAATTCAATTTTTGTTTTGGATTTAGATTTCTTTTTGGGTTTAAAATAATCCACCAAGAACGCAAAATTAAAGGCCCCATCTTTTTGGTTACGGTTAATTTGTATGAACCCATTGTTAAGCTCTGCCTTTTTTACTTTATACCAGCTGTCTGTAACACTGAAATCCTCGATGGTCACATCAAAACTTTCTACGAAAAGGAGGGTGTCTTTTTTCTGATCTAAAATTAACAATCCTTCAAAAGCAACTTTATCGAAAAAAATGATCCCTACCTCATCTACTTTGACGGTAGTTTTCAATTCGGAAGTTAGAAATTCACCTGCCTTGTGGGCCAGGAAGTTTTGAAACTGGGTAGAACGAATGGCGAACGCGAGAAAAATAATAAAAATCAAGATCCACTCGAAGCTAATTCCCACGATGCGACCTATAATTTTGAGTAAATTTGCCATTTCTCTACAAAGTTACTGAAGTTGCGTCAAAAAGTTACAACAATTCTCGGTATTGAAACATCCTGCGACGATACCTCTGCAGCAATCGTCAAAGGTAACACCGTTTTATCCAATGTCATTGCTGGTCAAGAGGTCCATCGCCTGTATGGTGGCGTGGTACCTGAGCTCGCAAGTCGGGCACATCAAAGGAGCATTGTTCCGGTGGTTGACATCGCTTTGAAGCAAGCCGGTATTTCAATTGACGACATCGATGCGGTTGCATTTACCCGCGGTCCTGGATTGCTTGGCTCCTTGCTTGTTGGAACCTCGTTTGCCAAAGCCTTTTGCCTCGCCATCGGTAAGCCTCTTATTGATGTGAACCACATGGTTGGCCATGTATTGGCTCATTTTATTGATCGCCCGGGTCATGAAAAACCAACATTTCCGTTCCTATGCCTCACCGTTTCCGGAGGACATACCCAACTGGTATTGGTAGAAGATTACTTATCCATGAAGGTGGTGGGAACCACATTAGATGATGCCGCTGGGGAAGCATTCGATAAAGCCGCGAAAATGCTCGGATTTGAATACCCTGGCGGACCACTGATTGACAAGTATGCGGTCGATGGCGACCCTCTTGCCTTTTCCTTCAATAAACCACAAATTTCTGGATTGGATTATAGTTTCAGCGGCTTGAAAACATCTATCCTGTACTTTCTTAACAAACAAAAGCAAAAAGACCCCGACTTTATCGCTAAGCATTTAGCAGATTTATGTGCCTCTATACAACATGTTATTGTAGAGGTGTTACTCGGCAAACTAAGCAAGGCATTAAACACATTTCCTGTTAAAGACATTGCCATTGCGGGAGGGGTTTCCGCGAACAGCGGACTGCGCTCGGCCTTGTTCGCTTTTGGTGAAAAACACGAACAAAACATACACATTCCTCCCTTTGAATATTGCACAGATAATGCAGCAATGATTGCCATCACGGGGAAATATTTATTTGAGAAAAAAGCGTTTTCAAATCAAACCATTTCAGCCTCTGCCAGAATTGACAGCGCTGGTGAAAAGTACCTCATTCGGCTTTAAGTGAGATCGTTCCAAATTTGGATTTTCAACGATAATTTTATATTATTGGTTTTCTAAACGATTTTCCTATGTCTAAGGAGCAAAAACCAGAATCGATCGAAAAAGAATTGATTTCCTCATTAAGTTTCAACGAGCAATTGGAGATCGAGCAACACCCTGAATTGCGCCACCAAATTGACAAAGCTACCGTTTTGGGCAACGCCCACCGTGTCAAGGTTGGGATTGTATTTCAGGATGACAACGGATTAAAACGTGTGGACACAACCATATGGGCGGCAGGAACAAAGTTTATCTGCCTAAAAGGAGGTGTTTGGATTCCAATCAATCGAATCAAAGAAATCATCATTTAATTGATCTTTAGCAATTAAAAACAACCGTAGGAATCCAACTCAAAAGGGTACTTCATAACGTGTTAGATTCCATAATTTCTTACTTTTGGGTATGCATCGATTAAAAATGTGGAAGTATATCCTCCCCTTCATTTTATCAAATAGTCTTTCCGCACTTGCCCAAACGGAAGTGAAATGGGACGGTCAGTACGACATTCAACAAAAGCGCTTGACAATCCTTGCAAGCATTCCTGAGGGCTGGCACATTTACAGTCAGTATATCGCCCCTGAAGTTGGCCCGGTTCCTACTTCCTTCCTCATGAAGACTTCGAGTGGAATAAAGTGCATAGGGACGGTTGCCCAACCGACACCAATCCAGCAATACGACGACGCTTTTGGTGCGATGTTGGACTATTTTGAGGGGGACGTAACATTCAACCAGCAACTAAAAGTTAAAAAAGCAGGCACAGTGCAATGCACGGTCAGCTACATGATGTGTGATAAAACGATGTGTTTACCACCAACAGAAAAACAACTACAAATAACCATTAACAAGTAACACTATGTTCAGAAATTTTGTCATTCTACCTTTTTTCCTAATCTGTGTTGCATCGTTTTCACTTCGCGCACAACTTGAATTGCCTCAAGACAAGGTAAGTTGGAAATTCAGTGTAGAACAAAAAGATGGGGAAGCAACGGTTATCGCCAAAATCAAGGTAGTGAACCATTGGCACATCAACGCCACCAAACTACCGGCTGGAACCTTCGGCCTTCCGACAGAGTTCACGTTGAAAAAATCGAAGAATTTCGAACAAGTAGGGGGTATCATTGAGCCTAAACCCATTCTAAAATACGACGACATTGCCGACGAGCAGTTGGCTTACCACGAGGGGAGCTTTACGTTAAAACGAAAAATCAAAGTGCTTTCTACAGAAGACTTTGAATTGGCGGGAACGTTCGTTTTCCAAACGTGCAACGATGTAAAATGCCTACCAGACCATACCGTTCCGTTCAAACTGAAACTAAAAGGATATGCTGGTGCGGAGGAAAAAGAAAATGAAGGTAAAACAGATAGCTTAAGTACGGCTCAAAATCAATCAGACAAAAATGGTGACAATGTGAACGAAGCAGGCACTAAAAAAGAGGAAAAAGCTGTATCGAACAAAGAAAATTCCGAAAAGAAAGACAGGTCGCTACTTACCATCTTTTTACTCTCCTTTATCAGTGGCCTGTTGGCATTGTTTACCCCATGTGTGTTACCCATGGTTCCATTGACCGTGAGTTTTTTCACGCACCGGAGTAAATCCCGAGGTGAAGGAATTCGAAAAGCACTTTTGTATAGTGGCTCGATTATTTTGATTTACATCATTCTGGGCACTGCGGTCACGGCTATTTTCGGTGAACAAGCACTGAATGACATGTCTACAAACCCTTGGTTTAACCTGTTTTTCTTCCTTTTACTCATTGTATTTGCAGTCTCCTTCTTGGGAGCGTTCGAAATTCGAATGCCCAGCTGGCTCATCAACAAAGCAGAGGGACAAACTAAAAAAGGGGGAATTCTTGGTATTTTCTTCATGGCCCTTGTGCTTGCGCTGGTTTCCTTTTCATGCACAGGACCTATTGTAGGTACCCTGATAGTCGAAGCTGCAAGGCATGGTGGCATAACACCAATCGTAGGAATGTTCGGTTTCTCGCTAGCGCTTGCTCTACCTTTTGGTTTGTTCGCAGCTTTCCCTGGATGGATGAATTCCATGCCCAAATCCGGTGGATGGATGAACAGTGTCAAAGTAGTGCTAGGATTACTCGAACTTGCATTGGCATTTAAATTCTTATCCAATGCGGACATGACTTGGGACTTGCATTTGTTGGAGCGTGAATTGTTCATCGGCATATGGGTAGTGATTTTCATTGTGATGACACTCTACCTCTTTGGAATGATTTTGCTTCCCCATGATAGCCCTATTGAGCGTCTCTCCGTGGGACGAACCATGTTGGGAAGTTTCACCTTGCTAATTGTTATCTACCTACTTCCAGGACTTTGGGGAGCACCATTAAAATTAATCAGTGCATTCCCACCACCGCTTCAATACAGCGAATGGAGTGGTCCAAGATCGGCTGAGGCATCGGAGAATGCCCTGCCTCCCGGTGCACATATTGGTCCGCAAAACCTACCTGCATTTCACGACTATGATGAAGCGTTGGCTTACGCAAAAAAGGTAAACAAGCCCTTGTTCGTCGATTTTACGGGAATCAATTGTGTGAATTGCCGAAAAATGGAGCAACAGGTTTGGGGTGAATCCGGCATTATCGAAACCTTGAAAAACGATGTAGTGATTGTTTCACTGCATGTTGATGAACGTAAAGAACTTCCAGCCAAGGAACAGGGTGAATTTGAGTCTTCACCAGGCAAAAAGATGAGCGTGGTGACAACAGGTGATAAATGGAAGCTCCTTCAGGTAAAACGATACAACATTCTTGCCCAGCCTTACTACGTAATGCAGGATACCGATGGCAAGGACTTAGGCAATGGAGCAGCGGATTATGAGCACCATAGCAATCCATCTGATTTCAAGGATTGGCTGAACAAAGGAATGTCTAAGTTTAAAAACCGTTAGAGGAATTCCGTACTTTTGGGTGTGCCTGATTTGTTACTTACACCTATTGAATTTCTCAAAGGAGTTGGACCTCAGCGAGCAAAATTGTTGCAGGAAGAGCTCGCGGTATTTACCTACCGGGATTTACTTCACCATTTTCCTTTTCGGTATGTAGACCGTTCGGTGTACGTGCAAATACAAGAGTTGCCTGAACTAAATACTTATGCCCAATTACGCGGCAGGATTGTTCGAGTTCAAGAAGTCAACATGGGCAGGCAAAAACGACTGGTGGTTAAATTTCAAGATGCCAGCGGAATGGTGGAATTGGTATGGTTTCAAGGTATCAAGTGGATCAAACCAACCTTATTGGTGGGAGAAGAATACCAAGTTTACGGCAAAGCGAAAATTTACAACAATACTTGGAACATACCTCATCCAGAGCTTACGCTTTGGAGAAATGTTGACCAAAACATTGGACTTCAACCCATATACCCAACCACCGAAAAATTAAGCAACAAAGGAATGCATGCACGGGGCATTGGAAAATTAACCTACCACTTGCTTCCCCATGTTCCTGGACAAATTGAGGATGTACTACCCGATTATCTTCAAAAAGAACACCGCTTAATGTCTCTGGAAAAAGCCTACATGCTTGCCCATCACCCCAGAACGGCAGAAGATTATACACAAGCGAGGCTTAGGCTAAAATTTGATGAATTGTTGTTCCTACACCTCGAACTCCTGTTTCGAAAACAAATCAGCTTAGAGCGAAGCAAGGGACATGTTTTTAAGGAAGTAGGCTCTATATTCAATACGTTTTTTTCGCAATGTCTCCCTTTTGAGCTTACTAACGCACAGAAAAAAGTAGTAAAGGAAATCCGAAAAGATTTATTGAGTGGGCACCACATGAATCGGCTTATTCAAGGAGATGTGGGCAGCGGAAAAACATTAGTGGCGTTATTGGCTATGTTGCTCGCCATCGATAATGGTTTTCAGGCAGCCATTATGGCACCGACTGAAATTTTAGCGACCCAACACTATGAAACCATGCGCGAAATGCTCGAGTCTTTGCCGGTCGAAGTCGCTCTATTAACTGGAAGTACCCGGAAAAAAGACCGGATCATGTTGCACCAGCGACTTCAAAGCGGAGAAACGCACATTCTGGTTGGAACACATGCCTTATTGGAGGACGAGGTTCAGTTTGCCAACCTTGGCATGGTTGTGATTGATGAACAGCACAGGTTTGGCGTAGCGCAAAGAGCAAGGATGCGCGCCAAAAATAGCATTCCCCCGCACATACTTGTGATGACCGCGACACCCATTCCGCGCACACTAGCCATGACGTATTACGGTGATTTAGAGGTATCTGTCATAGATGAATTACCTCCAGGAAGAAAGCCAATCAATACTTTTCATCGCTATGAATCAAGCCGTTTAAGGGTTTTCGGTTTCATGCGAGACGAAATAAAAAAAGGGCGGCAAGTATATGTGGTCTATCCATTAATAAGTGAATCTGAAAAAATGGATTTTAACAATTTGATGAGTGGTTATGAGGCAATCAGTAGGGCTTTTCCACTACCTGAATTCCGTGTGAGCATTGTTCACGGAAAAATGAAGGCCGAAGACAAGGAATTTGAGATGCAGCGTTTTATCAAAGGCGAAACGCAAATCATGGTGGCAACTACCGTCATTGAAGTTGGTGTAAATGTACCGAATGCTTCAGTGATGGTTATTGAGAGTGCCGAACGTTTTGGCTTATCCCAATTGCATCAGTTGCGCGGACGAGTTGGCCGAGGTGCGGAGCAATCGTTATGCATCTTGATGACCGGTTATGAACTTTCCAAAGAAAGTTTGAAACGCATGGAGACCATGGTTTCGACCAACGATGGATTTGAAATTGCTGAAGTGGATTTGCAGTTGCGTGGGCCCGGTGACATTATGGGAACTCAGCAGAGTGGTATGTTGGATTTAACCATAGCCGATTTGGCTAAAGACGGGCCATTAGTGAGTTTAACAAGGGAGGTTGCTCGAGGAATCTTAAAGAACGATCCGGATTTATCGCAAGGCATTCACCAAGGATTGAAACAAAAACTGGAATCGATTATGCGCACTAAACCAGATTGGGGCAAGATCGGTTAGCCTTAAATACCCGAGTAAATCTGTTGGTATTCCTGTTGGTATTTTTCCAGAATTTTTTTCCGCTTGAGCTTTAACGTCGGCGTCAACTCCCCTCCTTCTACGGTAAACTCATGGTCAATAAGAACTGTTTTTTTGATTTGTTCCCAATTTCCGAAACCTTTATTGAGTTCATCTACCTCTTTCTGTATTCGGGCAATAACGTGTGGATTTAAAGCGATGCTCGACTGGCTGTCATCGCCAAGATTTATCTGTTTGCGGGCTGCCCATTCCCGGACAAATAAGAAACTTGGAATGATGAATGCAGCTGGAAATTTTTCTCCTTCTCCAATGACCATAATTTGTTCAATAAACCGCGACTCTTTAAATTTGTTTTCCATCGCTTGTGGCACAATGTACTTACCTCCGGATGTTTTGAAAATTTCCTTTTTTCGGTCGGTTATTTTTAAAAATTTCCCTTCCACGAACTTGCCAATATCGCCCGTATGCAGCCATCCTTCTGAATCGATGGTTTCAGCCGTTTCTTGAGGCAAGTTGTAATATCCCATCATCACATTGGGACCCTTCACTAAAATTTCTCCATCTTCAGCGATGTGCACTTCAACGTTTTCGATAAGTGGACCGACGGTACCAAAACTGATACCTGTATTGAAATTATTGACCGAAACCACCGGTGATGTTTCTGTGAGTCCATACCCTTCAAGTATAGGAATTTGTGCCGCCATAAAAATACGAGCCAAGCGCGGTTGGAGCGCAGCGCTTCCTGAAGCAATGGCGCGCACTTCACCACCAAGAGCAGCCTGCCATTTCGAAAATATGAGTTTTCGAGCCAACCAAAGTTGGAGGCGATATCCGATGCTTTTTCCACGCATTTCGTATTTCTCGGATAAGGCAACTGCCCAAAAAAACAGGTTGCGCTTGATTCCTTTTAATTGGTCTCCGGTTGCCATAATTCGCTCGAATACTTTTTCTATTAAGCGAGGAACAGCAGAGAATACATGTGGCTTCACCTCTCGAATGTTATCTCCAATGGTGTCGATTGACTCTGCGAAATGTATAGAACAGCCCATGTACATATACAAATAATGCAACATGCGCTCGTAAATGTGACAAACAGGTAAAAAAGTCAGTACACGAGAATATTCATCAGCCGGAACCGAAGACCTGCAGGCATCGACATTTGATAAGATGTTGTGGTGCGAAAGCATAACCCCTTTGGGATTTCCGGTAGTTCCCGAAGTGTAAATAATGGTTACCAAGTCATGGCTCTGAATAGGAGACATAGCATCCAACACTTGTTGCTCATCCACCTCCCCTGCTCTATCTGAAATGGATTTCCAGTTTTCAAATCCCTCGCATTCATCGAATGTAAACAAGTATTCCAAATCAGTCGTATTTGAACGCACATGGGTTATCTTCATGGCCAATTCAGCACCACCCACTACACATAGTTTGATCTTAGCATCGTTTAGGATATAGGTGTAATCGCTTTCAGAAATATTGGGATAAAGCGGCACAACCACGGCACCAATTTGCTGAATAGCAATGTCCATGATGTTCCATTCAACCCGATTCGTGGAAACCAGAGCTACATTGTCTCCTTTCTGAACACCAAACGCTAGCAACCCGCGTGAGTACTTCATAACCTCCTTTAGGAATTCAGCATTAGACATGGGGGTCCAATTCCCATGGACTTTGGTCACAAACATGCGTTTATTGGGATACGTTTTGGATTGAAAATAAGGAATATCGAAAAGTCGCTGGGCGTGTAGCATCGTTTAATTTTTTTTAGGACTTCTCTAAATTAACGATTTGGGATAAAAGAAAAAAATATGCACTTAAGTGCGATTAGCAATCAACGCAACTTGTCATTTCCCTTGTGTCGATTTGCATCGCGCGCTGTTTTCTTTTGAAGGTTTTTAGCAAGGGCTTGTTCAAGGTTGACTCCCGTTTGATTGGCAATGCACATCAAAACGAATAGGACATCCGCCAATTCGTCTCCAAGGTCTTTTCCTTTATCTGATTCCTTCTCACTTTGCTCCCCATAGCGCCTAGACATGATGCGTGCTACTTCACCCACTTCTTCCACTAAAACCGCCATGTTGGTTAGTTCATTAAAATACCGAACGCCGTAGTCTTTGATCCAACGGTCAATGGTTAGTTGTGCTTCCTCAATTGTCATGCTTTACTCTTTTAGGTTAGAATCAATGATGATTGTAACTGGTCCGTCGTTTTGCAAAAATACCTGCATATCCGCGCCAAATTCCCCAGTCTGAACGCTTTTATCAGATCGATTTTGTAATTGCTCGATAAAATACGAGTAGAGAGGAATCGCCACATTTGGCGGTGCCGATCGAACAAAGCTGGGACGATTTCCTTTTTTAGTGGAAGCATACAGAGTAAACTGACTTATCACCAAAAAATCCCCTGAGACTTCTTCAATGTTTCTATTCATTTTCCCTTCTTCGTCAGAGAAAATTCGCAATCCCATTAATTTTCCTATCAGCCAGTCAGCATCGCTGTTTTCATCTCCCTGTTCGATCCCTAAAAATACCAATAGGCCTTGTTGAATTTCTCCAATCGTTTGTTGCCGTACTTCCACCCTTGCTTGAGTGACTCTTTGAATGACCAAACGCATTTCAGTAATTGTTTTTACGGTAGGTTTCTGCTTGATCTTCCTCTAGCATTTCAAGGTAGTGACGGTATCTAATTTCGGCAATTTCGCCGTTTTCGAGCGCTGAAATGACGGCACATCCAGGCTCATTTTTATGCATACAATTGTGAAATTTACAATCCTCCATGCGTTTCCTCATTTCCGGAAAGTAATGGGGAAGGTGTTGTTTTTCTATATCGATTAATCCAAACGCCCTGATACCTGGGGTGTCAATAATGTATCCTCCTGATGACAATGCATGCATTTCTGCAAAGGTGGTGGTATGCTGGCCTTGTTTATGGGCTTTGGAAATTTCCCCAATACGCAAATGAATGTTTGGGTCAAGCGAATTGACCAGGGTACTCTTTCCTACACCACTATGTCCGGCGATGATAACACTTTTACCTCGGATTTCATCCCTCAACCAGCCTAATTCTGGGTCTTGAATCAATGAAACACGGTGGCATTGGTAACCAATACTCGTGTAAATTTCAGTCAATTCTTCTAGTTTATGTTGCTCCTTTGGTCCATACAAGTCTGTTTTATTGAACAAGAGGCTTACTGGAATGCGAAACGATTCAGCCGCCACCAGAAAACGGTCAATAAAAGCCGGTTGAGTGAAGGGTGCTTTTAGGGTAACTACCAGGTAGGCTCGATCTACATTCGCGGCAAGGATTTGTACCTGTTTGCTTAAGTTCGTAGATTTTCTCACCAAGTAATTCGTGCGTGGCAGAATCTCTGTAATGATGCCTTTTTCTTCTTCATCCCGCTCATCTGCTATGATTACCAAATCTCCAACGGCTATGGGATTCGTTGCTACCAATCCCTGCAAACGAAGCTTTCCACGAATTCGACAGGCTATTGGCTCTAGGTCATCGCATTGAACGATGTACCATTTTCCAGTCGATTTAAGCACGAGTCCTTTTTGCGGCATACACAAAGATACATCCTATTTTCCCATGATGTTCATGGGTTTAACGGTCAATTGACATTTCAAAGGATGACAATTTTAGTTATCTTCGCGTCAATTAGCTTTATACGATGTCAATCGAGGTAAAAAACCTACACAAATACTACGGAGAACAGGCCGCTGTCAATGACATAAGCTTCTCTATTAAAAGTGGTGAAATCGTTGGGTTCCTGGGGCCAAACGGTGCCGGAAAATCCACCACAATGAAAATCATTACAGGATTCATTCCTGCCACCGATGGTGCAGTAAAAGTATGTGATATTCCAGTCGATGTCGATGCGATGGAATCCCGCAAACTGATTGGGTATTTACCTGAACATAACCCACTCTATACGGACATGTACGTTCGGGAATATTTGGAATTTGTCGGGAAAATATACCGAATACCTTCATTGAAGGGCCGCATTGACGAAATGATTAATGCGGTTGGATTGGATGGCGAACAAAACAAAAAAATCAGTGCCTTGTCAAAAGGATACCGTCAGCGCGTTGGTTTGGCAGCTGCTATCATCCACGATCCTCAGGTGTTGATCCTAGACGAACCTACCTCGGGTCTCGATCCGAATCAGTTGGTTGAAATCCGTGAGCTTATTAAGTCCATTGGTCAATCCAAAACAGTACTTCTTTCCACCCATATCATGCAAGAAGTGGAGGCCATTTGCGATCGAGTGATTATTATCAATAAAGGCAAAATCGTTGCAGATAACAAGGCGTCTGAATTGCAAGTCGAATCACATCAAACGGTTTATGCTGAATTTGAAGGGAAGGTATCTAAAAAAGAACTAGAAAAAATTCCTCATGTGAGTCGGGTGCAACAAGTCAAAGAGGGTTGGTTGCTCGAAACCAAAGACCTTGTCGATTTAAGAAAAGTTATCTCACAACAAGCTGTAGCGCAAGGCTGGCTGGTGCTTACACTACGTACGGAGGAACTCACGTTGGAAGAAGTATTTAAGAAGTTAACACAATCCTAACATATGGATTCGAATTTCATAGAAGAACTGCGTTGGAGGGGCATGATTCACGACATGATGCCGGGTACAGAAGAAGCACTGTCGAAAGAAATGTCTTCTGGATACATCGGTTTTGATCCCACTGCGGACTCCCTACACGTGGGTCATCTTGTACAAATCATGACCTTGGTTCATTTCCAGCGGGCCGGTCACAGACCGATTGCGTTGGTTGGAGGTGCCACAGGAATGGTGGGGGATCCATCGGGAAAATCAAAAGAACGTAATTTACTAGATGCCCAAACGCTTGAACATAACGTTCAATGTGTAAAATCGCAGCTGATGCGGTTTCTGGACTTCAATCACCCAACGAATCCGGCTGAATTGGTCAACAATTACGACTGGTTCAGGGAATTTACGTTTCTGGATTTTATTCGTGACGTTGGAAAGCACATTTCCGTGAGTTACATGATGGCCAAAGATTCGGTTAAAAGTCGCTTGGAGGCAGGCTTGTCCTTTACTGAATTTAGCTATCAATTGGTTCAAGGATACGACTTTTATTACTTAAATAAACATAAAAATTGCGTGGTTCAGTTGGGCGGTTCAGACCAATGGGGGAATATTGTCACTGGAACGGAGCTAATACGCAGGAAAAACGGCGGAGACGCCTATGCGGTCACAACTCCACTAATCAAAAAGGCAGACGGAACGAAGTTTGGCAAAACCGAAGCTGGTAGCGTTTGGCTGGATGCGAACAAAACATCTCCTTATCAATTCTACCAATTTTGGCTGCGTGCAACCGATGAAGACGCTGCGCAGTATGTCCGTATTTTTACCTTGAAATCGAAAGAGGAAATAGAGCAAATCGAAGCCCAACATGCAGAAGCACCTCATTTACGCTTTTTACAAAAGAACATAGCAGAGGAAATTACAGCCCGTGTTCATGGGGATGAAGCACTGGAAATGGCCATTTCAGCATCCAACATTCTGTACGGCAAATCAACATCTGAAGAGTTAATGAGGCTATCTGAAAGTGATTTTTTATCCATCTTTCATGGAGTTCCGCAATCCCGAATTGACCGAACACTATTGCAAGACGGATTATCCATTACAGATGCGTTGGTTACCCAAGGAAAATTTTTAAGTTCAAACAGCGAGGCAAAACGTGAACTTAAAGCCAATGCAATCGCTGTGAATAAGGAAAAAGTGAACGAACAATGCTCCCTTACAACTGAGCACCTCATTAACGACAAATACATTCTTTTAGGAAAAGGAAAAAAATCGAACTTTATCCTGATTGCCGAGTGATAGCGGTAATGAAAAGATTGTTTTTTTTCGGGTTTATTTGGATCAACACCCTTGATGTTTACGGTGGTGTTGAACGCTCCAAAGAAGATCCATTCATTGTTGACATTCATCAACGCTGGCTAAACTTAATATTTGAACTCACCAAAAACACCGTAGGGTTTTCTGCACCTGTCAGTGCTCGCGCATACTGCTACGTGAGTGTAACGATGTATGAAAGTTCATTTCAAGCCTGTGAATCCTTGATAAGCTTATCCCAGCAATTAAAGGGATACCAGCGACATGTTTGGTTTAACCCTGACATAGTCCCTCACTCGGTAGTAACAAATGCGGCCTTGCATGAAATCGTTCCATACCTGTATCGGGCCATGCCGCCAAGTCAGGCGTTGCATGTTAATGAACTTTATGCAAGCATTCGAAAATCCTGTCAAAAAAGATACGGAAAAAAGAACGTAGATGAGGCTGAAGCGTATGGAAGGTCAATTGCCAATGAGATCATCGAATGGTCGAAACAAGATGGAGGTGATGATGGCTTCCAAAAAAATTTCCCACTCGATTTTGTTCCCCCATCGTGCAAAGGGTGTTGGACAAAAACGTTTCCGGGTTACCTCCCAGCGATGTTACCAAACTGGGGAAAAAACAACACACTTTTACCCAATAGCCATGAATTGGTGAAGCCCTGCACGCCGGATGCTTACACGTCTGATTCCACGGGAACACTGTTTTTGGACGCAATGGAAATCGTATCAACAACAGCATCTGACAATCCAAACTACGAAAACATAGCTGAATATTGGAACGACGCCACAGGGTATTCCGGAACGCCACCGGGCCACTTGTTTATGCTAAGTGCCCAACTCTTTCAAAACCAAAAAATACCGCTAAAGGAACGCATTGAATGTTATGTTAAACTCGGAATAGCCTTGAATGAAGCTTTTATTACCTGTTGGAAATTGAAATATGAATACAACCTCCTTAGACCCATCAGCTTCATCCATCAACATATTGATCCCTATTTCAATTCCAAAATCGACAGTCCTCCGTTTCCCGAGTTTCCATCCGGCCATTCGTTTCAATCCGGTGCGGGAACAAGTGTGCTTAAACACTTACTCGGTAACGATTTTCCTTTCACAGATTCAACCAATCTCTACCGCAACGACATAGTCAACACCCCTCGATCATTCGCCAATTTTGATTCCCTGGCACAAGAAATTTCAATTTCACGCTTGTACGGTGGTATTCATTACCGCGAAACACTCAAACGTAGCTTGGAAGCAGGGAAATTGCTCGGTTTATATGTGGTAAAAACAATAAAATGCCGAAAGGAATGAGGGGATGGTTACTTTTAAGCATGTTTTTCATGCTTGGAACAGCTTGGTGTCAAACCCCATACTTCACCGAGGTTAGCAGTTCATTAGGCATGGATTACACTTACCCCGGAAATGATTTTCAAATGGATGGGGGCGGTGTCATGGTAATTGACGTCAACAACGACGGGTGGGAGGATGTGTTTCAATCAGGTGGCGTTTTTGATTCCAAATTGTGGTTGAACGAAAAGGGAGCCTTTCGTGATGCCACGTCGGAATTCGGACTAGACAAGTTAATTCCTTACTTTATTCAATCAGCCGTTTCTGCCGATTTCAATAACGATGGGTTTTCAGATGTTGTGATCGTCAATTTTGGCAAAGGAATGGAACGCGGAGACAAGCGAAGTCCCTTGGTATTGCTGAATAAAAAAGGAAAATCCTTCGACACACTTAGTTTGCATAACATACTTGAGCCAGCTCATTATACGAGTGCATGCGTTGGGGATATCAACAAGGATGGATTCACCGATATTTACCTTACCAACTATGTCGATAAAATGGGCGGAATCTATGACTCCAACGGCGTGGAAATCGGTTACAATCCCCGTTGTTATGAAAATAAATTATTGATGAACGTAAAAGGAAGGTCGTTTGTAGAGAGCGCTAATAAGTATGGCGTAAACGATCCAGGGTGTGGACTGTCCGCTAGTTTAACGGATGCTGACATGGATGGCGACCTTGATCTCCTTTTGTTGAACGACTTTGGTCAATGGAGCGGTTATGGCAACCGCTTTTTCAGAAATGAATATCCCGAGGCTTTCTTCAAGGATCAAAGCGACTTAGTAGGTATAAACCAACAGATTTATGGGATGGGTATTGGGCAAGGCGATTACGACAACGACGGCGATCTAGACTATTATATCACCAATATTGGGAAAAATTACCTATTTAACAACGAACAAGGAAAATTTACGGACGTAGCGAATGAGGAAGGTTTGGATCTCACGTATGTGAAGGATTCGCTCCGTGGTACGAGTTGGAGCGGTTTGTTTTTCGACCGTGAAAACGACGGTGACCTAGACTTGTTTGTTTCCAAAGGAAACGTATTGGCTTTGTTGCCCAAAACCGTAATCAAAGATAAAAACGCCTATTTTGAAAGGGATTCGAACCGGTACTACAACCAATCTGAGCGCTCAGGTTTGGATGATGTACTTTCTCATCGTGGATCAGCCCTGTTCGATTTTGACCATGATGGGGATATAGACATTGTTTCTGGTGTAATAAAACTTCCATTAGCTGCCTTCGCGAACCTTGAACAGAAAATCAAACTGTTTAGAAACGAATCCCAAGGTAACGCTTGGATAGGAATTGAATTGGTTGGAACAAGTCCAATAAATAAGGATTGTTTTGGTTGTTCCGCCACATTTATTTCAAAAAATTCTAAAACAATACGTGAAGTGGACGGAGGTAGTGGACACGGGGCGCAATCCTCTAGGATTCTCTATTTTGGCCTTGGAACAGATAAAGATGCCGAAAAAATTCAACTAAGATGGACCGATGGTACAACCAGTGACTTAAGTCACCTAAAAGGTGGACACGTTTACAAGGTATTTAAAAATGGAAAAATAACGGTAAAATACTAAGCCTAGCGTATCACATTTACATAACCTGAATCCACCATCCGTTCACCATTTTCTCGGCTTTTGAATTGAACCCTCCAAATGTAGGTCCCATCCATCACGGTTTTACCATTTGCACCAGTTCCATCCCATCCCGACTTGGGATCTTTAGTTTCCCATACCACTTCGCCCCAGCGGTTGTAAATCACAAAATAGAAGTTGAAAGGATCAAATCCAGAGGTGAACGCCGGCTGAAACAATTGATTGTACTCGTTTCCATCTGGGGTGAAGGAATTCGGTACATAGTACACCAATGTTTCAAGAATCTGAACACCGAGGCATGAGGTATCCGAACATCCGAATTCGTTCGAGCCAATCAAACATACATTGTATGCCGCAGGATCTTCAGCGAAAACATGCACTGGGTTCGGGTCGTTGCTTCCAGCGCCATCATCGAAGTTCCAAAGGTAAGTATCTACATTGGTAGAAATATTTACGAAAGTGAATTCCGTATTAAACATATCACCAACCTCTGGGGTAAAAATAAAGTTTGCCTCAGGTGCCTCACCCACACAAATAAAGTCGTCTAGCGTAAGGTTCGACGTACAGCCATTTTCCGTAATGGTTAGGGAAACATCGTAACATCCAGCTTGATTATAAACCGTTGAATCCGAACCACAAGCACTGCTCACATCTCCATTACCAAAGTTCCAGCTGCATGTGGCGTTTGAAGAAAATGGTCCGGTAAAGGTTACTGATAAAGGTATACAACCTTCGTTCACGTTTGAATTAATGCTCACAGTAGGCAATGGATTCACGTTAATCGTCACTTGATCCGTAGGTTCGGGCGCACTGCAACCATCCGAAAGCGTAACCGTGTAAACAGTTGTTGAAACAGGTGATACATTCGTATTGCTTCCCACAGCGACCACATTTCCTGCAGGATCCTCCCATGTAAAGGTATAATTCCCGGTTCCACCGCTACCAGTAGCAGAAATTCCTGAGGATTCCCCTTCGCAAATGGTATTGTCTCCGACGGCTTGTACCTGAAGCGGTTGCAACACTTCTATGGTTTCTGTGTCTGTATCCGGACAAGGACCATTGGTCGTGTATGTGATGGTATGTATCCCTGCACCGGCATTTACCGTAGTAAAAGTCCCCAGAGAGGAACTCACAATTCCAGGTCCAGACCAAGTTCCACCGGGTGTAACTCCTGCGAGCGTTACAACAGGCGATCCAAAACACAGAGGTCCCACTGGGGTAATCGTGGCATCATCCAAGGCATTGACAAGAATATCCACGGCTGCTGAATCGCCACAAGCACCCGCGATAACATACGAAATAGTGTATGTACCTGGACCTGCTGCCGAAGGACTAAACGTTCCATTCACCGCATTCGTTATTCCCACACCTGACCAAAGGCCATTGGGATCAGCACCACTCAAATCCACTGGGGCATCGGAAGCACAGAAAGGTCCGGCTGGAGTTATCGTCGCATCGTACGTAGGATTCACCAAAATCGTTGTCGTTTCTACATCGCCGCACAACCCGGGAATGGTGTAGGTAATGGTATGGGTGCCGGCACCGGCTGAAACAGGATCAAACAACCCAGTTGCTGTATTGGTGATTCCATTTCCACTCCATGTTCCCCCTGCAGAGGCAGCCGTAAGGATAACCGGTGCATCAATGTCACAAAAAGGTCCAACAGCATTTATGGCAGCGTTGGCGACAGGATTTACAACGATGTTTGTGGTAGAATTCGACCCACATGCACCAGGAATAGTATAGGTAACGGAATGCGTTCCAGCGCCAGCAATGGATGGATTAAAGCTTCCTGCAGTTGCATTGGTAATCCCGTTCCCTGCCCATGTTCCTCCGGGAGAGGCAGCCGTCAAATTAACGGGAGGTGATAAGACACAAAAAGGTCCGGCGGGGGTAATGGTTGAATTGGCAATTGCGTTGCCACTAGCCACCGTGACCGTTCCAGTAGCAACACACCCGGTAGCGTCGGTAACAGAAACAGTGTATGTTCCTGCGCACAAGTTTACTGCTGTTTGCGTTGTTTGAGCAGGAATGGTGTTCCATGAATAGGTGTAAGGGCCAACTCCTCCCGCACCCACTGTAGCCGTTGCGGTTCCGTTACATGCTCCCACACACGATGTCGGTGTAGATGTCATGGTTGGAGGTAGGCAGCAACTTGTTGCACAATTGTATACCACACGCACATTGGGAACGCGGGGTGTAAAATTGGTTCCAAACGGATAGTCTTTTCCTGTACCTTGAAGGATGCGGATATTCGCATCTTGTGCGGCGGTATTACCTACACCCGTGCCATTGGAGTAATTGCAATTCGCTGTAATGGTATTCGTCACATAGAATGAAACGACCTGACCGGGACATAAAAAGTGGTTGATTGGTAGTGGAATTAATACGTTTTGACCCGATGTCGATGCCCAACCTGTGACTTGTCCTACCAATGTCCAAGCTGCTGCATTATTGGTAAATCCCACATGGGTTCCTGTTTTTTTGTAAATCCTTACTGTATTATTTGATCCGGAATCAAAATCCATCCCCAATTGAAGGATATTTACGGACTGCAAACCAACCACATCAAACATGATTCCGTCTTGCCCGTTATTCGTTACCTGCGGCGTATTTAGAGGTCCACATTGGGAAAAAATGCCATGAATTGAGCAATAAAAAAACGATACTGCGATAATCAGGTTCGTAAAAATCAATCTCATATCGTTTTCAATTTGAAATTCAACAGCGCAGTAAAAATAACGGAATTCTGGCTATTTCAAAACATTAATTCTAAATTCTATTTCTTGGTGACGATCCCAAACTTGAAGGAAATAGCAGCCATGGGCAATGCCCTTAAGATTTAGCACCATTTTTTCTTCCAAGGCATCAAATTGCCTCAAACGTTTTCCTTGCGCATCCAACAAATTGATTTTTCCGCCTAAAAAATTATCGGGAAGTACCACATTTAATTGATCTATAAAAGGGACAGGGTAAACCTGTATTGGATTTTCATTCCATTCCATTAGCTGAAGACCTGTTACCGTTACGGTTTGTACTAAGGTATCAGCACCACAGCCATTGGAAACGATAAGTTCCACGTCAAATGAAGTGTTTGAACTAAACGTATGCGTTGGATTAGCATCGGTTGAAGTCGCTCCATCGCCAAAATTCCAAAACCAATTAGTGGCATTTTGAGAAGCATTGCTGTTAAATACAGATAAACCGTTCTGTGAAGTATAACTAAACGATGCCGAAGGAACTCCGGGGTTGATGTTCACAAAAAGGGTGCTCGGAGCACTTACGCCACAAGCATTTTCTGCGCTGACCGTTATGTTTCCTGAGGTGGTATTCGCTTGAACATTTATGGCATTGGATGAACTCATTCCCGTCCAACCAAGCGGTAAAGTCCACCCGTAAATAACGTCTGGAACCAAGACCACAGAATACATAGCAGCCGAGCTGTCACACAAGGATGAAGGACCAGAAATAACGGATGGTTGCGACGTTGGGGAAACAACGGTGATATATGCAGGTTGAGATAGCGTCGTTTGAGATGTACCATTTCCTACGGTCAGAATTACGTCATAAATGCCCGGTTGGGCATAGCTCACTGTCGGATTTTGTTGAGTAGAGGTGGCCGGTGTTCCTCCTGGAAAGGACCAATTCCAACTTGTAGGAACCGCACCGCTCGTAAGGTCTGAAACCAACACTTGAGAATTGATACACGTGGTTAACTGACTTGCCGAAAAATCCGGTATAAGTAGAGAAGTGAGATCATTCCATTTCCACATACCTCCAGAAGTGCTACTTGCGTTAAACCAACCTGACCAGCCAACCGAAGGATTTATAAAATCAACATACAAATGTTGCTCAGTATCAATGGGATTCCAAATGGTACCACCATCCGTTGAATAGGATGAACCCGACGCACCGGTTGCTGCTCCGGTAGTAAAGGCCACGTTAGTTCCTTCTATGTAACACAAGCCATTGGTATAAACAGGTCCAGCAGGTGTGACTGGGGTCCAAGTAGAACCGCTATTGACTGTTTTCCAGATGTTTCCAGCCTGATTCACAATCAAACCTGCTGTTGGCGAAGAAAAGGATAAATTTGCCGAAACACCGGTCGTAACAGCTCCACCGAAATCGGCAACGGGAGAAGTATATACTTGCCATGTGGCACCACGATTGGTGGAATGGTAAATACGCCCTTTGCTTGTTGTAAACCAAACATTGTCTCCAACTGCTTCCATTTGACGCGTATAACCAAATTCATTGGCTTGCGGATTAGGAATATTGGCCGCAGAAACCAACGTCCAATTCGTACCTCCGTTGGTTGTTCTATAAATTTCAAATTCATTATTGATAGGATCTCCTACACAAACCCCCTCTTGCTCGTTCCAAAAATGGACTGCGTTGGTAAACGATGCCGCGTTACTAAAGGTAGCCGTGTTTTGCCTTGTCCAAGTAGTACCACCATTCGTAGTAATCCAAATCCCTCCTGTTTGTCCCGCTGCATTAGGATATGCCGCCAGCCATGCTTTTGTGGCACTTTCTGCGTGAATCATACCGATGCCAAGTGCTGTATTATTGATATTGATGGTTCCTGGGGTCCAGGTCAGTCCTCCATTGGTTGTTTTGGTAAACTGTTGCACATTCGTTGCTGCTGCCGTTCCATCGTAAGCGGTTGCCCAAACGATGTTCTGGTCCACAATTGAAATATGATTGATTCCTCTGCTCGCCTGTGAAAAACCCGTATGTTGTTCCAACCATTCCCCATAAGGTGGAATGCTGACATTGATGTAATTTGTTCGCGTATAGGTTTGTGTGCTTTGGTTGTTAGTTGCAGACAAACTTACGGAGTAAATTCCCGCTGTTGGGTAGGTAACAGCTGGTGGGTTTTGACCTACAAAGGAGGATGGTGTGCCGCCCGGAAAGCTCCATGAGTAGGTATTGATCGGTGATCCTCCATTGGCAGATAGGTTTTGATAGGTAACACTTTGCCCCTCGATGATGTTCACGGGGGAACCAGAGAAGTATGGAATCGGATCGCCGGTCAACGTGGCTTGTACACAAGCCAATGCAGCGGGGGCGTTGATTCTGGGACCAATGGATTGGTTTATGTTCGCGCCGGTACTAATTAAACAATTTTGAACGGCTGAAGGCGACAAAGTAGGGTTTAAACTCAGCATCAATCCGACCAGGCCTGCCGCAAAAGGAGTTGCCATCGAAGTTCCCCCCATTTGATCGTACCCATTGCCATTTGTTGTATAAACTGTACTGTACAAACCTCCAAAAGAGTACCCTCCAGGCGCTGCTATGTCTACAAATGGAGCACTCCCATTGTAATTAGAAAAACTGGAACGGCTGTCGTTGGCATCCACAGACCCCACACATATCACATTGTTGTATGCTCCTGGGTAAACCAACGTAGTAACCGCATCGTTTCCCGCTGCTGCCATAAAAACCACGTTTGGGTAGGCATTTATCAAGGTTTGAAGGGCATTCGATGAAGTTGTACCACCAAACGACATACTAACCACATTGGCTCCATTTTGACATGCCCACTGAATGCCATCGTAGGAATACCAAATCCCTAGTGAATTGGAAGCACTACTTGGGGTGGCTTTTACGCCAATCAACTGAACATTTCCTCCCAATGAAGCGATTCCCATGCTGTTGTTTATATCTGCCGTTGCAAGTCCGGCACAATGGGTTCCGTGAGACCAACCAAAATCGGCACTTGCAGTCAACGGAGGTGAGGCGTCCGTATCGTTATCAGCCACATCATATTGGCTGTAGGTTGTAAGATCCGAATGACCGCAAAATACTGCGTTATCAATAATGGCGACTTTTACAGTCGACGATCCCTGGGAAATGTTCCATGCGTTTTCTGATCCTACGAGCGTATGGTACCATTTGTTATTTCCCGTGTGATAGGTGTCGTTTGGAACGAAATCAATGGAATAAATGGGCTCTTTTTCTGCAAAAATGACATTTGGCAAACGATTTAAGCGCGAAATAAGCGAATCAATTTGATGGTATTCGGTGAAAGACAACCGGAAAATACATTGCAATTCCTTTTTACCTGAAAAATAACTGGGTTTCTCAAATTTCACCACGGTTAAACCCTTACATGCCTCATTTATTTCGGGATAGTCCTCCAAACTCATGTCAAGTGCGAAGCGGTTTGGATCTCGTTGAAGAGCGGAATAAACGTGTAGGTCTTCCTTCAATTGAAAAACAATCCGACCATCAAGAAAATCGGGTGAAAATGTTTGCGCATTTACCCCTAAACAGATAAAAGCAAAAAGAAAGGTAATGTAGGTTGTTTTCATAAGATGTAGTATTCTGAGAGGAAAGTTAAGAAATAATATCCAGCTATTCAGTGTGAAATTCAAAAGCATTTTTGCATTTCATGGGCATGTATGGCAAGTAAATGAACACTTGTAATCCTCAAACCTTCTCAAGCCATGAAATGATTATATCTTTGTAAAAAATTTTACGTCATGTCTGTTTCCAAAACCTATGACCCGCACCTTTCCGAAACCAAATGGTACGACCACTGGATGAAGAAAGGTTACTTTCATTCTGAGCCTGATGGCAGAGAACCCTACACAGTGGTTATTCCTCCGCCAAATGTTACAGGTGTGTTGCACATGGGACATATGTTAAACAATACAATCCAAGATATTTTGGTGCGAAGGGCTCGGATGCTTGGTAAAAATGCATGCTGGGTGCCGGGAACTGACCACGCCTCTATCGCAACTGAAGCGAAAGTGGTTCAAAAACTGCGTCAGGAAGGGATTAAAAAATCCGATTTATCTCGGGAGGAGTTTTTGCGCCATGCATTTGAATGGAAGGACAAACACGGTGGAATCATACTTGAACAACTTAAAAAATTGGGAGCCTCTTGTGATTGGGAACGCACCAACTTCACCATGGACCCGGCATATTCGGAATCCGTGTTGGATGTGTTCATCGATTTGCATAAAAAAGGTAAAATTTACCGTGGCGTTCGCATGGTTAACTGGGATCCAGAAGCGCTGACAGCGGTATCAGACGAGGAGGTTTTATACAAGGAGGTAAATTCAAAATTGTATTTTGTTCGTTACAAAATTGAAGGAAGTGATGACCAATGGGTAACCATCGCCACCACTAGGCCTGAGACAATTTTGGGCGATACTGCTATTTGCGTTAACCCGAATGACGCTCGCTTTAGTCAGTTGATTGGAAAAAAAGCGATCGTTCCCATTTGTGGTCGCTCGATTCCTGTCATTGGCGACGAATACGTGGACATGGAATTCGGTACGGGCTGCCTGAAAGTGACACCTGCGCATGACGTAAATGACCATGAACTCGGAAAAAAACATGGGCTTGAAACAATTGATATTTTTAATCCGAACGGCACGCTGAACGCACATGGGTTACATTTTGAGGGACTTGATCGTTTCGCGGTTCGAAAACAAATCGAGAAGGAACTGTATGACAAGGGGTACTTGATCAAAACGGAGGACCATATTAACAAAATAGGTTGTTCTGAACGCACAAATGCGGTCATAGAGCCACGTCTATCCCTTCAATGGTTTGTTTCCATGAAAGAACTTTCCCAACCTGCGTTGGAGCATGTCATGGACAACACCATACAGTTTCACCCCGAGAAATTCAAAAACACCTACAGGCATTGGATGGAAAACATCAAAGACTGGTGTATTTCTCGCCAACTTTGGTGGGGCCATCGGATACCCGCATGGTATTTCGGTTCAGGAGCCGAGGATTTCGTTGTGGCCAAAACCTTGGAAGAAGCGATTCCTCTTGCTGAAAAAAAATCAGGTAAACCTGCTTCTGAAATTCACTTAAAACAAGATGAAGATGTACTGGACACATGGTTTTCGAGCTGGTTATGGCCTATTTCCGTATTTGATGGCTTAACAAATCCCGGGAATAAAGACATTGCTTACTATTACCCAACAAACGACTTGGTAACAGCTCCTGAGATCATGTTTTTCTGGGTGGCGCGCATGATCATCGCAGGTTATGAATACCTAGGCGAAAAGCCCTTTAAAAATGTATATTACACGGGCATTGTTCGGGACAAGTTAGGCCGAAAAATGTCAAAATCACTTGGTAATTCTCCCGACCCACTCGACTTGATTGACCAATATGGTGCTGATGGGGTACGAATGGGCGTTCTCATCTCTTCTCCTGCGGGGAACGATTTACCTTTCGATAGTGCGCAATGTGAACAAGGGCGTAATTTCACTAATAAAATTTGGAACGCCTACCGCCTTGTTAGTTCATGGGAGGTGATGGACATGGAGCAATCGCCTGCATCAGAAGCAGCAGTGAAATGGTTTGAATCAAGGATTAACGAACAAGTAATGGAAATCAATGCCTTGTTTGACAAATTCAGGGTTTCTGAAGCCTTGATGGTGAGTTATAAGCTTATCTGGGATGATTTCTGTGCTTGGTACCTTGAAATGATCAAGCCGGGTTACCAACAACCAATTGACCTAAAAACGAGGGAAATTACGTTGGCCTTCTTTGAAAAACTGATGCAGGTTATTCACCCGTTTATGCCGTTTGTTTCAGAAGAAATCTGGCATTTGTTGCGCGAAAGAAAAGATGGAGATGATATCATTATTTCCATGTGGCCTTCTGTTAGTGAGGTAGACAAGGACTGCTTAACCTCTTTTGAACGGGTGCAAGAAGTTGTTTCTAATATTCGAAACATCCGAAAGGAAAAAAGCATTGCCTCGAAAGTGAAGATCGAACTAAAAGTAAAATCAAGCGATGCTCAAGAGGGATCTTCTTTTGATTCGGTCATTGTAAAACTGGGCAATCTATCGTCGCTTGAATATACAACTGAGCCCATCAAACAAGCCAATACCTTTGTAATCGGTACCACCGTTTACTCTATACCCTTCGATTCTTCTGTTGACCTTGTTGCAGAAAAGAAAAAATATGAAGAGGAATTGGTTTATCTACGCACCTTTTTGAAATCTGTGCAAGCCAAATTATCCAACGAACGTTTTATGAGCGGAGCACCAGACCAAGTAGTCGCACTTGAACGAAAGAAGGAACAGGACACCTTAGGGAAAATTAGCGTATTGGAAGAAAAGATTGCGGAAATTTAATTTGCCTTTTTGAACAACTGGCTGATAGTATTATTGGCGAGGTAGTGGTAGTTTTCCGATGCTTCCTGGTAAACTTTTTTGGCCCATTTGCGGTCCTCTTCTTTTTTAATCAATTCCTGATACAAAGGCACTATGAATCGCCTACGGCCCATTTTAAGTAGAAAACGTTCTAAATGTGGCCGTACTTCTTTGTATCCGCTTCGAATGGCTAACGCATACCACAACGATGCCACCTCCGCATTTCCCCACGTTTTAAAATGCAGGTGCTCATCCAGCTTTTGCAGTTGCTCCACAGGCATAATAGGCGGTAGTTTCTGAAGAAAAAGAATCCATTCCTGCGCCATGTAATCGCTTCGTTTGAGCTGAATGACTTGCTTGCGTTTGCGTTTTCGGCCCTTCACCTTAATCCATTTAACTTTTTTCTTAAAAATGTCTTCACCGGCAGCATACCTGCGGGCTAAAAAGCGTATCGCATCAACCCTTGTTGAATGCACATTAAGGCAATTAACTGGGATTTCGGGCTGATAAAACCATTCTTCCGTGTTGAATGAAAGGTCGTGCAGGTCAAATAAATGTTCCTTCAGGTATTCGTCGAATTGCTCCGTTGTCAACGTAGAAAAGGCCTTGTTCTCAAAATAGGACTTCATGAAGACGTCAAACTTTTCACGGCCAACCTTTTGTTCAAGGGTCTTAAGAAAAAAGGCACCCTTCACATAAGCAACATCGGTCATTCCCGCTTCTGGGTCCCGACCTCGAAGGTTAAGCTTCAGGCAAGCATCCAATGGGAATTTACTCTCTTTGATTGTTTTTATTTCCTCTTTCAATTCTTGAAATTCAATCACAGCGAGCATGTCGGCGACCTCCTTTCCATAAAGTTCCTCCATAATCCGATGTTCAAAATACACCGTGAATCCCTCGTTTAACCAGAAATCATCCCAAGAGGCGTTCGTGACTAAATTTCCAGACCATGAATGTGCGAGCTCATGTGCCACCACACTTACCAAACTTCGGTCTCCCGCTATGATGGAAGGACTGACAAAGGTCAAGCGTGGATTTTCCATTCCACCAAAGGGAAAGGAATGCGGCAACACTAACAC
Source organism: Crocinitomicaceae bacterium (assembly GCA_044372835.1). Taxonomy (GTDB): domain Bacteria; phylum Bacteroidota; class Bacteroidia; order Flavobacteriales_D; family Crocinitomicaceae; genus M0103. The sequence continues at coordinate 129,681 of JBILRE010000002.1, read as the reverse complement.
ATCGTACCTTCCCCAGCGGTATTTTCCATATAGTTGCTCCGCTGCGCGGATCATTCTCGGAATATCAACAAATTCGTTGGCGGCTTTTTGTATCACTTCCGGTTCGGCATAAACACCCGTGTTTCCACTGAGACGCTTGAAACGCAGATCACCCACGGCTAATGCTATCAAATAGCATGGAATCGGTTTATCCATGCGAAAAGTGTAATTTCCACTGTTGTTTTTCTGTTGAACATTGGTTGCGCTCATCACCGCCATCAGTTCCGATGGGACACGCACATTGGCGGAGTAGGTAATCCGATTGTTGGGGGAATCCTGCAGCGGAATCCATGAACGGGTGAGAATGGCTTGACCCTGGGTGTACATAAACGGAAACGCTTTTCCACTCGTTTGCTTTGGGCTCAGCCAATCAATCGCCTCCGTGTGTTCAGTGGTTTCGTAGTAAATGTTAATGTACTTTGTTTTAGGGGTGATTTTTACCAAAAGAGGCTGTCCTAAAAGTGAATCTTTGTCGCACTGACCAATAATGAAATTTGTCTCACGTTCTTTGCCTTTTCCCAACGTGATTTTTTGAATGACCAATCCCTTGATATCGAAAATGGCCGTATCAGATCCGTTATTAATGACTTCATGACGAGCTACGCCGTAAACGGTTTGATTGGTAAAATTAACATCAAGATCAAGGTGCAAATGATTGGTACGAACCTCTCTGATATTCGCATACGTGTGGTTATCGAGCAACGAATCCGCAAGGATAACTGTTGGACTTGTTTTCTGGGGCTCTTGTTCTTCTGAACAGGAGGTAGTGGTCAGAACAACCGCTGAGAAACATACAACACTTAGGAATGTCAAATACTTTTTCAAGCCCACCACGATTCAAAATTAATGATTTCTATGAATACCCCCAGAAAAATGGGATAAACGGGTTGTAAGCACTTCTCTTTTCACGGATGCAATCGCCTTTTAAAATCTGTCAGTTTTAAACACTTGTTCGTTCAGGTAAAATTTATTTTCTATTTTCACGACAAGTAAAAACGTAAAAAGATGTCAGAAACTATTCAAAAAGGCCATCCTAAAGGGCTTTATTTATTATTCTTCACAGAGATGTGGGAACGCTTCAGTTACTATGGGATGCGCGCTATTTTTACTTTGTTTATGGTAAATGCGCTCGTCATGGATAAATCCCTTGCGTCAACCATATATGGAAACTATACAGGGCTCGTTTATTTGACTCCTCTTGTTGGAGGTTATGTCGCTGACCGCTATTGGGGAAACCGCCGATCCATTTTCTGGGGTGGAGTGATGATGGCGATAGGGCAGTTTTTTATGTTTTTGGCTGGCAGTTTTTACACAGAGGTTGGTCTTGCAAGCACATTGATGTTTACTGGCCTTGGATTTTTAATTTTCGGTAACGGGTTTTTCAAACCCAATATTTCGACCATGGTTGGTCAATTGTATCCGGAAGGAGACAAACGCGTGGATGCTGCCTTTACCATATTCTACATGGGTATTAACCTTGGGGCATTTATTGCACCTCTGGTATGTGGAACACTGGGTGAGGTATACGACAAGGAAGGATTGATTGTGCCTGCCGCATTCAAATGGGGCTTTCTTGCCGCTTGTATTGGAATGATTATCAGTATTATTTCTTTTGAACTTTTCAAAAATAAATACATCGTATCCCCCACAGGGGAGGCCGTTGGTGCCGTACCAACCAGAGTGGAGGTTAAAGAAGATGTTCCGAAGAAGAAAATGAATATCGGTCAAATTGTTAACTGGGCACTCATTTCACTTGTTCTATTCGTGGCGTTTAAGGGATTACTAGGCTTCGATTTAATCGGTTCATTTATCTACACGGCCTGCATCATTGCGCCTGCATCCATTATCACAGACAAAAGTTTGACAGCTACGGAAAAGCAGCAAATTTGGGTAATTTTCATCATCGCATTTTTTGTTATTTTCTTTTGGTCTGCCTTCGAGCAAGCCGGAGCTTCGTTGACGTTTTTTGCTCAAGAACAGACTGATCGCAGTCTTTTAGGCATGGAGGTTCCCGCTTCTTATTTCCAGAGCATCAACGCGGTTGCTATTGTTATATTTGCTCCGTTGTTTGCCTTTTTATGGACCTTCCTTGGAAAATCAAATCGTGAGCCTTCTTCACCGGTAAAACAAGCGCTTGGCTTGTTTCTCCTTGCCGTAGGTTACCTTGTCATTGCGCTTGGCGTTAAAGACCTCGACCCATCGGTTAAAGTAAGCATGTTTTGGTTGGTCACTCTTTACACCGTTCATACGTTTGGAGAGTTGTGCCTCTCTCCTATAGGTCTTTCCATGGTAGTAAAATTGGCTCCAGTAAGGTTCGCATCCTTACTTATGGGCGTTTGGTTCTTATCGACGGCAACTGCGAATAAGTTTGCTGGTGATCTCAGTGCTCTTTACCCTGAAGAGGTGCATTTAGAGACCACTGTACCTGCCAATAGCTTCAAGTTCCAACTTCAAAATGCGAACGGGGCAGCACCAACTGAAAAGCTTGACGCAGCGCTTTTGAAAAAAATAAACGAAACCCACCCAAATGCCTCAGCTAAAATTAGTTTGGTGTCTGATAATTTCAAGGAGGAAAAAGAACCCGGTTTTGTAGAAGGTTTCGTAAATAACCTTTTTGGAAGGGAACCTAAGGCAAAAGCAGATTCACTTTTGGGAATATCGTCCATAACAAAAAGTAAGACCGAACTTAGCGCTTTTCAATTGAAGCAAATTGTTGGATCAAAGCCTAAGTTTAACTACGCCACATTCATGAACGAAGACGGTAAAGTACTTTATGTCTTGAAAAATGAGGCGGGTAAAAAAGGGAATCCTGATTCGAACACACTCGAAGTATGGAATCTATCTCCTAAAAAACCTGTATTTGTAGGAATGGAGATCAAAAACTTGTTTGATTTCTTCATGATTTTCGTCCTCATGGCAGGTGGCGCATCTATCATCCTGTTCTTATTGTCCGGAAGGTTGCTAAAACTCATGAACGGAATCAGGTAAGCAACTTGTTTTTGAGACCATTAAACCCTAACGTATGAAGAACCATCCAAAAGCCCTTCCCTACCTGTTTTTCTCAGAAATGTGGGAACGCTTCGGGTATTACCTTATGATTGGGATTTTCACCCTTTACCTCAAAGATGCCGTTGGAGGTTTCGGGATGAGTGAAGCAGAGGCCTCGGATTTATATGGGACCTTCATTGCTTTCGTTTTTTTAACTCCATTTGTAGGAGGGCTTTTAGCCGATCGGGTGTTGGGTTACCGTCGTTCGATTATCATCGGTGGCGTTTTAATGGGAGCAGGTTATTGTTTGATGGCCGTACACCAGTTGAATGTCTTGTATTTGGCTATGATTTTAGTCATTTTAGGCAACGGTTTTTTCAAACCAAATATTTCCACGTTATTGGGGAACCTTTATAATTCGGATGAATATAAAAACCTGAAAGACGACGGATACAACATCTTTTACATGGGCATCAACATTGGGGCTTTCGTCTGTAATTTCTTCGGTGCTGCCCTGTACAACATGATTGGTTGGAGTGCGGCGTTTATTGCGGCAGGCATTGGAATGTTCATTGGTATGGTCATATTCATGATCGGAACAAGGCATTACCAACATGTGGATGTCATAAAACCCGCTTCGCCAAGCGACATGCCACTCCTACGAATATTTGGAGTGATACTCCTTCCGGCCATTGGTTTTGGACTCATTGGTTATTTTTTGCCAACTCCCTTGGTAGGAAGTCGTTCCACCGACGCATTTTTGTTTGGATGCATTCCTGTGCTCTTCTTTTACGGTCAATTGCTGTACAAATCTCCGAAAGAAGAAAAACGACCGATTGCTGCCATGTTAGCCATCTTTTCTGTTGTCATTGCTTTTTGGGCAGTCTTTAAACAAAATGGTTCAACCCTCAATACTTGGGCGAGCAATTACACCGATCGGGAGGTTCCCTCCTACTTGACCGATGCCATGTCGGTAATGAAGTTGGCTGAAAAGATTGAATATACCCGAGACTCTGTGGTGGTTGTAGACGAACAATTCAGGCCCATTAACCTTGAAGGCGATGTACTTGGAAAGGACGATAAGAAAATCAAAATCGTCGATTACCCGCATTATTTCAAAAACCTTCCCGAAAAAGACACCCCAAAAGAAGGTGGACACGTATTGGCATTCAATACCAACCTATTTCAATCGGTAAATCCCTTCTGGGTGATTGCATTTACGCCCTTGGTTTTGGCTTTCTTCTCGTTTTTACACCGCCGGGGAAAGGAACCCTCGACACCTGCAAAAATTGCCATTGGACTCTTCATTTCAGCATTATCGTGTTTGGTGATGGTTGGCGCTGTTTACGCTAGTAACAATGGAGGCATTAAATCGTCGGCTTGGTGGTTCATTTCTTCCTATGCTGTCATAACCATTGGTGAGTTATTTTTAAGTCCGATGGGCTTATCACTGGTTAGTAAATTAAGTCCACCTCGAATAACCGCATTAATGATGGGCGGTTGGTTTCTGGCTACGTCCATTGGAAATAAGTTATCCGGTGTACTTAGTAGCTTGTGGGACGGGTACGAAGACAAAGCAAATTTCTTTTATGTTAATGCTTTATTGTTAGGAGCCGCTTCTTTGCTGATGTTTTTAATGTTACGCTGGTTGAACCAAATCTTCAAGGAACATACCTAAACCTGCACACCATTCCCAACTACATGTCAACTGGCAACAAATACCTTTCAAAATACCTTGCGCTATTCGTTTTTACGGGGTTTTCTTTTTTCGCTCAATCCCAAGTAAAATATGTGAAGGTGGGGGTCTTTATCAACTCTTTGTACGATTTTAACATTTCAGACAATTCCTTCAAAACAGACTTTTGGGGTTGGTGTGTATACCAAGATTCCGCTCTAAAAATGGATGAAAACCTTGAATTTCCATATACCAAAGAACATGAGATTGGCAATACCCTTATCGAAACGGAAGGTGGTAAGCAATGGTTTACGTTTCGTGCCGTGGGGGAAGTTATGAAATCGTGGAATACCAAAAATTACCCATTTGATAAGCAAACCCTGAACATTCAATTGGGTTGTTCTCAGGAGTACGATGAAATCCGCTATGTCCCTGACATTAAAAACAGTAAAATTGATCCAGAATTCAAGATGAAAGAATGGAAAGTAAACGAGTTTAAAGTAGATGGAATTAAACGCGTTTATGCCACTACCTTCGGAAGTCCTACCCTTGACAGCACGAGCGATTACGCCGAATTTCGGATTCGGATAGAGATCGAACGAACGAAAAGCTGGTTTACATTTATCAAACTGGTCATTGGACTCGTAATTGCCTTTGTCATTTCGAGTTGCGTGTTTTTCATACGGCCCACCAACCTTGATCCTCGCTTCGGTTTGTGTGTGGGAGGCTTATTTACAGCAGTGGGAAACAAATACATCACGGATAGCATTGTACCGGTTTCTTCTGAAATAACCTTGCTCGACAAAATGCACGTGCTCACCTTTGTTTGTATCTTCTTAATGGTTGTTTTGTCTGTGATTTCCCTCAACTTGGCAGAATCCGAAAACAAGGACCTCCGATGGGCCTCTACCCGAGTGGATCGGCTTGGTTTCTATATTATTGTCAGTGTTTATTTTTCTGGATTTTTCATGATTTCCCTTTGGCGTTGAAAACGGATTTTAACGAAATCATTCGTAATTCCCACAAAATTGTTTTCTTTGCCGCACTATGACTAAAAAACCCACGAAATATTCGTTGCGACTCACTTTGATTGCAGCTACGTTGTTGGGGATTTTCGTTCTCTTTTTTAGTGCCAACCTTACCGAAAAACCGCTTCCCTTTGGATTGAACAAAGCGGATGGTCAACCCTTCCTTTCGCCCTCGTTTTTTAACCAAAAAGTAGAGGTAAAAAAAGCCCTATCTAGGAACGCTGCCGACACCCTCGGTCCGGTAAAGGCATTTAACCTAGAAAAATCGAAGCTTTATGACGATTCTAGTGCACGTCAGATGCAAAAAGAACGGGTATTGTTGATTGGTGATTCCCAATTGGAAGGACTTAAAGGTCCAATGAATGAATATTGCATCAAAAACAACCAGGAACTTGTTTCGGTTGTTATTTGGTATGGTTCTTCCACAAAAAATTGGGCTACTACGGATAGTATGACCCACTTCATTAAAAAATTCAAACCGACCGTTGTGGTAGCCGCCATTGGATTGAATGAGATTTTTGCCCGAGACCTGGAAAAACGCAGGGGGTATATCCAAACCTTGAAAGCTGGGTTTGAACGCGAACAAGTAAAATGGTATTGGGTTGGTCCTGCTGCATGGACGAAAGACAACGGCATCATTGAAGTCATGCAAACCGAGCTTGGGGATCATTTTTTTCCCTCCCACACCATGCAAATGGAACGTGGCAATGATGGACGTCACCCTTCTCGGAAAGCCGCAAAATTGTGGTTTGACGAAATTGCAGTGGAATTGACAACGAAAAACATCTTATCGCTTCCCAAAAAAGTGGATGAACTACAAAAACTAAAGGGCCCCAAAATCATCACCATACCGGTACCCAAATCAAAATGAACTGGAGAGCAATAACCGAACAGTTTCTATTCATTCCAGATGATCCTTTGTTGTTTCATCAAGGATTCTTTTTATTCATTTTTGCCCTGTTTCTACTGGTTTATTCATTCGTTTCACACAACCAGCGCCTGAGGCAAGGAATCATCATCCTGTTCAGTTTGTTCTTCTATTACAAAGCGAGCGGTATCTTTTTACTCTTGCTCCTTGCCACCATATCGGCCGACTACCTTTTTACATGGTGGATGGAGCGCATTACCCAACCAAGATGGAAACTGGCCGTGCTCCTTACCGGAATCTGCTTTAGTCTATCTTTTTTGCTTTACTTCAAATACCGAAATTTCTTTATCGAGAATTTTGCATCCATCACAGGTATGCATTATGAACTTGTTGCCCTTGTATTGCCCATTGGAATATCGTTTTATACGTTTCAGTCGATCAGTTACCTCGTTGATCATTACCAAGGAAAAATCAAGCGACCTGGCTACTTTGACTACCTCATGTATATGCTCTTCTTCCCCCACTTGGTAGCAGGTCCAATTGTTCGGGCGAGGGATTTTTTACCTCAGTTAAAAAACAAATTCGAACTTAGTAAAGATCAAGCAAGCGAGGCCTTATTTCTGATTACAAAAGGGCTCGTCAAAAAAGCCATCATTGCCGATTTTGTTGCCCAATATGCGGATGGGGTGTTTTCCGCTCCTGATGGATTCACCGGTCCTGAAATCGCTCTAGCAAGCCTCGCCTATACACTGCAAATATTCTGTGACTTCAGTGGTTATACTGACATGGCCATTGGCATCGCTTTATTGCTTGGTTACCGCTTATGCTTGAATTTTGACTCTCCTTATAAGGCCGTAAACATCACCGATTTTTGGAGGCGTTGGCACATTTCCCTCTCCTCATGGTTGCGGGATTACATTTACATCCCGCTCGGTGGAAACCAGAAGGGTGTGAACCTACAATTGGTGTTTTTAATGACTACCATGCTTATTGGTGGATTTTGGCACGGCGCCAGCTGGAAGTTCGTTTTTTGGGGAGGTGCGCATGGTTTTTTACTTATCGTTCACAAACTTTGGTTGCAATACAGAGGCAACAATAAAACCACTTTAATCGGTAAAATGGCAGGCTGGATACTCACCTTCTCAGTAGTATCCTTGTTATGGATCCCGTTCCGAGCCGTAGACATGGAAAGCACCTGGGTGATGTATACCAAAATCTTTTCAAACTTCCAATTTCAACCGGTTTTGTACGTTTTGCAAACCAATTGGGTATTGCCACTCATTATGCTAATTGGTTATGGCTTAACCGCACTTCCTAACAAGCTCAAAGAAAAAGGCATTCTTGCCCACAGGTCATCTGGATTGTTTTTACAACTTTTGGCTCTTGTATGCGTTATACAATGGTTGTTGCAAATGCGCTCATCGGTGGTTCAACCCTTTATTTACTTTCAATTTTAACATGCGCGGTATCCTTACTTCGTTCTTTATTTGCTGCCTTCTCTTCCAAGCATCTGCTCAAGATTCATTGAAATTGGGTGAAAACGACATTGAGTATCGCAGTGAGAAATACCTGACGTTTGTTGATAAACTCAGCGCATTGCACTTACTTGACGAGGGAAAAGTACACATCCTTCACATCGGGGACTCCCATCTACAAGCGGATATGCTCACGGGAGCTGCACGAAAGACCTTACAAGAATCATTTGGAAATGCGGGGCGTGGACTCATTTTTCCATATAAACTTGCTGAAACATATGGGCCCAAGGATTTCCTGGCCACAACGAATCAAAAATGGCAAAGCAGTTGGATTGTGCATAAAACCAAGTTATTTGAAATTGGCCTTCCGGGTATTGGGGCGATGAGTAAAGATTCCAATGGAGGATTCAACCTTAATTTCCGAAAAGATGGTTATAGCAATCCGTACACGAATGGGTTTGTGCTATACAAGCTTCTTTCTCCCATGGAATCTGCCGTGGTACGCATCAATGGGGAAGAAATGAAAGCGTTGCACAATGAGGGCTTTTCAAAGATTGAATTCAATCGAAACCAAGCAACAGAAGATTTCTCATTTGATTTTTCAGGTGGAAAAATGAACCTGCACACCTTGTTTTTTGAAAACAATCAACGTGGACTGATATACAGTTCATTCGGTGTAACCAGCGCACGCTACGACCATTACTGGACCAATCCATTGTTTTTCGAGGAATTACCTGAGCTCAATCCCGACTTGTTGATTATATCACTCGGAACAAACGAATCGTACGACCGAAATTTCACCGAAGCCCATTTTTCCAAATACGTGGATTCCACCCTGAGTAAAATTGAACGCATCCTTCCGCATATGGCTATTTTATTGGTAACTCCCTCCGAAAATTATAAAATTCGAGAAGGAGCGCCGGTATGGAATGAGCATGTGGCGGTTGTTAATAGCGTTTTGCGCGAGCAAGCAGAAAAACACGGATGTGCCCTATGGGATATGGAACGTGCGATGGGCGGTAAAGGCAGCATGCTTACCTGGAAAGCAAATGGCCTTGTCAATAAAGACTACGTTCATTTCCTTCGTCCAGGGTATGAACTTCAAGGGAAATTGCTGGCAGAAGCCATTTTAAACAGTTGCCTGTATTAGTTCTCAGAACAAATAATGGAGCCTTAACAGAGGAAATGGTATCTTCAAGGTATGAAAAATTCGGCAATCTTTGTAATCCTTGCATTCCTTTTAAACGGATGTGAATTTCCCTCAGATTCCAACGAGGAGAACGCTCGTTCTCCCTTGATTACGTATGAAAATCAATTCACCGTATATAGGATACCTAAAGATTCCATGGATTTTAAAATTGGAAAAGTTCCTCCCGCCGATGCTGACTTTTATTTAAACGGCAATTTCTTTTCCGACCAACCACTTGGGTTAGTCGTAATTGAAGGAAAACGGCATGCCAAACGGAAAACAGGCGGAGGGTATTTTTTTGTACGCAATGGAAAGGCACATGTCCGAGCACTTGAATGCCCAAAAATGACGGAATATGCCAGCCAAACCATCTTGTGGGGAATTGATGACGGAACAGTGAACGATGCATTGCTAAAGAAAACTCACGCGTTAAAACCCACTTACCGAACCCTCATGGGTGAAGACGAGCATGCGAATATATGGGTGATTGCCTCCAACCGGACAGGGCTGGTGACGATCGAAGAAATGGTGAACTATGCCCTCAAGATAGGATTGGTAGAAGCCGTGCTCTTTGACGGAGGTTCATCCGTAGAATATAAATTCACAGATGGCGAGCGGGAAGAGTCCTTCAAAGCGATGAATGGTTGGATCAAAAAATACAAGCGTATTCAAGAGCCACCCGTCTTTATTTACGGGAATTTTAAGCGTTTATAGGTTTGAATCAACTGCTATTTCACACATCTGACATGGTAAATTTATCCTCTATGCACCAATACCTATTTCATAAAGAAAGGCAGAAAAGGGAATACCCTCGTTGCGGACGACTACCATTGGAATGGATAGGTAAGGATTAGAGCTGGTATTTCCCTTCAAAAGGGGCGTGATCAAAGCCACTACCGCTGAATTTACCTCGAATGAAAACCGTCGTTTTGGCTGGTAATGCCTTTAAAAACTGAGTTGCCTGGGTGTTCAACTTATTTCCTGTACCCTTCACCCCGGTTTCAGCTCCTTCTGGTATAATTTCCCATTCGTCAATGGCAAAGTGCATGTTACTTAAGATCGACGTTTCACCATACGCAAGGGTGAGGTCTAATGCGCCACGCTCTTTTTGAAACAAACCGCTCTTTAAGCCATTCCAATAAAGCATAGGCAAAGGAAGTTTGCGCAGTTCATAATCTCGGTAAGCAAACAAACTGTCTTTTTGCCAAAATTCAACCCTCAGGTAATCCTTTCGTTTGAAAAACGTACTGTTCAAGGTGAGTTGAAATCCGGCTCCCTGTGGATTTACTCCACCGCCAGATGCGGATACCGATAGCAGTTGCATTTCCTTATCGAGGTATTTTCCTTTGGGCTTGAACGCTGCATCGTTTCGATCCGTTTTTCGAATTTTAATGCATTTCACCGTAAAAGATTCCTTGACTCCATTTGCTTCCAACCGAAAGGTAGTGGGGTAATTCAAGAATAAGACATGCATGTTCATCTGTTCCGGAACCGGCACCTGATATTGACTCCAACTGTGCATGGACCAACAGAGCAATGTACTAATAGCGAGCTTTTTCATGGTCATTTCACTTGAAAACTTGATCGAACCCGAATCGCATACGCACCTCCTCCGTGGTAATAACCCTCCACTTCCAGTAAAGACCTTTTCTTTGCCTTTGCTATGGCCTGTAGTAGGTTTGGTGTCAATTCCTCGCCACTTCCTTTAAAGGTGGTAGTATCTCCAGAAAGAGTAGCTACCCAAGAGACAAGGGTGAAATCAACCTCGAGTGGAATGCCCGGTCCGTAACTCACCGAAAAAGTTGAATCAAATTCGTTTACCTTACTCCCATCCGCCTTATCGTTGAGGAAAAGCTGCGCCTGAGGCAACCTTCGAACCTGATAATTTCTGGAAAGAAGCGACGTCTTTATGGTGTCTCCATCCTTGACTTCGATGCTGCCAAGTTTGATAACCGCAAACTTTGCATTACCCGGCTTAACTTCATATAACCCAGAAGTGTCTTTTTGGGAATAACTACAATTTTCACAGCCTACAAGCCGGTAATTTCCGGTACCAATCAGGTTCGGATATCCACGATAAAGGACCGTATATTCGTCGATTCCAACAGAAATCGTACGTAGATTCTGTGCTGAGGTGGAAAACATGTTAAAAAAGATGATCAGAAACATCACCAAGGCTTTTAAAACATAAAATTTATGTAGAACCGGAATCCACGGTATGGAAAGTCTAACTCGACAGTGCATATATGTAAATGTACGGTTTTTAATCCATTTCTTTTCATGGTGAATTCTCACTTATCAGCTGAAAGAATATGTGCAGCGGGAGAATAAAAAAGGGTACACCTGTACACCTGCCTAATTTGCAAGCTAATGCCTTTAAATTATTTAACATGAAACCAAATGTACCACCCATTAAGAAGGGAATGCAGTTCAGATACTTGTATTTTCTTTTGTTCGTATTGACAACCACTGGATTTCTGGGCTTCGGGCAAGCACACCTGCCAGAGTGCGATACAGATGTACCGTTCTTCAATATTGATTTATCGAGCAATCCAGACTCGATGTACACCACCCCGGAGATCATCCGAAAAACGGGATGTTGTGGCGTAAATAACGAATACGTCTCTTTTTACGTCACGCTGCATCCAGATGTGGCCATGTTTGAATTGCTCGTGGCGCAGGGTTACGCTGATCCTGGCGGAGCTGGGAATTATACCATCATTTCAGGTGGCGATTTATCTAATCCCGGCGCATGCGGAACACAAATTCCCGGAGGAGGCCCCATTTGTATCACGGGCTCCGGTCCTCACAAAATTGTATATAGCAAGGCAGGGTCAAACAAAATTAAATATGTTTTCAAACAAATTCCAAAACCCATTTATCCCATCAGTCAGCCTGCACGTATTGGCTGCTCTCTGCCACTTCCTATTTATGGGCTGAATAATATTTCCATTCAAGCCATTTCCAAAAGTGGTAACCTTAGTGCCAGTTTGGCAACATGCAATACCTTTTTGAGTTGTTTAAACTGCGCCAATCCGATTTTTCAGGCGGGAACAAACGCCACCTATCCCTATACGATCACCTACCAGGTAACCGGAACACCCATTGCTGCGTTTTGTGGAACCTATCCCTCCACAGGGACTTTCACCATCACCGTTTATAACGCACTAACAGCATCGATTTCGCCTAACCCTGCGGCCTTTTGCTCCGGAGGAGGCGGTGTTCAACTTAGCACTTCTGCTTCGGGAGGTTTCGGTGCTTATTCCTATTATTGGTTGAGTAGTGACGGAGATACCGTTTCAATGACTTCTCAATACCTCGCAGATACGGCAGGAACATATACGGTTCAAGTAAAAGACGGACTGATTAGTGGTACATGTGCTCCCGCTTATGCACAAGTTCCTGTGGTAATGAGCGCTCCTCCAACGGTAGCCGCAGGAAGCGATCAATACGTTTGCGCTACAAGCCCCACCATTCTGTTAAACGGAACCTCTTCGACGGGAAGTGGAATTTGGTCGAATGGAACAGGAACCTTCCAGCCTGGCGCATCTCAACTCATTACAAGCTATACGCTATCCGCTGCTGAAATCAATGCAGGACAAGTCGATCTCATTTTAACATCGAGTGGAACGGGACCTGGTTGTGCCAATTCCAAAGACACCGTGCGTATTTTCATTTCCGATTCCATCATCGTCAGCCTCGCAGCCAACCCCATTCTTTGTTATAACGGCTCTACCAGCATAACATCCAACATTTCGGGAGGTGTTACGCCATACGCGTATTCCTGGAGCAATGGAAATTCGGGCACATCAATTAACGCAACAGCTGGTGGGTATTACTTGCAAATCACAGATTCCTTTGGATGCCAATCCTTGGGTAACATCGGAATAAGTCAACCTGATCCCTTAGGTTTGAACATTACCTCATTGCCCGATTTTGGAACATGCAATGGATCAGCCACAGCGATAGGTTTCGGAGGAACACCTCCATTCTATTTTGATTGGTCGAATGGTGAAACCACGCAAAGCATTACCAACCTTTGCAACGGAATTGACACGCTAAACATTACCGATGCGAATGGATGCACCTTTTCTCAAAGTGTCGTCATTCCTACTCCTCCATGCTCTTCATTCAGCGTCAACATTGATTCGTTGAACCATGTTTCATGTTTTGAAGGGAACGACGGTAGCATTTTCACCTCCACCACAGGAGGAACAGGAAACATTTCGTATCAATGGACGACCCTTCCAGTACAAAATAATGCAACCGCAACGGGGCTTACAACTGGATATTATTCGGTCACCGCAACCGATCAAAATGGCTGTATAGATATCGCAGGTACAACGATTTTGCAACCCACTGCAATAACCAACGCTATAACCCATATCGATGTAAGCAGTTTGGGTGGAAACGATGGTTCTGCAACAGCCAACCCGAGCGGAGGAACCCCAGGGTATACCTATAATTGGAATCCGAGCGGGCAAACCACTCAAACAGCTACAGGGCTTACAGCGGCTAGCGGTGGCTCCGTTTATAACGTACAAATTACCGATGCCAATTTATGCTCCATTGAGGACAGCGTGATGATTCAACAACCACCTTGTAACAATTTGCTTCTGGGTGTTAACACAACTCCGGTAAGTTGTAATGGACAAAACAATGGATCTGCCAGCCTCACCATTACGAATGGCGAAGCACCTTTTTCGATCAACTGGTCTAATGGAACTACAAACGTTTTAACCATAAGCAATCAACCTGCTGGCACCTACTCGGTAACCGTTCAAGATAAAAATGGATGTACCACTTTCAATAATTTTAGCATCACCCAACCAGCTGTGCTGTCCCTTGGACTGAATCCAACAAATGTTCGATGCAACGGAGAAAAAAATGGCAGCATTGACTTAACCGTTGCTGGTGGAAGCTTTCCCTATTCCTATTCTTGGACCAAAGGTGGCACTCCCTTCGCAAACCATGAAGACTTGATTCAATTGACTCCTGGAACCTACACCGTGCAAGTCACAGATGCGAATGGTTGTACGGAATCGGCCAGTATCGGCATCACGCAACCCAATCCGTTGACGCTCGCACATTCGTATACAGACAACCTCTGTTATAAAGATTCTACTGGTTCAATTAACGTTAATGTTACAGGGGGAAAAACACCCTATCAGTACAATTGGGATGGACCTGGATCTTTTGTGTCAACAACGGAAGACCTACTGAATTTGGGAGCCGGTCTTTATTCCCTTGAAGTAACTGACTTGAACGACTGTACTGCAGGACCTTTGGAAGTTTATATCAACGAACCTGATTCATTAAGTGTGATTGCCAATTTAACTGTGAAGGTGGCATGCTTAGGTCAAAATAACGGACAAGCCAATGCAACTGTCCTTGGGGGTACGTTACCCATTCAATACCAATGGAGTGGGCCCAATGGATATAATAGTACATCTGCTCTTGCCCAGAATATGTCTGATGGATTGTATAATGTAACGGTCACAGATAACCACAATTGCCAAGCTTCAGATACTGTAGATGTTACAACGGTACTCGATACCATCAAGCCAGTTTTGACTTGCATTCCCAATCAACAAGTGACTACCTCCTCTACCAGTTGTGGGTATACTAAAACTGGAAATACTTGGAATGCCGTTGCGAATGATAATTGCACCGTAAGTGAATTGTATTATACTATGTCGGGTGCAACTTCGGGTTCGGGAACGTCGCTGAACAACGTGGCATTTAATTTAGGAACCACTAACGTTGTTTGGACAGCAATAGACAGCTTAGGCAACGCAGATTCATGCAGTTTTACCGTGCAGGTGGAAGATATTTATTCGCCCGGTATTTCAAACTGCAGTGCTCTTGTGAACCGAACCGTGCCGATGAACACCGGAGCGTGTACCTTTACCCAAATTGGGACCAATTGGAATGCGCTTGCCACTGATAATTGCACGGTTTCCTCGGTTACTTACAACCTGACAGGTGCCACAACCGGAACCGGAACCAACCTAAATAATACCTCCTTTAACCTAGGTAATACCTTGGTTACATGGACAGTTACTGACAATTCTGGGAATTCATCCAATTGTTCCTTTACAGTTCAAGTAATTGACAATCAAACACCTGAATTGACGAATTGTCCTTCTAACATTCTTGTAGGTACGGCTCCTGGAACATGCAATGCCGTGGTTACATGGACACCACCAACGGCCACAGATAATTGTTCTGTTCAGTTGTCAGGGTCTATCGTTCCAGGAACATCTTTTCCAGTGGGTACAACAAACATTACCTATACGGCAGTTGACCCATCGGGTAATACGACCAATTGCCAATTTACCGTTACGGTCGTTGACAATCAACTTCCACAACTAACTATCCCAGCGCCAATTTCCACATGCGATCCAACAGTTCTTTACGCACAACCTAGTGCCAATGACAACTGTGGCATTCAACAACTTACTCAAGTAAGTGGCCTTGCAAGTGGATCAACATTTCCAATTGGAACAACAACAAATACCTTTCAGGTAACGGACATTCATGGAAATACCACCACCTTATCTTTCACGGTTACTGTTCATCCAGAACCTGGATTGATAATAGAAACACAGGATGTCAGCTGCTATAGCTACAATAACGGGTCCATCGATCTAACCGTACTTAGCGGACAAGCACCCTTCACTTTTTCTTGGAACACTGGAGATACGCTGGAAGACATACAAACGTTGGAAGCCGGTATTTACACAGTAAACGTAATGGATGCCTATGGCTGCTCCAATACAATCGCTGCAGAGTTAACAGAACCTACCCCACTGGTATTGAATGCAACTTACGAGGACGTTTCCTGTTTCGCTGGGGCAAACGGTTCGATTGATGTTACAATGAGCGGTGGTGTTGAACCATACTATTTTGCTTGGAGTAATGGACAAGCCTCAGAGGATATTGGGCAGTTACCAGCAGGAGCATATCAATTAGAAGCCTCTGATTTTAACGGATGTACAACCGTATATTCCACCATCATCAATCAACCCGACCCACTTGTCCTTCAAGCCTCCACCAACCAGGCAGTGTGTTCGGCGAAAAATGGAAACATCCGGGTATTGGTATCAGGAGGCACCACGCCCTACACGTATGACTGGTCAAACGGCGCCAATACCATGAACTTGTTAAATATTGCGGCAGGAACCTACACCCTAACGGTGGAAGACGCGAACAGTTGCACAATTAGTGTTACGGCAACAGTGGAAGCATACTCCAACCTAAGTGCACAACTGCAAGTGAAAGATGCTGTCTGCTACGGGGAACCAAGCGGTGAAATGCAAGCGATTGTAACCTCAGGCACAGGTCCGTATACGTATGAATGGTCAAATGGTGATTCCACCCCACTCTCAGAGGGACTTACAACGGGTGTTTACCTCGTTTCAATTATGGATGCCAATGGCTGTACCACCGTGTTATCGGACACCATATGGCAACCTGAGGGGATCCTAGTTACACTCGAAACCTCCATGTACGCAGCAGGTACCGAAATCAGTACCTATGGAAACAACGATGGCGAAATCGAAGCATACGCGTTGAATGGACAAGCTCCTTATTCGTACCTATGGTCAACAGGACAAACCACCGCCTTAATAAGCGGTTTAACAGAGGGAAGCTATACCGTTTGGGTTACGGATGCCAATGGATGTAAATCAACTGCACAAGTGAAACTGAATGATCCTATTCAACTTGCCATGCCTTCAGGTTTTTCGCCCAACGGAGATTACAGTAACGACTTCTTCGTCGTACGTGGAATTGAGGCATACCCAGACAACCAACTGACTATTTACAACAGATGGGGAAACATCGTCTTTCAAAAAGAAGATTACTCCAATGAATGGAATGGGGGAAATAATAACGGAGAGGAATTGCCAGACGGAACGTACTTCGTTCTATTGAAGACTTACGCAACCGAACCACAAACCCTCAAGGGATACGTTGACCTAAGAAGATAATTAACCAATCGTTCAAATCATGAAAAAAATTCTTTTAATCAGTTGGATCCTCCCATGTCTAGGTTTTTTGGCCAGGGCACAACAAGATCCAATGCTAAGCCAATACATGTTCAATGGCTTGTACCTCAATCCTGCTTATTCCGGTTCGCACAAATATTGGTCAAGTACACTTACTTACCGAAATCAATGGGTAGGCTTCGATGGTTCGCCAAAAACATTCATTGCCGCTGCAGATGGTCCATTGAGCAACCGAAATATGGGGCTAGGAGTTATCGCACTGCACGATGAAATTGGGGTAACAAAACAAAACACCCTTATCGCTAACTATGCGTATTCGTTAAAATTCAACGACAAGTACAAACTGGCATTCGGTGTCAACGTGGGATTCTCACAATTCAGTGCGAAATTGACCGAATTGACGGTGTGGGAGAACGACGAGGTTTTTTCGGAAAACTTATCCAGTAAAGTCTTGCCACGGTTTGGTTTTGGTGCATACCTTCACGCCGACCGTATGTATGCGGGGTTTTCAATCCCAACGTTATTTGCGTACGAAAATGGACGTGACTTTAATTTCGACTTGAGCCGATCTACCTTCTTAAGGAGGCACTTTTTGCTCACTGGAGGGTATATTTTTGACCTGCCCAGGGATTTTAAACTCAAGCCCTCGGTTTTGTTGAAATACGTTCAAAACGCTCCACTTCAAGCAGATGTCAATCTGAGTGCGGTGTATAAAAACACTTACTGGCTAGGTATGTCTTGGCGGACCGGTGATGCGTTGGCCATCTTAGTGGAATACCAAACAAATACCTTTTTTAGGGTTGGGTATGCATACGACATTACGTTATCCAAATTGCGGAATTCCTCGTCCGGATCTCATGAAATTATGATTGGAATTGACTTTGGTAGGGACCTCATCAAAGTAAAAACACCGCGTTACTTTTAAATGAAAGATCATGAAAACATCCATCAACACACTTATAGCCTCTGCGCTTATTTTACTTGGGCTAAATGGCTGTGTGCATTACCATACAGCAAAAGGGAACAGGTATTACGACGCTTTAGGTTACGCAAAAGCCATCCACCATTACCAAAAAATTTATCCCGATCATTCCACCACTGAAATCGAATGCAAACTCGCCGACAGTTATTTCAAAACGGCGCAGATTGATTCCGCAGAAAAGCTTTATCAATCGGCAGTAATGAAAGTAGACGTTGCACCATATGCCCACTTTGACCTAGCCAAGGTGCTCATGTACAAAGGCTTACACTATGAAGCCGTTCAACATTTTAAGGAATATTTAAAAATGGTGCCAAGGGATCGTGTCGCACAAATGTTGCTGTCATCGTGTCAATCCGTCTATCACCGGTATAGGGATACCACACTTTACAAGTTGAAGCCCATACGAAAACAAGAATTTGTGAACGCATTTTCAAGTATTGAATACCAAAACGGCGCTATTTTTTCAGCCGACAAAGAAGTGTTTTCTGGACGAAAAACAAGTGCTTGGACAGGCAATTCGTATTTGGATTTGTATTACATGGAAAAAGATTCGTTGGGAAACTGGATGAAACCGGAATTATTGAATGGCGATATCAACGGGAGATTCCATGAGGGCCCAGCCACATTCAACGAGGATGGAAACACTGTCTTTTTTACGCGAAGCAATTACTTTAAACGGAAGTTGAATGCGAACGAACAAATGGAGAGCAACCTAAAAATATTCAAGGCAAGCTTTGTGGACGGAAAGTGGAAAAACTTAGAAGAATTTCCCTACAACAGCGATGAATACTCTTGTGGTCACCCTACCCTTTCCAAGGATGGAAAAACCATGTATTTCGTATCAGACATGCCTGGAGGATCAGGTGGGACGGATATTTACAAGTCAACGTATTACGATGGTGTGTGGAGCATTCCGGAAAATATTGGTACATCAGTTAATACCGAAGGAAATGAAATGTTTCCCTATGTCCATGAAGATGGCGCGTTGTATTTCTCATCAGATGCACATAATTCTATGGGAGGTCTTGATGTTTTCATCACGTATTTCAACGGATGGAGATGGGTGAAACCTGAAAACCTAAACTATCCCCTCAATTCCATGAAAGACGACTTCGGATTTTCGCTGAATAAAGATAACCGAACGGGTTTCGTCTCCTCCTCCAGGGCCTCAGCTGACAAGATTTACAGTTTTGAGAAATTCGCTCCGACATTCAACCTTTTTGGAAAAGCAAGGGAGAAAGGCACCCAAATTCCTGTAAAAAATGTGGTGGTAGAAATCACGGTGGAATCAACCGGTGAAATTATCAACATGATCAGCGACGAACAGGGAAGGTTTAACATGAAATTGAATCCCGAAACATCGTATCATTTGTATTGTACAAAATTTGGCTGTTTTACCAGAACAGATCATTTATCTACGAAAGGGTTAAAATATTCTGAGGATTTCTATGCCGATTTTGAAGTGGAGCCAATCGTCATCAATAAACCCATTGTTTTGGAGAACATTTATTACGATTTCGACAAATGGGACATCCGAGAAGATGCAGCAATTGAGCTGGATAAACTCGTTCGAGTGCTCGCTGATAACCCGTTGATCGACATAGAAATGGGTTCGCATACCGACGTTCGGGGTAACGACCAGTATAATGAGGTTCTCTCGGAAAAACGGGCAATGGCCGCCGTTAAATACCTTATTTCGAAAGGAATTGATGCCAAGCGGTTGACCTACAAAGGTTACGGAGAAAAAGTCTTGGTGAATCTTTGCGCAAATGGTGTTCACTGTTCGGAAGAAGAACATCAAAAGAACCGACGAACCGAATTCAAAGTCATACGAGTTCGGGAATAATAGGTGTCAAAACCAATCAATACAAGTGAGGGACCAGAAGGAAATACTGGTCCCTTTTTCCATTTCACTTAAACATACAAAGAATATACAACGAACATAACAAACACCTTACATAGCTTGATGGTAGGAGCTAATGATTGTTGTATATTTGAGAAAACAAAGGGAAATGCGTCATCTTGTTTTTTTACTTTTTTTTTCAAATTACCTGCATTTTAATGCTCAAGAACTCCTTTCAAGTGCAGGAGAAAACGGTCAAAACAGTTCTGGATCAATGACCTTTTCCATAGGTGAAATCATTTCAGAAACAGGTAACGAAGGAAATCAATTTTTAACGCAAGGGTATTGCCAGCCTCCTCCAGAGATGGCAAATTTAGCTGACGTGTTTTTAACTCAAATGACCATCTCTCCCAATCCTTTTTCCGATCATCTGAATTTTGGAGGAAATATAACGCTCCATTCTATTCAATTTTCCCTGTGCTCAATCGATGGACAGGAGGTGTTTCGCTCCGAAGAAGTTACAGCACTGCCCTACCGATGGCTATTACCCGAACTTGCTGAGGGAAATTACTTTTTGTACGTTCATTCTGCCAACGATTTCAAATTGCTACGCTCTCACCTTATTCATATTGCACCATGAAAAAAAGTTTACTGCTACTACTATGCTTATCATTTTTAAGTGCGAATACCCGTGCTCAAGCACCCCAACTATTTAAATACCAATCTATTGCCCGAAACACAAACGGTGAACCTCTTGTAAACGCTCCCATTGGTGTGCGGATTTCCATTCGGGATATTTCCTCAACAGGTACGATTCTTTTTCAAGAAACACATGATGCACAAACCAATTCTTTTGGACTATACAACCTCAACATAGGCGATGGATCCGCCGTTACCGGTTCAATAGCCAACATTGATTGGTCTGTTGGAGCTAAGTTCATTGAGGTGGAGGCTGATTTAAGCGGCGGAACCAATTACCTGTCGTTCAGCAATACAGAATTATTGAGCGTCCCTTACGCCTTGCATGCCAATTCAGCAGGTTCAGCTGTTTTTACACCAGGCACAGCTATCGGTAACACAATGTATTGGAATGGTAATAGTTGGGTAAACAACAGTCAAACGCTATTTAATAACGGTATAAAAATAGGAATTGGAACCAGCACTCCCATTCAAAAGCTTGCCGTTCAAGGAAATATTACTGTTTCAAGTGATAGCAGTTACATGATTAACAATAAAAAGATACTGTGGAACAAAGGAACGTCCAATATTTTTGTTGGTGAAAATGCAGGTGCTGGAAATTCACTGGGTTTTATGAATACCATGATGGGTTTCAATGCCGGGGTTGGCAATATCGTTGGATTTGAAAACACCTTTATAGGTGGTGAAACAGGTGTTGCAAACATCGACGGCATCATGAATTCCTTTCTTGGAAGAAGAGCCGGATTCTCCAATACCAATGGCAACGAAAACACCTTTATTGGAGCCTACGCCGGTCAATCAAACACAACAGGTCAACACAATACCATTATGGGGGTTACGGCAGGCAGCAGCAACTCAGTAGGGAATGAAAACACCTTTCTTGGCGCACACGCCGGCTACTTCAACGATTTGGGAAATAACAACACTTTTGTTGGCAATTTTTCTGGTCAAGACAATATCTCCGGAAATAACAACACCACCCTTGGCTTCAATGCAGATGTGGGTCAAAGTGGTTTAAACAATGCCACAGCAATCGGAGCGGAGGCAATTGTTACAGCAAGCAATTCAGTTGTTATTGGAAGTACTGCTGTAACCAACATTGGTGGGCAAGTAGGTTGGAGTACCCTCTCCGATAAAAGATACAAAACCAATGTCACAGAATCTACTTTAGGACTGGATTTTATTACCCGATTGAAACCAGTAAGTTACACCTACACAGTGAAAGGACAAGAAAATATTCGTTACAACGGTCTTATGGCACAGGATGTCGCAAATGTATTGGATGAAATCGGGGCAGAATTCAGTGGTATCGTTTATCCCCAAAACGACCAAGACCATTTTTCCATCCGTTATGCGGAATTTGTGCTTCCCCTCATCAATTGCATAAAGGAACAACAAGAGCAGATAAAAGCACTAGAAAAAAAAGTCGAATCATTGGAAAAAAAAATGAACAAATAGTCTTATTTTAGTGCAACTTTTGAAAATGAAATAACGTCTTTGGGACTGTTTTATTAATGAAAACTACCATGTTTAAATCGAACCTTACTGCTTTTCTAGGAATTATTTCCTTCACCCTTTTGGTTACCTTTCAAGGCTATACCTGTTCTCCATGTGGTGCACTATCCAATATATCGCAAAACGTTAATGGTTCCACACTCGAACTTAACTTCACCTCTAACGCAGGGTGGTTATGCTGTTACACCGTTCAGATCGAAATTGTTTGTGAAAATGCATCCTTTACAGGCGTAGCCAATTTCCTTTCTCCTCAAATTTGTCTAGGCGGGGGCGGATGTTCATCTTGTACTTACAACGTAGCAACCCCCTATCCAACCACCTTTTGCAACCTTGCCAACTTTTGTCCCGGTAATTACAAGTGGCGAGCTAAAGAATCCGCTTGCAACATCTGGACCCCAACCTACACGTTTACATTGGGCGGGGCAAGTCCAATCGTGCTCAATGCGAGCCTATCCTCTCCGGTCATTTGCCAGAACGAAAACAGCCAATTGAATGCAAACGCATCAAATGGATGTAACAATGGAACCTTTTCCTACCAGTGGTCTCCCTCCACAGGACTAAGCAATCCAAACATCGCCAACCCTGTTGCGACTCCCACTCAAACAACAACCTACACCGTTACGGTTACTGAAAGCGGTTCTTGTACATTACCACAATCATCGTCGGTAACCCTTACTGTAAATCCATTGCCCTCAGCCAACGTCACTGGAACTACGAATGTCTGTGTTGGAGATACAGCTCCGGAAGTTATTTTCGCCGGTTCAGGTGGAAATGCCCCGTATACGTTCAGTTACAACCTAAATGGAGTCCCTACTACCATTACCTCTATTGGAGATACTGCAAGCATAACCATTCCTACCGCAGCTGCCGGTTCGTTTTCATTTAACTTAACAAGTGTTGCAGATAATAGTGCCCCAAGCTGTTCCCAAAATCAAATAGGGACAGCAACGGTTGATGTGACTTCATTACCACAAGCGACGGTTGCCTACAATCCAGATGCCTATTGCGCCACAGGACTTGCACCCATTACCCTTGCAGGCGCTGCCGGGGGAACTTACACATCAACCAACGGTTTGGTGTTAGATGCTACTTCAGGAGAAGTGGATTTGGTGGCGAGTAACCCCGGGACCTACACCGTGACCTATGATTTCGTTAGTGGTATTTGTTCGAATACAACTTCAACAGACATCACCATAAATCCTCTTCCGGTGGTTTCCGCTACTGGTTCTACTGAGCTTTGTCAAGGAACAGGAACAGCACAAGTAATATTTAATGGTTCAGGAAGCACCGCACCGTATACTATAAATTATACGCTCAATGGGGCTCCACAACCTCCGGTGGTTGTCACAAATAATTCCAATTCCATCACCATTCCTTCAACCACTGTTGGAACATTCGAAATTGTACTTACAAACATTACCGACTCAAGTCCGACCAGTTGCATACAGACAAGTGACGATACTGTGACGGTTGTAATTAATCCAAATCCCATTATTGATGCGGGGGAGGATCAAATTCTTTGTGAACCAGGAAGTTCGACTCCTTCGGAAGTAACGCTTTCGGGATCTGGTGCAGAAACCTATCAATGGGATAATAGCGTGACGGATGGTGTTCCGTTCACCCCTCCATTAGGCACAACCGTTTTTACTGTAGTAGGTACAGATGAAAACGGTTGTATTGGTACGGATGACGTTAGTATTACTTCATTACCTCAGCCGGAAGCCCTTGGAAATCCAAGTAATATTTATGGTCATATTGATTTGAATACAGTTGTTGAAAACCAGAGTTTGTACGCTACCAATTACGTTTGGCAATACGGTGATGGCGACTCCTTAGTTACCAACAACAATATGACTGTAAACCATACCTATTCTGTACCGGGCGTTTATGAAATAACATTAACCGCTTCGAATGGCATTTGTGTAGATACATGGTCTGTTTTGGTTGAAGCGTTGCCACCAATGATTGTCACTCCACCAAACGTCTTCACACCCAACGGAGACGGGTCGAATGAATTCTACTTTGTGAATGTTCAGTACGGTGATAAATTCCAAGCATGGATTATCAACCGTTGGGGAAATGTAATGGCTGAATTGAACGATGTTAACCAAGGCTGGGACGGAAAAACCAGTAGTGGTAAAGAAGCCGAAGCAGGGGTATACTTTGTGAAATATGTGGCAACGGACTTTTCAGGAAATGAAGTTGCTGGGCATACTTATTTCCATTTAGTGCGGTAGAATGACCAACCGACACCCTTAAATGGGCAGGTCGGTTTTAACGCATATACCCTTAAAATGTTTTACTAACTACTATGTTACTATGGGGTGCAAGGTTTTTAATTTGAATACATTTGGTAGCGCACGGTTTTCGGTTACCTTGATTTTATTGCTCTTCACACAAATTCTATTTTCACAGAATCAAACCGTTACGTTCAATTACACTGGAGGCATGCAAACATGGACAGTACCTCCTTGTGTCAATTCGATTACGATAACAGCAGCAGGAGCCAAAGGAGGTGGCGCGAACGGAGGAAATGGTGCTTTGGTAAATGGAACTATCAATGTAACCCCCGGTCAGGTTTTGAATATATTCGTGGGTGGAATGGGCACACTCGGAAATAATTCTGGAGGTTATAACGGTGGCGGCACCGGGTTTGCGTCTACTGACGGAAATACCAACTACTCCTCATGGGGAGGTGGTGGCGCAAGCGATGTGCGCATCGGTGGTACTGCGCTAGCAAATCGCATCATCATAGCCGGTGGTGGCGGCGGAAGAAGTGGCGGTTCAAGTCCAGTTTGTGGTGGTGCTGCAAGCAGTGCTAGTTGTGTGGACGGAGGTCAAGGATGCAGCACCTATGGTACAGGAGCATTAGGAGGAACACAATTCACAGGAGGAGCTGGCGGTACGCCTTGGGCAGGAACCCCTCCAGGTGGTTCACCGGGTTCACTGGGGCTAGGCGGTCAAGCTGGTCTTTGGCAAACTGCCTCAGGTGGTGGTGGTGGTGGTGGTTACTACGGCGGCGGAGGCGGTGGAAACGACGGATGCTGCACGGGAGCAAACGGCGGCGGAGGCGGCGGAGGTGGATCCAGTCTACTTCCTCCCGGAGGAACATGTTCAGGTGCTCTTAATGCCAACAATGGTTTTATTACGATTACCTATATACCTGGGTTTACGGTTACCGCATCCAACACAGGGCCATACTGTCCGGGAGCAACCATTCAATTGAATTTACAAGCTGTCAACCTACCCGTAGGTGCTACCTACAGTTGGTCGGGTCCCGCAGGCTTTTCATCCAATGTATCAAACCCAACAATTGCCAATGCAACGGCATCCAATGACGGAACATATAACGTGCTGGTAACAGCACCTGGATGTACAGCGAATGCAACTACCACTGTAACTATTTATCCCACACCGACAGTTACAGCGGGTGCGGACCAAAACGTATGTCAAAACAGCACCGTTACACTAAATGCTACTGGCGCTTCCTCTTATTCTTGGACATCTGGAATATCGAATGGGGTTGCATTTACACCTGCCCTTGGGGCCAATACATACACCGTTACCGGAACGAATGCAAGTGGATGTACGGCAACGGATGATGTAGTTGTTACCGTGTCTCCTCTACCTACGCTAAATGCTGGAAACGATACCAGCATATGCGCTGGTCAATCTATAACAATGAATGCCATTGCTAGTCCGGGAAGCAATCTATTTTGGTCAAATGGCGTCACAAATGGGGTTCCTATAACACCTGGTTCAACAACTAGTTATTTTGTCACCGCAACCTCTCCCCAAAACTGTGTTGCTTTTGACATCATTCAAGTCACAGTCAACCCGGTGCCAGCGGTTTATGCAGGTGCCGATCAAACAATCTGTCAGGGAACACCTATCACTCTTAGCGGACTAGGTGCCACTACCTATCAATGGAACAATGGTGTTTCAAACAACGTTTCGTTCACCCCTCCAGTAGGAACAAATACCTACAGCATGACTGGATTTTCGAGTCAAAACTGCTCCAGTACAGATAACGTCGTCATAACTGTTAACCCTAGTCCAACACCAGTAATCAGTGGATCTTCAACCTATTGTCAAAACAATCCTGCTACATTGGCAACAAGCACAGTATTCAATAATTATTCATGGTCGAATGGAAGTATTACCCCAACAATTACTGCAACTCAGGCCAACAATCCAATTACAGTAACGGTAACAAATCAATTCAATTGTAGCGCAACTTCTGCGCCTTTTAACCTAACTCAGTTACCTAGTATTACATCAAGCACTAACGTCAGTATTTGCCAGGGACAAAGTGCAACTATTCATGGGTTAGCACAAAACGCGGCGGGAACCTATACAGCAACGTTTCAAACGGCAAATGGCTGTGATAGCACATCAAACGTGACACTTACCATAAATGCCTTGCCTGCTGTGAACGCTGGAATTGACCAAACCATTTGTCAAGGGAATACTGTCACACTCAGTGGTGCCGGTGCCTCTAATTACCAATGGAATAATGGTGTTACCAATGGTGCTACCTTCACTCCTCCCCTCGGCACAACCACTTATACATTGACAGGAATTTCACCAGATAACTGTTCTAATACCGATAATGTAACCATCACTGTTAATCCAAATCCATTGCCCGTAATTAGTGGATCAAGCACCTATTGTCAAAACACCTCATCTGTTTTATCTACCACATCTACTTTCAATACCTACAATTGGTCGAATGGTAGCAACAGCGCTTCCATTTCAGCCACACAGGTCAACAATCCTATTACTGTTACAGTAACCAATCAATTCAATTGCAGCGCAACCTCTGCGCCATTTTCTGTTGCGCAAATTGCGAACATCATTACAAACTCAAATGTGAGTATTTGCCAAGGACAAAGTGCCACCATTCACGGCGTGGCTCAAAATACCGCTGGAACCTACTCAGCCATCTTTCAATCAGCCAATGGGTGCGATAGTACCTCAAATGTGACACTTACAATGCTATCCTTGCCCCCCGTCAATGCAGGAATTGACCAAACCATTTGCCAAGGGAATACTGTAACACTCAGTGGTTCTGGCGCCTCAAATTACCAATGGAATAATGGAATAACGAATGGCACTGCCTTCACTCCTCCTCTCGGTTCAACCACTTATACATTGACAGGAATTTCACCAGATAACTGTTCTAATACCGATAATGTAACCATCACTGTTAATCCAAATCCATTACCCGTAATTAGTGGAGCAAGCACCTATTGCCAAAACACCTCATCTGTTTTATCTACCACATCTGCTTTCAACACCTACAATTGGTCGAATGGTGGCAACAGCGCCTCCATTTCAGCCACACAGGTCAACAATCCTATTACTGTTACAGTAACCAATCAATTCAATTGTTCAGCTACCTCTGCGCCATTTTCTGTTACGCAAATAGCGAACATCATTACAAACTCAAATGTGAGTGTTTGCCAAGGACAAAGTGCCACTATTCATGGCGTGGCTCAAAATACCGCTGGAACTTACTCAGGCAACTTTCAATCAGCTAATGGGTGCGATAGTACCTCCAATGTGACGCTTACAATTCTTTCCTTGCCACCCGTCAATGCCGGTGTCGACCAAACGATTTGCGAGGGAGGTAATGTTACTCTTTCTGGCACCGGTGCGTCCACCTACTTATGGAATAATGGGGTAAGTAATGGTATTAATTTTACCCCACCATTGGGTACAACCATTTATACACTTACAGGGACAGATGCCAACAATTGTCAGGCAACCGATCAAGTTACGGTTACCGTGAACGCAACACCTAACGTAAATGCTGGTTCCGACATAACCATTTGCACGGGTGAATCTGTAACTTTAACCGCAACTGGAGCCACTAATGTTAATTGGGATAACAACGTTACAAATGGACAAGCTTTCAATCCAACCACTACAACACTTTATACCGTTACCGGTTCCAGCAATGGCTGTACAGATACCGACGATGTTTTGGTTAGTGTATTGGATGCTCCCACAGCAAGTATATCTGGAGATGGGAACTATTGCGAGGGTGAAACAATCAATCCTATCACGGTTAATGTTGGAACTGGATTTAACTCATACAGTGTTACATATAGCCTAAATGGTCAAGTTCAACCACCTTTGATTGTAACTGGAAACAGTGCCACCATTACTCCCCCAGGAACGGTTGGTTCCTATGAATTCCAACTTATCAGTGTTTCAAGTAATGGCGCAAACCAATGCAGCTCCCAACCTATCGATTCAGTGCTCATTCAGGTTAATCCAAACCCAGTCATTGATGCAGGTGAAGACCTTGTACTTTGTGAACCAAGTGGTGGTAACCCGGATGAAATAACGCTTCAAGGAAGCGGTGGCGTATCCTATACCTGGACAAATGGCGTTACGAACGGGATACCCTTCATTCCTGCCTCTGGAACAACAACATTTATTGTAACAGGAACCGATGCCAATGGGTGCATAGGTACCGATCAGGTAACGGTGAATGCCCTCCCTTTACCAGATGCAAACGGGAACGCGAATGTGACTTTTGGACATGTTACCTTAAACACAACGGTTGAAAATCTTAGCTCAAACGCTACACAATACGTATGGTATTTTGGCGACGGCGATTCGTTGGTTACCAATAACCTTTCCTCAACAACTTATAGTTATACCGAACCAGGTACTTATTTGGTTGAGCTTGTAGCTAGCAATGGAATTTGCCAAGATATCTGGACGCAAGAAATTGAAGTAATTGCTCCAATGACTGTAAATCCTCCGAATGTATTTACACCCAATGGCGATGGTTCGAATGACAGCTACTTTGTTCATGTTGAAAATGGAGCTACGTTTTATGGGATTATCCTAAACAGATGGGGTAATAAAGTCACGGAACTCACTGAACTAAATCAAGGATGGGACGGAAGTGTGAATGGAAATCTGTTTGCCGACGGGGTCTATTTCATTGAATACCGCGCTACAGATTTCAATGGAAACGAAGTGACAGGTCACACCTACTTTCACCTGGTTCGCTAAGCATTACTGAACAATTCGTCCATCTTCCATGTGAATAATGCGGTCTGTGCGGGATGCAAAATCATCGTCGTGCGTTACGACTAAAAACGAGAGTCCATTTTCCTTGCAAAGCTCCTGAAAAATTCCAAAAACGATATCTGAATTCCTGGAATCAAGGTTACCCGTGGGTTCGTCGCCCATAATAATGGCAGGGTTATTTATCAAAGCCCTCGCAATGGCCACCCGCTGTTTTTGCCCGCCAGAAATGCGGCTTGACAATTTCTTTGCTTGGTCATCTATCCCCAATAACCGAAGTTTTTCCATGGCATCGTGTTCGATTTCCTGTATCGACTTAATGCCCAGTTTTTTGGCAGGCAACATGACATTTTCGAGTACCGTAAACTCCGCCAGCAAGTAGTGAAACTGAAAGACAAACCCAATCTTTTGATTCCGAAGCACAGCAAGTTCCTCTGGTCTTTGGCCCGTAATTAGGCTTCCATCGAGGAATAATTTCCCTTCGTAATCGGTATCCATAGTGGATAAAATATACAGCAAGGTGGATTTTCCACAACCTGACTTGCCCATGATCGAAACAAATTCGCCACGTTGCATCGTAAAACCAATATTATCCAACACCTTGACCTCAATCGGTTGATGGAAGTACTTTGAAATCCCCTCTGTACGAATGATTTCTTGACTCATTGTCCTCTGATTATTTCAACGGGATCGATTCGTTCTGCCCTGCGCGACGGAAAATAGCCCGCCAAAAAAGTAGATATCAAGGCGAATACAATTCCAATGATGTAAAACTTCGGTTCGTATTCGATGGGATAGGTCTTTATAGTTGGTAATGCTTGGGTATTGAATGGCGTTCTATCGATAATGCTTGTGACGATATACCCAAACAACAAGCCGATACATCCACCGACAAGACCGATGATCATGGCTTGCGAAATGAAGATCCATTTCACATCCCTACCGGAAAAACCCGTTGCTTTTAATATGGCAATGTCGTTCATTTTTTCATAAATCAACATATTCAAAATATTGTAAATACCAAAACCGGCAACAATCAGTAGCGTAATAGAAACAGCGTATGAAATAAGGTTCCGTATGGAAGAACCCGTTTCAAATTGCGCATTTGCTGTTTGAATATCTACCGCATTGATGTCAAAGGTCTTTTCCATGTCTTTGGCAAGCGAAGGTGCATTCGCCATGTCGTGAAGCTTAATATTGATGTCGGTGATGTAATTATCTGATTGCCCCATGAGGCGCTGCGCCATTTTGATATTGACATAACTTTGGACATTATCAAGATCGGCCATCCCACTTTGAAAAACACCGACAATTTTTAACCCGTAATTATCCCCTTTTGAAGATGCCAACTGAATCACATCACCTACTTTTAGTGATAACTTTTTAGCGACTCCAGCACCCAACAGAATTCCTTTCTCGTTTCGTTTTAAATCTTCTAAGGAACCTTCCACCACATATTCCCCAAGGTTATAAAGTTCTGCCTCTTTTTCAACTACAATCCCGGTAATTGAACCATTCAATTGGGTGGAACCTCCAAGGTAAAATGCTTGTGCTTTCACCTGAGCGGTGGCACCCAACACTTCAGGCATGCGGTTCAAATAATCAAGTAAAGGTATGGCGTTGTGAATTCTGGGTTGTGAATGAATGGGTTTGATAGAATGTATCATATGGTCCCTTCCCTTGTAGTCCCTTGATAATTGTATGGGCTGCCATTTGGAAGGTTCAAGTTCATTGAACAAGTGAATATGAGGCGTGCGGTTTAGAATCAATCCATCCAATAAGCCGTTCAACCCGGTCATAAAACTCATCATGATGATGTACGTTCCAATTCCGAAGGTTACTCCCAACGCAGCAATCAGTGATTGCTTTTTCCTCGACCACAAATGCGTGCGTGAAATGGATAAAATAAGCCCGAATTTCACAACTATTTGGGTTTATAGATACGTGTCTCCTTCGTTATTCCAGAAACAATTTCAATGTCGTCCCAATTAGACATACCTGTAATTACTTTCACAAGACCTTTATCGGTTTCTACCATGTTACCAGCTTGTAGGTAAGACCTTGGTATCACCAATGCCGCCTTTTTCTCGTCAACGATAATGTTTCCTTCTCCTGTCAATCCCATATACATTTTTTGAGGCGCCTTTACGAATTTTCCATGTACTTCAAATGTCTGCGTTTTTTCGTCCATTTTCGGAGAGATATACGATAATTTAGCCTCGTACACATTTCCTCTGTAGGCTTCCAGTCTTACCAACACTTTCTGTCCAATACGAATTCTTCCAATGTCAATTTCATCCACCAACATCTTTAGCTGAAAGTCTGTCCCATTTCCTACAACAGCAATAGGTTCTTGCATGTTGACGTACTCTCCAGGTTCTTTGAGTAATTGGAATACTTTTCCTGAAATGGCAGAACGGATGGTATAATCTGCTGTTCGAAGACCTCCCAATTTTCGATTGTTACCTGCTTGGGAAAGCTGATTACTTAAGTCCGATTTTGTTCGTTTGTAACGGTTTTGTAACGAATTGAATGCAACTTGCGTTTGCTCGTAAATCAGTTGAAAGCGTTCCATATCGCTTTTAGATACGGCTTGTTTGTCGTACAATGACCTATAGCGTTGTGCATTAACCGAATCGGTTTTCATTTTCGACTTAAGTGATTGCAATTCCAGACGCATCTCTTCTAACATGTTGGCTTCACCCTGCAGGTTTTGTCGAATTAGGTCATAACCCAGTGAGGCATTCTGTTCACTGATAACAGCGGGATCGTTTTTTAAAAAACAAATGGTGCCGTTCATTTCAACGGTACCGCCCTCGATAACAGCGAAACGATCAATAAAGCCTGGAACGGATGACACTACCTTGTAACTGCCCTGAGGTTCAAGAACTACACTCGAATAAACAGACTCAACAACGTCTGTATTTCTTGGAAAAGTGCTTTCACGTTCTTCGGAACACGAAAACAACAATAAAACCAAGCCAACAAAGAAGAATTTCATGAAACAATTCATACGGAGCGAATATATCATTTTTTTGTTCATGAATTAATAACAAATATCATGGTTGAAACACCCTATTTTTCATAACTTTAGTCGCCATGAAAACAAAAAAACTCATTTACTCGCTTCTTTGTACTTGTCTCTCGATGAACTTAATTCAAGCCCAGTCCAACATTGTTTCTGCTGGAGGTGAAGCAAATTCATCGGCTTCTGGAACTGTTAGCTACACGATTGGACAGCTGGATTTTCAGTTTCATTCAGGGTCAGGAGGTAGCATTACCGAAGGTGTCCAGCAGGCATACCTCATCCAATCGAACGGTGTGTTAAATTCCGAGCAAATGAAAGTAAGTATTTGGCCCAACCCCACCAGTAAGTGGATAAGCATACAAATTCATGAGTCGATGTTGAATAAAGCCGTATTCTTATTGGACGCCCAAGGAAAATGTATACTAGACCAACTTTTGACTGAACTTAACACCTGTCTCGATTTAACCTCTTTCGCTTCAGGGCGCTACACCCTTTGTATTGACTCAGAAATCAATGCTGCTTTTAAAATCATTAAAACACCTTAGTATAAATCAGATAACACCCATTTACCATGACAAAATCGATTTTCTTACTCCCCTTTTTTATTCTGCTTCATTTCATTGGAAACACTCAAGTTCCACAGAAAATGACCTACCAAGCAGTCATCAGGGACGTTGCGAATAACCTGATTACTAACAGCCCTATAGGCATGAAAATAAGTATTTTACAAGGATCGACTTCAGGTACGGTCGTATTTTCCGAAACACATTCTCCAACTTCGAATGCCAATGGACTGGTTTCCATCATCGTTGGTGAAGGCAACCTTGTATCTGGTTCCTTCTCCAATATTAATTGGGCTAATGGTCCTTACTTTATTCAAAGTGAAACCGACCCAACTGGTGGAACAACCTACAGCATTACCGGAACCAGTCAGTTGATGAGCGTCCCATACGCGTTGTATGCCGAAAACAGTGGCAATAGTATTCCTGGTCCAACAGGAGCCACGGGGCCTCAAGGTCCTCCGGGAGCAACAGGTCCTGCTGGTTCCACAGGAGCTAACGGATTGAACGCAATGGTAAAGACCAGTATGGAGGCATCTGGTGCAAATTGTTCCACTGGTGGGGTAAAAATCGAGTACGGATTGGATGCCAACAGCAATGGAATTCTTGATGCAGGAGAAATCAATCCGAGCTTGACAAAATACGTGTGTAATGGCGCACAAGGGCCGGCAGGGGCAACGGGAGTTGCGGGAGCTACAGGTCCCGCTGGGGCGACAGGACCACAAGGAGCTACAGGACCTCAAGGTCTACAAGGTCCTGCAGGAGCGGATGCACAAACGTTGAGTATAGTGGGTAACAACTTAAGCATTAGCGGTGGAAATTCAGTATCCCTGCCTAGCGGGGGAGCGAATACCTTGGATCAAGCATACGATCAAGGTGGAGCAGGTTTAGGAAGAACGATTACCACCGATGCAGGCTCTGTAAGAATCAATAATGCAGGGACAAATACAACAGGATTGGAAGTGAATAGTTCCGTCGCCAATTCAACTGCCTTTTTAGCGAATGTAAGTGGAACCGGTGTCGGTTTTCGCGCAGAGAGTACCAGTGCTGGAAATACATTCGCTGCGATTCAGGCCAATACCAACAGCAGCGGGACAAACAACTCAGCTATACTAGGAAACAACAGTGGAGCAGGTTATGGTGTGTCAGGACAAATTCCTTCTACCGCTACAGGATTTGCAGCCGTGTATGGATCCAACCTTCGCACCACAGGTGGCTGTGGCGTAAACGGAATTGGAT
Organism: Crocinitomicaceae bacterium; assembly: GCA_044372835.1. Taxonomy (GTDB): domain Bacteria; phylum Bacteroidota; class Bacteroidia; order Flavobacteriales_D; family Crocinitomicaceae; genus M0103. Next base: position 95,491 of record JBILRE010000002.1, on the reverse strand, counting down.
TCAATGGTGTCGTTGGACAATCCAATTATGGTACAGGCTACGGAATATATGGAAACAATACGGCCACAACAGGTTTACGCATTGGAACATACGGGATGGGATTCAATGGAGTATATGGTCAAACAACCGATCCTGTTAATGGGTGGGCAGGATATTTCACGGCGGACATTGGTACCGATGGTGCAGGTTATGCGTTAGGAGGATGGATAAATGCTTCCGATAAAAGGTTAAAAACGAACATTATTCCAGTTGAAGGAGCATTAGCAAAATTGAACAAAATCAATGGTAAACGATATACGCTCCATACACCGATTAAAACATCAGAAGGGAATATACTGAACAAAGAAAGGGTGCAATACGGTGTTATCGCTCAAGAGCTAGAGGAAGTATTCCCCGAAATGGTTCAAGAAAAGAAATTATTTATCAATGCAGGTGACAACACCTCCTACAAAACGGTAGAATATACTCAACTCATTCCTGTTATGATTGAGGCAATCAAAGAATTGAACGCAGAAATTGAAACATTAAAACAAGCGCTTGAAGAAGTACGCAACAATCAGAACGAACACTAACGTAGTTCAAGTGTTCACTTGGTAGTGTTTAAACGATTTTTTTCATGAAATGTATTTTTCATTCCGCTGACTCCAGAGGCCATGCAGACCATGGATGGCTTAACGCGAAACATTCATTTAGCTTTGCAAGCTGGTACAACCCCGATAGGATTCATTTTGGAGCCTTGCGCGTATTGAATGACGACCTAGTTGCCGCCGGAAAGGGTTTCGGCATGCACCCTCACGACAACATGGAGATCATCACTATACCCTTGTCAGGAAGCATTGCACACAAAGACAGTATGGGAAATTCGGCAACAATCCAAAGTGGTGAGGTACAAGTCATGAGCGCAGGGACGGGTGTTTTACACAGCGAATTCAATCCATCGTCTTCAGACGCTCTGAGTCTTTTTCAACTATGGATTTTTCCAAACGAACAAGCGGTGGAGCCTCGATACGACCAAGTGGGTTACTTGGAATTACTTAAACCAAATGAGTGTACTCTTTTAGTCGGTCCGCGTACTTCGGGTGCTCCTGTTTGGATCCATCAGCAAGCTTATATTAGTCGCGCACGATTGGAATCCAATCATCAACTTAATTATCAAGTGAAAAGTCCTGGCAATGGGGTATACATAATGAGCATCGAGGGAAAGATTTCCATCGATAAGTACGAGTTAAACAATCGGGATGCAATAGGTGTTTCAGATACAAATGCAATCAATATTCTTTCACAAACAGCTTCAGACCTCCTTGTAATCGAGGTTCCAATGCAATTCTAACTATGTCAACACTTACCTCATCCCTTAACTGGCGTTATGCCACCAAAAAGTTCGATATCCAAAAAAAAATCTCCGATGAGCAACTCCACCTTCTTTTGGAGGCGATTCAACTTGCTCCGACCTCCTATGGCATACAGGCTTTTCAAGCCATTGTTATTACCGATCAAGAACTGCGTGAAAAACTAAAACCAAAAGCGTGGAACCAATCGCAAATCACGGATGCCTCCCACCTCATCCTTTTTTGCGCTATGCGCTCTATTCCAGATGCCTTTGTTGATAAATATGTCACCAATATGACCGAAAAACGTGGATTGGAAACCGGCGCACTCAATGGTTTTGGAGGATTCGTTAAACAAAAAATCAGCGAGCTTTCACCTGAGGAGCTCCTTCACTGGAATAGGAAACAAACCTACATCGCTCTTGGATTTTTGCTCACTGCCTGTGCCGATTTACACATCGATTCAACTCCGATGGAGGGTTTTGAAGCCTCAGCGTTCGACGAAATTCTAGGTTTAGAGCAACTTAATTTAACCAGTACGGTACTTTGTGCTGTGGGCTATAGATCTGAAGAGGATACCAACCAACACCTCAAAAAAGTTCGACGCTCTATGGAAGAGCTGATTATCTGGAAATAAACTACGGATTAAATACGTCGACAACAATCGATTGACCGGCTAGGCTCAGATGAATGAAATAAATCCCTGAACTATAACCTCCAAGGTCAATTGACCATGCTGACTGCTCTTGCAAGGTTTTGTCAGTTGCCTCCACCAACACCTGACCCATGGCATTTCGGACCGAAATCCCATGTAGTTTATTCTGCATTCCTGCCCATTGGAGTTGAAACTGACCAGAATTCATTGTCAAAAGACGAATTCCTTTAGGTAGCTTATCAACGCCCAATTCTTCCGTTAGCACTTGGATGTCGATTTCCATGGTATCAGCCCCGCATAAGTTGCTTGAAATTAACTGTATGGTGTAGTTACCAGGCGCGCTATACACATGTTGCGGATTGACTTCATTGGAAAAGGTGCCATCACCGAAATTCCAGGTAAAACTGGTAGAACGCCAACTTTCATTCACACATTGAATGATAGCATTATTCTGCTCAATGGAAAAATCCGCAATGCTGATTCCTTCTTTTGGACGAAGGTGCCATACATTCAAACTGTCCAACACAGCAAGTGCTGCGGCGTTTTGTAAATTCGCAGCTACCTGAGGATCCAAGCCCATAGTGAATCCCGCGCCTACCGGGCTTTCCCTGAAAACGGACGCGTAAAATGTACAAGCCGTTAGGTACGTTCCCGCCACGGAAGGGTGTGAACCATCTCCACTGTATAACGCAATCGACGGATACGTGTCTCGCACGTACTTCCATGCAACGCCAACAGGGGCAACCGATCCCTGAACAGAATCACTGAAACGCAAGTATGCATTACGGAGTCGAAAGTTCATCTTATCAAACGTATTAATCGAATCCCACTGCAAATCGCCATTTTCTCGGCCCCAAGTCATAAAAAACAGCGCCTGTGAGCAATAATTATGCTCATAAACACTATCAGCAAGTAATTCTGCATAAGGCAAGGTCTGACTATTGACTTGAGAGGTGGGAAAAGACGGTTCTTGACTCTGCCCTTGTAACACCACATAATCCCAGGGTTTTGCTTGTACTTTCGAATAGGTGATCGGATCTGTGCTATGCATTTGAAAGGTATACCCACCATTCACTTTTGAATCTACCAGTGCTGTCTTACCAAGCGAAGCCGAAAGGGCAACAAAATTTCCGGGTAAATCATTTGCAGCAGTGTAGCTGTTCCCAATGAATAAGACCGAAACACTGTCTTGGGAATAAGAAACGCTGATTACAGAAAGTAGTACAAAGAGATAAATATATTTCATAACTTTAAGATTGTTATAACTTGGGACGGTAAATATCCGTTTTTCCGCTGAAATACAAGTAAAAGATGTTCAATTCCTTTGTTAACCAATGCACCATCCTCTTTTTTTTTCTGATCGTTTTTACGTTCGGTTGGAATGAAAACGTGTCTGCACAATTCAATTTTGAATTCAACGGTTCCATTCCTGTGTATGATGGAAATAGCCCTCGCGAATTTCCTTGGGCCGGGGGATTGAATTACGCTCAATTTTCGGACATCGATGTGGATTTTGATGGCGACCTTGACCTATTCGTATTCGATCGAAGCAGCGATAACATTCGGGTATTTTTAAACGAACAGGAAAATGGAAATTCGGTATATCGCTTTTTGTATGGAGGACATAACCTCTTTCCCTCCGATATACGCTACCGTGCCACCGCAGTCGATTATAACAACGATGGTAGAAAAGATTTATTTGTTTACGGCATCGGAGGGATAAAAGTCTACCGAAACACAGGGGACCTAACCAATGGACTGCAATGGGTGGTAGCGAAAAACTTGCTATATTCCAATAATTGGGGTGTTTCACTTAACCTTTACGTCAGTTCCGCCGATATTCCAGCGATTGTGGATGTGGAAGGCGATGGAGATTACGACATTCTTACTTTTCATATTGGAGGAGAACACCTACAATACCACCAAAACCAAAGTATGGAGTTATACGGCGTGCCCGATTCACTTGAATTTGAACTCAAAAATGAATGTTGGGGCAAATTCAGGGAGGATATCAGCACCAGTACCGTTTACCTAAATGACCAGACATCTGTTTGTACCTCTGGCAACGTTCCAAATGCAGAAAGTCCGACATTAACTGATCCATTTAAAAACAAACCAACCGAACAACAACCAAAACATGCTGGCTCAACCGTCCTTGCCCTTGATATGAATAATAATGGGGTGATGGACTTGGTATTGGGCGATGTTGCCTACCCGAATTTGAATTTACTCATGAACGGAGGAACAAGTCCCAATAGCAATTCGGCCATGATCAGTGTGGATAATGCTTTCCCATCGAATTCTCAACCTGCGAATTTATTTTTATTCCCAGCTGCATTTTATGTAGACACCGATTTCGATGGCAAAAAAGACCTTGTGGTTGGCGCCAACGCTAAAAACATTTCCCAAAACGAAGCAAGTATCATTCAATATAAAAACGTGGGCACAAACAATGCTCCGTTGTTTGTTTACCAAACAAATGCCTTCTTGCAACAAGATATGGTAGAGCATGGCACGGGTTCGATTCCCGTATTTTATGATTTCGACGAGGATGGACTTGAAGATTTATTCGTTGCCAATTTTTACAGATACAAGCCTACACTTGATAAAGAAAGCGGTATTTCTTACTACAAAAATACGGGCACAGCGACGAATCCTCAGTTTACATTTATCGACAATGATTTACTTAATTTAAGTTCGGCTTCCCTAGGCTTACACCTCGTTCCCACCTTTGGTGACCTTAATGGTGATAACCACAAAGACTTATTGATCGGATTGGAAAACGGTACGCTTCAACTATACACGAACAATGGAAATCCGCCAACTGTTGGTTTCACCCTCGCTTCCCCAACCTTGACTGACGTTAACGGAAATACCATCAGTTCAGGCCAATACGCCACACCACAACTATTCGACTTAAGCGGCGATGGTCTTCTGGACTTAGTACTCGGAAGAAAAACTGGGGAGCTTATGTACTATGAAAATGTAGGAACCTCCTCCAATGCTCTATTTGAATTAAAAAACGATACACTGGGAAATATAGATATCGCCACCACCTCACCTGACGGATTTCCTGTTCCACATTTTTTTAAATGGAAAGATACCACCTACCTTTTTCTCGGGGGCGCCGATGGGTTTTTAAGGGTGTATAAAAACATCGAGGGACACCTAAGTTCGGATAGTTCCTTCACCTTGCTATCGGATCAATTCCTGAACATTCAAACCGGTGCCTACAGTTCATTTTGGGTCAACGACCTTGATAAGGATAGTTTACTTGAATTATTCGTTGGGCAAGATTTAGGGGGGCTTTGGCATCTTGAAGTGGATCCAAGCAGCACAGCAAGCATTGAAGAACCGGTATTGAATCTATGGAATATCGCTATGTATCCAAATCCAACCTTCGGAACGGTTGCGCTTCAAGATAGCGAAGGCCGCCGATTCACTTATCATTTGCGTGATGCCATGGGCAGAACAATCATTCCTATCGGTACGTTCTCCAGTCATCATGTCGTGGATTTATCTCTAATGCCGAATGGCGTATACTTTATTTGTTGTTCGGATGAATTCGGAGCCCAAAAAACAATGAAGTTATTGAAAAGATGATCAGCGGAATGAGCCGATGAATTCAAAGCAGGAATCGAACGACTTCGTTGGCTCGTTTTCGTACAAACCAAAAAGCGTGGAGCCGCTGCCTGACATGGCGGCATAAAAGGCTCCCTCCTCGTACAGTTGATCTTTCAATTGGCCAATGACAGGATACCGTTCAAAAATGGAAGGTTCAAAATCGTTTTTCAAACGCTCCTTCCAACTTTCTCTAGGACCAAATAAAACGGATGCTAGTTCATCCCTCGAGGAAGCCGTGAACCTTACTCCACTGTATGCCTCTGCCGTGGAAACATGAATACCCGGATTTACCAATTTAATCCAAAATCCAGTCAACGGCAGGTCGATCGGGTTTATCTCCTCCCCTCTTCCGCTGGCTAGGGCAGCACCTCCTGAAACGAAAAAAGGACAATCACTTCCCAATTGCGCGGCCAGAAATCGCAACTGGTTCTCATCCAACTGCAAGGAAAATAATTGGTTCAACCCCTTTAAGACAAATGTTGCATCAGCAGAACCACCTCCTAACCCCGCTCCAAATGGAATTTGCTTTCGCAAATGCATGTAAACGCTTGGTATGTCGTAAGTCGATTCCATCAATCGAAATGCTTTCATACAAAGATTGTCCTCCACATTTCCAGAAATCTCCAAACCACTTTGCCTGAAACTTGTATTCTCCGAAGGGAGCAATTCCAACACATCATAAAAAGGTACTTCAAGCATACCTGTTTCAATGGCATGATACCCATCTGAACGTTTATGTAGTACATTCAAACCCAGATTGACTTTTGCTGGAGGAAATAATATCATGGTGACAAAAGTAGAAGAACAAAACAAAATTTGTAACTTTCCGGGTTGAAATTGTAAGGAATTATGTCTGTATACTTAGATTTTGAAGAACCCATTAAGGCCATTGAGAATCAGATCGAACAAACCAAAGAGATTGGTGCTAGTTCGGAAATCGATATGACCGATAAAATAAAAGAGCTGGAATCCAAACTTGTGGAAAAGACGAAGGAAATTTTTTCGCAACTCACCCCTTGGCAACGCGTTCAATTATCACGGCATCCAGATCGGCCCTACAGCTTGGCATATATCAATGCCATTACGGGAGGAGCGTTTCAGGAATTGCATGGCGATCGAAACATCAAAGACGATAAAGCAATGATCGGAGGTTTCGGATTACTCGATGGCCGTTCTGTCATGTTCATCGGTCAGCAAAAAGGAATCAATACCAAAATGAGGCAATACCGCAACTTCGGAATGCCTAACCCAGAGGGATATCGAAAAGCGCTCCGTTTAATGAAAATTGCGGAAAAGTTTAACAAGCCCATCATTACCTTCATAGATACACCAGGTGCGTTTCCAGGACTGGAAGCAGAGGAACGTGGTCAAGGTGAAGCCATTGCGCGAAACATTTACGAAATGATGCAATTAAAAGTCCCTGTTATTTGCATTATCATCGGTGAGGGAGCTTCCGGAGGGGCGCTGGGCATTGGCGTTGGTGACAAAGTTGTTATGCTGGAAAATACATGGTATTCCGTCATTTCGCCTGAATCGTGTTCTTCTATTTTATGGCGTTCTTGGGACTTCAAAGAGCGGGCCGCAGAGGCATTGAAACTCACCTCAACAGACATGAAAAACAATGGCTTGGTGGACGACGTTTTGGCAGAACCGTTAAATGGTGCGCACCGCAATCAAGAGGAAATGTTCCAACGGGTTAAATCAGCGATAAAAAACTACCTATCTGAGCTGGATGCAATCGATGCAGGTCAACGGATCGATCAACGGATTGAAAAGTTCAATAAAATGGGTGTTTGGGTTTAAACGGCTGGCAATAATCCTATGAAGAAATTCCTTATCCTTATTTCAACCTCTTTGGTATGGGGTGCGAACGCCCAAACCAACGTAATTGCGAATACGGAACTTTTACCGGGATCAGGGATTTCTACCAAACACATCAGAACATCATTTGCCATTTTACGCCTATCAGAACAATCCAACACCTTCGTTTTCAAAGTCCCCATTTTCTCTGAATAATGCTGCGCTTAATAGTTATTCTACTCGTATTTTCAGGTTCGGTTTTTGGGCAGGATATTTTCGAATGTTGCAGAACAGGAAATACAAAAAAACTGGAGCGTCTTCTAAAAAAACAGCCAGAGCTGGTTGGTCAGACAAATGAAAATGGATTTCCCCCCCTCATTATCGCCACCTATCGCAACCAAGAGAAGTGTGTGCGTATATTACTTCAGCTGGGAGCAGATCCAAATCAATCAAGTCAGGAAGGTACGGCTCTCATTGGCGCATGTTACAAAAACAACCAGAACATTGCGCTTTTATTGCTACAACAAGGTGCTTCACCCAATGTGGTAGGTATGAGCGGAATGTCTCCCCTCATTTTTGCAGCCCAAAATAGAAACAAAACCCTCGTAGACTCACTGATGATTAAGGGAGCAGATAAAGAACATCGGGATGCCATGGATAGAACAGCTTACGATTACGCTGTTGCCTTAGAATTCACTGAATTGGCTCAAATACTGAAACCTGACGAATGAGATCGATACCGGCAATAAAGAAGAAAATTCGATTTTCAATCAAATCATCGTTTATTTGTCTAAATTTGAACTTCAAAAATCATTAAATGCTTCATTGCCCTATGCAAAGGTTCTCATTGCTACTGCTATTGTTCGCTACTTTTTCTCTCAATGCGCAAGTTTCAAAGGTGGTCAGAGGAACCATGGTAGACGAACGTACCAAAAACGAAGTGGAGGAATTAGAAATCTCACTTAAAAACGACTCCACAGGAAAGGAATACAAAGCGACATCCGGAGAAGATGGACTGTTTGAATTCAAAAACATTCCATTGGGAAAATATACGTTTCATGTACTTGATGAAGATTACAAGGACAACCCCTTTCCAGTAACATTAACCGAGGACCACCTCGAAAAATTCACCTTTGGAACACCCATTTCTGCCCGACTAAAAGTGTCATGGTTATTTAACTGGGGCGACAAAAAAATCACTTCCAAAGAAGGAAAAGAAGTGGTGGTTGAACACTATTGGTCTCACATGCTTGGCAGAGTGATTTTAGCGGTATACGGCTTGTGCTTGGTATTAGTGTTTTTCTACAGCATCCTTCAATTATCCTTATCCATTGCTTATGTGAGACGAAAAAAACGCAAAAGCGTGGTAAATCCATTCGCATTTAAGGGAAGAATCAATCAACGGGATTACATAGCCACCTTACTCATTACAAATGTTGTTTCTGGCGTCATAGTAGGCATTCTCATGCTGGTGTTTGAAGATTACCAAGAATTGCTTCAGTTCAAATTACTGCTTGTACTAATAGCGATTGTTCAAGTGGTATTTACCTTTTTGAACCTCACTCAAGCAGTAAAAAGAAGCCATGACGTTGGAAAAAGTGGTTGGATGTTGCTCATACCATTATACCCTGTTTACTTGCTTTTCGCCAAAGGTCAAAAGGAAGACAACCCATACGGACCATTAAGTGTCGCAACAAATGAGGTAGAAAAACCTATCTACAACCCTGAAACCACACCAAAAGTAACCGTTCAGCTTCCTATGTTCAACGAATTATATGTGGCTGAACGTATCATCGAAACGATTGCTCAATTCGATTATCCTAAAGATAAACTGCAAATTCAAGTGCTTGATGACTCAACCGATGAAACCAAGGACGTTATAGCAAAAAAAGTGGCAGAGGTCGCCGAGCGCGGAATTAACATTCAACACATTCATCGGGTAGACCGCACAGGTTATAAGGCTGGTGCATTAGATGCCGCGATGGACCGTGTGGAAAGCGAATTCATCGCTATTTTTGATGCTGACTTTATTCCTGACCCCGATTTCCTTCAAAAAACGATGCCTTACTTCGCAGACGACAAAGTGGGCGTTGTTCAAACACGTTGGGGACATATAAATAAATCGTACTCCATTTTGACCGAGCTCCAAGCATTTGGCTTGAATGGACACTTCGCCATTGAACAAGGTGGACGGAATGCATCCGGTCACTTTATCAACTTCAATGGCACAGGTGGTATCTGGAGAAAGAAATGCATCGAAGAAGCAGGCGGTTGGGAACACGATACCTTAACTGAGGACTTGGATCTCAGTTACCGCGCCCAAATAAAAGGTTGGCAATTCAGGTATTTGGAGGACGTCATCGCGCCAGCAGAGCTGCCAATCACTATGTCTGCATTAAAAAGTCAGCAACACAGATGGATGAAAGGAGGGGCAGAATGTTTTGTCAAAATGTGGAAAACCCTTCTGACCGCGAAAAATGTGAAACTTATGGACCGCGTTCATGGTTTAAGTCACCTTTTTAATTCAACCGTGTTTTTCTTCATCCTGATTGTTTCGCTATTAAGCCTCGTTGTACTGCATGTAAAAGACAGTTTTTCAGACTTAAATTACATACTTCAGTACATGGGTGTCTTCATTGTATCAACCCTTTTCTTAATGTACTATTACTGGAATGCATACCGCGATAAAACGGAAAATACCCTTAGGTCGCTCGTTCGTTTTACTGGAAGGTTTTTTCAGTTTTTAGTTGTCTCGATGGGGCTTTCACTCAGCAATACTGTCGCCGTAATTGAAGGGTATATGGGAATTAAAAGCTCCTTTGTTCGCACACCAAAATTCAACGTACTTCAGAAAAGCGAGTTCAAAGGAAACAAATACGATAAGAAAAGCCTTTCCATTATAAATATCATGGAAGCGATTCTTATGGTTGTCTTTGGATTTACAGCTGTCAATCGTGCCATTTATGGCGACTTGGGAATGCTACCTTTCCACTTGATGCTTTCTATAGGCTACGGGGTTATTTTCTTTTCGACCATCAAGGAAATTCGAGCAGATCAAGGATAGTCGATTGATTTGCTCTTGTCGCACAGCTTCATTCAGTTAATCCTTACCAAAGGTAAGTAATGGAATTGTTGATTCGATAAAGTTTGAAATCAATCTAAACCAAACTTTATTTTTTAAAATGAATGGTATAAAATGATCTAAATCCCATAATTGAATCGGTACCATTCAATACCCGATGGGATCAATGACACTGATTTTTCGGGTGGCATATTTCAATTTTACATGATAACCCCGTTCAACATAATGTTGGGATGATACCGTATCTGTAGCGGTGAATACAACTACCGTTATGGTGCCTTCTCCCTGAACATTAAATCCATATTGCAATATCCTTTTAGTGAGCAATTCCGAGGAAGGTACCGTAACATTCCCGTTATTGGAGATAAACTGTATCTTCTTTATCCCATCCTTATTCGGGATTTCCATGGAAACAATAGCCTTTTTCCTAGCGCCATAGCCTTGATCGGAATTCTTAATCGGCTGACCGCTGCAAGAGAATAAAAAGTAAAACATGAACTGAACCTTCACTAATTGCAGAATGCATTTAGGTAAACACCGAAAGAAAAGCCCATTCATACGATGGAAGTGCAATTTTATAAGACGTGTTTCAGTTCAGCTGAACAAGCGGGTAAATCAACGTAACAGGTTTATATGCCCCTTGAACTCATATTTGTTGTCAGTCATGAAATCCCTAGCTGAGGCCTTCCATGTATATGTACCCTGAGGAACAATACTTCCGTTGTAGGTTCCATCCCATTTTACGAATGGATCGTTATTCTCCCAAATTAGTTCCCCCCAACGGTTATAAATGAGTAACTGAAAGTCAAAAATATCGACACCCTCTATATAAATACCCCAAGCTTGATTGTGTTCATCCCCATCAGGCGTGAAGGTATTCGGTGCATAGATGATCACTTCTGGAAGGACAATCACCACTTGTTCCATTGTATCGATGCAACCATAATCCGAAGTAGTTATTAGCATAACATCGTACTGCCCAGTAATGCCGTCAGGAAATAGGGTTTGAACATGTTTCAATTGAGAGTAGGATGGGTTACCTCCTTCAATGAACCACTCATAAGAATCACCATTGATAGAATAGTTGGTCAATTGAACCTGAGTATTGAACATGTACACCGGATTGGGGCTATGACCAAAATCTGCAACCGGTTTAGGATGCGAAGTGAGGTAGTTGAAAAAAGTAGTTGAATCGATGCACCCAAAAGGAGAGGTTACCACCAACTGAATGTCATATTGTCCAGCATAAAGGGGAGACGGCGTAATGCTCGGTTCATTCCCAAAACTTTCGCCATTGGATACTACCCAATAAACGCTAGAGACCATCGTTGGATCTGTAACATTGTTGACCGTAAAAACAGCAGGCTCACAAAGATCGGTTGGGTTCGCACTAATCAAAGGAACAGGCAACGGAGCCAAAATAACGTTTGTGGTGAGCACCAGCGGTGTCGATTCACAATTATCCTCGATAGTAACCGTAAACATGGACGTAACGGACGGGTTCGCGCTGATGCTGTGCGCATTTCCCTGTCCGGTTTGACCGCTGCTCCACGTAAAGGTAAAAGGAGAACCAATTCCTCCACTAGCCGTAGCATCAAGCGTAGTTGGATACCCAGGGCAAATCGTAACATCGGGAGTAAGGTTTCCGGAAATGGGAGGCCTAACCGATACGTTAATGCTCGCTGGTAACGACTCACAGCCGTTTTGGTTTTGTGCAAAGACGGTATAGGTGGTATTCACCAATGGATTGACTTGCTGAACTGCGTTTGTGCTAGGCGTATGGTCCCAAACAAAGGAGTAACTGGTTCCTCCCGTCGCAATAGCCGTCATAGTAGCCGTTCCATTTTCACATATCAACGTATCGTTACTCACACTAATGGTGACTGCCGGTGGATCAACCACAGTGACATTACTGCACGTCTGACAGCCTTGGTTGTTCCGTGAACACACGGTATACGTACCGGCGGCAAATACCACTGAAAAGGAATCAACTTGCCAAGTGACACCATTGTCAAAACTGTATTCGTCTGCCAGTGGGCTATTGATATGGATTTCCCCGTCAGAAAGCCCGGCACAAGAGGGACTTACAGTTGAGGTTGTTTGTGTTATATTGGCTACGAGAACATTTACTGTATCTCGGATCATCCCACAGACCGAATTATTCTCACGCAATATAAACTGATAAAGACCTGTTTGATTGACTGTAACAGTGGGATTGAGCACGTTAAAATTAGGAGCAAAAGTGACGGTTGGCGTTGGGACAATTCCTGTAGTTAGAAATTGCCAAGAGGAGGTATTTGTGGCAGAACTAATCGTCCCATTCAATAATATCGGCTGTCCTAAACAAATGGTATCGTCTATACCTGCATTTGGCGTTGGTGGCGGCACAACCGTAATTGTAAAGACAGCTGTATCTGTGAAAGCAGATGCACTAGCCGTAGCTGGCTGAAAGACCTGGACTTGGTAAGTAGTAGTAACGGTTGGTGTGACTTGAACATTTGTTCCTCCGGAGGTATTTGAAACACCGTTGGTTACTAACCAAGTGAACTGGGGACTTGTTAATCCAGGTGTAGATATGGTCACATTTGCTGACGCACCTTGACAAATGGTTTGATCGATGGCCGCAACGCCACAACTGACATTTGCTGTTCCAAAGAAATTGAGGTTTACATTTTGACTCGTTCCACTGTAATTAGACAGACACAACAAATAAGATTGGCCAGGCTGAACATTTAGTGGATTTTGATAGCTGGTGGGAGATCCGTTTGGAGGTAACTGACCAGCGGGCGCCATGCCGGTATTTCCATTGCATACACCGTTCCAATTGCAGGCGATTGGCCCGAGGGTATTCCCATTAATCCCCGCACAAGCTTGCGCTATTGAAGCATTCGGCATTTGCCACATAATCCAGTCAAAACATCCCCCATTAGGACCAATGATTGACCAGGCTAACGTTCCAGCTGAATTGATGTTTATAGTGATGAAGGTAGAACTCGTTTCACCGCTTAACAAACAACCCGAATTAAAGCCTTGCGGGTTTGTAGAAGGGTTGGAAATACTTCCTGAGGTAAAATCAATCACATTAGTCGCGGGGTTGTTCGGAGCAATGGGAAATGCGGGAGTTGTACAACCAGGAACCGCTTCTGAACAGTCGTTTGGCTGAGAAAAGGCGATAAAAACCATTCCTATCCAAAAGGTTGTTAAGAGGTATCTCTTCAAGTCTGTCGCTGTCATCGCTTATTTTTCACAATTTTCAAAAGGGAAAGCATTCATTTGATCAACACCATGTGTACCCACCTGAATGCAACGAAGTTTGTCCGAATATATACCAAACCATGAAGCGAATTGCTCCTCGGTCAAGGACTGAATGTCTTTAGTGAAAACAAGTGCCCTTTGTGAGTTGTAATCGATCCGCACAATTTTCACGTTCGGATGGTTTCTCAATTCAGCCTCCAGTGCTTGTGCAGAAGCAATATCCGCGACTTCAATCATTCCTTGGCCAAAAAGCATTACGGGTTGAGAAGGATTAAGTTGGGAAAAAGAAATGAACGAAAACAAAACAAACAAAGTGAGAACAGTCGACTTTAACATAACTTGGAGTTTGAAATAAACAACATTTGGACGATCAACTTTGTAATAGGTTGCCTCGAGCCAACCCAAATTTAACCATTTTTTAACGATCAAACCAAACCTATTTGATACGAAACGAATCTTTTACCGTTGTGGAAAAAGAAAAAGTATTCATAAACTTGCATATTGAACATCTATGAAAACGCTGCTTTCAATATTGGTTTTAACGTCTTTGACATGGTTTAACCTTGCTGTTTTTGGTCAAAACAGCGAATTAAAATCCGTATTTGGTATCAGCGTCTCGGTGCAATCCACACCCGATCTAATTCACTTTATCGCCTATCAAACCGATGGTTCACAAACCTTCAACAAGCGTTTCCTTACACGTAAAGAATTTCTCTATTATGCCTCGGGCATGCGCTATTCGGTATACAACCCTGAACGAATTAACTACTTCGAACTATATGGCATAAAATCGTATGCATTCAAAGACCCCGTGTACACGACGGATGTATTGATTGGTGGACCAGTCGATTCTTTGTGGAAACTGAAATTCTCCCATTATCCTTATCGGGGAAATTATGAAAAAGGGTGGTCATCAGAGCACTATCAACCAAGCCAAGGGCAAAACACCTATTTGATGGACACCTATTTGATGGATTTATCTATGGGCGGATGCGTAGTGGACTCCAACGTTTGGAGGTTACTTCGTGACATTCAAGACCCCAAATGGGTGGAGAGCTATCGTGCACGTTAGGATTTTTTGTAACTTGCCTTGCATGAAAAATCGTTTTACCCTGCCCTTTTTGCTTGCATTATTGGGAATCACTCTTTCCTTAAATGCGCAACCTGTAACCGACACGTTGACGGATGAATTTGGCAATATTCCTGAACCGGAAACCATTGAAGCCTATCATGGAACTCGGCTTATTAATGGCCATTCCACGGAAACATTACCCAAAGGAACGTTCGAATTCAGGGTGGAACACCGGTTTGGTGACATTGCCGGAGAACAAGGTGGGGTTCAAACCATGTTTGGCCTTGATAACTCTGCTGATATTCGGATTGCACTTGAATATGGTATGACGGATAACCTAATGCTTGGCCTTGGCCGAAGTAAAGGGGCAGCTAACCCCTATAAATCGTTGATTGATGGATTTGTGAAGTACAAATTACTTACGCAAACCAACAAAATGCCCTTATCAGTTGTTTTATTGGGGATGGGAACTTTTTCGTACATGAAAGCAACTGAAGACCTTTCCCAGGTCAGTTATTTCCCGGAGTGGCAACACCGATTGGCGTATGCCTCGCAAGTCAATATTTCAAGAAAGTTTGGTGAACGAATCAGTGCGTCTCTTATGCCTACCCTAGTGCATCGGAACTATGTACCTGCAGATGATGTAAATACCATGTTTTCAATGGGAGCAGGAGGTCGAATCGGTATTACGTCTACTTTTGCCATGTTAGTTGAGTACTATTACAACTTCCAAGCTGAAGACAAACGTAATTTAAATACCAACAGCCTGAGCATTGCCTTCGAATGGGTGACTTTCGGGCACAATTTCACCATATACTTTACCAATTCAAAAGGATTTAACGAAACCCAATACATCCCATATACCTTCGAAAATTGGCTCGATGGTGAATTTCGATTGGGTTTTTGTATCGGAAGAAAATTTGGTCGATAAAATACTTATAATATGAAACATTACCTTTTACCTATTACCGCATTGTTATTGCTTGTTTCCAGCGCGTTTGTTTTTATGCCCGTTCAAGATTGGAAAATTGGCAGTGGCTATTCAATCAAGTTTAAAAGCAAGGATCCAAGTGGTACATTCAAAGTAAAAGGTACCATCAAATTGGATGAAACTAATTTATCCAGTTCTTCGATTGACCTAACATTCCCGGTCTCAAGCATTAAAACCGGAAACGGAATGAGGGACAAAAAAGCCCAAACTTCTGAGTGGTTCAATGCTGCGAAATACCCGAATATTGAATTTTCCAGTTCAAAAATTGAAAAAAGCGAGAATGGTTACACCGTTACAGGTACATTGAGCATCAAGGGTACAAAAAAAGAAAAATACATTCCGATGAAAATAACGCAATCAGGCGCCGAAAAGACGCTTTCTGGATCATTTACCGTCAATCGGATTTTCTATAAAGTAGGTAAAGAAAGTAAAACGGTTCCGAATACTATGAACATTGAGTATTCAATACCCATTACAAAAAATTAAATAACCATGTTTAAATCCTATTTTATTCAGGGATTGTCCACTGCCTTATTGTCGACCGCTGTAGGATTCGGGTATATGCAGTTTTACTACAAGGAAATTGCCGATTTTTCAGAGGCGGCTTCGTTGACTGCTCTTATCTCAGGAAACCTATTGTTCGGAATGACCGCATGTTTCGTTGCATTCGCACTACGGACGATAATAAAAACCACCGAAACAAGTGAATTTGTTTTCAATCTGTTATGTGTTGCATTGGTGCTCGGCCTAGTGTTATACACCCTAAAAATGGACGACCCCACATTCAAAAACGAAGATGCAGCCATCTTGTCCTGTTATTACAAAGGATTTCTTCTCCCTTTGGTTTTTCTTCCCGTTCTTAGCTGGTTCGTGCTTAAACCTGTTTTAATTAAAAAATGAAAATCCTTAAAATCGGTTTTATTCTGTTTGTTGTCCTCGGTTTAGCAATGTCCTCTTGCTCTAAAGACAACACTAGCAAATACGCATTAAACGCAAATTGTACGGATACCGTTTCCTACAGCCAAGACATTGTTCCTATTCTCGAAAATAATTGCAACGGATGCCATAATTCTGGTGCTGGCGGTTACTCTTTTACGGACCACACAGAAACGGCTGCCAATGCCTCAGCCATTTTAAACTCATTATACGGAACCACTCAATTGATGCCATTGGGAGGCCCTGCTCTGCCCGATTCGCTCATTGAAAAGGTTCAATGTTGGATAAATCAAGGAAAACTTAATAATTAATCAAATCAAATGAAATCTACATTACTTCTTACCATCGCCTTCACCTCGGTTGGCCTTTTGTCTTTTCAACGATTTAACTCATGGGAAATCGAAAAGTATTTTCAAAAAAATGGCCACCGGAACGCCGCAGGTGCGCCCACGGGTAAAACAGGCGCGCCAGGGGAACAGAATTGTACCGGTTGCCACGGCGGAGCGGCGTTGGATGGTTCAACAGAAAATATTCTTACCGTTCTAAACGGTGCCACTCCGGTAACTTCCTATGTCCCAGGACAAACCTATACTATTGCTTTGAGTATGAGTTCAGCCCCAGCAAAAAAAGGATTTCAGGCAACAGCCTTGGATGCGAACGGGAACATGGCAGGTACTTTTACCGCGGGTACAAACACCCAAATTTCAGGTACAACTCGCAAATACGCCAACCATACAAGTGCAAGTAATACGAATGCTACTCAACTTTGGGGATGGACTTGGATAGCTCCAACGATTAATGCTAATGAAGTAACGTTTTATGTTGCCACTAATAAAACGAACGCCAATGGAACAGCAACCGGAGATCAGATTTTCCTTTCTCAGCATGTAGTTGGTTCAAGCGCAGGAATTGATGAAAGTAGCTCTGACAAACACCAATTCGTAGCTAGCTATCAACATGACCTGAAGCAATTGCTCATTCGTTTCAATACCCTTTCTTCAGAGAAAATGCATTTAACGATAAGGGATTTAAGCGGGAAATTAGTCTTGAATCAAGACCTGGGGGATTGTGTGGTTGGTCAGAACAAAGAACTTGTTTCCCTCCCCTCACACATTGCCTCTGGTACATACATAGTACATTTCTTGTTGAACAACACGGCAATGTCAGCAAAAATTCAAGTGCATTAAAGGGGATTATTAGAACCTTTTTTAAAATTCAGAGAAGGGCAATACCTGTATTTTATAAGCTAAATCAGGATTGGAGGATGGATTCATTTCAGGACTGTAAAGTTTAATTTTTCCTTTTCGGCTCGATTTAAGGGTTTGAGAAGCATACTCTTCTCCACTTGTGGTATTGAAAAAAGTGATTTTTACATTTCTTTTGGGTAGAAGGTGTTCGATTTCTATATACGCCGATCGGGCTGAAATAGGCATTAACCTTCCCTGATAATCGGCATCGATGGGTTTGTAGAGATATGGTCTGGAAAAAGGCTCTTTTCCTTCATACAATTGCAGAAGGCAAGGCAAGGAATCTTTCAAATTGTACATATTGACACTCCTGTTGCACATCCAGCCAAATGCCTTGCTGCCATCTGATGCTACCTGAGTGTAGGCCTCGAGTATATCGTTGGCGCGGTATTTTTTTGCATTGCTTCGATTTATTTCTGTTTCGGTCCGCGGCCAACGTTGAACAATGTAAGAGGTGCGCTTGTCTTGCTGAACCTTGGCGTAATTATCTTTTTCAAAATCGATGGATGCTGCGAATTTGATCAGTGGCGGAAAGTACTGTTTCCACATTTGAAAACGTGGTTCCTGGTCGTTGCTCCACCAATCCAACCCTGCTACCGCACATCCAGAGGCAAATGTAAACCACAGGTCTTGTTTAAATAAAAAGTCGGCGCAATTATTAAAAGCAGTTGTCGGATCGTCTTTATCGTCCTCCGGCAATTTTCGTGGAATGGATAGAAAATGACCAAATTCATCGTAAATGAAAGGCTTACGTTGATACGAAGGATACGAAATACTTCCGTTCTGAAATCCAATTCCAATCTCATTTACCGATGCAAAACGCAACAACAAATTTCGGTTTCTTGTTTTTCCCTGACCCGTTTCGTTTTCGTACATGTAGTCGTGTACGCCGATAAAATCGATGCATTTTAGGTTGAATAATTCCGGATCCCAGAACGTTTTTGTATACCCTTTTCCTTTGATTATGGCAATGCTTATCATGTGCGGGTCATCGAGTTCTTCGCGCATGTAAGTCGAAATCAAGTCCGTCCAATGCCTAACCGCCAGCCGGTTGGAGGAATGATCCTCTACCCCTGTTTCTGTTTCTTTGTCCCTGTATTCTGCCGTCTCATCGACTTCTGACATGACTTGCCATCCTGCCAATGCAGTGGAATACCCATAGCGCGCGACGAGGTAACGGAAATAGCGCTTTGCCAAGTCATTTGCGGTGGGGTTGCTGTAATATTCCACAGCTTTCGAAATGCCAATTGGGGGATCGTGCGGCATATTCGTAGGGTGTTGGTACCTGTCATTGTAACAATATTCTTCCCAGCGAACACCGGGAAGAAGGTTGGCTTTATCGTCCGAACGGCTTTCAAGCGGTGTGTGAAGCAACGCACAAAACATAAAATACAGTTCACGATCTTCACAAAACTCCATCATACGGTCAAATTCCCAAGCATGGTTAAGCCGGGGCGCATAATTACCTAATGCTTCGTATTCGAGTTGTAAAAACCAGGTGGAAGCCACAAATCGCGTGTAATTTCCTCCTGCCTTGTCCAATGCGTCAAGAGAGGCATACATCTTTTCTAATGGTTTTGGACCAATGGCCTTATTCAAATGTTCCCAATCCTCCCAAACAGGCCATGGAATGACCTGCCCCACGCCCAAGAACGACTCCTTCGAATCAGAAAAGCGCATGTGTTTGCCATGTTCACCAACCTCGAGGTAACCAGGGTTATCCGAAGCAACTACTCGAAAAGAATGGTCCAATTGAATCGCTTCGTTTTCTGAAACAACAATCGAAATCACCACTTGATAGTTGCCTGTGTCCTTCGGTGCAAAACGAATCCGAAAGGGATAAGATGTAGTATCCTCCCTCCAGCGGTTGGCTACCAAATCTTTCCGGTATTCGCGGTAATAAAATCCGAAACACGTTTGTTCTTTCTTCCCCTTCGAAAAAAAGTCTGCTCGGATGTCAATCTGCTCCGAATTAAACGGGTTGATGGGATTCTGAATGCGGACCGATTGACTGAAATACCCATTGATGCGTTCCATCACTGCAGGTGGTAATGACAGCCCTAGTTCAAGTTTATTAAGTTTTGTACTAATTGTATCGGCTTCGTTTACGCCCATTTTGGCAAGCAGAATAAACCCTTTACCCGAATTTTTCCATAATAAGGGTTTTGGAGGAGAATTACGTTGAGCGAAAACCATTAAATGCAGGAAACAGGCAACTACAGAAAACCACTTCATGGCGTTGTTTTTTTATTTTTGGGTGGAACAGGATCATGGCCACTGCCACCCCAAGGATGGCAAGATGCGATGCGTTTTAAACCGAGCCATGTCCCACGAATCGGTCCCCACACACGTAAGGCCTCGAGCATGTAATGAGAGCATGTGGGGTTGTATCTGCACGTTGGCGGGAAGAGCGGTGAAATCAAGCGCTGGTAAAAAAGGACCAACACCCTAAGAGGAAAACTGAATACGGCGTTCAACATGCCCTGCAAGATACGAATTAACGAAACGTTAAAATGCCAAAATGAGCGTTTTCATTCCACGGATTTAAGCTAACTTAAAGCCCTATGAAAGTTCGATTAATTCTCCTTTTTCTCTTATGCAGTTTAGTCACGTTGGCTCAACCTTCCCCCGAAAGGAATTGGAACGACCAAAAAATGGAGGTCATTGGTAAAACCGGTTCTCAAGAAATTATCCATGCACATGCCTTGTTCGAAGAAGACTGGGACCAACTTGCCCAGCCGCGTTTCTGGGCCATCATCATGCGCACCTCGCCTGACACCCTTCTGTTGAATGTGTCCACCACCCGTCAAATCCTCGATACGGTCGCTACCCGTTCATGGCGAGCCAAATCTGATGCAGAACGAATCGCCTATAAAGACAGTTTGAGCAAGCATTACGGGGTTTCAATGGGAATTAGAATCAATGAAACAGTAGGGAAAAGTGATTTTTACCAATTTCATAAAGTGTACCCGTCGCTCGGACCGGCCATTCAGGTATTCGAAGAACAAGGAGTCGATCCATGGTACGCGCAGTCCATTCTGCTAATTGAAAGTCCGGGTCAATTACTGAAATCTACAGTGGGTGCCTTCGGTCCGTTTCAATTAATGCCTTCCGTCGCCAAAGCACAAGGATTGGTCGTTACAGCAAGCAAAGATGAACGTGCCGATTTGAAGCGATCTGCATACGCCGCGGCGAATGTCCTGAAAAAATCCATGATTCCCTCTGCTAGGAGAATACTTCAGCAACATGGAATTTCCTACAACGAGGAAGATGTATGGTTTCGTTTATTGGTATTGCACGTATACCATGCGGGTGCAGGCAATGTCAGCGCAGTACTCAATGCGATTGCTCCTACCAAAGGCGGGCAAGAGTTAATACAGAAAATGTGGGTTACGAGTGCCGCGGGTTTTGGAAACAATTCCCAAAACTACAGCCAATTAGCGCTAGCCGCACACCTTTTATTGAACGACTTGGTGCACAGAGAATGTACAGCCATTCATCCCTGTTCGTTTTGAATAAGGCCTGATTTAAAGCGAATGGATAAGGAATTGACGCAATGCCTCGTGTTTTTGGAAGTAAAGCGTTCACCTTTGAACACATGACCCAAATGACCCTCGCAGTTTCCACATACGATTTCGATTCTGCGTCCATCGGCATCGGGAAACATGTTCACATTGGTTCCTATCATGTCATCAAAGGAAGGCCATCCGCAGCCCGAGTCGAATTTATCCGTTGAACGGTACAAGGGATGTTCGCAGCGTCTGCAAACGAAGGTTCCTTCTTGTTTGAACGAGTTGTATTCTCCTGAAAAAGGGTATTCTGTTCCTTTACGAACGATAATGCGCTCCTCCTCGGGCGTCAGCGGGTTCCATTGGTCGGTTGAAAGTGCCATGATTCGGAAACACCCTGCATGGACAAAATGTTCGTTACAAGGTGAGGTTTTGCAATTCGTTGCCCATTTCTTTTAGTAACAAATCAACGATCTGCTTCAGCGCATTTTTCCCTGAGTCTTTCGCTCGGATCATAACGGTCATACCATTGTTATCCATTTCCATTGTCACGTTTTTGACGAGGGTGAGCAACTTCTCTTCTCCGCGTAACGTACTTGGATCGATGTTTAACGCTTTCATATCCACGAATGCGGTCATTCCTTTTTTTCCGAAGAAACGGAAATCGCTACCAAGCACCATTTTCTTGCCCGGTTTTGGGGCATACGTTTCGGAACTGTATGCGCTCAAGCTTTTGTTGGTGAGTACCACTTTTTTCATTATCAAGGACAACATTCCTTCAAAACCACCGAAAATCGCCTTGCCCTTTGGTCCGAGTCCTACAAACAAGTTAAAATCCTTCACTTCTGACAGGGCATGAGGTTCTCCAACCACCACTGCTCCCAATTCACCGGAAAGAAGGCTAGAAAAGGGTTTATCCCCTCCTGATGCCAGGGCAACGGTTGCTCCACTGCCTAAATTTCGGGTAAGTTCCCTCATAGCTCCTGGTACATTTTCATTCAAGAATTGTTCTAGTTTAACAAGGTCAAGGTTCATCGAAAGACCCATTTTTGGACTGCCTGACCCCAAGTTTTTTATCATTTTCGCTGATGGATCACTTTTTAAAAACATGAATTTCTGCATGGCCTCATTGAAGTAATTCTTAGAAGAAATACGCACTGCTCCCGTCTCGAAGGTAAGGCCTGTGCAAACGTATGAGTCGTCCAGAACCTCGTTCATTTTTTTCTTGTCTGCTGCAGGCAAACCAGGCATCGTAGCCATGGACTGCTCAAAAAGGTGATCGATGTCTACCCCAACAACAATATCCGATTTCGTTTCCAGCATTTCGTTTACCGCATCTCCTGAAAGATCTCCTGTGCATTGTTCAAACAACTGCGGTAACAGGGTTTTTGCCTCCACTTTTTCGCTGACGGCAACAATTGCTAAATTGTTTCGAATACCAATGCCCATGTCACCATCCTGCATGATGGAAATACCACCTTGATCGTTTACATCAAAACCTTGCTGCGTCAACTTTTTAACAAGGGAATCTTTGTTTTTCACCTCAGCGAACATCACCAACCCATTTGGACCTTTGTTCACATCAATAGGTCCCTCGATGGCGAAAAACACGGGAGCATCCATGTTCAAACTGCTTTGGTAGCCTTTTAAAACTTCCCCTATGATGGGACCGTAAATCGGAATGTTGGCAATGCCGCCCTTTTGTTTAAGTTGATTGATGTCCACCTTTCCAAATACGACCGCTTTATCATTAGCTTGAAGGTAAGCAGATAGGTTTTCTTCTAGGGTACGGTTTGTTGCATCACCGCAAGAACCAAGAACGAGGGCTCCCGTAAGCAGCAGTAGACATAGTTTTTTCATCGGATCAGGTATTAACGTATTTTCAGTCAAATGTATGCATTTTTTCAGATTTCCAATACGTTGTGCAGAAGTTTAGTCTTACTTTTGACCATGCACATGATTGAGCCCTTTTTTGGCTGGAGAAACCTGTATATCGCCTCTGAGGATCGGTTGTCACCGCTTTCAGGACGCGATTACAGCGAATTCGAATTTGAGCATGCCATTTACAATTTTTACATCCACCCTCAATGGGACTACATGGGTTCCCCTACCCTCTTTTTAAAAATCCTTTTTGTGGATTACGACGAAGGTTTTGCCATAATGGAATTCATTGGCGAATGGAACGACGCCATTGAGAACGACATCATGACTTTGAAGCGCGACCTGATCGAACCCATGATGGAAGAAGGCATTCAGCGGTTTGTTTTGATTGGGGAAAATGTACTGAATTACCATTATTCCGACGATTGTTATTACGAGGAATGGTTCGACGAGGTGGAGGACGGCTGGATTGCGATGGTCAATTTTCACGAGCACGTGCTCAGCGAATTCCGCAGCATTTCCATCGACCAATACATCGCCATGGGCGGGGAACTTCAGGAATTGGACTGGCGCACCTTTCAACCTGCACAATTGTACAACAAAGTAGATAAAATAGTGAGTTTTAGATTGGAGTAAAGGTACTGTTGGCCAGAACTATGAATCGATTTATAACAAATAATAAAGAAATGATATTTCATAGGAGAAAAAATGAATATATTTACTTTGATAAACTAGTAGCTCAAAGTCTAAAAAAACATTGATTATTCATCAATTACAACCCTCATAAAAAAAATGAAAATCGTTCTCCTTTTTCTCCTTGTTGTTCCTGTTATTGCTTTCACGCAACCACGTTTATTGGAATGTAACTGCCAAGAAAACGCATTCAGGCAGACCTGGGAAATCGATACAATCAATCAGAAAATAAGACATGTTTCTTCTTTAAATTTGGCCGATGGAGAGTTCTTCATTGCGAATGAAAGTTTTGATAAAAATGTAATTTGGAACAAGAATTTCATTTGTTTCCTTTACGAAGATGCTGACGAATTTGATCCAGTCCCCTCCACTTATTTTTACAGATTTGACTTGATTAACAATGCATTCATTTCTGAAATTTACGATGGTGGAGATGGTAGCTTGTTTCGCCAAGAGTATCAGTGCTTATGGCTTAAATAGTTTATATCAGAGAACTTTATTTAAAGAAAAGTTACCACGAGCTATTCTCTTTTTGGCAACAAAGCAATACAGCCATTAAGTCTATATCACAACAATTTCCCATTCCTTTCTGTTACCTTTGTAGTATCATTATCGAACGCTATGAACGAATCTTTTGCATCCCAGATTCTTGAAGGTATTCCAGCGGTAATTCCGCAGAAAAAAACCTACGATACCCATGTGAACCATGCGCCCAAGCGCAAGAACATTCTTTCCAAAGAAGAAAAAAAATTGGCGCTGCGCAATGCCTTACGCTATTTTCCAAAGGAACAACACGCCGAATTATTGCCTGATTTCAAAGAAGAACTGGATACCTACGGGCGCATTTACATGTTTCGATTCCGGCCTGATTACGCCATGCACGCGCGGCCCATTGATGCTTATCCGGGCAAATGCCAACAGGCGAAGGCCATTATGTTGATGATCCAGAATAACTTGGACAAGGCGGTGGCACAGCACCCGCATGAACTCATTACTTACGGAGGAAACGGTGCCGTGTTTCAAAACTGGATCCAGTACCGCCTTACCATGAAATACCTGGCCGAAATGACCGACGAACAAACGCTTGTGATGTACTCCGGTCATCCTATGGGCTTGTTTCCATCCCACAAGGAAGCACCACGGGTGGTAGTAACCAACGGCATGATGATTCCTAACTATTCCAAACCGGATGACTGGGAGCGCTTTAATGCATTGGGCGTTACCCAATATGGGCAAATGACCGCAGGTTCCTACATGTACATTGGTCCGCAAGGAATTGTGCATGGAACAACGATTACTGTCATGAATGCTGCTCGAAAAATCTCCAACCAGCGCGATGCCATTCGAGGAATGTTGTTCGTCACCGCGGGATTGGGTGGCATGTCGGGGGCACAACCAAAGGCAGGTAACATTGCCGGTTGTGTATCTGTCACCGCTGAAATCAACCCAAAAGCCGTGCATACACGACACAGCCAAGGATGGGTAGACGAAGTTTTTGAGGACCTCAATGCTTTGACCGAACGGGTAAAAGAAGCAAAGGCCAACAAAGAAATCGTTTCCATCGCCTACTTGGGAAATGTGGTGGATGTATGGGAACATTTTCTGAAAGAAAACGTGTACATCGATTTAGGTTCTGACCAAACCTCGCTGCACAATCCTTGGGCGGGCGGCTATTACCCGGTGGATGTATCATTGGAAGAAAGCAACCGCATGATGGCTGAGGATCCAGACCAATTTAAATCCTTGGTTCAAGCTTCGCTTCGCCGACATGCTGCGGCTGTGAATGCCCATACAGCAAAAGGAACCTACTTTTTCGACTACGGCAATGCCTTTTTATTGGAATCGTCGCGCGCCGGCGCTGACGTAATGGCTGAAAACGGTATTGATTTCCGCTATCCGTCATATATCCAAGACATCCTTGGCCCCATGTGTTTTGATTACGGTTTTGGTCCATTCCGATGGGTTTGTGCCTCCGGGAAATCGGAAGATTTGCGAAAAACGGACGCTATAGCCTTACGTGTCCTGGAAAAAATGATGGCGGAATCTCCGGTTGAAATCCGACAACAAATGGATGACAACATTCAGTGGATTCGTCAAGCCGAACAAAACCAACTGGTGGTTGGATCTCAGGCCCGCATTTTATACGCCGATGCCGAGGGACGGATGCGCATTGCAGCGGCATTCAACGAAGCCATTGGCCGCGGAGAAATTGGTCCAGTGATTTTAGGTCGCGACCACCACGACGTGTCAGGAACCGATTCCCCTTACCGCGAAACATCCAACATTTACGATGGTTCGCGTTTTACCGCAGACATGGCCATTCAAAATGTCATTGGCGACAGTTTCCGCGGTGCCACCTGGGTTTCTATCCACAACGGCGGCGGCGTAGGATGGGGTGAAGTTATTAACGGTGGCTTCGGTATGTTACTGGATGGATCGCAGGAAAGCCACCGACGGTTGACCATGATGCTCCATTGGGATGTGAACAACGGGATTGCGCGCAGGTCTTGGGCAAGAAACGAGGGAGCGGTATTCGCAATAAATCGTGCCATGGAACAACAACCGCTATTACGTGTGACTGTACCACAACACGTGGAAGATCAATTAATCGAGCAATATTTCGGCAACTAATCAGGCCACCTTTACAACTTCCTTGGTAGCCGTGTAATACAAATACGCTTCGACAGGGGGCATTTCCATCGCGTTTAGTGCGCTTATGTAATCGTGCACTTGCTTGGAATGAATGGGTTTTGGCATACCTGTTTTGAATTCCAGTACAAGCGTTTTATCCTCCTTTATGATTACCTTGTCTGGTCGTCTGGTCTCGTCCTCAGCGATGAGAATGGCCTGCTCGTTGAGTATCTTTTGCGAATTGGCATACATTTCTTTTATGACAGACAGGTCCAAAAAAGCAGTCGCTTCGCTCAGCAAACGGTCTTTAAAAGCGCTCTCAATTGCGTCTTCCTTCACCATTGCATGAAGTACCTCTTCCAAGTGCTCGGGAGATTCCACACGTGAAATAAAGGCATGAAACTGGTTACCAAAACGCTGTTCGACCGACAAATCGAGGACCTCATCCAATTCCTCACGCTTGCGAAGTGAAATATCGGGGTACCAAAGAAAATCCTTCAAGTTGACCGGTGTAAACCAAGTGGTATCCGAAGTAGCTGTAATGCTTTTTTCGATCTTTTGACGTTCTCCAAACCGAATCTGTAGCTCATCCTCAGAACAAACAGCTTCCTTAAACAATTGAAAACAAGCATGGGCTGTTTCACCGAAATTTCCCTTATCGTGGTAATTCATAGCATAAAGCCTGCTTTTGGGACGCGTAAAAGCGACATAACATAGGTTTAATTTATCAGTCAATACCTGATCGCTTTCATGTGTACGCATGTCAAGGACCTCCTGAATGACGGAATTTTTACTTAAAGTGGTATGCACCACGTTTTCATCAATGGCAAGTAAAAATCGGGCTTTAGTGTACAAGGAGGTTGTTAAGTCAATTTCGGGAAGTATTACTACTGGAAATTCGAGTCCTTTAGCTTTGTGAATGGTCATGATTTGTAAAGCATCCTTACTTTCTGGTACTTGAATCGCAAGGCTTGCCTTTTTTTCGTTGTAATGGTCCAGTAGACCGCTCAGGTCAGGTCCTTTTTTCAATTCGTATTCGTGGACAAAATCAGCAAAATGGTGCAAATAAGGATTCTTCAGTTCGTTCCAACCCAGGTACTGATAGAAACCGATGACAAGGTCGTACAAGTTTTCGTACTTTCGGAAGAAAGAGGAACGTCCACCAAAGTATTGGGATAAAAATGCCTCTTCGTTAAAGTATGTTTTCTCGGGCTTGCCCTCGATTGGCCGAAAGAAATACATATAATTTCCAAAGTCAGTGTCTTGCCTCAACCGAAAATAAAGCTCGGCAAAACGCATGGACTCGCTTTGCGAATGTGGCATGAGCCGCCGACGCAAATAGGATAAAGTCATTTTGACTTTGAGGTCATTTTGAATCAACAAAGAATCCGATGACACCACTTTATATCCCCTGCGCGTTAGTTCAATGGCCCATGCGTTTGATTTTTTGTTGGTTTCACTCAACAAGCAAATATCCGAAAAGTCGAAGCCGTCTTCCCTGCATTCTTGGATCCGTTCCACCACTTTATCGATGAGGTACTCGGTGGACGGGACGGGAGTTGGTGAAGAAAAGATGTGCACGTATCCTTTCTTTGATGACCTTGGCTGCTGGGAGATGGTATTGTAATAGGATTGCGTCGTCGCAGGAAATCCAGAAATCAACTGCTCAAAAAATCGGTTGTTGAACGAAACAATTTCGGCACTCGAACGCCAATTATCTTCTAAATTCAACAAGGTAGATTGGGTTCGGAAGTATTCGGATTGCCTTTCCACTTGAGGGTTCTGCTCAGGATTGTAAATTCCAGGAAGGGCTACAAATTGTTCGGCAACGCCGTTTTTAAAACGGTAAATGGATTGCTTGGCGTCTCCAACGACTAGGTTTTTATGCCCATTGGCTAGGGATTCATGTAACAACGGAACCATATTGAGCCATTGCAACCGCGATGTATCTTGAAATTCATCAAGTAAAAAATGCCTAAACCTTACCCCCAATTTCTCATAGATGTAGGGCGCATGTTCATTCCTCACCAGTCCGGCAATTAAGGAATTGAATTCTGAAATGCGGATTAACTGCTCGTCGTTTTTTACCTGCTCCAATGCTTCAGCTATGTGGCTCAGCAACGACATGTTATGGAAATTCTTAAGGAGAAGTTGTTTTTTCGCTATTTCTTCCAAATGAGATTTATGGTAAGCCATTAAATCAACAAGCACCATTCGGAGTTCATCAGGGAAAAATTTTCCCGCAGGAACAGGTTCCTCAATGCATTTTACCGCTGTTTTGGAAAAAAGTGAATCCGTAGGAAACTGCTTTATCCCTGCCAATTTCTCAAACGAATTATAGCTGTGCTGTCCACCTGGAAACAAGGTGCGTTGATCCTGAAAACGGAGGTAAACACCATACGCTTCCGAACACCGCCGAGCGATGTCGGTATGCATTTCATTCAACGCATTGCGCATGGCTTGAAAATGGTCCGGTTGAAAATCCATGGCAAGCAATTGTTGAATAAAGGAGATGTCCTTCTCTTTGCCGAGTACTTCTCCGAAATGCACCAGTTCCTGTCGGATGTTCCAGGAACGGGCCTCGTCTAAGTTGTGTCGCGCGTATTGTATCACCAAATTGGTCAGTTCTTGATAACCTGCTCTTCCAATGTCACCTAGCATTTGATCGACCACCTGGGTTACCAATTCGCTTTCGTTGAGAATAACTTCAAAATCAGCCGGTAAATCTAAGTCGCGGCAAAAGGAACGAATTAGCCTCAGGTTGAATTTATCAATGGTTAACACAAAAAAATCTTCATAGCGATGTAAAATAGCTTCAAGTACTTTTCGTGCTCGTTGAAATATTTCCGCTACCGTTGTTCCCAACAATTCGGCCATTTCAGCAGCATAGCGTTGCGCCTCCTCTGCATTGCGCTCCGGAAATGCGAGCAGGTCCAATTGCTTGATAATCCTGGTTTTCATTTCAAGCGCTGCCTTGTTGGTAAAGGTCATGGCAACGATATGCTTAAACGCTTCAGCTTGGTTTTTTTCCTGCAGTAAAATGATTAGATACTCTTGAACGAGGCTATATGTTTTACCGCTACCTGCGGAAGCATTTAAAACTTTTAAAGGCATAAACGTGTTTTGTTGGTATTTGTTAAATTATGAACTTGAGGTTCAAACCTAACATTAAAAATAGGAATTAATGGTCTATCTGTTTACATTTGCTTATATGAGGTACTTGAATGCCATTTTGCTGTTTTCAGCCATGATGCTTTTCCTTCCATCATGTGAAGACGACCACATCGAAGAACCAACCATTCCAACCAAGTCTGTTATGATTTCTATGTTGCCCTACTGGGGAGGAACAGAAATTGGCTTAGATCAGACCATTGTTACAAACGAGGGATACCGGGTACAATTTACCGAATTGAAATGTTATTTTACCTCACTGAAAAACGGTTCCAATGCGCTCGCAACTTCTGCCTTGTACGATTTCAGAAATACAGGTCCCCTTGTTGGAAAATGGGACAAGGACCCTACAAAGTTCAGCTCCTTAAGCGGGTATTTAGGTGTCGATGAATTGTTTAACCATTCCGACCCGTCGCAGTTTGATAACAACGACCCATTGAACATTATGATTGCCAACGACATGCACTGGGACTGGAATCCAGGGTATATTTTCGTGAAGGTGGAAGCAAAAGTAGATACGCTGGACGATGGAATCGATCAGTTCAATCATTTCGTCATTTTTCATGTCGGTTCCGATGCCATTCGACAATCCTTTAGTTGGAACAGCCTCACTTGGCAACATTTAGGCGATGAGCAATACAACCTTAACCTGAAATTGGACTTGCAACAATTTGTACATCATCCAACGCAACCGCTCGACCTGAAAACAGAGCATACTTCGCACAATATGGCGGGACAGGAAGCGATCAGTCTCAAAATCATCCAAAACTTTTTAGCGGCAATAAGTCCTTTTTAACCATGAAGTACCTGTTGATGTTGTTTGTAGTTGTGGGTATTTTACTGGCATGTAGAAAAGAAACAACGGCCTACCAGCCCACGCCCTATCCGTTGGAAATTCCATCTCATTTTCCCGACATGCCCATTCCGGCAGATAATCCAATGACGGTGGAAGGAGTTGAACTTGGAAGGAGGTTATTCTACGAAAAACGTTTGAGTGGTGACAATTCAATGTCGTGTGCGGCTTGTCATGCACCCTCCAGCGCATTTTCGGACCCCAATAAATATTCCACCGGAATTGATGGCATACAAGGCACTCGGAATTCAATGGCACTGATTAACCTCGGGTGGCAACAATTTTTCTTCTGGGATGGACGTGCAGCTACGCTGGAAGAACAAATCCTGGAGCCCATCCCAAATCCGATTGAATTTCACCAATCATGGCCAGATGCCATCGCAAAACTTAAAGCTGATGTGACGTATCGAAACATGTTTTATAAAGCCTTTGGAACTGAACACATCGATCAATATAACGTTGCAAAAGCCATAGCACAATTCCTTCGAACCATGATTTCAGGTTCATCGCGGTATGATGTCATGTATAAATACGAAAATGGCCTTGCTTTGAATCCATCTGAACAAACGACACTAACGGCAATAACACCTGAAGAATGGGCAGGTTATGACTTATTTAAAAGTTTGAACGGTGCCGACTGCTTTCACTGCCATAACGGTGCCTTGATGCAGGTTCAAAAATTCAGTAACAATGGCCTTGATGCCGCGTTTACCGATTTAGGCAGAGGCGCCATTACAGGAAATCCCATGGACAATGGAAAATTCAAAGTACCCACCTTACGTAACATTGCGCTCTCTGGTCCGTATATGCACGACGGTCGTTTTGCCACGTTGGATGAAGTTATTGAACACTACTCCACAGGCATTCACCAAAGTGCAACCATTGATCCGTTGATTGAATTTGCCTCACAGGGAGGCGTTCAATTGGACGCCAGTGAGAAGCTATTGCTAAAACAGTTTTTAATGACGCTGACCGATTACGATTTCATCAATAACCCTAAATTTCAGGATCCCAACTGATCTTTTTTCGAATATACTGCAATGATCGACGAACGAAGACTAACCACCGAAGAAAAGGCTCTTAAAATCAACCTCACTAGCGACATTTATGGGTGTTTTGCAGAGATTGGTGCCGGACAAGAAGTCGCAGCGAATTTTTTTAAAGCCGGAGGAAGCTCAGGAACAATTGCCTACACCCAGTCGGCATATGACATGAAAGTTTCGGATGCGATGTACGGCCAAGCCTCGCGTTATGTATGCGAAGAGCGCTTGCTAACAATGCTCGATACCGAATTCAGTACATTGACAAATCGTTTACCTAACAAGGAAACGCGCTTTTTTGCCTTTTGCAATACCGTGGAATCACTGAATTACCACAAAACCAACCAAGGACAGGGATGGGTTGGGATTCGGTTTCAAATGTCCGAGGGGCAAGAACCCAATGATGTCATTCTTCACATTAAAATGCACGACAACAGCCACAAGGCGCAACAAGAGGCCTTGGGTATTTTAGGCGTGAATTTGATTTTTGCGTGCTTCTTTCAATCGGATGCATTGAATGACTTTCTGAATGTGCTCGTTCACAGGCTTCCCAGGGAACGCATGGAAATTGACATGCTGCGCGTAAGTGGACCTCATTTTGATCAGGTTGACAACCGCATCATTGCCCTGAACCTCGTAAAACGAGGAATAACCGATGCCACGATGTTTGATTTGTGTGGCAGCGTTCTACAGCCCGCAACTGCCCTGTACAAAAAAAACATCCTCTTGATGCGCGGGCGTTTTCGTCCTGTAACAAAAGTCCATATCGATATGATCGAAGAGGGACAGCGGCAATTTCTCGAAGAAGAAGGCGTGGATAAAAACAACCTTGCCGTTATTTTTGAGCTGACACTCAAAGACCTTACAGCGGACGGCAAAATATCCGACAAAGATTTCATAGATCGCGCGGAACTTCTAGGCTCTTTGGGGTACACCGTTATGATATCCAATTACCTGAAGCACTATAAGATGGTTGAATACCTCTCCACACTTGCAAAAGAAAAGCGAATGGGCGTCATTTTAGGAGTGTATAATTTGCATACCATTTTCGATGAACGCTATTACGACAACTTGAAGGGCGGCTTGCTAGAAGCCTTTGGAAAAGGGTTTGGACACAACGTTAAATTGTTCGTTTACCCTGCATTGGATGTAGAAAGCGGCGAATTATATTCCCTTAAAAACATTCAAATTCCGAAACATTTAATGGGTTTATTGACCTATTTGAAAGACACTAATAAGTTGGAAGCGATTAACCAGTATGATTCTGGTTTGTTGCATATTATGTCGGACGATGTGTTGATGAAAATTAAGGCGGGTGCACGTTTATGGGAAGAAGATGTTCCCTATGAAGTAGCTAAAGCCATCAAGTTCTTCGAACTATTCGGTTACAAAGCCAAGGTAAAAGCCTGACATGCCCCAAATCAAGCACGCACAAATCCGTTTTCGTATCATTGATCGGTGCTTGCGCAACCATTTCAAACCCTACCCAACGAAATCGGAGCTAAGGGAAGCGTGCGAGGAAGCCTTGTTTGGGTCAATGGACGGAGCGCACATCTGCGATTCCACTATTGAAAAGGACATGTTCAATATGAAAATGGAGCATGATGCACCCATTCGTTACAGTAAGCGGCATGCTGGCTATTATTACGAAGATCCTTCCTACACTATCAACGACATTCCTTTGTCCGAGGAAGACCTAGAAGCAATTAAATTTGCTGCGTACACACTCAGTCAGTTTCGCGAGGTGGACTTGTTCAAACAATTTGGTCAAGCCATCGATAAAATCGTCAACCGTGTGGCCGTTTCGGGAAATCCCAATGATCAATTGGACAAACACGTACAATTTGAGACGGCATTTTCATCTGAAGGGCAAGAATGGCTTCCTCCGCTGCTTTCAGCTGTTCATCAAGGAAAAACCGTTGAATTCTCCTATGCCAGTTACCGCTCATCTGTTTCAAAGAAACGAACCGTTCTTCCCGTTTTTTTGAAAGAATACCGCAACCGTTGGTACGTCGTCTGTCAAGACCTTGACAAGCAGGACATCATGACGTACGCGTTGGACCGAATCTCTGAATTGAGCCACTCCGACAAAGAGATCGGCGTTCGTATACCCTTCGATGCTGAAGCGTATTTTCGTCATGCAATAGGAATCTCCGTCATTAATACGAATGAACCAGACCTGATCCGTTTTCAGACCGATGCGGTGGCAGGAAAATACATTCAATCACAACCCTTTCACCTTTCTCAAAGGGTGGTCAAAGAGAACCAAGAATTTGTCCTATTCGAAATGCAGGTCATCGTTACCGAAGAATTGATTCGCAATTTATTGTCCTTTGGAGGCGAACTGATAGTGATTGAACCAAGCCATCTGAGGGAGACAATAGCCGAACGTGTTATAGCTATGAAAAGGAACTACAAGCTTTAATCTTTCTCAGAAATTGCGTGTATCTTCGCACAAAAATGACTCGCTATGGAAATCCTCTTCAATCTTGATCAAGGTGTTGGTGAATTGCGCCTAAATCGACCAAATGTATTCAACTCTTTCAACCGTACCATGGCGCTTTCGTTGCAGGAAGCACTGGATGAATGCGAACGCAACGATGAGGTTCGTGCCATTGTCATTACGGGTGAAGGCAAAGCGTTTTGTGCCGGCCAGGACCTCGCGGAGGCAGTAGATCCGGAAGGACCTGAGCTTCAAACCATTGTGCGTGATCATTACAATCCAATTATTCAACGCATTCGGGCTATTGAAAAACCAATTATAGCTGCCGTCAATGGCGTGGCAGCGGGTGCAGGAGCTAACATTGCTTTAGCATGTGACATCACCATTGCTAAAAAAAGTGCGGCTTTTATTCAGGCGTTCTCCAAAATTGGACTTATCCCAGATTCGGGAGGAACGTATTTTTTGCCGCGTATAATAGGCACTCAAAAAGCATTGGCATTAATGATGACCGGAGACCGAGTGGATGCAGCCACAGCAGAACAGCTGAATATGATTTACAAAGCAGTGGACGACGATCAATTCGACACATTTGTTCAAACGTTTTCAAGGCAAGTGGCAGCGATGCCTACACGCGGACTTGGTTTGACCAAAAGGGCAGTGAATGCCAGTTTCAATAATGACTTGAGTACTCAACTAAAATTGGAGGAGGAGCTTCAAACAGAAGCGGGATTGACGTATGATTTCCGTGAAGGGGTGAATGCATTTCTAGAGAAGCGTAGCCCCGTTTTTAAAGGAGAATAACCTACTTTTTACTTATGGATAAAACAATTATTGGGGTTTTAGGATCCGGTACAATGGGCGCCGGAATCGCACAAGTAGCTTCGCAAAAAGGACACAACGTGGTCTTGATTGACAACAGCGAACAAGCCATTGAAAAAGCCCGAAGCAGCCACGAACGCATTTTTAATCAGCTGGTAACGAAAGGAAAAATATCACAAGAAGAGATGGACAGCTC
The DNA here is from genome assembly GCA_044372835.1 of Crocinitomicaceae bacterium. GTDB lineage: Bacteria > Bacteroidota > Bacteroidia > Flavobacteriales_D > Crocinitomicaceae > M0103. Next base: position 60,265 of record JBILRE010000002.1, on the reverse strand, counting down.
CTTAAGCCGCATTCGATACAGCGTCAAGCTAACGGATTTTGCTTCGTGTGGATTGGTCATCGAAGCGATTGTGGAAAAAATTGAGGTGAAACATGCTGTTTTCCAAGCCATGGAGGAAGTCGTTTCCGAGCAATGCATTCTCGCTAGCAATACCTCCTCCCTATCCATCGCTTCCATTGGTTCCGTTCTAAAACATCCTGAAAGGGTCATTGGCATTCACTTCTTCAATCCTGCTCCCTTGATGCCATTAGTCGAGGTAATTCCGGCCGTACAAACCGTTGAATCAACCTTGGAATACTCCCTCGATCTAATCCGTTCTTGGGGAAAAGTGGTCGTAACGTGCAAGGACACACCTGGGTTCATTGTCAACCGAGTAGCGCGTCCATTTTACGGAGAAGCACTGCGCATTTACGAGGAAGGAATCGCCGACTTCGCCACGATTGACTGGGCCATGACCACCTTCGGTGCGTTCCGCATGGGACCCTTTACCTTGATGGATTACATTGGGAACGATGTAAACTATGCCGTGACCGAGTCCGTTTTTGAAGCGTTCTACTTCGATCCAAGATTCAAACCCTCGTTCACTCAAAAAAGACACAAGGAGGCAGGATTTCTAGGACGAAAAACGGGGCGAGGATACTACTCATACACCGAGGGAGCTGCCATGCCATCACCAGAGGAAAATCCAGTTCTCGGTCAAGCCATCTGCGACCGCATTGTGGCCATGTTAATCAACGAAGCGGTGGACGCACTGTTCATGCAAGTCGCTTCCGCTGAAGACATTGACCTCGCCATGACTAAAGGTGTGAATTACCCGAAAGGCTTATTGCAATGGGCAGATGAACTTGGATTGGATGTCGTGTTGTCACGCATGGAACAGTTGTTTGAAGAGTACGGTGAAGACCGATACCGTCCCAATCCGCTGCTCAAGCGTATGGTCAGACAGGGAGTTGGTTTCTACCAATAAAAACGATTGCTTATTAGAAACGAAAGGTAAATTATTCTTTAGATAGATACGTTCTCATGATTTGTTTTACCTTTGATTTTATCTGTGTTGGAATTTAATCCAACGGAAAGTTGAAACCAAATTTCAAGTACTAAGAAATGATTGCCTATGTTTGATCCAAATATGCTGTCAAAACTAGAGGAAATAAAACGTCTTGCTGAAGAAAGTAAAGTACGCCTCGAACAGATGGAAATAGAAGGTGAATCTGGTGGTGGACTGGTACATGTGACCCTCAACGGCAACCGAAAAGTCAAGTCTATCTCCATCCAAGCCGACCTTAAATCGATGGAAAAAGAGGATTTAGAAGACCTTCTGGTAGTGGCCTTTGGACGCGCTTTGGAAAAAGTCAACGCCATCAACGAACAGGAGGTGATGTCTTCGTCGCAGCACTTATTCCCTGGATTTGGATGATGAAAGCAGCGCTTCGGCAGGCATACAGAGAAAAGCGCCTCACCTTATCACCAGGGGAATTGGAGGAACGTTCTAACCGCATTTGCCTAAATTTGTTTACCCACTTTCAATTGGAAGGTAAAACTATAAGCATCTTTTTACCCATCGAAAGGCACCGTGAAGTAAACACTTACCACATCCTCGAAAAGGGCGTTTCCATCGGAGCACGCATGGCTTTGCCTAAAACCGATTTTGCTCGCGTTACGATGAAACATTATGGTTACGAGCAAGGGTTGGCTCTACAAGTCAACGCCTATGGTATTCCAGAACTCGTGAAAGGAAAACTGATCCGTCCTGAACAGCTCGATATCGTTTGTGTGCCTTTATTAGCCGTTAGCGAACATGGGCACCGCATTGGATATGGAAAAGGGTTTTACGATAAGTTTCTTAAAAAATGTCCGCCACATTGCCTGTTCATTGGGTTACACCTTTTCGAAGAACTCGATGTCATCGATGATGTCAACAAGCACGACATTCCACTGCATTATTGCATTACGCCAAATCGCGTCATACATTTTGGATAAACCTCAACACCAAGGAAAGTTTCACCTTCTGGCCATCTTTCTGATCCCAGGTTTTCTGGTGACCCTTTTTTTATCCAATCACTGGGTGTATCCGCTCGTTTTTGCTGGTATCGCTGGTGTCGTCATCTGGAACGTTTTAGGTAGAAAGTGAGAGGTCCGTATTGAAAATTCATGATTTAACAGCTAACCCTTTCTTTCACTATATCCTATATCCGATCTCAAACCTTATTTTTAAGGAATTTCCTTCTGAAATAAGAGAAGTCCATTTTTCTATCTACATTGGTGACAACTTTATTCCATTCCACCTTAAAACGAAACGACCGATGAAATCTATTAATCTGTTGAGCTAACTTTTGCTTGTCTACCTTTTTATTGGCGCACTTTCAACCTGTTTTGGCCAGGAAATGAGCAATGAGCAAGGCAATACCATTCTGCTCATGGATGGCGAACTTGAAGGAAGTCTCGAGGTATTTGTTGACCCCACAAATTTCGATTGCCAGTGCGACGGGGTGATTTCACATCTTCTTTTTTTATCTAAGCAGAAAACGGTCGTTGAACAGTTGGTTTATGTTTCAGAAGACGGGAACATTCAATTGGAAATACAAGACCATTACTATATCCTAAAAGTGCATAGGGAATTAGGCTGTTGCGCCATCAGGCCTGGTACATATTCGGCAAATCCTAGTCGCTGGGATGTGGAAACAGAGGAGGATTAGGGGTATAAGATTGTTCCATCCTATCAAGTGGCAGATGATCAATTTGAAAGCGCTCCTTCCACCCAACTTTTACCCCAGTTGTCTTTTTCCTCCTCGCTCCAAAGGCTTGGGTAAAAAATGCGTTTCTGAAAACGGGGAGGCAGGTATTTTTGCCAGTTTGTACCTCCTGTTGCTGCAATATCCGCAGAGTCACGGTTTAAGTAGCGCACAGCAGATTTATAATGGGCCAAGGGCCAATTGATATTGACATTGACATCGTTTTGACGCAATGCCTCTAACACCTGGGAATTGGATTGTTCTTCCGAGGAAAGCCTTAGATAGACCTGCCACAGGTTGTCTGTCATACCGCGTTTTGCAGTAGCAATAAAGTGCGATTCGTATTTTTGTTCAAATTGAACTAAAGTCAGGGTTTTTCTCCCCGAGGCTAATTCCGTTGCTCCTTCCTTCCAATAAATATGCTCATACATGGCTTCAATATCCGAGTCTACTTGAAACTCGTTGCGCTTGTCTTTATGAACCAGGTTAATAAAATCAGTACTAAATATTTCAATCAAGCGGTATTGAGCGGATTGGAACCCACTGGCTGGGAGAAGCGACATGCGGAACTTCATAAACTGATCACGGTCCATGCCCTGCACCATGATTTCAAAACTCTTTATTAAAGACTCGAAATACCGGTTGATGCGCGTTACCCGTTCCACAAAAAAGGCCGCATCCATTTCGACGCGTTTGGCCAATTGATCAAACTCACAAAGCGCTAATTTGAAGTACAACTCCGTGATTTGATGGTAGGTAATAAAAATAACCTCATCCGGAAAAGGCGTTTTAGGTTTTTGTAGGCTTAACAAGGTATCCACTTCAATGTAATCCCAGTATTTTACCGAATCAGCGTAAAGCAAGCCATCGAGGTAAGACAATAAATCTTGTCCAAGTGCCGCGTATTTTTCATTCAATTGTTCGAGTCGGTTGACAATCTCTGGTGTGATTTCCATGATGCTCTTTTTTCTTTTAGGGTGGCATGACTACCTCCCAGGAATTAAACCTTTCGAATATAGGCATCATTTTTAAACTTAAGGTGATAGCCGCAAAGAATTCAGTACTTGAGCCCATGTCTAAATTCTGTAACGGATTCTCATTAACGTTGTTAATGCACTATGTATTAAGTTACTTCCTTTAGAATAGAATATTTCAATTGTTATTGCAAAATAACAGACAAAAAAGGGGGCTAACCAATAAAAATATAAATGGTTAACTAATAACGACCCAGATACCTTAATTTCGTTTAAAAAAAATGGCATTTAACGGAACAGAAGGGGAAGCAATCACCCTGCAAGAGGCATCGGTACTTACAGAGAATTACCGAACAAATCATCCCGGAGCACCTCTAGCCCACTTCATTGGTAAGGACCTTCTTGAGCAAATTTTGGCTCAGAGGGATTGTATGGGCATACGCGTTTATTATGGTGAGGAAGATAACGGCACACCAAGTTTGGTGTTTGTAGGTGCCAATGATCAAGAAAACGATCAAATTAATGGAACCATTGCAGATAAAACAATAAAATGCCCTCCTATATGCAGCGATCCAAACGCGCTAAATAGCTAACCTATTTCTTTTGTTCAATTACCTTGAATTTATATCACTTTATATTAGTCTTTTGCCTATTATCGTATTCTTATTTAGGCCCTCAAAAGAAGGATTTACATTAAGAATGTTAGTCCTTTTCCTGAGTTTATGTTCTTTTGAAATTGACATGTTTTCCTGTATAGTCGTACATTTCAAACAGAGCAACCATACGCTTATTGGCATCTTTAATGTTCTTTCTTCCTTAGTATACAGCGCACTGATTTACCAGTTAATGAAGGCAAACAAATTTGCCGTGATCTTTACCATATTTAATCTGGGAACGTTTGCCTTGCTTTTCGCCGGATGTTTTATTTCGATGAATCTTTTGACCAATTCCAGTGTTTACTTCATTTTTTCTCTATTGATGATAGTTGAGAGCCTATTCATTTATAGGCAAACATTGCTGTCCTATCTGCGGACAAGCTCCTGGAATACCTCTAAATTTCTTATCACCACAGGAATATTTTTCAACTTTTCTCTTTCTATAGTGGTTACGTTGTTTTTTTCGATTACCTCTGATCTAACCTTATTACCAGCTGGTGAGTTTACATACATTTTGATATTCCAATTTTTGGCAAACATTACCCAATACATTCTCTTTTCATTCGCTCTATGGAAAATACCTTCCTAACTAGCGCTATTATACTCATCGTATCTTTTGTAGCATTGGCCTTAATAGTCATTGTTTTCGTTCTTTTTATCAAGAAAAAAATAACAGAAAAACAGAATCAGCATGTTGAACAACTGCGTAAAAAGGAGCTTCAACATCTAACTGAGTTGATTGCCATTCAGGAAAGAGAGCGAAAAAGAATTGCCCGAAATATACACGATCAAATCCACCCATTGATGTACTCACTTAGGTTAAACCTTGAGTACCAGCTTGGAAACAATGAAAAGGAAAAGTCTATAATAAGGCTTTGCAGTAATATTCAAGCGGACCTGGCCATTATAACAGATCAACTAGCACCGCGCATATTGTATACCTACGGCTTAATTAAGGCAATGGAGATATTCATTTCTGAATTAGTGGATGTTGATGCTCATTTCCAAACGGACGTTCCTCCTTCCTTCCAGTTTAACAAACTGGCCAGTATGGAAGTGTACAGGGTACTTTTGGAGTTGATTCATAACCTTCATATACACGAAAAAATCGCGAAAATACGGTTAAATATATCTGAAGATTCAGATGCACTCCTCTTCCGGATTGAACACGATAAACCTGGTATTTCAAACACAGAATTTGACATGCTTCTCGATTCATCTGATGGGCTTGGTTTGAGATCGGTTCATTTGCGAACGACCATACTTGGGGCTGACCTTCGTTTTATAACTGCCCAACAAGGCATTATCGAACTGAGGGTAAAAAAACAAAAATTAACTGCTCAATCTCCAATAAATTCCTTGGCTTTGTCGGAGTAGAAACCACCTGCTTGTTTTATTTTCCTGAACAAATCCATGGCAATATGTTTATCCCCTTTTGCAAAATAACTTCGTGCCATGTACCAAATGGTTTCCTCATCAAAATTTTGAAAATAGTTTTCCAAACATACGTTGAAACAAGCTATGGCCTTCCCATATTGCTGTAAATTATAATAACACAATCCAGCATAAAAATTGGCATTCAAGTCATCGGGATAGGTTGAAAGAACCGTTTCAAGACGCGTAAGTGATTGTTTTGTCTGGCCTTTTGAAAACATCCACATGGTATGCTCAATGTACTCAATATAGGGGACTTCTCTTGTCGGCTTTGAAAACTCATCGTTCATCATCGATCCCATTTCTTGATCCGCAGAAGTTCCGGTTAATACGTGCACGGAAATTTTCACTACAGGTTTGGACCTATAAGCACGATAATCCAAGAGCTTGAAACCATGGTAAGCAACTTCTTTCCCGAGAATAGGCTGGCTCTTTATCAAAGGTATTTCATCCAGTTTCTGGTCTTCAGGAAACTGAAAATCGTTAAAATCGACCGAGTAAATGAAATTTCCTGTTCCACGCTCCAACTTTTGTTCAAACTCCTCCTTTAGTCGCGAAGGAAGAATTTGCTTACTTGCGGGTAACACCTCCATACGAGCAATCTCTTTTGGGATTGCCACCTTCTGATGCACTGCTATTGAATCTTCAATCTTTTCCTTTTCCGTTGCCTTAATCGATGCACCTTTCGACTTTCCCCAATACTGTAAAGAAACCGCCACTAAAAGAACAATTGCACCTGTAACAACAACCAAAAGAGTTGGATGAAGCATACTAGGTTTAAATTTCTTGTCAAGCCTTTGAAGTGAATGGCCTAAGGTAGGATTGGCAATCCACCCTTCCAACGCAGACTCATCCATAGTATGCTGCTGAGCTTTTCGTTCGATGGTGTTTTTAACAGTATGATCTGATGTTGAAAGGTACTTTTCAATATCTGTCCTGCTCAGTCCTGGATTTATTTCCCCCCCTTTAGTCTTTAAATTCATCTCGTTCGTTTAAGCGAATTTTTAAATTTCGTTTTCCATTCTGTAAATGGCTCTTTACTTCCTTTATCGGTATGTTCATTTTTTCGCTGATTTGTTCATACGACAACTGATCAAAATAAAAATAGTGAAGGCAAATTCGTTGCATCTCTTTTAGCTCTGACAGAACTCCTTCCACCAAAGACAACCTAGATTCAATGCTGTAGGAATCCTCTATGTCATCTTCCAACAACTCCGTTGGAATTTCAACTTGATATCCTTGCTTTTTTGTCCTTCGAAAATGCATCATGCACTCATTTCGAGTGACCATGAATAACCATGACTTAAAATATGTCACTTCGTGCTTCAGTAATTTTTCATGTAAATGTTCGAAAATACCTGAGGTGATATCCTCAGCCTCTGCAGTACGTTTAACGAAGTGAATACATGAACCTAATACCAGATGGGCATAGCGTTCATACAACACCCCAACACAAGATTTATCCTGTGTTTGTTTAAACAGTTGGACCAAAGCCTCATCTGTTAGTTTGCGGTATTTTTTGAGTTGCCATCCAAACATTCCACGTAAAGATGCGAAAACTGGTTGATTCCATAAACGTTTCTTTCCTTTCTTTACCTACCTTATTGGTCATGAAAAAAATAGCGATGCTCACATCAGGTGGCGATGCCCCTGGAATGAACGCCTGCATTCGATCCTTTGTGCTTTCTTGCGTTGATCAAAACATCCTTCCAGTTGGAATTATAGACGGATACAAAGGACTTATCGAAGGAAAAAACAGGAATTTAACAACGCATGAAGCGTATCCGCTCATTGACCGGGGAGGTACATTTTTGGGCGCGGGGCGCTGCAAGGAGTTTTTAGACAAATCAACACGATCGAAAGCAATTCACTACCTTCATCAGGCTAAAATCGATGGATTAATTGTGGCAGGTGGAGACGGAACCTTTTCAGGGGCCAAAGAACTTTGGGGCGAGATGAACATACCAATTATCGGAATTCCATCAACAATTGACAACGATGTCGATGACACAGATTACTGTATTGGATTCGATACAGCGGTAAACAATGCTATGAATGCTATTGATAAAATAAGGGATACAGCCAGCAGTCACCACCGCTTTTTTATCGTTGAAGTCATGGGCAGGCACTCAGGCAAACTAGCAGAGGAAATTGCTTTAAGCTCAGGTGCTGATTTTTTATTAATACCCGAACATCTCACGGACACAAAAAAGTTAATGAGAGAGGCAGGTAATTTTCAACAACTTAAAAGAGGGAAAATAATCATTGTAGCCGAAGGAGACGAAACAGGAGGAGCGCTAGAACTTTTGAAAAAACTTCAACTTATCCATCCTGAATTAAGCGTAAGGCACAGTGTCTTAGGCCACATTCAAAGAGGAGGAAGTCCAACAGCCCATGATCGGACCATGGGCTTCAAAATGGGAAAACAGGCAGTCGAATGGATGATAAGTGGAAAGTCCGGCGTTTTTACAGCTTTTAAAGACGGCAGACTAATACCTGTTGAATTGAAAAAACAAGCATAAAAAAAACGAGCCGCATGCGGCTCGTTTTTTTAAGGTTAATCCTTGATAACTCTTTTGGTTAATTTACGACCTTCTGTATCGGTAAACTCAACGGTATAAACACCGCGGTCAAACCGTGACAAGTCGATTTTATCACCCGTTAAAATAGAATTGAAATGCATGATTTCCTTTCCTTGAAGGTCAAATACAATCGCCGATAGTTTTTCAACTTGGCTGAACTTAACTTGGAAGAAATCCAACGTCGGATTCGGATAAACGGTAATTCCAGATTCCACTAGCTGTGTATCAAGACCAACCTGATCAACCAATACACAATCAGATGTATCTGCACACCCTCCACCAATCGTAACAACAACGGCATATGATCCATTCTGACTAGCGGTAAAGACTGAATCAGTTGCACCATTAATTGCACTGTTGTTTGAGCAATCAATCCATTGATAAGTCGCACCAAACGGTGCAGCTGTTAAATTCACTGCATTCGATAGAGTTGCCACTGCAATAGGAGCCGTGTTAATCGTTACCTGCACATCATCCGTGTTTGAACATCCGTTCGCATCTGTTCCGGATACTGAATACACCGTTGAACCGAATGGCGCTTGGAACGAAACGCCATTTTGTACTCCGTTTGTCCAATTGTATGATATACCTCCTGTAGCAGTTAAAGTAACATTTTGATCATCACATTGTACCACATCGATTCCCGCATTAACAGTAGGAAGAGCATTGGCTGTAACGACCACAGTATCCACATTTTCACATCCATTTGCATCTGTACCTGTAACGAAGAACGTTGTTGTAGCAGTCAATATAAATGGTACACCATCAGTAACGTTGTTATCCCAAATATAGGCAACAGCACCACTTCCAGTCAAGCTAACAGAATCGTTCAAGCACGCACTGAAATCAAGACCTGCACTTACTGTAGGCAATGATAAAGTAGTTATCTGAACGTCATCTGTATTTTGACATCCATTGGCGTCCAATCCTGTTACTGTGTAAACAGTGGTGGCATTGACAGAAAACGCCACACCATCCTGAACCCCATTGTTCCATGTGTAACTTACCCCTCCAGAACCTGTAAGTGTGTATAATGTTGCTGAACAAACGGATGTATCAAGTCCCGCATTTATGGTCGGCAACGCATTCACAGTCAACACAAGTGAGTCAATAGCTGTACAACCATTCGCGTCAGTACCAGTTACGGTATAGGTTGCTGTGGAAGATGGGTTGAACGAAAGTCCATTTGTAATGCCATTGTTCCAAGAGTAAGTGGTAGCTCCTGCTCCATTGAGCGCTATCCCCTGTCCAATACAAATCGACGAGTCCTGACCAGCATTTACAATAGGCAAGTTGTTAACTGTTACGGTCACAACATCCGTGTTCGAACAACCCGTGGTTGTGTTTAAACCGATCACAGTGAAATTACCCGTGGTTGTTGGCACGAAACCGACACCATTTTGCGCAGTTGGCGTCCATGAAAAAGTGTTCGCACCTGTCGCTGTTAAAGTGACCGTTGTACCAGCACATACCGCTTGATCTAGACCTGCATCAACCGATGGCAAAACATTTACGGTCACAGTTGCCGTTGCCCGTGAAGGGCTTGGGCACGTACCATTTTGACCTTGTGCGTAAAGCGTGTAAATACCTGCAGTTGTTGTGTTTGGTAAAACAGAAGTTCCAACGGCATTCAGTGTCGCTCCAGCACCAACTTGGTTACCACCGGTAGGCGCATCCCACCAAGTAACGGTTGCAGGTGTTGGAGTCGTATAGTTGATAACTAATGTTGCGATGCCATTCCCTGTAGGGAATGTTGCTTCAGCTCCTGCATTGTCGTTATACAAATCAAAATAATGAACGTTTACAGCTCCTCCAGCACTGGTTATTGTTCCAGCAGCCAACGCACGCGAATAATCGAATACCCCTGCGCTATTGGCAGCACCAGTTCCGGACGCATAAGGCGCGTTGACTGAACCTGTAAAGCCAAACCCGAGGTCACTTCTCCAAGAACCACCTAAGGCCGTTAGACCAGGATAGGTGAAAGTCGCTCCGGTTATAGTTGCCCCAACAGGCAATGCAGGCATAGTGGCCGTCATAATACTGTTTGGTCCGGCAGCAACCGAAGCTGGGAATGTGTTCGCACTCACTTCCGTCGGTTGTGCTGCAAGGTTGAAGCTTACAGTAACCGATCCCGGTGTTGGTACACTAGTGAAGGAAGTCCCTGAAACATTTGCAGTCAAATCGTTCACACATGCAGAAGCATTGGTCACTGTTGGAACCGAAATGGTTGTAGACGGCTCCGTAATGGTGATGGATTGACCGGCAGTCGTAAAGTTATTTGCATCTTTTACGATGACCGTGTAGCTTCCTGCAGCCAAGTTGGTTGGAATTGCAGTAAAGGTCGTTCCACCATCAATTGAATAGGTATATGGTAACGTACCACAAGTGGATGTTCCCTGGGTAAATGTTCCGTTTGCCAAGCCGTTACACGTTGCAGCCACCGGTGTGACCGATGCTAAAAACGGGTCAACTGTAACAGAAACTTGAGCTACTGCATTACAACCGCCATCTACTCCCGAAAGGCTGTATGTGTAATTTCCAGCTGAAGTAGGAGTTACGGTTACCGTACTTCCTATTATCGGAAGAGTGATGCCGCTTCCCGCTGTACCCGACCAAGTGTAGGTGTACGTTTGATTTGGTGTTGGGTTCGCATTTGCCGCGCTCAACGTTACAGACCCTCCGATACAAATTGTAGTTGCAGATGTAATAGACGCTGTAATGTTATCAGCAGTCTGAACGGTAACTGTCACTGGGGTGCGGGCTGACTCACAACCAGTGGTCCCATTAAGCTCGCTTACATAAAAAGTGGTTGTTGCTGAAACATTGGAAGTAAAAGTAGAAGAACTACTGTTTTGTAAAACCGCTCCACTCGTAGGTGCATCGTACCATTTGAACGTTGGCGAAGTAAGTCCTGAAGTTGAGGTTACGCTCGCCGTTGGAATCTGCGTACCGCATTGAAGACTGTTAGCTGCCGTAGGTGCTGATGGCAATGGGTTTACCGTTATGGTAGCAGTGGGAGCCGGTGCAAAAGGACAACCGAATGCCGTAATATTTGCAGTGTAAGTAGTAGTAAGAGTTGGGTTCACGGTAATAGGATTCGTTGTACCCACAGTAGTTGTGCCATCAGACCAGGATACCGCACTAATACCAGCAGTTGAACCACTCAACAAAATGGTATAATCTTCATATTCACCGTATGAGACAATCATTGTTGGTCCAGTGATAGATCCCTCATTAGCGATAACGCGCATCCTTGTCAATCCATTACTTATATTGGAAGGAACTACGAAGGATCCAGTAAACGTAAACAAAGATGTTTGAGGTGTTGGGGAAAGCGGAGAGACATATACATTTTCTCCTGGATCGTTAAATAATCCATTCCGGTTGTAGTCAATATAAACACCTACTGCTTTGTCAAAATAGCTTAAGTCATTGCTATCTGCCACTGTCGTTGAAAGATTATATGTCTGTCCTGCCAACAAGGTAGTTGGAGGGAAACTTGTAAAATTGGAGTAACTTCCAAGCGTTCCTGTTGCCGTACCGATGGTTCCTACAAAGGAATTGTAAATACTTGTATTATTCAGTACCGTAGTCGCCCCCTGAGTGATTGTGATGTTACGTAGGTCCTCGTCAACTAGAGGATTCGTAACGGCAGGAGGTGCGGTGTACGTTTGAACATTGGTGTTTGAAAGTGTCGCCAGCAAAGTGCTATTAGATCCTGCACAAACCGTACTTAACGTAGATGAAATACTTGCCGTAAAACCTGTTAATGGTTCATCAGAATATGAAACTCCGTTGTAAGAACTGTTCAAACCTATTGAATTGGATGCAGTCACCGCCCAAACAATAGTGGCATTAGCGGGAGTAGGAGCAGGTATCGTAGCTGTCCATGTGTTACCTGCTGTATTGGTCATGGCTATACCTGCTTGTGGTACACCATTCACAGAGTGAAGAAGGTTTGCACCTGTTATCGTTCCTGAGAAGGTTGTAATTTCGACAGAAACCAAACGGCTACTGGAAACACATTGTGCCGATGTCGGAGGTGTTACGGAATTCAATACAATCACCGGCGCAGGAGAAACGCCATCAAATTCATACGCTCCTATGTCAGGATTCGACCCAAGACCAGAATACCCTGCATTTCCAGCACGGGTTACGTTCAAGAAATCGTCAACGATAGAGGGAGTGGTAATGTTTTGCGCACCACTTTCTACCTGAGTTGTTATTCCAGTAACTGGCTGTAAAAATTCGTTAGCAGAACCACTCAAACTGATGAAAAAGTTCCCTGGAGCACCATATCCCGCACCTGTAAAGGCCGCTTCACCTGTCATTGAGTTGAGATCATGACCAATAGGAAGCACCACTGTCTGGTAACCTGCTAAAGTTTGTTGCGGCGTGGTTCCGTCTGTGTAAACTAATTTATTCGCACCTGGAGTTCCTGCGTAAATTAAGTTATTGTTAGTGGTCGCAGCCATATTGGTCGCATTCGCTGTTCCACGTCTAAACGCTACGGACAAACCAGTTCCATTAGGCGTGGATTCGTTGATGATAATGTTATTGCGTAAATTTAACACCGCAGTGGTAGCCGTGAGGCTTCCGGTATGAAAAATCCCCGAAGAACCAAAATTGGTTCCTGTCGCAACAGCACTCAAATAGATCGAGTTATAAAAAACACCAATTGAAGTAGCAGCTGTTGTAGAGGTGAGTGAAATTCCTCGAATGGCATCTGTTCCATTTCCAACTCCCACAGTTAAGTCACCTATGGTATTGTTGTGAATGTTACCCCCTCCAGAACCGGCTAAAATTCCATTGACCAACGTAGCGGTTGCTGTTGAATTGGTGGAAAGGCCGTATATTCTGTTTTTAAAGATATTCCAAGGAGATGTAGTAATTGAAATTTGAATACCGTTAATTGCTCCACCTGTCCCACCGGTTGTTCCCGTAGAATTCAACGCGTAAATTGAATTCCCTGAAATGGTAATCGTACCCGCTGAACAAAAGACACCGTTAAATGTGGCACCGCCTGCACCACCTGTGGTCGTAGAAAAACCATAAATCTGGTTATTGGTAATGAATTTATTACCAGCTATACCATACTCTCTAATACCATTTATAGTACCGGTTGTAGAAGTAGAAAGGTTTCTTATAATGTTGTTGTTGAGTGTCACGTTCACTGCACTTGATAAACTATAAAATCCATCAATACCACCAGTAGAGGTAACATTCGTATAAGCCAAGTTCTCAACGAGGTTATCTGATATGATAGCGTTAGTAGGACTTACAATCCTTATTGCCCTAAACGACCCAGAAGTAGCCGAAGTACGGTTTAAATCTGAAATTGTGTTATCCGACATCGTAACGGTTACCGGAGAACCACCATCGAGTAGGACCATGGTTCCTGTACCCGCTAAGACATTAGAAGCTGCCGGTAAGGAAGGCACATTGGATACAGTGTTTCCATTAATATTAACTGTTTGTGCAGAGGCTGTATTAATAATGGCATTGAGTGCCCCTGAAGTGGCCGTAGGATAAGCAACACGAACCGTGTTGTTGTTTATGTTAATCGTATTGGATGCTGCTGTGGAACCTGAGGCATTCGAAATCCCCTCCATTAGGGAGGTCGCAGCGCCAGAAACGATCGTTAACGTGTTATTATTTAACGTGGCTGATGCTGAAGTCGCAGTTCCGATTAATATTCCCCTAAGTGTTGATACGTGGTTTACACCGGAACCATTATTATTGTTGATGGTATTGTATGACACGTTCAAGTTGTATTGACTTGATGTTCGTACACCGGCAGCTGGATTTGTTGCCGCAGCCCCCCCTCCAAAATTGACGATCGTATTCCCCGTTAATACGGAGTTACCACCAATGTCGTTGCCTGTGTCAGCATTAGCAAAAGGGGACACGTCTGCAAAACCGGCTAGAACAATTCCGAGGTTCACATTTTGAATTGTATTGGAGTAAAACTGGTTGAACGAATTGGAACCAGCTGGAGAAGTTACCGTAACTACCGTTGTTTGAGTAGTAATGAGCGCATTGGTCATGTTAATACCCTTTGAACCATCAAACGAAGTTGTTAAACCTGCCACATTGTTCACACGGTTTAAAGTGACCGTACAATTGCGAATAATGTTGTTTTGACAACCATCTGTGGAACTTAATTTGAAAAGTCCATAACCCCATTCCATAGTAGATGGGTTGGTCGTATTCGGATCATTGATATCAATACCATCAATCGTGACATAATCACTGCCAATGAGAGCAAAAACACCATCCTGAATGGCAATTCCTGGTGTCCCTGTTCCTCCAGCACCTGCCGTGATGAGCGGATTGGTTCCAAAACCTGCTTTTTGGATGATGATTGGATTTCCAGCCGTGCCCGAAGCGGTTAACTGAATCCCAGATACAGGAGCTGTTTCAGTGTGTCCTGAAGGAACATCAAGCGTTACACCTCCGGGACCTACTCCTTGCAAATTGACATCCGCTACGAACGCAGCAATAGAGGCATAATCCGTTGGAATGGTTTTGACTCCTGATAACTGAGCATAGGAAAGCGACAAAAAGCCGGCATTCAACAGCATCAGAACAAGAAGTGATAAAACACGTTTGTATAAATGTTTCGTCATAATTACTGTTTTTGATTTGTTAATGAAACGCAAAAATAAGGTAAATCGTTGAGTAAAACATACTAGTACTTGGTTTGTTTTAACCCAAAGTATGAATTTCAACCCAAATTGAAATCAACGGAAAGAAAAAGCACATAAATAACGTGAAGTACTTAAATGACCAAATAGTACTTTCTATTAAGTGTTCGTCTAAAAGACCTTTCAACGAAGACATCCTCAATACGAGGGCGAAAATTACTCGAAAAGAGTCAAGACGGTTGTGAAAGGTTCTTTTGATAAACCTACGATTCCAGAATATAGCTTCATCCTTTCGGATTAATTTCCGTTCATCGGAATCTGAACTTGTACACCGCAATCAGAACAAACCGTTACACCATTTTGCTCGATGGTATTAGTTGAGCCACATTGGTTGCACGTTTGACCGACATTTGGAATGTTTTCTGTGCCTTCGATACCGGTGCTTTTAAGAAAACTCAAAAAATCACATGAGCTCAAGGAAGTAAGCAAAAGCGCCGATAACAAAAGAAGTCGAAATGTTTTCATAAAGGTTTTTTTAATTATTCTTCATCTAAGTTAAACAATAAATGCAGGCGAATGACCTTTCGCTCCATTTATTGTTGACTACCTTCTTTTTTGATGAACCAAAAAAGTAAATTGGATGAACCAAGGTAAAGCAAAAGAACGTACATTTGTGGCACGTTTTTAAAAAGGGCAATTAGCTCAGTTGGTTTAGAGCACTACCTCGACAAGGTAGGGGTCACTGGTTCGAGCCCAGTATTGCCCACCAAACATAGTGTAAGTGACGTATGATTGCGGTATCCTCCATTATGTTATTTGTTTGACGTTTATTCAATTTGTCCTATTCAGTCGACCACTGAACTTTTTGATTCATTGTTTGCTCGAAACGTCGTCCTTTCATCCTCATTTTTAGCCTGACAATAAATTCTTACCAAAAGAATGCGGAATTAAAATCGTGGATTATCATTCCTAGTCAAAAAGTTTTGGAACAAACAACCAATAAAACGAAGCTTGACAAATAAGAGGTTAGGTTCTGTAACATTCATCATTCAAAAAGGCTTAACAAAAAAAACCGTTTTTTACAATTATTTGATGAAACCACTGCTGGACTTAATTAGACCGAATACTCCTAAATTTTCTAAACTTCACCAAATTTGTGCGTGAATTTTCCAACCGACTTTTCAAACGCATAAACCAATTGAAATTTTTCTTTTTTACAAGGCAACCAAACATCATCTTTTCCGTCTGTGATGTCATGAAGCGAATACTACTTTTATTGAGTTTATCAACTGGAATCACCTTTGGACAATTTTGCCCTAATTTAGGTCCTGATCAGATTCTTCCCTGTGGTGTTACCTCCACCACATTAACTGCGGATTTCAGTCAATGCGTTCCCGGACAAAGTCCCAACCAGACAACGGCTTACACCGTTCAAAACATTCCATATGTAGCCCAGACAAATACTGGAACACAATTATTCATGTCCGATGATTCTCAGCAAGGTCCTTTTAACATTGGATTTAATTTTTGTTATTACGGCCAAACCTACACGCAATTTTATGTTGGTTCCAATGGGTGGATTTCTTTTTCAGCTGGACAACCAACTACATTTGCTTCTGTTACCATTCCCAATGCAGCTGGAAATGTACCAAAGAATTGCATCATGGGGCCTTGGCAAGATTGGCACCCAGGAGTTGGTGGGCAGATTCGTTATCAAGTGCAAGGAGTAGCACCCTGTCGGAAACTAGTGGTAAGCTGGATTGGTGTTCCTATGTTCTCATGCACAAACCTTCAAGGAACGTTTCACATTGTCATTTATGAATCCACCAATTTCATTGAAAACCACATTCAATCCAAACCAAATTGCCCGGCTTGGGCTGGGGGGACTGCCGTTCAGGGCATACATAATTTGGCCGGAAGTGCTGCGGTAACAGTGGCAGGACGAAACTCGACCCAATGGACGACTAATAACAATGCCGTTCGATACACACCAAATGGTCCTCCTGTTGTAGCAGTACCAACGTGGTATCAGGTTGGAAACCCGGCACCCATTGGAACAGGTACAACAATAACTGTTGCTCCGCCTGCGGCAGGTGCCAATTATGTCTGTCGACCTGTTTACCCACTTTGCAACGCCGGTTGGTCTCAATGCAACAGCATTGGTGGACTGCCTCCTGATACGGTATTCGTTCAACCTGGACCTGCAAGTTTACCTACACCGGATGTGGTTGCGGTAGATCCTATATGCAATAATGACTGTGATGGTACCATTTCAGTTACTCCAGTTGGTGGAACTGGCGCTATCACCATTTCATGGGGTGCTCAGGGGAATTCCTTTTCGATAGCCAGTTTATGCCCAGGAAATTACACGTTCAATATGTCCGATGCCGCTGGGTGTACCTATGACTCAACCATCGTCATTAACAATCCACCTCCGCTTTTAGCTCCAACACTAAGTTCCACAGACCCCACATGTTTTGGGTTTTGTGATGGAGAGGCCGATGTAACTCCAAACGATGGGGTGGCTCCATACACTTTTCAATGGTCGAATGGGCAAATAACACAAGTTGCAACCGGCTTGTGCGATGGGAACTACGATGTAATTGTACTCGACGCAAACAATTGCCCTGCGCAAGGTTCCATCAATATAAATGAACCAGCTGAGATTACAATCAACCAAATCACAGGTTCGGATACCGTTTGTTTTGGGTCAACTACGAATGCATACAGCATCTCCAGTTCATTCCCTAGTTTGACATATGATTGGACAGCCACATCGGGTCAAATTACCCAAGGACAAGGTACCTCC
Organism: Crocinitomicaceae bacterium; assembly: GCA_044372835.1. GTDB lineage: Bacteria > Bacteroidota > Bacteroidia > Flavobacteriales_D > Crocinitomicaceae > M0103. The sequence continues at coordinate 42,431 of JBILRE010000002.1, read as the reverse complement.
TCTATTAATTTAGATGTATCTTCCGAAAGCGGTGGGTCTTATCCTAATGCCCTTTCTGTTATCGGAATAGACATCAATGGATGCGAAAGTCAAGCTTCTACCTTTGACTTAGTCGTATTACAAGTTTTTCCAACAATCAGTGTAATTAGCCCATTATGTGAATATAATGATTGCGTTCCTATTTCCGTTTCTCCGAGCGGTGGACTGATCACTGGGGTTGGTGTAACGGGAGGGCAGTTCTGTCCGGATGCCACATTGGTCGGGGTTAATACCTTGGACTATGAATATGAGCAATCCAATTGTACCTTCGATGCCAGTACGACAGTGACGGTATTTCCAAGACCTGTTGTTAATTACATTTACAACAACCTCGGGGCAACTAACAGCCAATTCAGTGAAGTATGCGAGGGAACCGAATTGGTAAGTACCTACAATGCGTCTACTACGGGTGGGTTAATTACTTGGTACTTTGGTGGAGATTCCATTCAATCCCAGGAATATTCCATTACATGGACCACGGCTGGAGGCTTTGTTCTAGCAGCAACAGTTTCAGAAAACGGATGTGTTTCCTTACCGGTAGATTACGATATTACGATTCAAGATTGCCCACAAGAGCTAATCTTTATTCCTAATGCCTTCACACCGGACAACGACGAATACAACCAAAATTGGCTCCCAATTTTCACTGATGGTTTTGATCCCTACGACTTTGAATTATTGATTTACAACCGATGGGGCGAACTGATCTGGGAATCAAAAGATCCAAGTATCGGATGGGATGGCTCGTACAATGGACGTATTTGTCCAGAAGGCATTTACACATGGAAAGCTTCCTACGGAGTACCAGAAACTGGGAAGAAATCCGTTATTCAAGGGCACGTTTCTCTGTTCAGATAAGGCAATTATACCACCTGAAAAAATCCTTTATTGATCTGTTTAAGATTGGATAGATTTCTAAAGAAACCTAAAGTTTTTTCCAGGATAGACAGCTGCGTCTCCTAACTCCTCCTCGATACGTAAAAGTTGGTTGTATTTGGCCATGCGGTCACTTCTTGAAGCCGAACCTGTTTTTATTTGACCTGTATTAAGGGCAACGGCCAAATCTGAGATGGTACTATCCTCTGTTTCACCACTTCGATGGCTCATAACAGAACTATATCCGTTTCTAGTCGCCAAGTTTACCGCTTCAATTGTTTCGGTAAGGGACCCAATCTGATTGACTTTAACCAAAATAGAATTCGCAATTCCTTCGGTTATTCCGCGCTGCAAACGTTTTGTGTTCGTTACAAAAAGATCGTCGCCCACTAATTGAACCTTATGACCAAGTTCTTGCGACGCCAATTTCCATCCAGCCCAATCGTCCTCAGCAAAACCATCTTCTATTGAAATTAGTGGGTACTTTTGCACCCAATCTTTCCAGAATGACACCATTTCTTCAGAAGTCAGCACTTGGTTAGTCGATTGCAATTTATAGTAGCCTTTTTCGGTATCAAAAAATTCAGAAGAAGCAGCATCAACGGAGATATACATGTCTTCACCTGGTATAAATCCAGCCTTCTCTATAGCTTCTATAACCACTTGAATGGCTTCCTCATTTGAGCCTAAATTCGGCGCGAAACCTCCTTCGTCCCCCACATTTGTGGACATGCCTCTCTTTTTGAGGACACTTTTCAAATGATGAAAAACTTCCGTACCCCACCTTAAGCCTTCTGAGAAGGAAGATGCTCCGAAGGGCATAACCATGAACTCTTGGATATCTATAAGGTTATCGGCATGGGTACCTCCATTTAAAATATTCATCATTGGAACTGGCATGGTTACAGCACCAACACCGCCGACATATTTGTACAAACTCAATCCTGCTTCATGAGCAGCCGCTTTAGATACAGCCAATGAAACGCCCAAGATGGCATTTGCCCCAAGTTCCGATTTATTTTCTGTATTATCCAAGCGAATCATCAAGGTGTCGATTGCTTTCTGATCGAAAATATCCATTCCGTGCAAGGCTTCGTTGATGGTGGTATTGATGTTTTTTACCGCATTCAAAACCCCTTTTCCAAGGTAAAAATTATTGTCACCATCCCTTAATTCTACAGCCTCATGTACGCCCGTGGAAGCACCTGATGGCACTGCAGCTCGACCAAGAATCCCATTTGTGGTAATTACGTCCACTTCAACGGTAGGATTTCCCCTTGAATCTAAAATTTGTCTTCCAATGATTCTTTCAATATAGCTCATGCCATGTGTGTTTTAATGTTTTCAATAAATTGATCGAAAAGATAGCGCGAATCATGCGGACCTGCGGACGCTTCTGGATGATATTGCACTGAGAAAACGGCTTTTCCTTTGATTTCTATTCCCGCTATGGTATTGTCATTTAAATGACGGTGTGTTACATCGATAGATGGATTGAGGCTAACACTCTCATTTGAAATTACAAAGCCATGATTTTGAGAAGTAATTTCACCTTTACCCGTTTTCAAATTCATTATTGGGTGATTGATACCGCGATGACCATTGAACATTTTTTCAGTTTTCAATCCTTGGCTTAAGGCTAAGACCTGATGACCGAGGCAAATACCAAAAATGGGGATATTTAGCTCCACCAATTGTTTCACCAATTCAATGGACTCGTGCATGGCTGAGGGATCACCGGGGCCGTTAGATAACATAATCCCATCAGGTCGACTGTTTTTAACCTCGTCCAATGATGCATTGAAAGGAAAAACGGTAACGGAGCAATTGCGATCGGTCAGGCAACGAATGATGTTTTGTTTAACACCAAAGTCAATGAGGGCAACACGGTATAAATTTTCGGAAGACTGTACCTCATAACTGACATGTGTTGATACTTTAGAAGCCAATTCCAAGCCATCCATCGAAGGGGCATCGGCTAACCTTTTTTTTAGTATTGAAAGATCAGAAATCTCAGATGATATAATTGCGTTCATTGCCCCCTTGTGACGAATATGTCGCACAAGCGCCCGTGTGTCGATGTCCGTAATTCCAACAGTTTCATTTTCAACCATCAAATGTTCAAGTGAACCATTTGCGGAAGGTCTTGAATAATGTTCTGCAAATTTTTTTGTTACAAGGCCAGCAATCTTGATTGAATCCGACTCTACTTCTTCCTTGTTTACTCCGTAGTTTCCAATATGAGCGGTTGTCATTATTAAAATCTGACCTAAATAAGAAGGATCCGTGAATACCTCCTGGTAACCAGTCATACCTGTATTAAATGCAATTTCACCAGTTGTTGTTCCAATTTTTCCCGTACTTAGGCCATGAAAAGAAGTACCATCAGCTAGCAATAAAACGGCGGGTGTTCGATGATCCATTTGGAATTTTTTACAAAGTTAGGGAAACAGGTTGAATTATGGGTTAAAAAAAAGGGATACCGAATTGGCATCCCTCAAATTTTAAACTCACAAGAGTTAATCTTTTTTATCTTCCGAAGCACCTTCGGTTTCATTCTCTGAGGATGTTTCCTCATTTGCTTCTTTTTGGTCCGCAGGTTCTTGAGTGGTGTCCTCTACTTTGGCTTCTACGATGTCTGCTTCTCCTTCATGCTCGGGTGCTACTACTTCATCTGCAGTTGTTTCTTCCGAAACAATTTCAGCATCAGTTACACCTTCTGCAGAATCGGTTTCTTCCGTGTGAGCTTCTGGTTGATTGACGTCGTCTTTCTTGGCACCAGTGCCTCTTCTAGAACGACGGGTGGTTTTCTTGGTTGTTTCTTTCGTATAAATTTCATTGAAATCTACAAGCTCAATCAAGCACATTTCGGCATTATCCCCCAAACGGAAACCCGTCCGAATAATGCGCGTATATCCGCCATTTCTTTCTGCAATTTTAGGAGCTACTTCCCGGAAAAGTTCAGTTACAATATCCTTATTTTGCAGGTAGCTGAATACCGTTCTTCTCGAATGGGTAGAATCTGATTTTGATTTTGTCAATAGCGGCTCTACATACCCTCTGAGTGCTTTGGCCTTGGCAACTGTTGTGTTGATTCGTTTATGCTCAATCAGGGAACACGCCATGTTGGAAAGCATTGCTTTTCTATGCGCAGCTTTTCTCCCAAGGTTATTGACTTTATTACCGTGTCTCATGTTAAATGATTTTAGTCTTTGTCTAATTTGTATTTGGCCACATTCATTCCGAAAGTAAGGCCTTTGTTGTCCACCAAGTCTTCAAGTTCCGTTAAGGATTTTTTACCAAAATTGCGGAACTTCAATAAGTCATTTTTGTTGTAGGAAACCAGGTCACCGAGTGTTTCCACATCTGCTGCTTTCAAACAATTCAATGCCCTAACGGATAGATCCATATCTACCAATTTGGTTTTAAGCAACTGACGCATGTGAAGGGAAGTCTCATCGAATTCTTCTGTCTCCGCTTTCACTTCGCTGTCCAGTGTAATTCTTTCATCAGAGAAAAGCATGAAATGATGAATGAGAATTTTTGCTGCTTCTTTTAAGGCATCTTTGGGATGAACTGATCCATCGGTTGTGATGTCTAGCACCAGTTTTTCGTAATCCGTTTTTTGTTCTACCCGATAGTTCTCAATGACGTATTTCACGTTTTTGATGGGAGTAAAAATCGTATCGATGAAAATTGTACCGAAAGAGGCAGCTGCGTTTTTATTTTCTTCTGCAGGAACATAACCTCTACCTTTGGTAATCTGCAACTCAATTTCCAATTTGACAGTAGGCTCCATGTTACAGATAACATGACCTGTATTCAACACTTGAAATGCGGAAGTAAACTTACCGATATCGCCTGCAGTAAACTGCTTCTGACCAGACAGAGAAATGAGTACTGTTTCGTGATCGGTTCCTTCAATCTGTTGCTTGAAACGAACTTGCTTTAGGTTTAGAATGATTTCTGTTACGTCCTCCACTACTCCTTTCATGGTTGAGAACTCGTGGTCCACGCCTTCAATTCGAACAGAAGCAATTGCGAATCCCTCCAAAGAAGAAAGCAAAATACGACGAAGAGAGTTACCGACCGTAATTCCATAACCAGGTTCAAGAGGTCTGAATTCGAATTGTCCGTGATATTCGTCGGACTGGATCATGATTACCTTGTCAGGCTTTTGAAAATCTAAAATAGCCATATTATTGCTTAGTTTTTATTTAGAGTACAATTCAACGATTAGTTGTTCTTTAATGTTTTCAGGAATCATTTCCCTCGATGGGGTACTTAGTATTTTTCCTGTCATATCTTGATTGTTCCAATCCAACCAATCAAACTTTTTACGGTTTGAGTTGAGCGAAGAGCTAATCGCCTCCAGCGACTTAGATTTTTCTCTTACTCCGACAACATCACCAATGCGAAGTGTGTAAGAAGGAATGTTCACCACATCGCCATTTACTGTGATATGTCTGTGAGAAACCAATTGCCTAGCTGCTCTTCGGCTTGGTGCAATACCAAATCGAAAAACGGTATTGTCTAGGCGCGCTTCACACAACTGTAATAAGTTTTCACCTGTAATTCCCTTCATTCGAGAAGCTTTCTTGAAAATATTCGAGAATTGCTTTTCTAAAATTCCGTAGGTGTATTTCGCTTTTTGTTTTTCACCAAGCTGGATTGCATATTCTGACTGCTTTCCACCTCTTCTTTTTGCCGGGCCATGTTGGCCGGGTCCGTAACTACGTCTGTCTAACGCTTTATCTGGTCCGAATATCGGATCGCGAAAGCGACGCGCAATTTTTGACTTTGGTCCTCTGTATCTTGCCATTTTAGTTTAATTTGACAGGGAGTCATGAATTAAGGCTTATCCTTCGATGACCTATTACCCCTGTGCGATTGATAAATAATTATTATACTCTTCTTCGTTTAGGTGGACGGCATCCATTGTGCGGCATTGGAGTAACATCCACTATTTCCGTAACTTCAATTCCTGAGTTATGAATCGCCCTAATAGCTGATTCCCGACCTGCTCCTGGACCTTTAACAAACACTTTCACTCTTCTCAGTCCAGAATCGTGAGCCTCTTTAGAAGCGTCTTCAGCCGAAACCTGTGCTGCATAGGGGGTGTTTTTCTTTGATCCTTTAAATCCCATTTTTCCCGCAGAAGACCAAGAAATAACTTGACCTGCGTTATTTGTAAGGGAAATAATTACATTGTTGAACGTTGCTTGAATGTGTGCTTCACCAGTAGGATCTACTTTAACGTTCTTTTTCTTTTTTTGATTTGACTTTGCCATATCTTACCAACTATTATTTAGTTGCTTTTTTCTTGTTAGCGACTGTTTTTCTTCTTCCTTTTCTTGTTCTGGAATTGTTTTTGGTTCGTTGCCCTCGAAGTGGTAAACCTAAACGATGTCTAATTCCACGCTGACAACCAATATCCATAAGACGTTTAATATTCAGCTGTATTTCCGATCTTAGCTGACCTTCGGTTTTGATTTCATTTACTGAAATTCGGATCGCAGCCAATTGGTCATCGTTCCAATCCTGTACCTTGATATTTTCATCAATACCGTTGTTATTCAAAATCTTTTTTGAAGTACTTCTTCCAATACCGAAAATGTAGGTTAAACCAATAACCCCTCTTTTGTTTTTCGGCAAGTCTATTCCTGCAATACGAGCCATAATATTAACCTTGTCTTTGTTTTAATTTTGGGTTCTTCTTGTTTATCACATAAACCCTTCCTTTTCTTTTAACGATTTTACAATCTGCCGTTCTTTTTTTAACTGACGCTCTAACTTTCATGAGTTGATTATTGAATATTATTTATATCGAAATGAAATTCTACCTTTTGTTAGGTCATATGGAGACATCTCCACTTTTACCCGATCTCCAGGAAGAATTTTAATGTAGAACATCCTCATTTTTCCTGAAATATGTGCTGTTATCACGAGGCCATTTTCAAGCTCTACTCTAAACATTGCGTTTGAGAGCGCCTCAATGATCACCCCATCTTGTTCTATGGAAGATTGTTTAGCCATATTAAAAACCAGATAATTCGTTTGGCATACGTCTTCCTTTAACCCTTGATCCTTCCATCAATCCATCCATTTGTCGGTTCAAAAGATAGGATTCAATCTGCTGTAACGTATCTAAAACCACTCCTACCATAATAAGTATAGAAGTACCTCCAAAAAACATAGCAAAGGAATCGTTTACACCGGAAACTTTCGCTATTGCTGGCAAGATTGCAATCATCGCAAGAAACACAGACCCTGGGAAAGTAATTCTTGAAACCAACACGTCAATATATTCAGCAGTATCCTCACCCGGTCGAACCCCAGGGATAAAACCACCACTTCGTTTCAAATCGTCGGCTATCTTTCGAGGATTAATCATAATCGCCGTGTAGAAATACGTAAACACAATAATTAGCACTGCTAAAAGAACGTTGTATGTAATTCCGTATATATCTCCTAGGGTGTTTTGAATGAAGCTACTGCCTCCCCCATCACCTGGGTCTTGAGCAAAAATCATAACTGGAATCGTCATTATCGCTTGAGCAAAAATGATCGGCATCACACCACTTGCATTCACTTTTATAGGCAGGTAGTTACGTGCACCTTGGTCATCCACTGCGCGCGCTCCTACAACGCGTTTGGCTGTATTTATAGGAATTCGTCTTACACCTTGAACTATCAGAATCGTGCCAACTACGACTAGCATAAACACAACCACTTCAAGAACAATCTGTAAAGGTTGAGTCATATTAAGTTCATACGTAAATGCTTCTGGCAAGCGAGCCAAAATTCCAACTGTGATCAACAAGGAAATTCCATTTCCGATTCCCTTGTCGGTAATGCGCTCCCCTAACCACACAGCGAACATAGTTCCGGCAACCAAAACGAGAACTGTCTGAGTCCACCACAACATTCCTGGATCTTGCGGCATCGCACCTTTGGATTCAACATAAAGTGTTAAGTAACTTGGCGCTTGAAGTGCACAAATAATCACCGTTAAGATTCTTGTGTAATTATTTATTTGTTTCCTTCCGGACTCTCCTTCGTTTTGCATTTTTTGGACGGCCGGAACTGCCATTCCTAGTAATTGCATGATGATGGAGGCGCTAATATAAGGCATGATACCCAATGCCATAACGGATGCATTTGTAAAACCTCCTCCGGAAAACAAGGATAACAAGGTTTCGAGCGCACTATCGTCGGCTGTTGATCTTGCACTTTCCATCATTTTGTTGTAGTCGATGCCTGGAAGGAATACGTATGATCCCACTCTGTACACCAAAATCAAGCCTAGGGTTAGTAGAATCCTCTTTCTAAGCTCTTCAACTTTCCAGATGTTTTTTATATTCTGTATGAACTTCTTCATTTTTTAAAAGTTGGCAAAGATAATCAGATTTCTGTACAATTTCCACCTTGGCTTTCAATCATTGCCTTCGCGGAAGCAGAGAACTTGTGAGCCGACACATTGATTTTAGCTTTAAGTTCACCTCGTCCGAGTATCTTAATGCGATCTCTGTTGGATACCAATCCATTATCGCGTAGGACATCATCTGTAATTTCCGTAATATTCTTACGTTCCACTATAGACTGTAGCATATCAAGATTGACTGCTTTATATTCTACCCGATTAATGTTCTTAAATCCAAATTTTGGCACACGTCGTTGTAACGGCATCTGACCACCCTCGAAACCAATTTTGCGCTTGTAACCTGACCGCGACTTAGCGCCCTTGTGACCTCTTGTGGAAGTTCCGCCATGTCCGGAACCTTGTCCACGCGCAATTCTTTTTTCCTTTTTAACTGCTCCTTTTGCAGGAGATAAGGTATTTAAATTCATCGTCTTGTTTTGTTATTGTTCAATTACTTCTAACAAATGGCTCACTTTACGGACCATTCCCATGATTTGTGGTGTAGCCTCATGTTCTACCACTTGGTTAAGTTTTTTAAAGCCGAGTGCCTGGATAGTTGCTTTTTGAACTGCAGGTCGTTTTATTGCACTTCTAACTTGTTTGATTTTAATTGTCGCCATTTCCGTATTAGTTATCAACCATTAAACACTTTATCGAGGGAAATTCCACGTTGTTTTGCAACTGCTACTGCATCCCTCATTTGCGCAAGCGCATCTATCGTAGCCTTCACCACGTTATGAGGGTTGGAGGAACCTTGCGATTTTGCTAATACGTTGTGTATTCCGACGCTTTCCAGAACTGCACGCATCGCACCACCGGCAATTACACCTGTTCCGTTCGTTGCTGGCTTCAAGTATACCTGAGCTCCCCCGAATTTACCTTTTTGTTGATGTGGAACCGTTCCTTTCAAAATGGGTACGCGAATTAGGTTCTTTTTAGCATCGTCAATGCCCTTGGTAATTGCTTCGGTAACTTCCTTAGCTTTTCCTAGTCCATGGCCCACGATTCCATTTTCATCTCCCACAACAACAATTGCCGAGAAACTAAATGTCCGTCCACCTTTGGTAACTTTTGTTACCCTATTCACAGCTACTAACTTGTCTTTAAGTTCAATATCTGCTGCTTTCACTCTGTTTAGTACTTGTGCCATTTCTTAGAATTTTAAGCCTCCTTCTCTTGCTGAGTCAGCCAATGATTTTACACGTCCGTGATACAGGTATCCATTTCGGTCAAAAACCACTTTTTCGATTCCTGCTTTTAGGGCTTTTTCTGCTACTTCTTTACCAACGACAGCTGCTTGTTCAGATTTGTTTTTTTCAGAAACAGCTTTGTTTTTGAACGAGGATGCTGCTGCCAAGGTAACACCATTTACGTCATCCACAAGCTGCGCGTAAATCTGCTTGTTGCTTCGGAACACGGTAAGTCGAGGAAGTGAAGCCGTTCCGGAGATTTTTTTCCGAATGCGTCTTTTAATTTTTGCTCTTCTTTTTAATTTACTAAATGCCATAGCTTTATTTGTTATTTCTTACTGGCTGATTTACCTGCCTTTCTTCTAATTTCTTCGCCTACAAAACGAATTCCTTTGCCTTTGTATGGTTCAGGTTTTCTGAACGATCTAATTTTTGCTGCAACTTGACCGATTAACTGTTTGTCATGAGATTCCAAAGTTACCACGGGAGCCTTTCCTTTAAGTGTTTCCGTACTCACTTTAATTTCGGTTGGAAGTTCAATAACCACTGCATGACTGAACCCGAGAGCTAACTCAAGCTGTTGACCATTTGCATTTGCTCTGTATCCAACTCCCACTATTTCAAGCTCTTTTTTGAACCCTTCAGACACGCCCGCAATCATATTACTGACGAGCGAACGGTAAAGACCATGTTTTGCTCTGTGGGCTGGGGCATCGCTTTCTCGCGTAAAGGTTATAACGTTGCCTTCAATATGCATCACAACACATGTGTCCATTTCTTGTGTAAGTTCTCCCTTGGGTCCTTTGACCGTTACGGTATTCCCTTCGAAATTTACGTTAACTCCGTTTGGGATATTGACTGGTGCTTTACCTATCCTTGACATTTTCTTGTTCTTTAATCAATTAATATACGTAACACAGTACTTCACCGCCAATGTTTTCTCTACGTGCTTCTTTGTCGGTTACTAAACCTTTTGAAGTAGAGACGATTGCAATACCCAGACCATTAAGCACGCGTGGCATTTCAGATGAGCCACTGTACTTCCGTAAACCTGGGCGCGATGCTCGCTGAATTTTAGTAATGGCTGGTACTTTTGTTGATGGGTTATACTTCAATGCGATTTTAATCACACCTTGTTTGTTATCGTCTTCAAACTTGAAGTTGGTGATAAATCCCTGATCAAACAGAATTTGTGTCATTGCACGTTTTACGTTTGAACCTGGAATTTCAACCATTTTTAGCCCCGCTGCACTAGCATTTCTGATACGGGTTAAAAAATCTGCTATTGGATCTGTATTCATATTGTATATCTTAAACCTATAAATTACCAGCTTGCCTTTTTAACTCCTGGGATTTTCCCTGCCAGAGCCATTTCACGGAATGTTACACGTGATAGGCCAAATTGACGCATGTAACCACGCGGTCGACCTGTCAATCCGCAACGGTTGTGTTTGCGAACTTTGGAAGAATTTGCCGGAACTTTTTGAATGGCCATCATTGCATCCCACTTTGCATTTTGAATTTCCTCCGACGTATCTGTCGACTTCAAAATTTTAGTGAGTTCTTCACGTTTCTTGGCATATCGAGCTGCCATCCTTTCTCTTTTGCGCTCTCGCGCTTTCATTGATTCTTTTGCCATTTCTTTTATTTTTTTGTAAATGGAAAACCAAAGGCGTCTAACAATGCTTTTGCTTCCTCATCGTTTTCCGCAGAGGTAACAAATGTGATATCCATTCCCAAGATCTTGTTTACTTTATCGATATCGATTTCTGGAAAAATGATGTGCTCTTTTACTCCCAAATTGTAATTTCCACGACCATCAAATCCTTTTGCACTTACTCCTCTGAAATCCCTTGTTCTAGGTAGCGCGACAGCAAGTAGACGGTCAAGAAAATCAAACATACGGTCACCACGAAGGGTTACTTTCGTTCCAATAGGCATTCCCTTCCTTAGTTTGAAGTTTGAAATATCCTTTTTGGAAATGGTTGTTACTGCTTTTTGACCTGCAATTCGGGTTAAATCAGCTGCAGCACTTTCGATCAATTTCTTGTCGGCAACAGCATCGCCAATCCCTTGGCTCAATACTATCTTTTGAAGTTTTGGTACGCGCATCAGCGTTTTAAAACCAAACTTTTCGGTTAAGGCCGGTACAATTTCCGCCTTGTACTTTTCTTTAAGTCGGGGTGTATAGCTCATCACTTAATCTCCTCTCCTGTTTTTTTAGAATAACGCACTAATGTTCCTTTTTCATTCATTTTACGCCCTACTCTGGATGCAACACCACCGTTGACGACCATTAGATTAGAAATATGAATGCCTGCTTCCTTTTCCACTATTCCACCTTCAGGATTACCTGCACTTGGTTTTGTGTGTCTTTTTACGACATTCACACCACTGATTGTTGCGCGCAATTTTTTTCTGTCTATGGTCACAATTTGACCTTCTTGACCTTTGGATTCTCCGGAAATAACTTTTACCGTATCACCCACTTTAATATGTAATTTCTGTTGCATACTTCGAATTTTATAGTACCTCTGGGGCTAGGGAAACTACTTTCATGTAATTGTTTTCTCTAAGTTCGCGAGCTACAGGGCCGAAGATACGTGTACCCCTCATTTCTCCTGCTTGGTTCAAAATTACACAAGCGTTGTCGTCGAAACGTATGTAGGATCCGTCTGCACGACGAACTTCTTTTTTGGTTCTAACCACTACCGCTTTTGCCACGGTACCCTTTTTGACTGCACCGGAAGGCATAGCACTTTTAACGGCTACTACTATTTTATCTCCTACAGACGCATATCTTCTTCTAGTTCCACCGAGCACTCGAATTACGAGTACCTCTTTGGCACCTGAATTATCTGCGACTGAAAGTCTGGATTCTGTTTGTATCATTGTTCGTTTTATTTAGCTCGTTCAACTATTTCTACCAACCGCCAGTTTTTGGACTTACTTAATGGACGTGTCTCCATAATTTTAACTGTGTCACCAATATTGCAGTCGTTTTTCTCGTCGTGCGCCACGAATTTGGTGGTTTTCTTCACGAACTTACCATATTTCGGGTGCTTCACTTTACGTTCAACAGCTACGACAATGGACTTCTCCATTTTATCGCTGGTTACTGTACCGATACGTTCTTTTCTTAAATTTCGCTTTTCCATTTCAAGCTTCTTCTATTGTTACAGGGTTTACCCTTTTGTATTTCTTTTTGCCAATTCCGTGTTCAATCGTGCTATTACTCGTCGCGTATGACGAATTTGTAATGGATTTTCCATCGGAGACACTTTATGTGTCAATTTCATTTTAATCAACTGATCAGATAGGTCGGATATTTTTCTACCCACTTCTTCAGTTGACAAGTTGTTAATCTCTTTTTGTTTCATGACTTCTTACTATTTTGTGGGGATCACATAATCGTTGCGCACAATGAACTTGCATTTTACAGGCATTTTTTGAGCTGCTAGGCGCATCGCTTCTTTTGCTATTTCATATGGTACACCGTCTGCTTCAAACATGATTCTTCCAGGTTTTACGACAGCTACCCAATGGCTTGGAGCTCCTTTTCCTTTACCCATCCTTACTTCAGCAGGTTTAGAGGTTACAGGTTTATCAGGGAAAATACGAATCCACACTTTTCCTTCACGTTTCATGTAACGCGTTACAGCGATACGAGAAGCTTCTATCTGACGAGACGTTATCCATCCTGGCTCGAGCGCTTTGAGTCCAAATGAACCGAAAGCAATCGTACTACCCCGTTGAGCTAATCCGGTATTCCTCCCTTTTTGAACTCTTCTAAATTTTGTCCTTTTTGGTTGTAACATGATGATTTACCGTATTAAATAAGTTATTTCTTTTTCCTTTTGGCGCCCATCGGTTTTCTTCCGGCAGATGGAGCATTTCCAGAATTACTGCTCATACCAATGTTTGGTGAGAGGTCTCTACGTCCATAAACCTCACCTTTGCAAATCCATACCTTTATGCCGAGGCGACCGTAAGTTGTATGTGCTTCCGAAACCGCATAATCGATGTCTGCTCGAAACGTATGAAGCGGAGTTCTTCCATCCTTGTACATTTCTGTTCGTGCCATCTCCGCACCGTTTAATCGACCAGAAATTTTCACTTTTATTCCTTCAGCTCCCATTCTCATTGTACTTGCGATCGACATTTTGATAGCACGTCTGAAGGAAATTCGAGCCTCTAATTGACGGGCAATTCCATCGGCCACCAAACGGGCATCCAATTCAGGTCGTTTTACCTCGAAAATATTGATTTGAATTTCCTTTTTGGTAATTTTTTTCAACTCTTCCTTCAACTTGTCAACCTCTTGTCCACCTTTTCCGATGATGACACCAGGACGAGCCGTGTTAATCGTTACCGTTACCAATTTAAGGGTGCGTTCTATGATTATCTTAGCTATGCTAGCACGTGATAGACGCGCATTCAAATACTTACGGATCTGATCGTCTTCTACAATTTTATCACGGTAATCGTCTCCACCATACCAGTTGGATTCCCATCCGTGGATGTACCCTAACCTATTGCCTATTGGATTTGTTTTCTGTCCCATTTCGTTCAATTATAATGCTCCATCCACAACGATGGTAACGTGGTTTGATCTTTTTCTAATTCGGTGTGCTCTTCCTTGCGGTGCTGCCTGTATTCTCTTCAACATACCTGCGCTACCCACCTCTACTGTTTTCACAACCAACGTTTGCTCTTCAATGCTTTTCTCTTCGTTTTTTTGCTCCCAATTGGCAATCGCTGAGCGAAGCAATTTAGCTAATGGCAAAGAGGCGTGTTTAGCGTTGTGATTTAAAATATTCAAAGCTTTATTTACCTCTACACCTCGAATTAAGTCAGCAACTAAGCGCATTTTACGTGGCGCTATAGGGGAGTTATTCAAGCGTGCAAAAGCAACTGCTCTTTTTTCTTCTTTTATCTGTTCGGATTTTAACCGTTTTCTGGCACCCATAACTTATGACTTATTATCGTTTTTTATCTTTTTTATTTCCGGCATGACCTCTAAAGTTTCGAGTCGGAGAAAATTCACCCAACTTATGCCCCACCATATTTTCAGTTACAAAAACAGGAATGAATTTATTTCCATTATGAACTGCGAACGTTAATCCAACAAAATCAGGAGTTATTGTTGAGGCTCTTGACCATGTTTTAATTACAGATTTACTGTTTGAGGCTTGAGCTTCATCCACACGCTTCATCAACTTATAATGAACAAAAGGTGGTTTTTTTAAAGATCTACTCATGTCTTACTTATTTTTTCTTCTTTCAATAATGAACTTATCTGAATATTTTTTCTTGGATCGTGTTTTAAATCCTTTCGCAGGCATACCGTTGCGTGATCGTGGATGACCTCCAGCATTTCGCCCTTCACCACCTCCCATCGGGTGATCTACTGGGTTCATGACTACACCTCTTACTCTTGGTCTTCTACCCAACCAGCGGGATCTACCAGCTTTACCAGAAACAACAAGGTTGTGTTCGCCGTTCGAAACGGACCCAATTGTTGCTAAACATGTCGTAAGTATCATACGGGTCTCACCAGAAGGTAGCTTCACAATTGCATACCGTCCATCACGTGCATTCAGTTGTGCATACGTACCGGCACCGCGGGCAATTGAACCACCTTTTCCAGGCTTTAATTCAATGTTGTGAATGACCGTTCCCAAGGGAACCTGACTCAAAAACATTGCGTTACCCACATTCGGTGTTGCATTTTCACCAGACATCAAGGTGTCACCAACTTTCAACCCATTAGGAGCGATAATGTACCTTTTCTCACCATCGGCATACCACAACAATGCGATGTGTGCAGTTCGATTTGGATCGTACTCAATTGATTTTACAGTTGCAGGGACTCCGTGCTTATCACGTTTAAAATCAACGATTCTGTAACGTTGTTTGTGTCCACCTCCGATATAACGCATTGTCATCCGACCGTCGTTATTTCGACCACCTGACTTCTTGTTGGAAGCTAGTAAGCTTTTTTCGGGTTTTCCCGTTGTAAGCTCAGCATAGTCACTGTTGATTTTGTGTCGTTGCCCTGGAGTAATAGGCTTAAACTTTTTCAGACTCATCTTTACTGATTAATAATTGGTAAATAAATCAATCGTTTCTCCACTAGCTACCGAAACAACGGCCTTTTTGTATTGCCTGCTCGGTTGCTCAACGATACCTTTGTTTGTATACTTAACAGAGGATTTTCCACCGCCATAATTCATTGTACGAACGTCAGTAACGGTAACGTTGTACATTTTCTCGACGGCTTTTTTTATCTCGATCTTGTTCACTGAACGGTCAACAATAAATGTAAATCGGTTGAATTTATCCGTTGTTGCTGTTGCCTTTTCAGTTATGACCGGCTTTTTGATAATATGCTTCATCATCAATTAGTTTAAAATCTTTTCAATTACGTCAATTGCGCTTTTTGCCATAACTAGTTTCTTCGCGTTCAATACATCATAGGTATTTACGGAGTCAGCTGTTACGACTTTCACTCGCTGAAGGTTACGTGAAGCGAAATATACATTGTCGTTTTTTTCACCCAAAACCAAAAGTACTTTTTCATTAGTTAGCTGCAAATTACCTAGTAAGCTAATAAAGTGCTTTGTTTTTGCTTCATTGAATGACGGATCGTCAAGTATGAGAATTGATTCTGACTTCGCCTTGTATGCAAAGGCTGACTTTCGTGCCAATCTTTTGGTTTTTATGTTCAACTTGAAGCTGTAATTACGTGGTCTTGGTCCAAAAATTCGACCTCCTCCCACTCTTGTCCCAGACTTCACACTTCCTGCGCGTGCCCCTCCAGTACCTTTTTGCTTTTTCAGCTTTCTAGTAGAACCAGAAATTTCTGCACGCTCCTTAGATTTGTGCGTCCCTTGTCTTTTGTTGGCAAGGTGTTGCTTAACATCAAGGTAAATTGCATGGTCATTTGGTTCAATTCCGAAGACTGCTTCAGGTAATTGAACTTTTCCTGCGGTTTTACCCGCTATATCTAATACGTTTACTTCCATCACTTCAGAATTGTAAGGGTTCCACCTTTGGCTCCTGGAACAGAACCTTTAACGATTAACAAATTACGGTCGGTTAACACTTTAAGCACTTGCAAGTTTTCCATCTGTACCCTTTTGTTACCCATTTGGCCAGCCATTCGCATTCCCTTGAAAACCCTCGCAGGATATGAACAAGCACCAATTGAACCTGGAGCTCTCAAACGGTTGTGCTGACCATGTGTTGATTGACCAACACCACCAAAGCCATGGCGTCTTACCACCCCTTGAAAACCTTTACCTTTAGAGCGACCAACGATATTTACATATTCCCCTTCCTGAAAAAGGTTCACATCCACGGAATCGCCGAGATTTAACTCATCAAATCCTTTGAACTCCACTACATGTGCTTTTGGAGTCGTGTTCGCTTTTTTGAAATGTCCTTTCAACGCATTTGGCGTATTTTTTTCTTTTTTCTCGCCAAAAGCCAGCTGAACGGCTTCGTAACCATCTCTGTCTTGCGTTTTGATCTGAGTCACAACGCAGGGACCAGCCTCTATCACTGTGCATGGCATTGCTTTGCCCTCGGCACTGTAGATACTAGTCATTCCGACTTTTTTACCAATCAATCCTGGCATAATTTACTTATTAATTGTTATACTTTAATTTCAACATCTACTCCACTTGGCAATTCCAAGCGCATGAGTGCATCTACCGTCTTAGAGGAAGAGCTATAAATATCTAATAACCGCTTGTAAGAACACAATTCAAACTGCTCACGTGCTTTTTTGTTTACGTGCGGTGATTTCAATACGGTGTAAATCCTTTTGTGTGTTGGAAGTGGAATAGGACCACTTACCACAGCACCTGTTGACTTCACCGTTTTTACGATTTTCTCAGCTGATTTATCTACTAAGTTATGATCGTAAGACTTTAATTTTATCCTAATCTTTTGACTCATTGCCTCTATTATTATGCTGTTACTTTACCACTCGCTTTTGCTACTACCTCATCGGAAACATTCTTGGGCGCTTCCGAATAATGTGAGAATTCCATGGATGAGCTTGCCCTACCTGAGGATAGTGTACGTAATTGAGTTACATAACCAAACATTTCGGAAAGAGGAACATCTGCTTTCACCACCTTTGATCCAGCCCTATCATCCATTCCACGGATTACGCCTCGACGACGGTTTAAGTCACCAACGATGTCACCCATATTTTCTTCAGGTGTTACCACCTCCATTTTCATAATTGGTTCTAACAATACAGGTTTCGCGTTTTTCAAAGCAGAACGGTACGCCATTTTCGCACAAAGCTCGAACGACAAGGAATCCGAATCGACCGCGTGAAATGAACCATCAATGAGTTCTACTTTCATAGCATCTAAAGAGAATCCAGCTAGCACACCATTTTTCATCGATTCTCTAAACCCTTTCTCAACGGATGGAATAAACTCACGTGGTATGTTACCCCCTTTGATGCTATTAACGAATTCAAGACCTGTTTTCGTTTCATCGTGTTGTGGAGAAATTTTTACGACAATATCAGCGAATTTACCACGTCCACCAGTTTGTTTTTTGTACACCTCACGGTGGTCAACTGAAGCAGTAATATTTTCACGGTATGCCACTTGTGGAGCACCTTGATTTACCTCCACCTTAAATTCTCTTTTCAATCGATCAACGATGATTTCCAAGTGAAGTTCACCCATTCCCGAAATAATCGTTTGACCTGTCTCTTCGTCCGTATTCACACGGAAAGTAGGATCCTCTTCTGCCAATTTTGACAAGCCCACAGAAAGTTTGTCTGTATCTGCTTGAGTCTTTGGCTCGATTGCCACACCAATTACTGGATCAGGGAAGACCATTGATTCCAATATAATTGGGTGTCCTTCTGCACAAAGTGTGTCTCCAGTACGAATGTCCTTGAATCCAACAACGGCACCAATATCTCCTGCACCAAGCACATCAATTTGGTTTTGTTTGTTTGCGTGCATTTGGAAGATGCGCGAAATACGTTCTTTTGACTCTGAACGTGTATTGTATACATATGAGCCAGCAGGTAATTTACCTGAGTAAGCACGCACAAAGCACAAACGTCCTACATAAGGATCCGTTGCGATTTTAAATGCTAATCCGGAAAAAGGTTCATCATAAGAAGGTTTACGAATAACCTCTTCATCCGTTTTCGGATTAACACCTTTGATTGCTTCAATATCCAAAGGAGATGGTAAAATCTCCATCACCATATCAAGCATTGCCTGAACTCCTTTGTTCTTAAAAGAGGAACCGCACATCATAGGAACTACTTTCCCTGAGATAGTAGCCTCACGCAATGCATCCAAAATTTCTCTTTCCGTTAGTGTTTCAGGATCTTCAAAATATTTCTCCATCAACTCCTCGTTGAATTCGGCAACTGCCTCGAGTAATTTTTCTCTGTATTCCGTAGCTTCATCAAGAATATCCGCAGGAATTTCAACTTCTTGGAAAGTCATTCCCATATCGTTTTCATTCCAAACGATACCTTTGAAGTTGATTAGGTCTACCACTCCTTTGAAGTGATCCTCCGCACCAATTGGAATCTGTAATGGTAAGGCATGGCTGCCAAGCATGTCTTTCACTTGCTTACAAACCATTAAGAAATCAGCTCCCTGGCGATCCATTTTGTTTACGAATCCTATTCGGGGAACGTTGTAATTATTTGCTAGGCGCCAGTTTGTTTCAGATTGTGGTTCAACACCATCTACCGCTGAGAATAAAAACACCAACCCATCTAACACGCGAAGAGATCGGTTCACCTCTACTGTGAAGTCAACGTGTCCGGGGGTATCAATGATATTGATATGGTATTTCTGTCCGCGGTAATTCCAACCAACGGTAGTGGCGGCAGAAGTAATGGTGATACCACGCTCTTGCTCTTGCTCCATCCAGTCCATGGTTGCACCACCTTCGTGCACTTCACCGATTTTGTGATTGACACCAGAGTAATATAAAATACGCTCTGTAGTGGTTGTTTTCCCTGCATCAATGTGCGCAGCAATACCAATGTTTCTTGTTAGTTTAAGGTCTCTTGCCATGATTTCTTAAAATCTAAAATGTGAAAACGCTTTATTGGCTTCGGCCATACGCAACGTATCTTCTTTTTTCTTGTATGCTGCACCCTCCTCTTTAGAAGCTGCTATAATTTCAGCTGCCAACTTTGCGCACATGGATTTCTCGTTACGCTTACGGGCATACCCGATTAACCACTTCATTGCCAAAGATGATTTGCGGTCTTCACGAACTGGGGTTGGAATTTGAAATGTTGCCCCTCCTACTCTTCGGCTACGAACCTCGACGCTAGGTGTTACATTTTCTATTGCTTTCTTCCAAACGTCTAGACCGTCTTGATCCTCCATTTTCTTGTCAACGATATCAATCGCATCATAGAAAATTTTGAATGCCAAACTTTTCTTACCGTCGTGCATTAAATTATTGACAAACTTCGTCACCACAGATTCGTTGAACTTTGGATCTGGGAGTATCGCAATTTTTTTCGCTTTTCTTCTTCTCATCGTTCCTTAGTTATATTATTTCTGTTTTGGACGTTTTGTTCCGTATTTAGAACGACGCTGAGTTCGCCCTTCCACTCCCGCGGTATCTTCCGCACCTCGAACAATGTGGTATCTTACCCCTGGAAGATCTTTTACCCTTCCACCTCTAACCAAGACCAATGAGTGTTCTTGAAGGTTATGGCCTTCACCACCGATGTAAGCATTTACTTCTTTTCCGTTTGTTAAACGAACCCTAGCCACTTTTCTCATGGCGGAATTCGGTTTTTTTGGAGTGGTTGTGTACACACGTACACATACCCCTTTACGCTGAGGGCATGAATCAAGTGCAGCAGACTTACTTTTCTTGACTACCGCTGTTCTTCCTTTGCGAACTAATTGTTGGATAGTTGGCATAAAATACTCTTAATTTTAAAATATAAATTTGCCTCAAACACACTTTGAGGGGTGCAAAGATAGTCCTTTTCTCAAAGAATACAAGCGCCAAAGAAAAAAAAGTTGACTTTTTTCACAAGTTCATGTGTAAATCTCTTTTTACAAAAAGGAATCATCAACGTTCTTCTCGGTCTAATAGACTTTAAATGTGTGTATTACAAGAAAATAAATTCCTTATACAGCCAATGAACAATCTTAAATACTAGCCTCTCCTTTTAATTTTTCGGCGTTCTCAGCCAATTTCAATGCATCCACCATATCTCTGATATCGCCGTTCATAAAGGATCCAAGGTTGTAGATGGTTTTATTGATTCGGTGGTCGGTGATTCTTCCTTGAGGATAATTGTACGTCCTAATCTTTGCTGAACGGTCGCCGGTAGACACCAGCGTTTTGCGCTGTGCCGCTCGTTCGTTATGTACCCGATCTAATTCAGCCTGGTATAGACGTGAACGCAAAACAGAAATGGCTTTTTCTAAGTTTTTATGTTGTGATCTTCCGTCTTGGCATTCTACTACCACGCCTGTAGGAATATGTGTCAAACGAATAGCTGACTCCGTTTTATTGATATGTTGTCCCCCTGCGCCTGAGGCTCTGAACGTATCTTTTCTTACTTCGTTCATATCGAGTTCAAAATCCACCTCTTCTGCTTCCGGGAGCACTGCCACCGTGATGGCTGAAGTATGTACCCTCCCTTGAGATTCGGTCTCGGGGACACGTTGGACGCGGTGCACACCCGATTCAAATTTCAACATGCCATATATGCCTGCCCCGGAAATTTCCATGGAGATTTCCTTGTAACCTTTCACTGAACCTTCTGATGAATTTAGCACCTCGTATTGCCAACCCATTTCTTTGAAAAACATACAGTACATGCGGAAACAATCCTCGACAAAAATACAAGCTTCATCACCGCCTGTGCCGGCACGCAATTCCATAATGGCGTTTTTATCGTCTTCCGGGTCTTTTGGTATAAGCATGAATTTGATTTCTTCTTCTAAGGAAGGTCGCCGTTCCTCGAGGTCATCGATTTCTATTTTGGCCATTTCCCTCATCTCTGGGTCGGTCTCTGAATCGAGCAATTCGCGGGTACTTTTTAGGTTTGCCAGCACATTCTTGTACTGATGGTATTTGGCATCTATCTCCTCGAGGTCCTTGTATTCCTTATTTAACTTGACATAGCGCTGCATGTCTGAGATGATGTCAGGATCGACAATCATTTTTCCCACTTCCACAAACCTAATGTGAATGGCTTCAAGTTTTTGCAATAAATCATTCATTATCCGGAGATTTGTGTTTGATAGTTAATAGGTGAATTTTCCCCATTCCGACAAAATGGTTACTTTTTTTTCAGATGCCGCATCTACCCTCCCAATCACTTGAGCATCGATATTAAATGACTTCGAAATTTCGATGATAGATGGAGCAATTTCCTTCGGTACATATAATTCCATTCGATGGCCCATATTAAACACCTTATACATTTCCTGCCAGTCGGTGTTTGATTCTTTTTGAATCAACTGAAACAGCGGTGGGGTTGGGAATAGGTTATCCTTTATTATATGTAATTGTTCTATAAAGTGAAGCACTTTCGTCTGACCACCTCCCGAACAATGTACCATACCATGAAGATGTGAACGGTGCTTATCCAGTATTTTCTTAATGACCGGGGCGTATGTACGCGTCGGTGACAAAACCAATTTACCGGCATCTAATGGGACTCCTTCTATCTTATTTGTCAGTGTTTGACTACCAGAGTAGGTTAACTCTTCTGGCACTGCAGGATCAAAACTTTCAGGAAATTCTCCTCGTAATGCTTTATGGAATACATCATGTCGAGCAGAGGTTAGGCCATTGCTCCCCATTCCCGAGTTGTATTCTGTTTCATAAGATGATTGACCAAAGGAAGCCAATCCAACAATCACATCTCCCGGTTGAATTCGGTCATTGGAAATAACTTCGTTTCTTTTCATACGACAGATTACGGTTGAATCCACAATTATGGTCCTAACCAAATCTCCTACATCAGCTGTTTCACCTCCGGTAGAATGTATACCGATTCCATTAGACCGCAGTTCTTCCAGCACCTCTTCCGTTCCATTAATAATGGCGGCGATGACCTCCCCGGGAATGGTGTTTTTATTTCGTCCGATGGTTGAAGATAACAATATGTTGTTTGTTGCGCCAACACATAGCAAGTCATCGAGGTTCATGACAATGGCATCTTGTGCAATTCCTTTCCAAACAGAAAGGTCTCCGGTCTGTTTCCAATACATATAGGCCAGGGCTGATTTGGTGCCTGCTCCATCGGCGTGCATCACCAGACAGTATTCCGGGTCACCCGATAATGAATCAGGAACAATTTTGCAAAACGCCTTCGGAAAGAGCCCTTTGTCGATGTTTTTTATGGCTTGGTGCACCTCTTCTTTTCCTGCGGAAACACCGCGAAGCATGTAACGGGTATCGGACATTTGCTATGAAATTTGAGACAAAGATAATAAAGTATTACGGGTAAGGATAGTGGAAAACGTGACAATCGGTATGTGTTATTTATTAAAGATTGACACACTAAAATGTGGTTTTATTCAAGGTATTTCTTTTATATTTGTACTCCCATTCAAAGCGATTGGGGATTCATTCGATTCAAAACGTAACGGTTTGAACGAACAAAAAAACAACCGGTCCTATAGCTCAGTTGGTTAGAGCAACAGACTCATAATCTGTGGGTCCTTGGTTCGAGCCCAAGTGGGACCACAAAACAGAGTGAGAGTGAAATGCGAGAGCGATAAACTCCACTCTGTTTTTTCTCTCTCGGTTATCCTAGTATTTTTTTAAGTAGTTCGTTAAAAGGCATAACGTTACTTTTTTTGCTACTATATGAAAAGAGCGTTTTAATGTAGCGCAATGACCCTTTCAGAATGCCCGTAAAGAAGGGGGAAATAGAAAGCTCAGGTTTAAATCGATTCGTTGCTGATCTTTTTTTAGACAACCATGTATTCAAAGAACTCAACTAATAAAGCGAGTCACATTATGGTTAAGTGACAAAACTTAGCTTTTGTACAAGAAGTCTTTCGAAGATAAGTTAAGATAATATGCTTAAACGATTGTTCCCCCACATAGCCGAAACGAATAATGGCCTTGTTGCGCCAATTATTAAAGAAAAGCTCCGGGACATTTTTTAAACGAATGGCACATTGATTAAATCAAAATGCTTTTCTTTAGTGCCATAAGCAAGACAATGAGAACAGCAATCCTTTTTATTTTCGCCGGTTTTAACATCTGTGCACAAACATTTGTGGGCGGCGGTGGTGCAATAAATGATTTTCAGACATTGGAGATCCCAATTTCAGTGAATTTATCCCAAACTTCAATTGATACCGTAGGTTTTGGTTTAGAAACAGTGTGTATAAATTTAACTCATACGTATCTTGCTGATCTAACGATTGAGATCAAAGCTCCTGACGGAACTACGCGTACTTTGATTAGCAACATCGGTGGTGGCGACGATAACTTGGTAAATACCTGTTTCAATTTGGATGCTGCCACTCAGGTTCAGTTGGGTTCAGCTCCCTTTAGTGGTACGTTCATTCCAATGGGAGAAATGGGTGCGGTAAACAACGGTCAAAACCCCAATGGTATCTGGAAGATTAGGGTGCGTGACGATTTCGGCGCCGATGTCGGGAATGTATTAAACTGCTCCATAACTTTCGGTTCAAATCCTGCTGGTTATTTTGAGTTTTCATCCTCAAATCTGCCGATTGTTGTGATCGAGACCAACGGCTTGGCCATAGGTTATGATATAAAGACGGATGCTCAAATGGGAATCATTTATAATGGCCCAGGAAATAGAAATTATATGAGTAATCCGTTCAACGAATACGATGGTAAAATTGGGATCGAATACCGGGGAAATTATTCTCTTTCACTTCCCCAAAAGCCTTTTTCCATTGAACTTCGAGACCCGTTGAGTATCCCTATTGAC
This sequence comes from Crocinitomicaceae bacterium, assembly GCA_044372835.1. Taxonomy (GTDB): domain Bacteria; phylum Bacteroidota; class Bacteroidia; order Flavobacteriales_D; family Crocinitomicaceae; genus M0103. The sequence continues at coordinate 17,932 of JBILRE010000002.1, read as the reverse complement.
TCATCTATCTTGGATATGCCTGCGGAAAGCGACTGGTTGTTGTTGGCCAACTACAATGACAAATCTTTTGCAAGAAACAGCTTGCCATTTCAGTTGTTTGACTCCATGGGGCATTATGGAGTCAGGTCCAAACATGTAGATGTAGTTTTAGACGGTGAATACCAAGGAATTTATTTACTTGCCGAGAAAATTAAAAGAGATTCGAACAGGGTAGATATAGCGAAACTCGATTCTCTTGAAACGTTTGGGCAAGATGTAACGGGGGGGTACATTATTAAAATCGATTACTGGGATAATACAAATTCCTGGGAATCTAATTTTTCACCCATCGGTTTTCCCGGACTAGATGTTCATTTTGTCTATTATTATCCAAAACCAGATGAAATCGTTCTCGAGCAGCAAACATACATTCAAAACTTCATGAATGACTTCGAAACTGCTTTATATGCTCCCAATTTCGACGATCCTTTGATTGGTTACAGAAAGTACATTAGTGTAAAGTCCTTCATTGATTATTTCATAATCAATGAATTAGCACGCAATATAGACGGGTATAAAAAGAGTAGGTTTTTATTTAAGGATAAAGACAATCTTGATGGCAGTTATGGAAAGCTGCGCGCAGGTCCTGTATGGGATTTCGACTGGGCACTTAAAGATATTTGGGCAGGATCAGAAGACGGGTCTCAATTCATGTATGCAGAAGTAGACCAGGACGTGAATGCCCCAGGTTGGTATATCCGATTATTACAGGACAGTACCTTTCGAAATGAGCTCCGCTGCCGGTATGAAGATTTGAGAAGGTCTTTGCTCGATGAGGGGTACCTTCATCAACAAATTGATTCCATTGCTGAATTGGTAAGTGAAAGTCAGAATTGGCATTTTCTTGTTTGGGGCAATCTAGGAGCTGCGACAGGTACGTATGAAGTTCAGGCACCTTCACAATCCTATGCCGAAGAGGTTCAACGGTTAAAGGATTGGATTTCCCGCAGGTTGGATTGGTTGGATGCCAATATTCCAGGCACATTGAACGGCTGTAGCATGAGTGGAATACCATCAATATCGTTAAGTGACCTAGAGGTTTATCCAAATCCATTCAAGGATGAGCTCTCCATTCGGTTCAACAGTTCCGGCGGTGAGGACATAAACGTTATGCTTTCTGATGCCTCAGGCAGAGTAGTGAGATCGGTCGAGTATAAAACCCTGTCAGTTGGAAACACCATTAAATTAGAGCAATTATCAGGACTAAGTTCAGGTCTTTATTTTATTGATATTCAGATCGGTGAATCTTTAAAAAGAATAAAAATTACAAGATAATTTATACCTCTATTTAATGGCCTTAACTTAGGCTGATGACCCCAAAAAATTATCGTCTTATTGAATAAAACGATACCGTAATAAGAGAAATTCAGGAAACATTAGATACGACAATAACCATGAATTTAGAGGACAATTACCATTTCAATGCAGACCTAAAAAGGTTCGAACCTTATGAACGTTGTTGCTTTTATTGTAAAAATAAAGAATCCGATGGCCAGGAATCAACTTACTTCCAGAACCTGTTCCTAGAGAAGAAAAGGCTTAATCTACTGGTTTATAGATCAGTCAAGTACAGCCAATTTTCAATTGGCATACCACGGTGTTCAACTTGCAAAGAAATTCACGATGGAATTAACATGAAGAGTGGCATTATTGGAACGTCAATCGGTGTAATTGTTTTTTGTGTAGCAAAACTGAAATTCGAGGTGCACACCATTCTATGTATTATAATTGCATTTGGCGCATTAGCTATTGTGAGTAAATTGCTAAAAACCGAATTAATTCGTAACCAAGGGATTGATTCTGCCGATAAAGGAGCTAAAAATGATTCTATGGTACAACAATTCATAGATGATGGATGGACCACTAGAAAACCATCTGCATAAGGAGAAACTTGACGCGTGTCTTACTCAAGGGTGGTATTCCTGCAGGCCGAATCTTTTGAACCCAAGGTGGTATTGTAGAAGAATTACCCAATACCGAAAGCAGGAGTCGCATTTCTAAGTTATCTTTTAAATCAACACATGAAATGGTTTATACATCGCAGACTACAGTAAATTGTAGGGTCTAATGTTAAATGGTTACCAGACTAAGAATACATTTAACGGCCTTGTATTGTAATGCGGAAAACGTTCCATCAATTTAGCTTTTTCAGACGCATCCAACCTATTAAGGGCTACTTACCCTGCCATTGTCCAACTAAATCCGGTAATCGTTGCAAAGAAAGAGGCGACTGCATAGATGGAATCAATAGCACATATCGCATTTTTTTGTGGAATAAGGTGTACTTAACGAAATATTCATTAGTCTTTCACACAACGCACTGATTTACCGAAAATTAATCCGAATTCATTGAAGTCAAAAGGTTCATACCAAATGGGATTTATTCCTACACTTTTGACTGAAGAACCATTGTTTGCACTCGTAGAGGTCCACCAGGCGGCGTATTCGTTCAAACCGTCGAAGGTTAATTCTTCACCTTCCTGGTTAATTGTGACGGATCCACCGGGTGTGGCATTAAATTTTAATTCGTTTGTATTGATCAAATCCAAGTTCCAATTTTGGGCATTAATTAATTTTCCAAAATAAAGAGCAGCTGAGGGATCATCTGTTCTGTATCCAGTTAATTCTTTCCAATCTTGTTCAGTTGCCACATGCCAGCCTGCTGGAGCCAAACCTCTCGGATCCATTACAGCAAAACCATTGTAAAGTTTACCATGCAAAATGCCGTTAATCGGATTGCTGCTGAAGTATGCCCAACAAGGAGTTCCTGACGCACCAAAGGCGTACCATTCCTCCATTGATGTTGCTTCAGGAATAGCATCTCCATTCCTAAATGTATCTACATCCAGATTAGTCGACATCCAGGTCTTGCCTCCAATGGTAATCGAAGCCATATCCCCTTGGCATGGGGGCCATTTACGCCCTTCTTTTTTTCCATAAATTAAATAGTGTACCCATGGTTCTAAATTGGCATTTTTTACATCTATATTTGATTCCAAGTAGATTTTCCTTGAGGTTTCACAATTTTGTTCGCTTGACAATGGGTTAGAAAATGAAGGTGAAATTACCCATACACCGCTGTATAGCATATTCCAATTAACGTCTTGATTTAATTTCCAATAGGAAGCATTGGCCGTTATTTTTACTTGCATCCCTCTTCCGCTCATATCCTGGAGAATGACCTCGTTATTACTTCGTGAGATTTCTTCATAGGTAAACTGATGGTTTCCTTCCTGCCAAAGGTTATTGTTATTGGCACTTTTTTTTCCTGTTTGAGCGAAAATACCCTTGCAACCAGAGTGCGTCCAAGTCGGTAATTGGGCATGTAGGTTTATCGCTAAAAAGGTAATTGAAAAAATAAAAAATAGTTTCATTTGCACATAATTAGTTTAAAACGAATGTAACAAACAGCCGTCAAATATCATCTAAAAATAGAAATTAATCGTTTTTCACGGCATAAATTAAAGCTAAAAATATATCTTAACTCTGACCTTTTTTTGATTCATTGCTTTAACGCTTCGTCCTTTCGAATAACATGAAAAAGCTTTGTATCCTTGTTTTTACATTCCTTTTTTAGGGCTTTTATGCCCAACATAATGACTCAACAAAAGTGAACCGGTCAAATCCAGCTGACTCGATAACTAAACCTCTCATGGTTCCTGGAACTGATATCTTCGGATGTTTGCCGGAAGAGCAAGCGTTAATATTATATATAGAATCACTTTCTACAGAGGAGAGAATATGAGGTGCTTCAATCCTTTACCAAGGATGACAAAATCTATTTCAAGCAGAAATAACTCATCACAACAAGCACTTATTATCGCGCTTCTTCCTTGCTGATCGAAAATGGTAGGAATTCACCTCCTTGCGTCTAAACCGAGCAAAAACGATTCGGCCTTTGTTTGGGACAAGAAAGAAACGGCCATCAGTCCTTTACAATTCAAATTTCCTATTTGACAGCTTGTTTATCATAATTGATGGCTTTCCAACCTTTTGAATATACCGAATTACGGACAAGATGGCTTCATCGGATAAGACTGTTTCACCTATGTTGAAATCGGGACACGTTGCTTCTGCCAGGTGGTATTTTGTACCGTCAATTTGCAATAGATAACCGTTTTTTGATGGAAAATTCCCTTTGACAAAAACGGCAATGTGTCCTTTCATGTAGGCCAACCTGTAATCGACCCCTATTTGTTCTAAGAACGAAGCAAAAAGTATTGTTTTGCCACTGCAATCGGAAGTTCCTGACATCAGGACCTCATTTGGTCGCTTTAACGTTTCTCCTCCTGATAAGGCTTCGCGATAATTGTATTCAATTTTATTGGTTACAAAATTCAGTAAGACCTGAATTTGCTTTTCTTTGGAAGAGATTCCTTTTGTCAACACATTAACAAATCGCTTCATGGATGGCTCACCGGGCACTGCGACAAAAGCGCCATGATTCATGCCAAAGGTAACTCCCAACTCCTCTCCGTTTCGTGTGATATAATAGTTACCTCCGTAAACGGATTTGTTTTGAATGAAGTTCACTAATTCTTTCACCGAAACGAGGTATTTTACTTGATCAAATTTCACGTGGAAGTTCACCTTTTTACGTACTTTAAATAAGGAATCGGGAAACCTGAAAAACAAAGCGTTTTCACTTTTGATGGAATAATCACCTAGTTGTGAAATACCATTATGTTGGATAGCGAATTCTACCTTTTTTGGATTTTCGCATAAAGCCGACAGCGTATAATTGGAGTCGAATTCTGCCTTTTTAATCGAAAAATATAAAAGATGTTCATCCAACTGATATACCTCCAATTTAGCTTTCGTTCCAGTGAGTTGGTATGAAAATTCAGGGTGAGTAAACTGCGGGCTGGATAAATAACTTAACATGGCGCTACGTGTTTCTTTTACTTCATCCACAGGTACTTTTTCAACATAACTGGTCCAAATGAAATATCCTCCTATTGTAAAAACCGCGATTAGAGTAGAAAGGATTCGTATTAAGTACTTTTTTTTAATCATTATTCAAAAATGAAATTATCGTAATAGTCCTTTTTACACTTGTCATTTAGGCCAAATTGCGGGACGTTAATATGAGAATATTTTCCGTCATTTTTTATTTTGTCCATAAAAATGTATCCACCCCACACAGAATTTTCCTTTTGTTATTTCATTGAAGGAAATATCGAATACATCATTTTTCTTTCTGCTGTAAAAGAACCCTTTTGACTATAACACGAACAAGTATACAATCCGATAGGATTTATACGCTATTTTTTTTCAATAATACTTGCAATACTGAAGACATGCCGTAGTGAAATGTTCCTTCATGGATTTCACGTTTCACTGATTGAATGTCAATGTTATCAAAAGCCTTAAAATCATCGGCAAGTTCTTCTGCACTGTATAACATTTCTAAGGTTTTAGGTCCGCCGGTTCCAAATGTCAATTGGTCTTTGGCATAAGCCTCCATTAACACTTTTCCTCCCGGCTTCAATGCCTTAAAAAACGCACCATGAACCTTTGACCTCATGGTTGAGGGCAAGTGACCAAAAATCATGACGATTGCATCCCATTCAGAGGTGCCGAAATCAACATCATTCAAATCGGCATGAATACAATTTAGAGAACATTCATTCTTTATTGCCAAATCACGTGCTTTCTTCAAGGCAGTTTCGGAGAAATCTATACAGGTAACCTCACATCCTTTAGATGCTAAAAAAACCGCGTTTCGCCCCTCGCCTTCTGCTAGACAAAGCACCTTTCCTTGCAATAAATAGGCATTTTCACGGAGAAAATCATTCGGTTGTTCGCCGTAAGCGTATTCGTTCGAATCAAAGAAGGTATCCCAAAAAGTATTGTTCATGGTTTTTTTGACCTAAATATGCTGATACTTGCATCATCCTTTTGCAACCGCGGTTGCGGATACCGAATAGATAACGCTAACGCGATTGAAAATCCTACTCTCCGATGTACTGAAAAGGAAAATGTTCAATTCTGTTTCCAGCCAACTGTACTTGCAAGAAATAATGTCCGGGTAAAAAGCCTGGTAAATGTACCTCTCCTGAAACAGGATCTGGATGGCATTCCGAGAGCACGTTTCCTGCTGTGGAAAGTACGCGGCACGTTTCAATCGAAAATGTTGACTTCACATGCATCCGTCCTTTCACAGGATTTGGGTAGATCATCACGGAAGCCGGTTTCAGCTCATCGACGCCGGCACCAATACATGTCAAGCAAACATCGTAAATACGGTTTTGTCCACTGAATAATTTTACCAAATCGAATTGACCTTGAACGGTATATGGCGAATTGGCAGCATGCGAAACTGAAAAGTTCATCCCATTATAGGATCCGATGGTATTTCCGGCAGTGAACACCTGTTCATCGTCTACCGTTAATTCATCGAGTGTATCGACGGAAAAAACGAGGATTTTACTGGAACACTGCGGATACGAAACGTCGATACCGATGTCGCCGAGGTAGCCTAATGTATCGCCATTTATGGTCTGATATACGTCAACATTACCCAACTTCATGTAGCTAATATTTCCACTGGACACGAACAAGGTTCCGGGAGGGAAGGTGTTGTCATCGGTTGAAACGAATTCCAAGTAGATATCCGTATATCCATTCAAACTAACACATTCCACTTGGGCATTCAATGCTTTTCCGAACAAACAGACACATACAAGAGCTAATATATCAAAGCGGGTCTTTTTCATCTTTCATTAATTTGCAGATTCAATAGGGGATGTTTCATCTTTAACCACCTCATTGTCTCGAAATGCCGATGGTATGAGGTTAGGAATCACTTTCAGAACGATTGGCAATAAAATCGCCCCTCCGGGAAGTAGGAATATCGCGAGTGATGGTACTGTTTTAACAATGTCCATAAACTGAGTTCGTACCACTTCTTTTTCCTCTTTTGACAATTCCTTGCTCCGCGATTTTTTTATCAATGCTACTAACTCTTTGCTTTGTTGAAATTCTCTCGCAAGCCTATCGCGGTTTCTTCCAAGAATAAGCACCCATCGTTTGGAAACATTGCCATACATTTTCTCCAAGTTTGAACCGTCTTGTAGAAAGGCTATCTGGTCGTGGTTATTAAGTACAAATTGTTCAGTTAATAAGAGGGCGGTGTTGTATTCGTCTTCCGTAAATTGCATTTCATCACAAAATGCCTTGAGGTATTCCTTCTCTCTTTCTTCAGCGGCATGATTGGAATAAATGACAAAAGCGGATAAATCCAATAAGAATCGCTTGAAAAGGTAATTGTTTCGTGCTTTATCGGTGAAATCTTCGAACGAACTACCTTCCTTGTACCTAGCTGTGGCAATGCCGCTTTGTAAGGAGGAAAGGTTGGCTGAAGCAAGAAATACCTCAAACATGGATAGTTCAGCTTGCTCGATGACCCCATCCGAATGCGCGGCAAGTGTAATAGCCGTTAGCGCATTCATTGCTAGCTCGTCGTAATTGATCAGTGTCGATGATTTTCGGTAGTCAAGAAATTCTTTGAACAAAATGACATCAATATAAATGAAGAAATTGTTCAGGTAATTCATCCAAAGTTTACTGCCTTTGTAACTGGTTTTGATATTGGTGCGTTTGATCAAAGCGCCTTCCAGTTTTTCTATTGGATTTTCCTTTATAAAAATTCCAAACAACTTGGTCATGGCACTTGCCTGATGATGGCCATAAAAATGCACGAGTGCTGCAATAAAATCCGCTTGGTCAAAAGCTACCTCCTGCATGGTCGCTTTGTAGACAAACAAATGGGATTCAAACAATAAGACTTTCAATTTCTCATCGTTGGTCCATTTAGATTGATCAAGGGACACAGCAAAAAGCAATTCATTCGGGTAACCGTAAATTATGCCGGTTTTACCTAGAGTAGCATGAATAAAATGTTCGGTATCAATCTCACGATTTTCGAGGGCCGGAATCTTAATTTCCCCTTTCTCGATCATGTCGAAATACTTTTGAATCCAGCCTTTGGAAGATGGTACAAACATAGAAGTCAAATTTCAATCAAAAATAAGTATAAACGGCAAAGACTCAAACCGGTAAAAAAGAATTATTTCCGGAACCAACAAGGCCCCTAAATCTTTCCAGCGACCACAAACGTTTTCTTTTGTGTGAAATAAAGACCGCCATCTACATTAAATGCTTGAAAAAGGGCAACATAAGGTCCTATGCTTGCCTTTACCTGATTTTCTGTGGTTCCATCCCATGTGAATGAGCCCGAGGAAGCTAACAATTCGTTCTGAAACAAGGTGCGAATCGCTCTTCCTCGATCATCATAAATCGTGAAGGTTCCCAATAAACCGGGTTCACTCAATTCATAACTAACCTGCAGGACGTCCTCAAATCCATCGCTATCAGGAGAGACAGTAAGGCTGTTAAAATGAAATTCACCGTTCGTTACAACTGGATAATACTGTGAGTTTTTTCCACCTGGTGTGCCAAAACCTATTGCCTCTGCCGCAGAATGCCAATTGAATGAATCATTTGAAATCCCGCTTGGATCAATTCGTTCGAGTGATACACCATCCGTTTCGTCCAACAATTTAAAGTGCCAATCCTCCGTGTAGGAAACGGCATCCATGACTGCATTTCCCTGAAGCAAATAAACTGTACTGGAATCGATATTGAAACTTGGGGTTTCACAGTAGACAAATGTGCCGGGAACAACGGCTGGGTAATTTTGTAAAACAAAAGCGGAATCTTTCCCTAATACTGCATATGAATTGGGCTGCAGGTAAAAATGGGAATTGACATTTTTGAAATTGGCGATGGTATCGTCGTCAAAATTTGCCAACTGCCAATCCTTGAGATCGATGACCTTGTTGGAAGTGTTAAAAACCTCGATCCAGTCATACCCACCTGTATATGGATCAAAAAGGATTTCATTGATGACAACATCCCCCGGTGCTGCCGACTCAGGTAAGGAGAAAACACCGCTCAAGCTGGCTGAATTAACCCAGCAATCGGCTACATTTTCAACGAAAAACTGATACGTTTTACTAGGTTCAAAATTATCAGCATATTGCAACGTGACCGTAGTTGGATGTGGCCCTAATACATATACGGCTTGGAGATTTAATAAGGGATTGACCATAAAGTTCGCATTGGCCAAAAGGGTAGAATCCATCCCTTCTGAAAAATGTACTTCTAAATAGTTGGGAGGCAGTGCAATGAGTTGAGAGATGGTTGGAGGCGCCGTATCCGGGGTGTCGTCAAAAACACTGTTAACTAGTTCTGGTGTTCCACCCATGCTGGATTCTGTTGCCCGCCAATTGTCTTCCGCAGAACAAGGATCGTTGGGGTTAATGCGTTCAATGGAAAAACCACCGTCGGCTTTGTTGATGTCTTTGTACCAAGCGTCTGTGTAAGAAATTCGGTCCAATTCAACCCCGTTGGCATCCTTTAATACAATGTCGTCTCCTGTATTGTTCAGGCTAGGAAAACTGGTTACACCGATTCCAGTAATTGTATTAAACGTATCCACATTGGATGTTGCACAAAGAATGCGATATGTTCCAGGATAAAGCCAACCGCTTTGAATGGCGCCATCGGATGATGCATCCCCAATTTTCCAACCGCTGAGGTCAAAGAATTTCGAACTTTTGTTGTATACTTCGATGTATTCTACTTCAGGCATTCCAACCGTTGGAGAAGGGTCACACATGAATTCATTGATTATCACATCCCCTGGCATTGGATTCTCAGCAATTAAGTATGTAAAGGAAATGGTTTGATTTCCGGAAACATTTCCATTCACGTCAGCAATGGATGAAGTGGTTAACTGATACGTGGTTCCGTTGGTCATTCCAGGAGACCATAACAGCACATGCACCAAAGCGGGATTGACAGCATCCAACTGGGAGGGCATAACCGTAAGGCCCGGACTGAAAAAATAATTCGTGAGGAGTTCCGCTGAAGTAACATCCAATGGCTCATTAAACAAGACATCAACTCCCATTGGTCCGACTGCTTGAGCCGAAACCAGTTGTGGTGGTATTACGTCCAGTATAATTGGACCTACGTAGAAATCATCGAAAAAATGTTTGAGAATGAAACTCGCGGTGCTTTGAGTAACGGCAACACCAAAATAGCTACTTGTGTTCAAGGTTACATCATTGATTACGCCTTCTTGAACGTAAATTGACCCAAGCCCGGTTGCATCCCGCTCGAGTTTCCAATCCCCTCCAGCTGTGCGCGTGACCTTTATTTTTAAATTGTTTACTGAAGTATTCGTTATGCCATCAACACCATCAATGATTTTGGTAGCAATACCATTTACCTTTTTGAAAAGGGAGACCTCATCCGTCGTTCCACCGATGCGCACGAAATACCCATTGAGGTTGGCCGCCATTAAATTGGATTGATCTGCCGTGAGGTAAATGTCCACAAAATTGGCACTCGATGTGTTGAATTGCAAAGATGTGAAGAACTCCCATTGTCCCTCTTGAGCTTGTGTACTAGGGGTTGCGAGGTAAAAACTGGTGCTGGGTATGGTTTTATTTGACCGCAATTGTTTATTTCCACTGACATCCACTATCGTGTATACCGAATCGTCGCCCAACCAAGTGGGGGCGGACAAAAAGTTTCCGTCTTCAAAATCGTCAGTGAGCTGTGAATAAGCCGTAAATGCCAATAGGCTGACAACCAAGGTACTTAAAAAGTATCGTTTAACTTCCTTCATCTGCGGCGAAATATAGTAATTTTGTAGCACAAAGTATATTAAATTTCTGTGTATGAAAGTGGCGGTTGTTGGAGCAACGGGCATGGTTGGAGGTGTCATGCTGAAAGTTCTTGAAGAACGTAAATTCCCCGTAAGCGAATTGATCCCTGTTGCATCCGAAAAATCCGTTGGTCAGACGGTTGCTTTCGGTGGAAAGTACTACCCGGTGGTATCGCTTGAAACGGCGGTTGATAAAAAACCGGATATCGCACTCTTTTCTGCCGGTGGGCAAACTTCACTTGACTGGGCACCAACATTTGCAGCAGTTGGCACCACCGTTATCGATAATTCTTCTGCCTGGAGAATGAAGGAAGGTATCCCCCTTGTGGTTCCTGAAATCAATGGTGCGATTATTAAAGTCTCCGATCGGATTATTGCCAATCCAAATTGTAGCACCATTCAGCTCGTTCTTGCTTTGGCGCCATTGCACAAGCGTTTTAAAGTGAAAAGAGTGGTCGTTTCAACGTATCAAAGCATCACCGGAACTGGGGTGAAAGCAGTTCAACAGATGGACAACGAACGAAATGGTAAATCGGGTGAAATGGCATACGCGTATCCCATTGATAAAAACTGTATCCCACAGTGCGATGTTTTTGAAGAAAATGGGTATACCAAAGAGGAAATGAAACTTACCAATGAAACGCGGAAAATTTTGGATCCTTCCATTCACGTCACGGCTACAGCTGTTCGAGTACCTGTGGTGGGTGGCCATTCGGAAGCGGTTAATATTGAATTTGAGCACGATTTTGACCTTTCGGAAGTGCGGATGCTCTTACAACAACAGGCGGGTATCGTGTTGAAAGACGACCCCACCACCCTAACCTACCCCATGCCCAAATACAGCGAAGGACAAGATCCGGTGTTTGTGGGGCGCATTCGACGCGATGAATCGCAAGCAAACACACTCAACATGTGGGTGGTTGCAGACAACCTTAGAAAAGGAGCAGCTACGAATGCTGTACAAGTTGCCGAATATTTAGTGGATCACCATCTATTACTTTCTGGAGAATGAAATTCCTTGTGGTTGGTCTTGGAAATCCAGGTGAAAAATATGTCAATACCCGTCACAACATTGGGTTCAAGGTCTTGGATGCATTGGCCAAGGAGAAAGAAATTTCATTCAAAACGGCGCGATACGCCGATGTTAGCGAATGCAGATACAAGGGACGGACACTTATTCTAATAAAGCCCAACACCTACATGAACCTTTCGGGCAAAGCTGTTCAATATTGGATGCAGCAAGAAAAAATCCCCTTGGAAAACCTGTTGGTCATAACCGACGACATCGCCCTACCTTTTGGTAAGTTGCGCATGAAAGGTAAAGGCAGCGATGGCGGTCACAATGGGTTGAAAGATATACAACATATTTTAGCGACCCAACAATATGCCCGTTTACGATTTGGAGTGGGAAGCGATTTTCACAAAGGCCTTCAGGCAGAGTATGTGTTGGGGAACTGGTCGATGGAAGAGGTAGAGCAATTGAAAGAACGGATTTTAGTCGCAACCGAATTTATAAAAAGTTTCGCTGCCATTGGGCTTCAGTTGACCATGACGCAACTGAACAATAAATGAATCACCGATCATACCCATACAACTCTTGTATGTTACAAAACAATTGTGGGATAACAAAATATAGTATACTTTTGCATTTTAATTAGTGAGCTATAATCTTGTATATTAATATACAACCCAATATCAAACCCATTGGCTTCTGATTTTCAAACTTCATTACTAATTTCCATTTTATGAAGAAACTTTTACTCCTTTTAATTGTTTTTTCTTTCAGCACCATTGCTTTTACCCAAACAGCGGGTATGATTACGGATCCAGCGACGGGTGCATCTGCGGCAATTCTAGACCCTAACGGGGATGGTTATGTATCTACAACGACAAGTGGATTTCTTGGTAATGATCAAACAAATAATGAATTGCCTTGGCAAACATTAATCCCTGCCGGCTCAGAACCAAACTCAGATGTGCAAAATGGCCCAAATTGCGGTTTCACCGATTTTGTAGAGTCAACGGTGGGGGGTATTGACCCAGTATTCCACCTCTCAACTTCTACCAATTGGCTATTCAGGTTTCGAATGGCCAGCATCAGTCCAAATTGCAAGTCATATTCTATTCTTGTTGATATTGACAACCTCATCGGTCCAACAGATGACTGCTATATACCCGGTGTCAATCCAGGTTTCGAAATGGAAATTGTGTTGGCGACAGGTTTTGGTGTGCGCATTTATGACCACCGCCTTCCTTGTGGATCAAATTTGGTGCAAAGCTATGGGGTAGATAGAATACAAAAATCGATTGCTGCCTCAACCGTTTGCGCGCCACTCAATTTCTTTCTTGAAATGTATGTGAACTGGAGCGACATCACTGCGCAGTTTGGTGTAACACAAAACTCCGTCATGCGCTATGCGATTGTTGATAATATGGCCGCCGACAAATCAACTATCTGTAATCCATCCTCCGCATCGGATATTGGTGGGGTGGACGATAATAATTGTGGGAGTCTTGAGGCATGCTTTACTCAAATTCTGTTGCTTCAACCTGGTTGTGCCCCATCGGCAACCGCTGCATGTACTTTTTCCAATTGTCCAACGATTAATGGCGCACCTTTAAGCATCGGTGCAACGTCCGTAAGCCTTACCACCACAGAAACAAGCGGAGTCTTGCGCGTTTATGTCAATGGTTCGTTGGCAGGGTCTCTTGCCATAAGCAGTGCAGGAACCTATTCGGTTGCTGTTTCCTCGGGATTAACAGCAGGTAGTACTGTCACAGCGACCGCCCAAGCGACAGGTGAGGTTGAATCTGGAACAAACTGCAACAATGTGCAAATAGCTGGAGCTACTTGTACAGATCCGCCCACCAATATCATTCAGTGCAATGCCAGTAAGGCGTTTACAGGGACAGCACAACCTGGAGCAGTCATTAGGCTTTATAATTCTTCTGGAGTTTTACAAACCCCAACAAGTGGGACGGTTTTTGCTGGGGGTCAAATTACGGCATCCACCTTTCCAAGTGGTCTTACACCAACCACATCCAACTTTCTTTGGAGATGTGTTGGTGCCGGAGCTACAACCAGTTGTACAGCAGGTGGAGGTCCTTGTATCGCTGATGGAAATTATTTTGTTACTGCACAGCTTCCTGGCCAGTGTGAATCAAGCCCATTATGGTTTTGTGTAGGACTGACCGGGTCAACAAATATCCCGCAAATAACCACAAGCATCACGAGCTCCACTACCACATTGAACGGTACACTTACGAATAACGTAGCGGAGAACAACGGTGTCAGCATTTATTTATATGTCAACAGCTCACTGATTGCAACTTCAACCACTACAAATAGCCTAGGTAACTGGAGCATTACGGTGCCGGCAGGCACGTTTGATCAATGTGATCAGGTGTATGTAGTGGCGGCAAGAAATATCACCACTCAAAGATGTCCAAGTCAAAGCGCTGTGATAACTGTTTCGGGAGGGATAAGCACCGCCCCTGCTATCAGTTCACCTTTGTGTGGAACAATCACATCGGTAAGCGGGACTTCAAGTGAAACAAATGGAACAACTATTAATTTATACCAAGGAACCGGTACAGGAACCTTGTTAGGTACAACAACAGTTATAGGTGGTACATGGACCATTACAGGGTTGAATATCCCGGCAGGAACGGTTATAACGGCAAGGGCAACGAACAGTGGGCAATGTGAATCACAAAGTATTGCATCAACCAGTGTGACGACAGGTGCATTGTACTCAAATACTGCAACTATTACACCAAATCCTGTTTCTGAAGCGGACTTGACAATTAGCGGTACCGGTACAGTAGGAGATATTATTACGCTTTACAACGATGGTTGGCCAGTCTACCTCAATTTTACCGAAACAACCCAAGCTGTAACCACTGTTGGTGCCGGGGGAACGTGGTCAATGACACTACTAAATCCAGGTATTTTTTATGCCGGTGGTACATTAACCATTACAACCAGTAGCGCATCTGGATGCCCATCTGCACCATTGGACCCCACTCCTATTATCTGTGCTCCACCAAATAGTAGCCTAGTGGTTACCCCTGATAATGTATCTATTTGTTCGGGCAGCGCTGCAACCAATATCCTTGTTGCCAATTCCCAATCAGGTGTAATTTATCAGCTTTTCAATAACACACTTAATCAAAACACCGGTACATCCTTTCTAGGTAATGGAGGAACGCTTACCCTCTCAACCTCGGTGCTTTCCGCCTCGGCTACCATCTCAGTAAAAGCCATAAAGTCACCTTACAATGGTTCGTGTAATCAGAATTTAACTGAAACACTCAACGTTACTGTACTAAATGCACCTACTATCGCATTAGGAACGGTAACCAATACTTCCACTTGTGGTGGTTCAGACGGTGCTATTCAGATTACTGGGTTATTCAATAGTACCACTTACACGGTTAATTATTCATTGAATGGAACTGCAACAATTGGGACCTTTACCTCGAATTCAAGTGGTCAACTCTCTATTACAGGTCTTTCAGCTGGAACGTATACCAATATATCAGCTAGCGTTTTTAATTGCAATACTGCCAATGTGCTTGGAGGGCCAATTACAATTGCAAATCCTACAACACTGCCAACTCCAACCATTACCACAGTAGCTTCCAGTTGTTCGGCGGACGGTTCGGCTACCATTTCTAATTACTCCGGTACGTTCACCTATAACTTTTCACCAGCGGGACCAACAGCGGGAGCTTTGGGTGTCATCAGCGGAATGACTCCCGGTACAAGCTATACAGTAACAGCTGAGAGCGCATCATGTACCTCCAACGCAAGTAGCCCTTTCAGCATTGTGGCGCAACTTACCACACCGACAACACCTTTAGTAAATGGGGTAGCAGCTACTTGTACATCCGATGGATCGGCGACCATTTCAAATTACTCCGGTGCATTAACCTATAACTTCACACCAGCAGGGCCAATTGCTGGTGCTTTGGGTGTTATAAGCGGAATGATTTCAGGGACCACCTATACTGTAACCGCACAAAATGCAACATGCACTTCCGCCGCCAGCAATTCATTCATCTATTCAACGCAACTCTCAACACCGGCGACACCTACCTTTAATACTGCCGCTGCAACTTGTGCAGCGGCCGGATCGGCAACAATTGCAAATTACTTCAGCACCCTAACTTATAACTTCTCACCAGCAGGTCCAACGGCTGGTGCTTTGGGAGTCATCAGTGGAATGACTCCGGGAACAATATATACTGTAACCGCTCAAAACACAACTTGTACCTCCAGCGCAAGTAACTCGTTCAGTATTGCATCTCAAATCACAGCACCGGTTACCCCTACCGTTAGCACTGTAGGTGCAACATGTTCTGCCACAGGATCGGCAACACTTACGAATTACTCCGGGGCATTAACATATAACTTCTCACCTGCTGGACCTACCGCGGGGGCTTTGGGTACCATCAGTGGCATGACACCTGGAACAACCTATACCGTAACCGCACAGAATGCATCATGTTCCTCCTCCGCTAGTAGCTCGTTTAGCATTTCAGCGCAGCTCACTACACCATCAACACCTTCCATAAGTACTGTTGCTGCTACATGTTCAGCAGCCGGTTCTGCTTCAATTTCAAATTACTCTGGTACATTGACATATACGTTCTCACCCGCTGGTCCTTCCGCAGGAGCACTTGGTGCCATTAGTGGTATGACAGCAGGAACAAGCTATACCGTAATCGCTAGCAATGGATCATGTACCTCATCAGCCAGTAGCTCGTTCAGTATTGCAGCACAGCTTATAACACCAGTAACACCTACCGTTACCACTGTTGCTGCTACTTGTTCGGCCGCAGGTTCTGCTACAATTTCAAATTACTCGGGTGCATTGACTTATACGTTCTCCCCTTCTGGTCCATCCGCAGGAGCATTGGGTGCCATTAGTGGAATGACTCCAGGAACAAGTTATACCGTAACCGCTGGAAATGGGTCGTGTACGACCGTAGCCAGTAGCTCGTTCAGTATTGCAGCGCAGCTAACAACACCAGCAACTCCTGCCGTCAGCACAATAGCCGCTACATGTTCAGCAGCCGGTTCTGCTTCAATTTCAAATTACTCAGGTACATTGACATATACGTTCTCACCTGCTGGTCCTTCCGCAGGTGCACTTGGTGCCATTAGTGGTATGACAGCAGGAACAAGCTATACCGTAATCGCTAGCAATGGATCATGTACCTCAACAGCCAGTAGCTCGTTCAGCATTTCATCACAGCTCACAACACCAGCAACACCTACCGTTAGCACTGTTGCTGCTGCTTGTTCGGCTGCAGGTTCTGCTACGATTTCTAATTACTCCGGTGCATTGACTTATACGTTCTCCCCTTCTGGTCCATCCGCGGGAGCATTGGGTGCCATTAGTGGAATGACCCCTGGAACAAGCTACACTGTGACTGCAGGTAATGGATCGTGTACGACCGTAGCCAGTAACTCGTTCAGTATTGCTGCGCAACTAACAACACCAACAGCTCCTACTATCAGCGCAGTCGCCGCTACTTGTTCGGCTGCTGGATCGGCAAGTATTTCGAACTATAACAATACCTTAACATATACCTTCTCACCTGCTGGTCCTTCTGTAGGAGCACTAGGCGCCATCAGTGGCATGACCGCAGGAACAAGCTACACCCTGACTACAGGTAACGGATCGTGTACCTCAACAGCCAGTACCTCGTTCAGCATTGCAGCACAACTAACAACACCAGCAACACCTACCGTTAGCACTGTTGCTGCTACTTGTTCGGCTGCAGGTTCAGCTACGATTTCTAATTACTCCGGGACGTTGACTTATACGTTCTCCCCTTCTGGTCCATCCGCAGGAGCGCTTGGAGCCATTAGTGGAATGACCGAAGGAACAAGCTACACTGTGACTGCAGGTAATGGGTCGTGTACCTCAACAGCAAGTAGCTCGTTCAGCATTGCAGCGCAGCTCACAACACCAGCAACGCCTACCGTCAGCACAGTAGCCGCTACTTGTTCGGCAGCCGGTTCTGCTTCAATTTCAAATTACTCAGGTACATTGACATATACGTTCTCACCTGCTGGTCCTTCCGCAGGTGCACTTGGTGCCATTAGTGGTATGACAGCAGGAACAAGCTATACCGTAA
>JBILRE010000025.1:0-25957 GCA_044372835.1 Crocinitomicaceae bacterium | reverse complement strand
AACTTACAAGCAGAACATAGCGCAGATCGAAAACAGTTCGGCATCTCCAGAACAAAAGAACAAGCAGCTGACGGCAGAGGAAAACAAGTTGATCTCAGCGATAGATAAGGAACTTACGAGCGTCAAACAACAATTGAAAAACGACCCTTCGAACGCGGTGTTGCAAGCCAAGGAGGAAGCGCTCACAAGTTTAAAAACCAACACCGAAAAGCAACAAGTTCAACGCACGCAGGGGACGAATTCCATAGCGACAACCGAACAAGCGATTTTGAACGACCTGGCTCCAACGTACAAGCAGAACATAGCGCAGATCGAAAACAGTTCGGCGTCCACGGAACAAAAGAACAAGCAACTCAGTGAGGAGGAAACACAATTATTAAGGATTCTGGACGTCAATTTGAAAACAGAGCGTGACAAAATCGCCGTTGATCCAACAAATGATCAGGCCGTGATGAGGGAAAGGCAATTAATGAATGTCCAGGATAAGGTTCAACAAGAGGCATTGCAGACGAAGTCCACAGAAGCATTATTGCAGCAAGGGAATAGCGTATACACTAGAGAGGAATTGAAAGAAATCAATGAGTTTCTTCCAGAGTACACCCTTAATAAACTTCAAGTTGAGCAGGAAAAAGATGCTTATCGAAAAGCACAGGAAAGTTTAAAGTTAGAAGAATCCTTGTTGAATGAATTGAAATCGGTGCAAAAGGAAAAATCCAGTTCGATTTCACCTGAGAAATCAGCGATTCTATACGCTTTGATTGAAAGGGTTGAAGAAAATACAAAGCTCTTGGAAAAGCAGTTTGCACAACAACAATCAGAATTGATGGTCAAAACCGACATGGCAACGGAATTAAACCAAGTGGCAAAAGAAATTGGATTGGTGCCTTCGAATGAGAAAAATGAAAATACACCTAGTGTTAGTAAGGGAAACATCACAGGATCAATGCTTCAATTGGATAAGTTAAAAGAAGAAAATGAACAAGCGTTAGCAATAAATCCAACTTCCCCTGAACTCCTTGCGCGACAAAATGCGATAAAGGAACTTGAGCAAAACTTAATCGATCAGCGTAAAGACCTCCATGAAAAGGCTGTTCAAAACATCAAAAGTGAATTCCTTATTGCCTCACCAGAGGAAAAAGAAACCACAATCAACGAGTTACTTCCTTCCTTCAGAAAGCGAGAACAAGAAATTCAACGCACCGAGCATGACCCAATTTTAAGGGCAATTCGCCAGATTGAATTAGAGGAAACACTGATTCAAGAACTTGAAAAGCAATTGGCAAACTCCACAGGTAACTCCTCGGTGCGCACAGAATTATTGAGCGAGTTAAAAGAGGAAGCATCCGAACGTAAACGTGCAATGGAAAAATCCATCCAAGATCAGCTTCAATTAACAGATTTGAATGGAAGGGATGTAAAAGCCTTTATTCAATTGAAAAAAGAGTGGGATCAGACTTCAAAAATCGATGTGCTAACTAATCCTGAACAATTACAAGAAAGGATACGCAAGGAGAATGCGTTGCTCGAACGTATTGAAAATCAGTTGGCTAATATAGATCAACAAGGTACCGAAGAGAGCAATGCCTTGAAAAACGAGTTGATTTCTTTGCAAAAGGAACTTTTGGATGCTAAGATGGCACGTGAAGTAGCCATTAAGAAACAAAAGGATATGCTTGATCAAGAAGTAGCTTCCGCACGGTTGATGGATGCATTGATGCCCAATTACACCGAATTGTCAAATGCCATTTTTCTTTCTGATGTCTCGAAGGATGAAAAACGCAAGGCGTGGAATGCACTTGATAGTCGAATGATCACCCTAATCAATGATTCAATAAATCGCCTGGCTTTTCTTAAGCCTACCAATGTAGAAGAAGCAAAAGGTATTTCCCGCCAACTTTCGGATTTGAATGCGCTTAAAATGGTGTTAACAGAAAACAGCAACCAACGCCTCACTCAGTTGACCGGAAATGAGGAGCCATTGACCCCATCGTCGAAAAACATTAACGACATGCTAAATGCGATAGATCCTTCCTTTTTGACGGAGTTGAAGCGCATAAAGGAAGATGTTTCTTTATCGGTGGAAGAAAAATATGAACGTATTTCCAACCTGGTTGCCGAAATGCGGGAAAACGTAACGAAAAAAACAGCGCAAGACGCCATAAAAATATCTTCCAGTACGCAAACTCCAAATGAGCGCATAAGCAATGTAGAACGGGACGCTTTGAACAAAGAGTTGGATGCATTGGTCGATGATGCTAGGCAAATGTTAATTGTAAAAAACAACCAGCCACTGAATTTATCCGCGTCAAAACAACAAGAGATAATTCAAGCGCTAGATAAAAATTACTGGAAAGAAAAAGAGCATTTCGACTTGATACTGAATCCAACTGAAAAAGAAATCAGTGAACGGATAAAACAAGAGAAACAATTGCTTGCTAAACTCCTGGAGGAGGAATTGAAACAGGCCGAAAAGTCCCCTTCTGATGCCACATACATCGATGAGGAGGGTTTAAAAAGCCTTGTTTCAAATCAAGAGGAAAGCATTTTAGCATTGGAATTGATGCGTAAAACGAAATTAAACGAAACTTCCAACCTCGAAGTCATTCAACGCATTGATCCAAGCTACATAAAAGACGTCGAGGCAGCAAATAAACTACCAAATAAGGACGAACAATCGCTCCTCCTGTTGGCCAGAGAAAAACAGTTGAATGTAACCTTAACTAAAAAACAGTCGGAATCGACAAATGAAGAGGAAAAAGCTAAGTTGAATGAACTTGTTCAAATCAACGAGGAGAACATCAAACGCCTAGAAGATGGGTTGGTATTGTCTAAGCAAATGCAGCAAGATGAGTTCATTTCTAATCTGCGTCAACGCTTAATGGATGAACAGAAGAATTCGATGGAAACTTCTTCAATAAGCATGTCGAGCTTGCAAAAAAAGGAACAAGATTTAGCGAATTACGAAGCCTTACTTCAAAACGAAATCGCTATTCAGGAAAAACTAGTTGCCTTTTATCCTAGCGATGAAAATATGAAAAGCCAACTTAATTGGTTGCTTACGGAGAAAGCTCAAGTGAAAACAAAAAGGGCAGAGCTAATTGCGCAAATTGCTGAACTAGAAAAAAAGAAATGGTCGGAATCCAATGTTATTTCTGACCTTATATTGGACGATGACCTTATCAATGCGCGTACAAAAGAGAACCAATTAAAAAGTGCCTATTTAAACAGCGATGATTCCAAACAAAAAAAACAACTTGAAAAAGAGATTATAACGGCACAAGAACAGCGCATAAATATTGAAAATAAGGCATTAACCGAAGCCATTGATCGCGCCAAGTTACAACAAGCGACATTTCAGGAACAACTTGCATCGAACAGTACAGTGAACGCAGAAACAAATGTGTTAGCGGAATTGGCGTCCTTGGAAATGTCCAAACAAGATCAAACTCCTTCGAATGAAAAAGAAACGAAAAAGCAAAACAAATCGGAGGTAGTCGCACAGAATGCCGAAAAATGGAAGTCAGCCCAAAACAAACAGGAACTGCTTGAAAAACTGCTCATTCAATCTGAGTTATCCATGGCAGAAGAAAAGGTAGGAGGGACTAGCATTCAGGATAGGGAAAACCTTAGAAAGCAGTTAGATTATTACAATCTGGTCGTTTTAAACCTCGAAAAGGAAGAGCAGCTGTTGACTGACAATCAGGTGGAAAGTAAAAAGGCCATTGCTAGGCAAAAACAATTGCTCCAAGAGCTGATTCAAGAAACACAATCCAAACTGGAGAAAACCAATGATTCGAATGTTTCGTTGCAGCAAATCATCCCCAAGGAAACATCTGTGAGCGAGCAAAAAGCATTGGCTTTGCCAACCACCAAAAAATACCAAGAGTATTATAACCTGGTTCAAATGACCCTAAAGGCAGAAAAGGAAAGCGTTCAACTTGACAAAGCGATAGCGCTTGAGCGGGTTTACCTGCATGAATGGATAGTCCAAAACATTGGCGAAAAGGGAACTGAAACCTACGAAAAAGAGCTTTCTGAGGTCCTCGAACGTTTAAAATCACTTGAATCAAAAAAGGCAGCGAACGTTACCCTTCGTTCGGAATATTACAGCCAAATTCAACTCATTGGAAAAGCTGACCCAGAAATGGCCGAGATGCAATACCTAGTGAATCGCCATGTGGTTCCAAAGGACTCGAAAGAAGTGGTGGCAGACATGTTGGATATCCCTTCAGATGGTTTAACCTTTACGACCCAGTACGAGCAACGCTATAACAATGTGCAAACCATTATCCCAATGGAGGTAGAGCAGCCTACAGGACTGGTTTACCGTGTACAGGTCGGTGCATTTGCCAAGCCCGTACCAGAAGATAAATTCCGTGAGTTCCGACCGGTGAGTGGGGAAAAGATTCCCAACAGCGCTGTTACGCGCTATCTGGCAGGTTACTTCAACAACGTGAATAAAGGAATTATTGCACGTGATCAAATCCGTCAATTGGGATATAAAGACGCTTTTCTTGTGGCTTACTGCAATGGAAAGCGTGTGAGCATAGCTGAAGCTAAAGAGCTGGAAACGAAAGGACAATGCATGCCAATGGGGGAGAATGAATTGGTGATACAGGTAACGGAGAATACAGTAAAACGGATCAATCCTGATTCGGTAATTGCCGCTGTTCAACGGCCTCAAATCAATACTTCTTACAACGAGGAACCCGGGGCCCCAAAGGCCGAGGCGATTGAAAAGCACCCCGGTTTATTCTACACCGTCCAGGTGGGATTGTTCAACCGTCCTGCTAACGCGGCAAAAATTGCCAATATCCCAGAATTACATACAGTTCGTTTGGCAAACGCTCAAATCCGTTATTGTTCGGGTCGCTTCGATGAACTACCTGAAGCCAGCATGCGAAAAGACCAAGCGAGGGTACTAGGTGTACCCGATGCCTTCGTTACGGCTTACTATAAAGGGGTGCGAATTCCATTGCAACAGGCGAAAGAACTTCTGATCAACCTCGGCCCAGATGTGTTGGATTCGCGCCTAATCGAAAAACGAAACCTTCCGTTTCAAAATGAAAATACCCCAGTAAAAAAGGAACTTGAGCCAAATGAAAGTACTCTGATGGAATTACAAGATGTAACGGTCGCTCCGAAGCCCGTTAAGCTGGTGCAATTGGTTTCTAAAGGGCGTTATGAATCCTTCCCTATTCAAGAAATGGAGGAGGTGGCTTCAACCGGTTTGTTTTATTACGATGTGCGTGACCAGCACATCAAATCCGTTTTGCGTGAATCCAACGATTTGTTGCCTAAACTGTCGTCAATGTCCCTTAAAATGGACACAATAGCCATGGATAAAGAATACCATGTGTTCGGGTCTCGGGTCATTATACAAGTAAAGGGAACATCGATTCCAGGTGAATTGCACGATTGGTTATTGAGGCAATCCTATCGTTTTGAGTCAACCTTGAAGGAGGGGGGGGTAGTATTGACGGTTTTAGACGTGGTTGGAATCAGGAAATTTGAATTAGAGCAAAAAATGATGGAAGTTGGTTTTGAGTATACTGTTGAATGAGTTATTTTTGATGAAATGAGGGTTAAAATGAGCACTAAAACACAAGAAAAAGAGGATTTCGACACTTGTTTGGTGGATGAACAAGATTTAATCATTTACAACGATGATTTCAATACGTTTGATCATGTTATTGATTCCTTAATAAAGGTCTGTGAGCATTCTCCGGTTCAAGCCGAACAATGCACATGGATCATCCATTTTAATGGAAAGTGTCAGGTGAAAAGAGGCGAATACGACACCCTAGAGCCTTTGTGTACCGCTTTATTAGACAGGGGTCTAAGCGCCGTAATAGAATAATGCCCTTATTCAAACTTGCGTAAAGAAAAAAAGTCCTTATCTTTGCACCCAAAATGGCCTCGTAGCTCAACTGAATAGAGCACCAGATTACGGCTCTGGAGGTTTAAGGTTTGAATCCTTACGAGGTCACAAAAGAAACCCATATCGCGTAGCGATGTGGGTTTTTTACTTTGCCTGCGTTGCGAACGTGTTCGCAAAAGCAGAAAAGTGAAAAACCCACAGCACGGCAAAGCCGTGTGGGTTTTATGCTTGTGTCAGCCCACAACGACAAGGTTCACAAAGTAATCCTTAATAAATTGCTTGGCAAAAGCAGAAAAGTGAAAAACCCACAGCACGGCAAAGCCGTGTGGGTTTTATGCTTGTGTCAGCCCACAACGGCAAGGTTCACAGAGTAATCCTTAATAAATACCTTCGCAAAAGCAGAAAAAGGGAAAAACCCACAGCACGGCACAGCCGTGTGGGTTTTATGCTTGTGCCAGCCCACAACGACAAGGTTCATGGAATTACCCTTACTAACTCACAAAACGGCGCGAAAGCAGTTCACTCCGCGTTGTTTTTCTTCCCACTTACACCTTTTACCGTTACCTCTGTGCTCATTCGCTGCCTCTTTGAGTTCGTTGTTACTTCGCAGTTTAACACCTATCACTGATTTCTTGTTGGATGGTAGCCAAGACATAACGTTCTCCTGTTCGTATTAAATTGCGGTCATCTTAACCATGGTATTCAGTATGTATTCCTAAAAACCGATGATTTCAGCAAATAACTAAGAGGTGTAAATGAACCACATAGCGAGAAGGATGAGTACGATGCCAACTACTTTAATTGAAATAAATACAGCAAGTATTATTTTTTATAAAAATCTTTTTTGGTAAGAGCCAATCAATTAGTTGGGTGATAAAATGAAAATTCTTTGCTATCATGCACAGCAGAAAATAAGTGGGGATAATGGGCTTTCATTTCCTGTGTCATCAATTGAATCGGTACATCATCAAAACTGCCGTATTCGTGGATGTACTCCATGAATTGTTTAGCTCCGACATTGGCTTGAAACAAGGAGTCGCTGTTTCCATCCCACTCCAGCGGCTCAACTCCGGCCAGTCGGCAGACGCGCTGATCAAACGCCGGAGTACATTTTACCCATTTCCCTTCAAGATAAAATGCCACATACCCGTGAAAAACAATCCGATTGGTACCAAGGTATTGGACTAATTTTTCTGCTCCTAAATGATTGGTAACAATCGCGTAACCTAGCTGGGTTGGAATTCCCACTTTTCTACCAAGCGCCGCGAGAACAATAGCCTTCTCAACACACCATGCACGTTTTTTTAGAATAATGGCAGAGGCCCTTAACGCATTTGGCCGTAAATCGAGGTGATAAGGGTCATACAAAAATGCATCCCTTACGTGGTTATACAAGGCTATGGCTTTTTCTTTTTCATCTAAATGGCTAACTTCGGGCATGAAGGAAGACACAAGTTGGTCTTCAAAATCTAAAAAAAACGTGGAGTCGGTGCTTTCTGTCATACCCTAAGTTTAAACGAATTCTTCCATTCCATGCAAAAATCGGAAAAATCAAGTGATCCCAACAGAGAATATTTGTTTCTTGGGGATACACCTGCATGGAAGTGGTTGGTAAAAACAATACTGGGCGAAAATCGTCCTCCTGAATCTACAAGAATTGCTGCTATCGTTCAATGGAGTATTTCTTTGTTCTTAATGAGTTGGCACGCATTGCGTTTATTTGCGTTGACCAATAGAGGATTAATTGAAGAAAAAAAAGGAGTACGCGTGGATCTACTCGTACGTATGAAGGCATTTTCGTTAGGGTACGAAACAGAGGCATTTCTAACTTCCTTGGAAAGGTTGCATACCGTTGGATCGGTTTGCTGGGGATTCATGCTAGTTGGAATTGCTTTAATGTATCGAAGGTCTAACGCCTATCCTTTCGTTGTTGGCGCTGCATTGATGGGCTATTTTTTCACCCATGTGGTTTTGTTTTCTTGGGGGTATTTTTTCCAGGAAGTAGGCGCCATAGAGCAGTTGTTGACACTCGTCAGTTTCCTGCTTTTTTTGTTTCATTTCCTATGGCTTCATGGTAGAGAGGAAGGAATCCATGAGGTTTGATTTAGCATACATCAAGGAAAATCGAGTAGCTTGCCTATTATTCCATTAGGAGGTTGATCATTGAATCCATGAGTTCATGAGGGGATTTTCCATCCGTTTTTAACGCATGCTTACATTGGCGGTATACAGGTTCGCGTGCCTTGACCATTCGGTTGATCTTCGCCTTCAGATCATTTAAACTACTTGATTCCAATAAAGGTCTGTCAGTTGAAGAGATGGACAAACGATGGTATAATTCGCTTACACTTGTTTCTAAATAAATGGTTTCGCCCAATTGATTTAACGTGTCCATATTCGTTCCAAAACAAGGAAGACCACCTCCTGTGGCCAAAATAAAATTTTCCTCCTTATTTATTTCTTCCAGTGTTTCTTTTTCAAGTGCTCTGAAGTATGCTTCACCAAATGCATCAAATAGCTCGCTGATGGTTTGTTTGGTTTTGGCCTCAATAAGCGCGTCTGTGTCAAAGAATGGAACGTTTAATTCCTCTGAAAGTAATTTACCTAACGTGGTTTTTCCGCAACCCATAAACCCAATCAACACGATTTTCGGCATGGACGAAAATTACAAAGAAATTATGGTCTAGGGTATTATTCGCTGGTCTCATTATAGGTATATCCCACGCCTTTGATCGTCCGAATGCATTCAAATCCTAGTTTTTCCCTCAATTTTCGGATATGCACATCGATGGTACGCTCACCAACAATGGTTTCATTTCCCCAAACAAAGTTCAGAATTTGATCTCGGGTATAAACTTTACCGGGCCTACCAGCTAATAACTCCAGTAATTCGAATTCTTTTTTCGGCAAAGTGAGTTCCCTGTTTTCTATCGTGATAAGAAACTTTTCGCGGTTGATCTGCAGTTTATTCGCGACGTGATTTTCTGCACCCGCAAGAGGTCGTTCAAGACGACGAAGCAACGATTCAATTTTGCTTATTAGCAACCTGGGTCGAATGGGTTTAGTGATGTAATCATCAGCACCGGCTTCAAATCCAGCAATTTGTGAATAATCCTCTGCTCTGGAGGTTAGAAAGGCGATGAGTGGCTGGTTGATGTTAAGGTCTTTTCGGATGATCTGACAGGTTTCTATGCCATCCATTTTAGGCATCATGATGTCTAGTAAAATGAGCGAAGGGTGAAGGGTCTGAACAAGCTTGATTCCTTCTTCTCCCGAATTGGCAGTGAATACATTGAATCCTTCCTTCTTCAAGTTATAGGATAGAAATTCTAGGATTTCAGCCTCATCATCGATGAGCAAAATAGTGTGGCCTTTTACGTTTGTTGTCATCTGAAAAATAAAAAGCCGGAGAAGATGTATTTCCTCCCCGGCTTGATAAAATTATTTTGTTACTTGCAAACGGATGGTTTTGTATCCTTTGCTTGTAGTTAATCGCACCATGTATAAACCATTGCTTAGTTGGCTTACAGGTAAGTTAATAAATGTATTTCCTGATAAAGTCACATCAGACATAAATACACTCTGTCCCAATGTATTAACTACTTCAACAATTCCTGTTCCCGTCAGCGTAGATTCAATGGCAAGCACTGCAGATTGATCGGCTGGATTAGGATATACAACCATGGAAAGGTTGTTTGTTAATTCATTCAACGAAACGTTGATAAGAATCTCAAGAGTTACCTCATCGGAACAGTTACCATTGATTGCACTTAACACTACAGTGTACGTATCATTTCCAGCATAAGCATGCGTTGGAGCTGAAGCACTTGAATTGGTGAAATCTCCAAAGTCCCAAGAATAAGATGTAGCATTGCTTGAACTGTTAGTGAAGGTAACCACATTTCCTGATACGCTGTATGTCGCAGCAGCTGTTGGTGTTTGGTTGAAGGTTACTGTAATTTGATTAGAGGCTCCCACACCATTACATGCATTCGCATTGGTAGTTGTGACAGAAACAGTTTCAGTAGCGTAGATGGTAATCGATTGGGTAGACGCCCCGTTGCTCCAAAGGTAACTATCAGCAGCTGAGGAAGTTATTGTTACAGAATCCCCAGAACACGATTGAGTAGCACTTGCGTTGATCGTTGGACTAGGTGCATTACTCACGTTCACATTGATCGCAGAAGACGTAGCAGAACAGGTATTAGCGTCTGTAACCGTTACAGTATAGTTTCCAGATGCGGTAACTGTAATAGAAGGAGTATTCAAGCTATTAGACCAAAGGTTTCCAGTTGCTGAACTAGATGTTAAAACTACAGATCCACCTGTACAGAATGTGGTAGGCCCACCTGCAGAAATGGTCGGAGTTGCTGGCAATGCATTTACAGTAACTGTAACTAGCGCACGCATACTTTCGTCACCGCTGCTGTTAATTTGACTCACGT
The DNA here is from genome assembly GCA_044372835.1 of Crocinitomicaceae bacterium. Taxonomy (GTDB): domain Bacteria; phylum Bacteroidota; class Bacteroidia; order Flavobacteriales_D; family Crocinitomicaceae; genus M0103. The sequence goes on along the minus strand of JBILRE010000025.1, from coordinate 15,631 downwards.
AGTAGTTGGTAACACCCGCAGAAGCCGTAGAAGGTACAGGAGCAGTCGTAGTGAATGTTCCACCTGTTGGTTGCGTATACCAACGAAGGGTATTTCCACTCGAAGCTGTAGCTGTTAATGCAGTAGAAGTTGCATTTTGACAGTACGTTGCATTAGAAATACCTGTTGGCATAGCCACGTTATAGAATTTTGGATTTGTAAATGACGCTCCGGTGGCAGCCGTACTATTAGCAGCCAAACGTGCATCAGGTGCAGTACCAAGAGGTGTAAAGATATTGACCCAATTCACTTGTGCTAACGTTGCGGTGGAATCGTTTCCGTCTGGACCCCAAAAAGAAGCATAAAAAGCCGATGTAACACCAGTGGAAAGAATAGCATTCGTTCCGTTTGTTAGGTTTGTTAAAACGTTGTTAGAGAAAACCAAAGAATCGCCGTTTACATTGGCTACTACCGGAGTTCCCTCAATAGAAAGACCCTTTTCCCAACCTGTAATAAGTGAGTTAAATACGGAAGTAGATGTATTTCTTCTTAGACGAAAAGCTTTTTCAAATTTTTCACCTACAGGAAGAGTAATAGCACCATTTCCTTTCGGTCCAACGATAGTTACGTTTGAGAAAATGGGCATTGTTTTTGGCTGTGCAGTTGTACCGTTAGCATCGTTATCGGATTCAAAGCAATTCGAATCTCCTGGCGCATCGGATAAATCTTTGTCACGAATGGCTAATGCAAACTGAATCTTTCCTCGGAAACCAAAGTCTGTATCAAAATCATCGTCCAACCCGCGGTAAGCAATTAAGTGCTTGCAGTTTACAGTACCACCAAACCACTCGAACGAGTCGTCTCCTGAAAAAGAAACTTGAATGTAGTCAACAGTGGTACCAGATCCAACTGACCCGAACGTTATGCCATTCACTTCTTTATTCGGCTCTAGTGGGATACCTGCAAATTCAATCCGAACATAAGTCAACGTCCCTGAGTTATCGGTATCAAAATTTCCACCAAATTGGGTGTCGGTGGTAGGAAGAATACCTTCGATGTTTGCCACCCCACCAGGCTGGTTGTTTTTTGCCAAACCTAGGATAATCAAACCTCCCCAATCGCCTTCGTTCCGGTTACCAACAGCCTCGTTTGAGGTAAATACAATCGGCTGAGTTGCGGTACCAAGCGCATTGATTTTTGCACCACGTGTAACAATTAATGTTCCTTGTGTTAATTTATCACCTCGGATTATTGTCCCAGGTTGAATGGTCAAAGTAGCATTGTTTTTAACATACACTTTGTTTTGCAATAGGATAACACCAGACCAAGTAGTGCTTGTGGTAATATCGGCAGACACGGTGGTGGTGGTTGCCGGATAGACCGTGTTTTCTGGGTCAAAGTTTGACCATCCGCTGGTCCAATCGGTGGCAGGCGTGTTGTCCGTTACTGGAAACGCCCCCTTGTAATTTACAACAGACCAAAAGGCATTTTGTGAAAAGGATGTCAAGGCTATAAGTAAAGTCCCTAATCCTAAAGTAATTTTCTTCATAGTTATCATTTTTTAATCAAGGCAAAGAAACGAGCATACCAAAAGGGTCGAGTTATAGCAGTTTTATGCTTTATTTAAATAAACATTAACCAAAGTAACCAGAGTGTTAAGTAAATATGTATTGACAAATAAAAAGGGGCTTTAACGCCCCTTCCAAATGCTCAAATAGCTGAATTATTTTTTCTCTATGCCAAAGTTGTATTTCAGCGATAGGCTAAAGGTTTGACCAAATTTAATTTCCTGCCAAACATTGTCTGGTCCCTGCTCATATTGGTCGTTTCCTGCAGGATTGTTTGGATTAAATTCCTGAATATTGGAGGATCGATCATTATCGAATTTTCGGTTACCATTCAAATCTTGAAAAAAGATTAAGTCTTGCGCTAATAAATCCTTAACATTCAGCTTTAATTCCCAACGTTCCTTAAATGTTTTCGCTAATTGAAGGTCGATGACATGTCGTCCGTTTTCCCAAACGCTTGGTTCTTGAACATTTCCAACAATATAGATGCGTTGACCAACAATATTATAGGAAGCAGTAACAGACCAATCTTGGGTTGGATGTGAGTAATTTATACTGGCATTAACGATATACGGAGACTGTCCTTGCAAAGGGCGATCTTCCCCCGATCCAATTACCTGAGAAAGATCAACGCGCGAACGAATGAGTGCTGCATTCGCGCCAACATTTAACCCGCTCCATAAATTGACTTCCGAACTATCTTTTTTAGATAAAAAACCAAAGTTTAATCGGTATTCCACCTCACCACCAAAATTGGTTACTTTGGGAACATTGGTATAATAAAGTTCAGGCGCTCCAGAGGTTCCTGTTCGATTGATTAATTCTATAGGGTTGTTAAAGTCCTTGAAGAATCCAGAGAAACTGATTAATTGTCCTTTACCAGGGTAATATTCAAAACGTACATCGTAATTGTTGATGGTGGCTCTATCCAAACTTGGATTTCCGGAAAGGATGTTATCCTGTAAAAAGTTGTAAAAAGCAAAGGGCGCTAATTCACGGAATTCTGGTCGGGAAACCGTCTTAAAATACGCGAACCGAACATTGATTTTTTTCGTTGGTGAAAAAATTAAGTTGACCGATGGGAGTAAATCGTAATACGTGGTATCCAAGTTTTTCTGCAAGTTACTTCCCGATTCGATGTAGTTGAATTGTTGGTTATAGGCTTCAAAACGGGCACCGTAAACGAGCCTGAACATACTATCAAGTTCTGAATTCATCATAATAAAACCCGCATTTAAGAAGGATTGCGCCTGATAACTATCGTCTACGGCAGATGCCTCCTCAAGTTTGAACCCTCCCAATCCATCCGACATAATCCCTAGATTGGAAGAGCCAAAAATAGAGTCGGCCGGCTGTAATAACACCGAACTATTGAAACTGCTGTTGGTTGGTTTGTATTGTGAAAAACCAAAATTCCTTGAAACAAATTCCCTGGTTCTCCATTGATGGAAACCGCCTATTTTTAATTCATGATTCGTTTTCTTAATTGAAAATTTCTTGGATAAGTCGTATCGACCGTTAACAATGTGTTCGTCGTTATTCGCCCAAAACATGTTTCCAGCAGCCGTAGGTATTGTACCATTGTTTTGAATTACAGCCACGTAGGATTGAGTAGTATCCTCTTCCAAAGCGGCATATTTTCTATACACTACCCTGCGCAAATTAGGAATATCCCGCTGAATATTGCTATACCCGCCATACCAGTTCAATTTGGCAAATTTGAATTCATGGCTTCCTGTAAGTTGGGAGGTATACATATTGTTTTGTGTATACCAAATGTTGTTCGAACGCTCAAATTGCCTTGGGTCGTTGTCAAGTTCCCTAACTCCATACCTCACATTGAATCGATCGTCTGCGTTAATGGAGTACAATTGTTTTAGTTGAAAACGGTGTTTTTTACTAAGGTTATAAGACAAGTTCAACATCGCACTGTTTAAGATGTTCTGCGTGTAGGCAGAATCCTCCAATTCCATCTTTAAAATGACTCCGGTGGCTTGCTCTTCGAATTCCCTTCGCGTAATCTTTGAAAAACTATAGTTGTTTTGGTAGACATACGCAAAGGCGAGACCGAAACCTCTGTCCTTTTTCTCTTTCACAGGGAAGTATCGACCAAGTGAATATTGAAGCGACATGGATGGCAATGCCGTTCGGTTTAAACCTGCCCAGCTAAACAACATATCTTTGGCCAATTCACCCTTTTCATCCTTTGTCAAGGTCGGAAACACATCCGAAGCAGGAATAGAGGAGGGCAGTGCCCTGTCGGATGCACCAAACCCAAAATTATCTGCAAAAGAACTTTCATAGGTTTGAAAGTTCCTGAACGTGGTTATAACATTATAACTTCCGCCAATTTGAACGCTTTGATAGTTTTTTTCCTTCGGTTCGCTGGTATTGATGTCAATAACTCCCCCTGAAAACTCTCCCGGCATGTCAGGAGTTGCCGTTTTGTAAATCATTAGGTTGTCCAACATCACGGATGGAAATATGTCGAAAGAAAATGCTTTACGGTCACTTTCTGAACTTGGAAGCGCCAACCCATTAATCAAAGCAAAATTGTACCTGTCGCTTAATCCACGGATTACCACAAATTTATTATCTTGAATACTTGCTCCAGTAACTCGTTTCAGCACATCACTAACCGTTCGGTCTGGTGTTTTTTTAATCGCTTCAGAGGATACACCATCTACCGAAGTAATGGCATTTTTTTTCAATTGAATTAACGTGGATTCGCTCTCCTTGTTCATTTTAACACGAACGATTACCTCCCCAATTTCTGTAATAACCTTTTCCAAGCTCACGTTTAGCTCAATCATTTGATTACCCTTCACAGCCGCATCGGTGATTATCTTTGTATTGTAACCAATATATGACACAACGATGGTGTAATCTCCATTAGGCACCTCGTTTAGTGAGTAGTTTCCATCCATGTCGGAAATAGAACCAATTGATTTTCCTTCAATGACTAATTTTACCCCGGGGATACTCTCGCCCGTTGTTAAGTCGATGACCTTTCCTTTAAATCCACCGGTTTGGGCAAAAGTGGATAAAACAGTTGTTAAGCAGAATAATAGTAACGTAGCTTTCTTCATGGTGCACATTTGCGCACAAAGGAACTCTCGCGTGGTTATTCCTTGATTACACCAATGTTAACTCTGTATTAAATACAGGTAACCTTAGAGTAAAGTTGAAGTGTTAACTGTTCAGCTTTTCTTTGGGAATGAACTTATACCCAATGCCTTTAACCGTTTTGATGTAGCTTTCGCCAATTTTCTCGCGTAGTTTTCGCACATGGACATCTATAGTACGGTCTCCCACCACGATATCTGCACCCCAGACTTTCTCAAGGATGGTTTCTCGTTCAAAAACGTAATCAGGTCTGGATGCAAGCAAAGCGAGTAATTCAAATTCCTTTCTAGGTAAATGAATCGTTTGACCTTCTTTCTCTACCACATAACGGTCGCGATTAATGATCAATTCGGATTCAACAGGCATTTCTTGGTGTAGCATTCCTTTTCTGCGCAAAAGGGCCTTCATTCTGCTTACCAACACTTTCGGACGGATGGGTTTGGTGACGTAGTCATCTGCCCCCGCATCCAAGCCAGCAATTTGAGAATAGTCCTCTCCGCGAGCGGTTAAAAAACAAATCAATATTTTTTCAAACCCTTTCTTATTTCGAATCGTCTCACAAACTTCCATGCCGTCCATTCCTGGCATCATTACATCGAGCAAAATTAAATCCGGATGTTCCGATTCGGCAATTTCTACTCCCTCATGACCATCTGAGGCAGTAAGCACCTCATAGCCTTCTTTCTCTAGGTTATAGCGAAGAATGGCACGAATGTCTTCTTCATCGTCGATGACCAATACTTTTATGTGTTGATTTCCCATGGTATATAAGTACAAATTTAATGAAATTTGAGGTAATCTATCGGTATGCTACCCTTCGGATTTTAGGTGATGTTTCCCATCTTTTGCTTACGCTATTTCGCGCTATTGGATGGACTTAAAAGGGCTTAAAAATTCAAAAGGCACTCTCGTCTATTCTTGCACTATTGTCAATTCCTCAGGTTTCACTTGAACGCTTTCGCCGTTTCGTTTTTTGCACATGTAGTTGACATAGTAACTGTAACGGTTTCCACCTATGATGACATCGGTAACAACCACTTTACTGGAATCTGCTTTCATGACGGCAATATTCCCAGGTTTGATAGGAATTTCTTTGTAAACCCGGTCCCTCAAGTGAGCGTTGTAAATGATCGATTCAAATGGGTCGTAAAAAGAAACTTTACGTTGTAACTTTCGGTTGGTTTTTGTCAATGTGTTGTTTTGTTCTTTGAGGTTTTTCATCTCAACAGTCAACTGCTCCATTTTTTTTGTGAGCACCGATAATTGCTCCTCTTTTTTAGTTCTGGTAAGATTGATTAGAAACAAAAGTAAACCAATGATAGCAACTGATGCCAAAACAATGAGAACTACTTTTCGAGTGGCTACGCCTTGCACCATCGATTGAAATTCTTTGTGTTTATCTTCCATCTTTTGATCCAGTTTTGTTTGGTATGACCATCGTTTAAAAGTCCCTTATGGAACACAATAAAGGGTATCGTAATAAGGAGCGTAACCTGCCCATATGCCAAGTGCCCCGCCTGATAGATTCGAGGGTAGGTTCACAGGAGTTGCAAAAGGACTTGAACTCGATTCTTGTTGCGCCGATCGTTTGTCGAAGAAATCATACACATACCTATCAATACGCGAAAGCTTGATAACCACAATGTCGCCGAGTTTATAGTGTTTTTTATAATTTTCTGGATAAGTCGTATCCTTTTGAGGGTAACGGGTGTCAAATTCAAACGTCAATCCGTCAAAATACTCATCTCCAAAATGCGGGTCCGAGCCGCTACGGAAAATATTGTCCTTTGGTTCACCCCCTGCTGAAGGTGTAATCAGTTTTACCTCCCATTTATAGGCGTTCTGTTCATTTGCTGGATCGGAAAGTCGGGCCCAGCAAATGCCAAAATCAGTAAGAAGTTCATCAGGTTTCCAATACACATTGTCAAGGGGAACAGGTGGCAACAAACTTGTTGTCCCGGAATAGTTCTTTCCTTGGTGTGCGATTTCTAATGTATACGAGTTGCCCACTTGTCCGAGCATTATTGGGTCGGTAGTGGAATAAATTTTAATGGGAAGAAACGAAACTTCAGCTATTTCTATGCGAAGCATTTCCGCTAACCTTTCCCTTGAGGACAGGGGCAAATCCATTGGACTCATTGCTTCTAGAAAAACCGTTGTTGTTCCATTACTGACACTCACCTGCGCATCTGCGACATACGACCCCAAAAAGGCCAAAAGGTCTGTTGGGGCATATACATTTTGTGATTGGGTTAACAGTACAAGCGGATAACCATCTACATCAATGCGCCCATCCACGACAAGTTGCTGTTGGTATCCTGGTAACTCAATTGAAACCTCCTTCGTGCATCCGCATAATACAAGGATAAAAAAGCCTACACTCCAGAATAACGGGGATAGGGGACGTGCTATATAAATGATGTGTTTTTTCAATGTTTTGAAGAGGTGTTACGTTTTTTCATGTCCTAAAGGTAAATAAGTTGATTCAAATGAAACATCCTACTACTAAATTATCCAGCTATTCCATTATACCATTCCAATTAAAAGGGTGAAAAGTAGTGCAGAGAGCATACTTTTCTCAATGAATTAAGCATTTATTGATCGCCGAAGTTACGTTTGATGAAAAACAGGTAAACATTCATGATGGATGGTTGTGTTCTTTTCCGGTTTGGATGGAATTCTTAATTTTTTGTTAAAACAGGTGAGGCAAAGACCTTTAGAAAAAAATGGCGTAATAATTGATTGGGTCGGCGCGACGCATCAAATTTGTTAATTTTACTGAAAAATATTCTTTATTCTATGAAAAAACGGTTACTGCCAATTTTCTTTTTCATTTCACTTCTTGGTTTTTCTCAAAGAAAACATGCACTTGTTGTCGCCGTAGGCGATTATCCTGAAGTGAAAGAAAGAACGCATAACTGGAGTGATTTAAGTTCCAAAAACGACGTGGAATTGGTTTCTAAAATGCTTAAAGATCAGCGTTTTGATAATGTTGATTTTTTAATTGATTCCATTGCAACTGTTCCCAATCTAGCTAAAGCTTTTGACAAACTCATTTCCCAATTAGGTCCCAAAGACATCGTTTATTTTCACTACAGCGGTCATGGTCAGCGTATAAAAGACGTTGATGGGAAAAAGTTGACACGAAAAAATACATTGGCCCGAGATGAGCCAGATGGATTCGATGAAGCCCTCGTTCTTTATCACGCACCGTTGAAATGGGAAAATGGGTACGAATTCGAGCATCATTTTGCCGACGACCAAATGAAATTTTACTTAGATCAAGTACGCTTGAAAGTGGGTGGGGAAGGTCAAGTGATTGTGGTCATAGATGCGTGTCATTCTGGAACAGCAACAAGAGGTTCCGATCAACCAAATTACCGAGGTACGGGCGAGGCCTGTGCTCCGCCGAATGACGCAACGAGTACATCGGAGGATCCTAACGTTGCCTTCGGAACGGATTTCGAATACCAGAACATGGCAAACATGGGCAAAATGACGGCATTTTTTGGATGCAAATCTACCCAAGTAAACAGGGAATTTAAGCCTGATAAGAACGGAACAATGAGGTATGGATCACTTACGTATTTCCTTATAAACGGAATGACAAAATTGGGTGAAAACGCTTCTTATTCGAACCTATTTGACGAAATAAAAAAGAATATGATCATTGAGTTTAAAAACGAGCAGCACCCGGAGATTGAAGGCGACGATTTAAAATTGAAAATATTCAGTGGTAGTTTTATACCTCAGGATCCGTTCTATTCTATTAACAAGATGTTTGGTTCTGAAGTTGAACTCGCCGCTGGCATCATGCACGGTGTAGCTGTTGGCGACAGCATTGGTTTATATGACATTACGGTAAATTCTCCGAAAGGAGCAAAGCCGTTGGTGAAAGGAATAATCACTGAGGTAAGGAGCCTGGAGTCAGTAGCCATGCTCAATGCCTCACTTGAAGGAGAATCACATGAAGGAGTGAAATACCGGGTTTTCAAGACATTCAATGCCAATGGAGGTGCCCAGATTCGGTTAAAGGTTAAAGTTGGTCAAAAGGCAATGAAAACGGAAATCATGAAACGCCTCGAGAAAGAACCGAACATTCAATTAGTAGAGTCAGACTATAATTATTTACTAAAAGATACCACCGTTGGTGGAGTGAAGAACAAACTTATCATAATGGTAGGTTCCTCTGCAGATGTTCCATTGAGAAACATGGGCGGAATGACAATGGAGGGAGCTGCACAATATGATTCCATTGTTACTATTTTAAAAGAGTCTGGAAAAGTCGATTTGTTCCGAAAATTAGAAGCGACTGATTTTAACATCGATTTCAGTATTCGCCTTTTAGACCCAACCTCCAAACAGCCTTTAAGTGAGGATATCGCGCGTAAAATGCCTGTTGGTACTAAATTTCTCATAGAAGTGGAAAATATAGGAAATGATGCTTTTTACTTCAATCAAATTGACATCGAACCGGGAAACAAAACCACCTTAAACTTAGGAAAAGAAGCATTTGCCAATAAACTGATCGATGTGGGAAGAAAACAATTGTTTCAAACGTCGATAGGCGAACCATACGGTCTTGAGCAATTCAAATTCATTGCTACCAGTACACCCGTTGATTTCAGTTCCCTTGGAAACATGGGTTCCGAAATCAAAACAAGAAGTGGTGGAGATGGATCTGCACTGTCGGGTTTCATCGGGGCCTCAGTAAGCGGCAATACACGCGGATTCAGTAGCGATCAGGAGTTGGGAGCAACCATCAAATCCTTTGTTTTTGAAATCGTTGAGAAAAAATAGAAAACATTGATCTTTAAATACCAGAACCATGAATAAAAAAATAATTTCAACTCTGACAGCTTTGATGCTAGCCTTTGGCATCTTCGCTCAAACAAGCTATATCGTTGAGTACGACAAAAAAGAGGATGCGTATTCATACGTTGAAATCACTTACTCGGATGGTAAAAAGGTGGAGACACCCCTAAAGAAAATGCCCAAGTTGAATGTGGGCGATGTGGTGACGGTTCGGGTAAAGAACTATAACCCTTTCTTATACCACGTCGAAATTAGGCAAAAAGCGAAATACGAGAAAACAGGGTCTACCAACAGCAGCAATTCGATGCTCACTTTGTTGGGGGGCGGTTTAACTAACTTTTCCTCGTTTACATCTGCTTTGTCAGGGTTGTCTGCTACAAGGTCTGAAGTGGCTGTGGCAGCAAACGAAGCTGAACTTGATAATTACATTGCTGAAGCAACGGTTATTTCGGACTACATGACGAAGTATCAAACCAATTACAAAACATTCGCTTCATGTGTGAAAGACATGCAAAGCGAAGGACTTACCAAAACGGAGGCAGATAACATTGCCAAAAAATTGCGGGCATCCTACAGCGCCTATAAAGATCCCTCAGATTACATTAACGAGGCATATCCGCGTGCCAAAATGCATTACAACAAAGCGGGTGTGATTGACACTAAAGTCAAATCAGACGTGCAAAATTTTGATTATGAATTTGAGAAATTCCGAAAATTGGTCGATGATCCAATGAATGCCTACACGAAAAAAGGCATGGAGGATTTGATAGTGGCTTTAGAAACGGCGAAATTTGAAATGGCGCGAACATTCGAAGTGGTTGAACCAGAGGTGTCAACAGATGCGATGATGGCGGTCGATGGAACCGACTTACTTACTGGAATGATTTATGAAATTAAATTTTACGACCTTAAAGAAGTGCGAAAAATGTCTAATGCTAATGCAGAAAGCGAATCACTGAACTACGTGAAATATTATTACGAGGACCGCTTTTGGGATCCACAGGGGAATTTGGTTGACGCTGTTTGTGCCGGTTGTGAACCAGTTTTACGGGCTGAAGGATTATACCGAGGAAATGTGCCTCGTAACTTCGATAATATTGTTGAAGAGGACGACATGGGAGATAAGATGATAGGAAAGTGGATTTATTACAGTAGAGATGGCGAGGTAGAACGCGTTGATTTAGCCCCAGAACTTACCGAAAAACGCCCTGCTGTTAGCGCCTCTGGAGATTCTGGTAATGGCGAAGAGCAAGCCCCACCAATGGACTTATCCAACGCGGTGACCACAACTAAAAAGTTTGAAGCGCCAATGGCTGGGGCCATTAAAATGAATATGTCAACGGGCATGTACGGAATCAGCAGTTTTTCTGGTAGAAAACAATTCATTTGTACAACGAGCGAATTTGGCGACAGCGCTACCGTAACCGCACAAGATGCCAACAACCTAAAAATATGTATTGGGTCGAATGTTGTTATCGACTTTCCGGGTAACAAAGTTATTACACCAAGTGTTGTGCTAGGTGCGGCTGTTGATTTTTGGGATGAGCAGGATCTTCACTTCGTGACTGGAGGAGGAATTAAGTTTAAAAAGTTTCCATTTCTTGGTATTAATGGAGGGATTGCCTTCACAAGGGTAAATCAGCTAGTACCAACCATTAGAGAAGGTGTACCTGTTTCTACAGCCATTGGAATAGACTCCTCAACACCTGAAACGTTCACACAAAAGAAATACGTCCCTGGGTATTACTTTGGTCTCAGTTTGCATTTTTAAACTTGTGTTTAAACTTAAAAAGCCGCCGATGCGGCTTTTTTTTTAACTTCGTTTATATCAACGAAAAAATAAGTTAAAAGTAAGATTGCGTTACCATTAATCACTACTTAAATGATTCGTTCTACCAAGCTCAATTTACTTTTTTTTCTAACGGTTTTAACCGCATATATCGGTTGGACTCAGGGGCCAACATTAATCATTCCCTTCGGAATTACGAATGGTTTACAACATGTCACATTAAGTCCAGACGATCAATTTGTTCTATTGACACAGCGGCAAAACAAAGCCATTTTGTATGAGAAGGAGACGGGTAAACAAATCAAAACGATTGTTCATGCTGATGAAATTACGCATGCTCAATTTAATTCCTCCGGAGATCGACTGGTTACCGCTTCGAAAAAAGGGGACGTAATGGTCACCGATATACAAAGTGGTAATGCGCTCTTTCAAGTTACTATTTCAGAAAAACCCATTTCTCGCTTCTTGCTTGTAACCGAAAACAGTTGGATCATAGTAGCAGATGAAAACAACGATATTTTTCTTTTGAATGGTGAAAACGGACAGATCCAAGCGAAACAACATATTGACGATTCCATACATTTTTTTCAAGTAGTTGGTGACAATTTACTAATCAATACAGAGACCAACACTGAAATTCGACATTTGTCAGATTTTTCAATGGATTATGCTTTACCTAACCAATTGGTGCGCATGACATTGGATGGGAAAAACCTCTATATGGCTAATGCAAATGTGCTCTATAAAAAAGAGTTGCATACTCAGCGTGTCTTAGATTCGTTGGTGCTTCCTTCCAATGCTCATTCCCTTGAGGTATCAGCAAACGGTGAAGCGCTTCTTGTACTTACTGTAGACCATCAGTTATACCGCTTAAATGCCTATTCGCGATCGAGTTCTATCTACAAGATCCAACATGCTGCAGACGTACTTTGGCTCGAATCCAATGAAAACGCTTCAATCGTGGCATTTCGATGTAAAGGAGATGAATTTATTTCTGTTTTAGATGTTATTCGTGGAAGAATATTGTTTCGTATTGATGGACCTTCTGAATCTTTAAATAACCTGAAATTTGATGCGTGCGGTCAGTTTTGTTTGGCAGGAGGGATTCACGATGATGCGGCATACCTATATAACCTAAAGAATGGTGAAATTGGGCAAAAGTACGAGGGGGAAATTCCGCATTTGAACAGTATGGAACTTTCATCAGACAATCGCCATCTTTTGCTCGCATCAGAGGATGGTTCAGCAAAGTTAATTGACATGCAGTCGGGTGAAACCACAACCTATTTTTCAGGAAACGGCGAACCAATGTTAGCAGCAAAATTCAATCCAAACGGGCAGCAAGTAATTGTTTTTACCAAGGAATCAATTGGTATTTATTCATCCGTTGACTTTTCCCATTTCTTTAGTTTTGAGAATGCTTCTTTTGGGTCCGAAGAGAAAGGCGATAAAAGCAAAATAGAACTTCAAGCTTGTTTTTCGGATGACGGTTTGTATTTGATTCGAAATGTAGGCAACAAGTTGGTTTACCACCATACTTCGGACGGAAGTTATGCAATGGAAATTGCCAATCCTATTGAACGAAATTTTATCGATTACCGTGTAAACCGAAACGCCTCTCATTGCATGACTTGGAACGGAACGGAAATTCAATTGTTTGAGGCAAAAAAACGCGAACCTGTTGATTATTTTATATGTTCCGACTTAAGTGCATTTAAGTTAAGTCCTGATGGCGATTATTACACATTTTCGGATCAGACAGGACTTCATGTATTTGATTGGAAATCAAAAATGCAACCTGATTTCTCAAAGGAATTAAATGGGATCGAGTATATTGATTTTAGTGAGGATAATAAACACATTGCTTTTATTTCCGATGGAAAGTTGTTGATTTATGACCGGGAAAAGAAATCGTTTTCCATTGAATTACCTCTTGCAGTCAAAAGTCTTGATAGCAATAACCTGCAAATGTATTTTACACCTGACAGCCGTTACGTTGTCCTTTCGAATGGAAAAGATTTTGTAAACCTGATCGACATCCGCACGGGTAATTCAGTGTTTGAACTCGTAGGTTTGGAAAACGCCATAGACCATTTTCTTTTTTCAAAGGATTACAGCCAGCTATTCATGGTCGATTTTGAACACAAGTTGTGTGTATGGAATACCTTGGAAAAGCAAGTTAGCTACCAACGTATTGAAATGGAGAACAACAACTGGCTTGCATGGGACCTTTATGGCCGGTTCGATGGTTCCGCTGCGGTCCGGAACAATCTATACTTCACCTGCGGAACTGAGATCATTGAACTAAATCAAATGAAGGAGGCGCTTTATGTGCCAGGTTTAGTCAGTCAAATAAACGACGGCACCTTTATGAATTACACTAAAATCGAAGAGCTGGATATATGCGGATCCCTTCCACTTGTAAAAATGGTTAGATATGACGAGCGAATGTTATGTTATTCCATTCAGCCACGAAGTCTTGGGCTTCATCGAGTGGACGTATATGTGGATAAAAAAAGGGTTATGACATTCTCCCCTGAAAAGATGAAGGTAGAAAACGGTCAATACCTATTGAATTTGGAGCGTAGTCGCCTTGATCCGTTTTTAATCCCTGGCCAGAGAAATACGGTTAAAGTGGTTGGAATTACCAAGGTAGGAGCAGGGGAGATGGTATCGCGCGGAGTGGTAACTGAGACAACAAAAGAGGGGGATATTGGACAAGATGTTCGATTGTATGCCGTAATGATTGGTATAAGCGACTACAAAGACGATGTACTGGATTTGAAATTCCCGGTAAAGGACGCACGTGCTTTGGGTAGCGCAATAGAACTTAGTTCAAAACCTCTCTTAGGAGATGAAAATGTGCACATGTACTACTTAACAAGTGATCAAGTACCCGGTGCCCGATGGTTTAAACCAGAAAAAGAGAGCATTCGGCTCGTTCTTCAAGAAATAGGAGAAAAGGCGCGTGCTGAAGATATTGTGCTCTTATTTTTCGCTGGACATGGAATGATGACGGGTCAAACCGATAAATTATTCACCTTCTTAACAGAGGAATCGTCTAATTCCACGATCACAGGAATTCAAACAACGGAGTTGGAAAGCTGGTTAAGTTCTACAGGTCCCAATGGTTTACTCGCAAATAAAACTATACTAATTTTTGATGCTTGCAATAGCGGTGCAGTGGTTCATGATATGATGTCTGCGATTTCACGAAGCGACGATGAGGCCAGAAGAACTCGTCAGGTGGAGGATCTAAAAGACAAGTCGGGTATGTTTATTTTGGCGGCGTCAGCAGGTAATCAATTGGCCTATGAAGTCCCCAAATTCAAGCAAGGTTTGCTCACTTATGCGATGCTGAAAACCTTGAGAAACAATACAGGTATTTTAGAGGATGGAAATTTCATAAACCTTCAGAAATGGTTTCTGGAAAGTGAAATGGAACTAGACCGTACGGCAGACCAGCTGGGTTTCAACCAAAATGCGCAACCTTTTGGAACCGCGAATATACGTATTGGAGTGCTTACGGATGAAGTGAAAAACACCATTCAAATTACTGAGATGAAACCCTCGATTCTCTGTGTTTTTGCTGAGAATTCCAACGGAGAGGATCCACTCAACTTGGTTTCTGCAACAAATTCAGCTCTTCGAGAATTTGAGTCTACGCAGGAAGCTAGATTTGTTTTTACCGATTACCTAAATGCTGAGAGTATTAGTTTGAAATTGAATTACACCGTAGGAAAAGGAAAAATAAGTGGAAAAATAATTCTGCTGAAAAACGGTTTGAAGATCAAGGAACAGGAATGGACGGTTAAATCTGGGGATACAAAGGTGTTGATCTTGGAGATAGTGTCATTGGTTAATAAATCCATATGAAAAAATCGCTTTTGCCCTTCACCTGTGTTTTTCCTTTTGATCCGCTTAGCAAAGCGAGCATTGCACGCTACACAAAACGAAAAAACCTCAACGTAAGTTGAGGTTTTCTTTTGTCGGGGCGGCAGGATTATTTCATGAACCTAAGTTGGGGATTGGTACAAAAGAAAACCTTGTGCTTCGCACCTGTGTTTTTTCCTTTTGATCCGCTTAGCAAAGCGAGCATTGCACGCTACACAAAACGAAAAAACCTCAACGTAAGTTGAGGTTTTCTTTTGTCGGGGCGGCAGGATTATTTCATGAACCTAAGTTGGGGATTGGTACAAAAGAAAACCTTGTGCTTCGCACCTGTGTTTTTTCCTTTTGATCCGCTTAGCAAAGCGAGCATTGCACGCTACACAAAACGAAAAAACCTCAACGTAAGTTGAGGTTTTCTTTTGTCGGGGCGGCAGGATTATTTCATGAACCTAAGTTGGGGATT
>JBILRE010000012.1:0-106449 GCA_044372835.1 Crocinitomicaceae bacterium | reverse complement strand
AACCCGTCCACTGGAACGGTGAACCTCAAAGCGGAAAAAGAACTGACCGAAGCCTATGTAATGAATGATTTTGGCATCATTGTTCACCGCTGTGACAATAATGTTTCTGGAAGCATCGAAACCATTCAACTGAACCCAGGAACCTACACGCTAATCAGTGTTGACAAAACTGGCACGCAATTCGTAGAACGCATCATGATTCGCTAAGAAAAAGAAATTACTCGCAAACTATTAGCTTTTGAAAAGCGCGCCTTAGACCAGCGCGCTTTTTTCGTTTAAAGCGCTTATCTTCGTGCCATGCGATGGATATTACCGCTCATCATATTCAATTCCTTCACTGGATTTTCACAGCACGTCGAACTATATGGGCATAGAGGTTGGAGGGCTCGGTTTCCTGAAAATTCCGTTTTGGGCTTTCAAGAAGCATTGAAATTACCTATCAATGGACTAGAATGGGACGTCGTCGTAAACGCAGATAGCCAGTTGGTGCTTTCCCACGAACCTTTTTTTCATCCCACGCTTTGCTGCTCGGAACGGTTCTCAACAGGAAAACATGCGGAAAATAACAACCTGTTCAAACTGCATCAATCGGAAATTTCAGATATACCTTGCGGATGCAAACCACATCCGGACTTCCCTGAACAAGAACCTTCACCACATTCCAAACCCTTGTTAAAAGAGGTATTGGAAAAATGCACATTAGAAGGTAAGACAGTCCTTTTTGAAATAAAATCAAACGCTCATGATTACGGCATCTTTCAGCCACACCCTGAAGAATACGCCAACATTATTTTACGGGAAACAAAGAGCGTTGACAGTTCTGTTGCACTAGTTTTCATGAGCTTCGATCCGAATATATTGAATGCACTTCATCGATTGGACCAAACACGAAAAAAAATGCTTTTAGTTTATAAGCCTTTAAGAAAAATGAAACATGTTTTAGCACCTTTGAATTTCAAACCAGAAGGGGTCGCATGTTATCACTTCATGTTGAATAAAAAGAATATTCAACGCATACACAACGAAGGATTGAAATGCTTGGCATGGACTGTCAACTCCGAAGAAAAAGCGAAAAAATTAACTAAATGGAACATTGATGGCCTGATAACGGATAAACCTGATGCTATATATCATGTCACTCAATAAGTCATAAATACACTAAATAATCATGCGATTCTTGACCGTTTGCACTTTCCTGTTTTTCTTCTGCACCATATCCGGACAAGTCCTTCCTTCGGATCGTAGGGTGGACTGGAGCGTTGCGGGAGTCCGAGACAGCAGTACCCAAAACATGATATTGCTGGATGCCCTTTCCAATGGCTTTTCAGCAGACGGAATTACGCCCAATGATGGAGCCTTCAATGCTTTATTGTTGAATCACTCGGAACCATTTATACTTTCTTTTCCCGCAGGGACCTATTTGTTCAATCAACCCGTGTCTTTAAGATCCAACATGGTACTTAGAGGATCCGGGGCTTCAAATACAACTTTGAAAATTGACCACAGCGGAAGTGGACATGGTGTACTGATTCATGGATCCAGCATTTCTGCCGATACAACCTCTCTGAATGAAAACTGGATAAAAGACAGTTCAATGATAGTGGTAGTAAATGCGGGCATTTTTCAAGCTGGTGATTGGATTCACTTATCAATGAACGATGCAGACCTTGTAACATCCTCTTGGGCCATCGGCTCGGTAGGTCAAATCGCTCAAATACAATCCATAAGTGGAAATTCATTGAATTTATACAGCGCTTCCCGATTGGATTTCCCCTTGAACCGAAGCCCCAAAATTAAAAAGATCTTACCCATTGAAAACGTAGGAATTGAATGCTTGAAAATCGACCGTGTCGATAATTGCGCACCTGAACAAGCGAGCAATATTCATTTGGACTATGCGGTAAATTGCTGGGTGAACGGAATTGAATCGAACAATACAACCTTTGCTCACGTCGAAATAAACCATTCTTCGAACTGCAGTGTAACCAACAGTTATTTTCACGATGCCTTCGATTATGGCGGTGGCGGCAGGGCTTATGGAGCTATGCTTCATTTTTCAAGCAACGAATGCGTTGTTTACAGCAATACATTCGACCATTTGAGGCACTCCATGATTCTCCAAGCCGGGGCAAATGGCAATGTGTTTGCCTACAACCGTTCGGTGGATCCTTTCTGGACTGGTAGTGGATTTCTTCCAGCCAACTCAGCAGGTGACATGGTATTACATGGAAATTACGTTTTCGCGAACCTGTTTGAACAAAACGACGGCCAAAACATAGTCATCGATAATTCGCATGGTGGTAACGGTCCAATCAATACCTTTTTTCGAAACCGAGGGAGCCTATTCGGGATATTCTTTAGCGATAATACCTCGCCCAAACAAAATTTTATTGGAAATGAAATCCCGAATACCTCTTTCCCCTATTCCACTATAAATTACAACCTACTAGGTACAGACCATTTTGTTTATGGGAACAACAACAAAGGGAACATTGACCCGGCAGGGACAAATAACCTGAGCGATACCACTTATTATTTCCTCCAACAACCGAGCGAGATTCCAACCCAATATTATGCTTCCATTGGTGTCCCTAATGCTATGAATAGCGGCATTATTCCTGCTACTTATTACTATAATAGCAATCAACTTTTCGCTAATGCCTGCGGGTACACTTCAGATTTGGGTCTAAACAATCAAACAATTGAATCAAGCATGTACATTTACCCGAATCCGGCCATAGAATTTGTACACATTGACTCGGAATTTTCAAACGTTTCTAGCTTGCGTCTTTTTAACCTCTATGGTGTAGAAATAATGGCCGTGGAAAACCCAGTTTTTCCTTTGGAAGTAGACCTTAGGAAATTGGATAATGCATGTTACATCGTGAATATGGAGACATCAACTGGGTATTACTCCAAAAAGTTGCATGTTCTAAGGCACTAACTTATGAAACGAGAAAAACAGAACATGACCGATGTCATTAGTAATAGGTATGATTTCGCTATTTTTGAAAAGATTTTTTAACTATGAAAAGGTATCAAAACTACATATTGGGGCGATGGGCAGACGGTCAAGGTACCGAAACAACCCTGATTAACGCAATTACCGGTGCGACCATAGGCGAAGTCTCAAGTCAAGGACTCGATTATGCCGAAATAGTGCATTACGGGCGTAACACTGGCGGCGCAGCTTTGCGTAAAATGACCTTTCAAGAAAGGGGTCGCATGTTAAAGGCTTTAGCTTTACACCTACTTACCAAAAAGGAACACTATTACCATGTTTCGGCATGGACAGGTGCCACTAAAATCGATTCTTGGATCGATATAGAAGGAGGAATCGGTAATTTATTTGCAAACGCATCCCTTCGTCGCCAATTTCCCGATTTACCTTATTACGTAGACGGAAATGCAGCTCCCTTGTCGCGTGAAGGCTCCTTCATTGGACACCACATCATGGTGCCAAAACGGGGTGTTGCTGTCCACATCAATGCGTTCAATTTTCCTATTTGGGGAATGCTTGAAAAAATTGCCGTCAACCTAATGGCAGGGGTACCAACAGTGGTGAAACCTTCAGAGTATACCTGTTTTTTAACAGAAGTCATGGTACGCGACATCATTGAATCAAAGATCCTACCCGAGGGATCACTGCAACTAATCTGCGGTTTAGGACGAGGGATTTTGGACCATGTTGATTCCGAAGATGTGGTAACGTTTACCGGCAGTGCATCAACCGGAAAAATACTGAAACAACTTCCCCAATTTGCCCAAAAAAGTATACCATTTAACCTAGAGGCAGATTCACTTAACGCGATCATTCTGGGCGAAAAAGCCACTTTGGAAACAGAAGAATTTGCTATTTTTATAAAGGAGGTTGTCAAAGAAATGACGGTTAAGGCTGGTCAAAAATGTACCGCTGTCAGGCGCATCATTGTCCCAGAAAACCTACTTGACGAAGTACAAAAAGCGCTCTCTGTTCGATTAGCCGGAACCAAATTGGGTGATCCTTCACAAGAAGGAGTGCGCATGGGAGCACTTGCAACACACACGCAGGTGGAGCGCGTACGTGCCAGTGTAGAACTGTTGAAGGCAGAACAAGAAATCGTTTACGGAGACCTTGATCATTTTGAAGTCATTGGTGCAGACCGATCGAAAGGGGCTTTCTTCCCTCCCATCCTTTTTAGAAATACGAACCCCTTCAATGCAACGACGGTGCATGAAGTGGAGGCTTTTGGACCTGTTTCTACCATCATGCCTTATAAAAACCTCGATGAGGCCATTGAACTGGCACGTATGGGGAAAGGTTCACTTGTATCAACCATCGTAACACCAGATGACAACGAGGCGACCGAATATGTGGTGAATGCCGCTTCCATGCACGGTCGTATTCTTGTGCTAAATAAATCCTGTGCGAAAGAGAGTACAGGTCATGGTTCACCCATGCCACTCCTTACTCATGGAGGGCCCGGACGAGCAGGTGGTGGCGAAGAAATGGGTGGAAAAAGAGGTGTAATGCACTACCTTCAGCGTACAGCAATTCAAGGTCATCCAACTACGATTACCAAAATTACGCAGCAGTTTCAGGTCGGTGCCGAAATGCCTGAGGCTAATCCCCACGTATTCAGAAAACATTTCGAAGAGCTTGAAATTGGTGAAACTGTCTTTACGCACAAACATACCGTAACAGATGCAGATATTGTGAATTTCGCCAATGTTTCGGGAGATAATTTCTACGCTCACATGGACGCTACTTCGCTAGAAGGAACCATTTTCGAACGACGTGTGGCTCACGGGTATTTTGTTCTTTCCAAAGCTGCTGGTCTATTTGTTGACCCCAAAAAAGGTCCAGTGTTGTTGAATTATGGCATCGACGAAGCACGTTTTACAAAACCTGTGTACCCGGGAGCAACCCTCGGCGTACGGTTTACGGTGAAAGAAAAAATTGATCAGGAAAAACGCAGCGAGGAAGACATCGCTAAAGGAATCGTTAAATTCCTGGTGGATGTCTATGACGAAACAGGTGAAACCGTTGCCTTGGCAACCATCTTGACGATGGTCAGAAAACGGAATCAGGAAGCCTAACGAACATTTAAGCTAACACATGGGTTAGTTACCATGAAACCATTTTTAATGACCGATCGAACTCCTATTTTATCCATTTCAAACCTCACTAAAACGTACCCCAAGGCATTTGAACCCACCTTGAAAGGAATCGATTTGAGTGTACAACGCGGAGAAATATTCGGGCTATTAGGTCCAAATGGCGCTGGAAAGACAACCCTCATTTCTATTTTATGTGGTTTGGCTCGCCCAACTTCAGGTGACATTCAGTTGGACGGTCACCTACTTCCTTCTGGTCTTCAAGCAGTAAAACCTTTGATAGGAGTCGTACCACAAGATATCGCTTTATATCCGACGCTGACTGCACGAGAAAACCTACAATTTTTCGGGGCAATGTACGGACTGCAAAGCAACGAGTTGAATTCCAAGATCTCGGATTGGTTGCAGAAATTGGGGCTTTCCGAGGCCGCAGATCGACGACTGGATACCTTTTCCGGTGGTATGAAACGCCGTGTCAACCTCATTGCGAGTATACTGCATCGTCCAAAATTGCTTATACTAGACGAACCGACCGTTGGTGTGGATGTGCAGTCGAGAAACGCGATCATCGATCAACTTGAATTACTGAACAAGGAGGGAATGACGATTATCTACACTTCTCACCACCTCGAAGAAGCACAAGACTTTTGCACAAAAGTAGCAATCATGGATTATGGACAAATCATCTTAACAGGTAAACCGGATGAACTCATCTCGCAGACCTTAAATGCGCGCAACCTCGAGGATGTTTTTTTACACCTAACCAAACGTAAACCTCGAGACTGATGCTACACAAACTCTGGGCAGCAATAATTAAAGAAGGACTTATTCTACTTCGCGATCGAAACGGACTCGCTACGCTCTTTATTATGCCTGTCGTGTTGATTTTTGTGATGACACTCACTCAAGACAATACGTTCAAATCCATCAACGAAAAGGGCTTGCCAATTCTAGTCGTTGACAACGACAACGATTCATTGGGTACTTCTATCGTTAAGGGCTTAAAAGAGTCCGATTTATGTTCAGTGACTACTACAATTGACGGTAAAAAGGCAACAGAAAAAACGGCGAAAAAAGCAGTCGCCGAAGGGAAATTCTTGCTGGGAATTGTTATACCCAAAGGAGCTACCAAGTCGGTTCGAACCAATATATCGAACATCATTTCGAATGCCATGGCACTTGACGAGAACGCCATTTCAGAAATTGAACGAAAAACGACCATCATATTTTTTGTGGACCCTGTAGCGAAAAAAACCTTCATTTCTGCGGTTGTGAGTAACGTTGAAACCTTCATTTCAGAAATGAAAACGAAGGTCATGTTTCAAACATTCACGGAAGAAATGCAGTCGCTCATGTCTGATAGCGAACCAACCAACGAGGTTGGTAACAACGTGAATTCGGTCGAATTCAAAACCATTTACGCCTCTGAGTATTTGAACGATACTGTTCCGGATGCTGTACAACACAACGTTCCCGCTTGGACCATTTTTGGGATGTTTTTCATTGTAATTGCTGTAGTGGGTAACGTAATGCGCGAAAAAAACGAGGGCACGTCCTTCCGTTTACAAGCCATGCCAGACACCTATTTAATCATGATGAACGGTAAAATCGTCGTATATGTCGTTGTCTGTTTCATTCAGTTTTTATTAATGATTGCCTTAGGTATTTTTATCCTACCCCTACTTGGACTTCCCTCGCTTGGTCTAGGTCAAAGCATCCCGGCCGTTTTATTTCTGGCCCTTTGTACAGCCTTTGCCGCAACCGGATTCGGTGTTATGATTGGAACAGCCTCAACCAGCGAACAACAAGGTTCTATGATAGGCTCTCTTTCCATTTTGTTAATGGCAGCGATTGGGGGAATCTTGGTTCCAACCTATGTAATGCCTGAATTGATGCGAACAGTGAGTCTAATCTCTCCCCTTAATTGGTCACTTCAGGGGTTTTACACCTTGTTTTTGAAGGGAGGCACTTTTATATCTATACTACCTAACGCATTGGCACTTATTGCTTTCTTTTTGATTACTATGAGTATTTCGTTCATGATGAACCGCTCAAAAAAAATGAAGTAATCCAAGATACATGGACGTCCGTTATTGCAACTTAGCGTCATTTTAATTAAATTAACGGCCTAAATTTGAACTATGAAACGAATCATTTACGTTGTTGGCGTTCTTCTAACCATATATTCCGAAGTAGCATGCGCACAGGAGGTTAAAGTAATTAATTATCCCATTGAGGAAGTGCAAGTTACCCCTGCATTAGGAAATCCGGCTATTCAAGCCTCGAGTTATAAATTGTTTCGGATACAACCAAACATACTTTTCGAAGAATTAGAAGGTGTGACGTACAGGGAAGGAGAAATAAATGGCTTTATTGGTCAAATTCAACTTCCACACCCCGATGGAACATTGCACACCTACACAGTGAAACGCAACCAAACACTGCATCCTCAGTTGAATGCTCAATTCAACCAGATCCGAACGTTTGATGCATACGCAACCGACGGAAGTGGTGCATTTTGTAAATGGGATATAACGCCTCAAGGACTTCATGCCATGATTATGATTCCAGGTCAAAGTACCATTTTCATAGATCCCTATTTTCATAACGACACTGAATATTACATCGTTTACCGAAAAAAGGATTTTATTACAGACAAGCAGCGGTGGTGCGACGTGATTAACACCTCTGAGAGTAAACCGAAGCCAGGTCCATCCGTAAAACTTTCATTTGGAACTTGTGAGCTCCGCACCTACCGTTTAGCTGTTGCAGCAACAGGAGAATACACGGCGTTTCACGGTGGAACGGTTGCCTTGGCTCAAGCGGCACAAGCTACCACAATGAATCGGGTGAATGGGGTTTACGAAAAAGACATTGCAATTACGATGGTCATCATTCCAAACAATAATTCATTGATTTATACCAGTACGGGAGGCGACCCATACACGAATGGGACGCCAGGTACGATGATCAATCAGAACCAAACGAATGTGGACAATTTGATTGGAAGTGCCAACTACGACATCGGTCACGTGTTTGGCACCAATAGCGGTGGGCTTGCAGGACTTGGGGTGGTTTGTACCGGAGGACAAAAAGCCCGTGGAGTGACAGGTAGTTCTGCACCAGTTGGTGATCCGTTTGATATTGATTATGTGGCTCACGAAATGGGACACCAGTTTGGAGGAAACCATACGCAAAACAACAACTGTAATAGTGTTACTGCCGCACGCCGAGAGCCTGGAAGTGCCAGCACGATTATGGGGTATGCCGGAATTTGTGCGCCTAATGTTCAAAACAACAGTGACGATTATTTTCATGGATATAACCTCGGAGAAATCAGCACTGAAATATTAAGCACAGGACATCAGTGCGAGGTGCTAACTCCCTTAAATAATGCTGCCCCAACGATAGTTTCTGCCGGAGGCAATATTTCCGTTCCAAAATCAACGCCATTCCTTCTAACGGGCAATGCCACAGATCCCAACGGTGATGTGCTGACCTACCTTTGGGAACAAATGGACAACGAAGCATCAACTCAGCCACCTGTGGCCACAGCAACCGGGGGACCTAATTTCCGCAGCTATGACCCAACAACCAATCCTTCACGCTATTTCCCAAGTTTAAGTCTTTTAGCTAGTAATGGCCCTTTTACATGGGAAGTATTGCCCTCCGTGGCAAGGGTCATGGATTTTCGACTAACGGTGAAAGATAACCACGCCGTGGGTTCATGTAACGCTTATACGGATATCACCGTAACAACCGTGGCAGCAGCGGGACCATTTGTTGTTACTTATCCCTCTGCAACAGGGATTTCATGGGTTTCAGGTAGCAATCAGACTGTTACTTGGGATGTGGCAAGTACAACTGCCTCCCCCATCAATTGTGCGAACGTAAAAATACTCTTGTCTGCGGACGGTGGTAACACCTATCCATACACGCTGCTTGCCAGCACCCCGAACGATGGGACGCAATCCATTACCGTTCCTAACGTAAACAGTACCACGTGCCGTGTAATGGTGATTTCATCTGCCGAAACCTTCTTCGACATATCGAATAATAACTTCACTATTACCTGTACCAACAACACAACTCCTACGTTTAATGCATTCAACACTTACTGCGTAGGAGAAACAGCTGCAACACTTCCCACTATATCCAATAACAATATTTCAGGAACGTGGACACCTCCTTTATCCACAGCTACAGCCGGAACAACCACCTATACCTTCACACCGGTTGCCAATTTTTGTGCATCATCAACCACGGCTTCCATAACTGTTACGAATAGTGCTATACCAACATTTAATGCATTAACGCCCGTTTGTCAAAACGCTCCTGCACCCATTTTACCAACCACTTCGGTGAATAATATTACTGGTTCTTGGTCGCCACCAGTATCAACATCTGTCGTTGGAACAAATACCTATGTTTTTACGCCAGACGCTGGCGCTTGTGCCACAAATGGAAGCTTGTCGCTTACGGTAAATGCTGCTGTTACCCCTACATTTAGTAACGTAGGTCCTTATTGCCAAGGTAGTCAGGCGGGAAATCTACCTGTTGTTTCAAATAACGGAGTGAACGGAAGCTGGACCCCCCCCACTGTGTCAACAAATACAGCAGGAATAACAACCTACACATTTACACCAACAAGCACTTCCCTGTGTGAATCCAGTACGAGTTTGAACATTGCAGTGAATGCACTGCCTTTAACATTGGTTTCACAAAATGGTATGCAATTAACTTCATTAACAAATAACGCAAGCTACCAGTGGATAGATTGCGCTTCGAATGCTCCTGTTTTAGGTGCTACATCTCAAACATTCACTCCATCCGTTGTTTCTGGATCATTTGCAGTAATCGTTACATCAAACAATTGTTCAGATACTTCAGAATGTTTCACCGTAGATCAGAGTTCTATTGAGGAAAACGGGAAAGTAAATGTTCAGGTCCAACCTAACCCATTTGGTAACAATTTAACAGTCACTTGGGATGAAATTTCAGTAGATGCGATAAGGATGTTCGACGCGGCAGGAAAGCTGGTGTATGAGGAAAAAAACCCGATTGGAAAATCCATAATTATTCCTACTGCGCATTTAATGCATGGCATTTATTTGCTTCAAGTGAATAACGTAAAGGGAACAGCAACCGAAAAAGTAATCAAAGACTAACGATTTTCTTTTGAGGAATTTACTCTTATTTTTTGGAATTGCTTCTTTTATTCAAGTCTGTGCGCAAAAAGCTCCTGTCTATTACCTAACAGGAAGGCCATTGAATATTGACAGAAATAACACCATGCGCCTGGTTGGAATGGAACATGGAGTACAATTTGAATATGCAGGCTCTGATGTTTATGAAGCAAAAGGATTTGAGGGGTTAGAAAAGCACAACGACTCGGTTCATAAAATCCTTTCCAAGAAATCAGCATTTGGGAGTAATTGGCTTGATACGTTATATCAACGAGTCGACTCACGCTTGGCACTTCATGAAAAGGTGCGGACATTAATCCGAGAACAGGAAATATATAAATCGAAGGCTGTTTTTTTGGTTGAACCCATACTATTGATTACCAAAGACAAACATCAACAAAAATTTGACGTTCACTTGATTGGTCAATACACCGATAAACCTGAAAAAGGCCTCTTTTGTATTTCAAAATTTACGTTGCGGATATCGCCTTTAAAAGTACGCATCAAAACCTGCACAGGCAGTGGACACCTTGTTTTTCCTGAGAATGGAGTTGGCACCATAAGCCATTAATAAAAAATAGCGCAAACTTATCGGTCATGCGGCTACCTTTTCAACAAGGTACCTGTCCCTTTGAACAATGCCTCCGGAATGCTTATATCTGGTGACTGCGGTTGATATGAAGAAAAACACGTTACCTCTTTAGGTGAAGACCTTAGCCGTGAAATCAACATTAAAATCATATGAAATGAACATTCTTAATGAAACTCAAAAGGTGATTTATTGGGTTCTTTAACTACAAATACAGATTTTCTCCGTCCTGAATACTTTTTGTTAATTCAAAATGACCCTTTCGTTCAACTACATCAGGAAGTAGTTGAGCGTTTCAGATACTATCACAGAAATCAGATTATTTCTTACATTTGCCCCTTAAAAATTACTTCTGAAAACAGTAGGCGTCATTGGGGGGGGCTCTTGGGCTACAGCTATCGTAAAGATTCTTTGCAATAATGTAGAACAAGTACAATGGTGGATGCGCAATGACGGCGCTGTAAATCATCTAAAAAAATACCGCCACAACCCGAATTACCTTCAATCGGTTGAGTTCGATCTTGCAAAAATCAACGTCACCAGTCAACTTTCATCTGTTATTTCAAATAGCGACATCCTCATCATCGCCACACCTTCCGCTTTCTTATCCTCCGTTTTTTCGGAAGTTTCGGCAACCGATTTCATGAACAAAAAAGTGTTCTCGGCTGTAAAAGGGATCGTTCCAGATACGAACAGTATTCCCGCGGATTTTATTCACGAAGTATTGGGCGTTCCCCTTATCGATATTGGTATCATCTGCGGACCTTGTCACGCGGAGGAAGTTGCCCTTGAACGATTATCTTACCTTACGGTTGCTTCACCTGACGAGGACAATGCGGAAGTAATGAGTGAATTATTGAATTGCAGGTACATCAAAACGACCGTTTCGGACGACCTCTATGGGACAGAGCTTTCTGCTGTTTTGAAAAACGTGTACGCCCTTGCCTCGGGAATTTGCGCCGGGATCGGTTATGGGGATAATTTTCAAGCGGTATTGGTTTCAAACGCCATTCAAGAGATTGAAAATTTTATTGACGAAGTTAGTCCTATACACAGGGATGTAAAAACAAGTGCGTATTTGGGAGATTTGCTTGTAACTGCCTATTCTCAATTCTCCCGTAACCGTACCTTCGGACACATGATTGGCAAGGGGTATTCGGTCAAAAGTGCACAGTTAGAAATGAACATGATTGCAGAGGGCTATTATGCCACCAAATGCGTGAAAGAATTAAACAAAAAGTACGAAGTGGAAATGCCCATTGTAGACGCCGTGTACAACATTCTTTATGAGCGCATTTCACCCATCGTTGAAATGCGTATTTTAACTGATAAACTGTCCTAAACGATGGGGAGAAGAACTTATTCAAAGCGAGCGATTAGCGCATTAGGCATTTGTTGAGATTAATCCTTCAAACAACAGAAATAACTACTTTTGTGCATGCTTGTATTTAAATTCGGAGGTGCTTCGGTTAAAGATGCCGAAGCAGTGAAAAACGTAGCCTCAATCATTAAACGCTTTCCTTCAACCAAAATAGCTGTGGTAGTTTCCGCCATGGGAAAAACGACGAATAAACTGGAGGAAATTGCCCATGCGTTTTACCATAAAGATGAGCTCACCTTCAACTTACATGTTTCCGAACTAGAGGCTTTTCATAATGAGATTTCTAATGAACTGTTCGATGACGAACATGCGGAGATCCACCAAATCCTAAAACAAGAGGTGGATCGTTTGAAGCGCTGGTATGTCGCATCTGTTCCCGAGAACTTCAGTTACCTTTACGATCAGCTGGTTTCAGTTGGTGAACTCATGTCTTCACAGATTTTGAATGCATTTCTAACGAAGGAGTCCATTTTGTCCGAATGGGTTGATGCACGAACACTTATTCGGACAGATAGCAGTTATCAGGAGGGGAAGGTAAACTGGCACAAAACAGAAACGCTAATTGCAGACCAACTTCAACCCTTATTTAAGGACAAAGACATTGTTGTTACCCAAGGTTTTATAGGCCATACCTCGGAAGGTTTTACTACCACTTTGGGGAGAGAGGGTTCCGATTACACCGCAGGAATTATGGCATACTGTCTGAATGCCGAAAACGTGACCATTTGGAAGGATGTACCGGGGATGCTGAATGCCGATCCCAAACAATTTACCGATACGATTAAGCTCACCCAAATTTCCTTTAAAGAAGCCATCGAATTATCCTATTACGGAGCATCCGTAATTCATCCAAAGACGATTCAACCTTTACAAAACAAAGGCATACCATTGTTTGTGAAGTCGTTTCTGCAACCAGATGAACCAGGTACAATTATTCAAGCCTCTACCGCGCAAGACCATTTAATTCCTTCTTTTATTGTGAAAAGCGATCAATTGTTGATTTCCATTACGACAAAAGACTTTTCGTTTATTGCCGAGGAACATTTGAGCGACATCTTTGCACGTTTAAACCGAATGGGGCTACATGTCAATTTAATGCAAAACTCTGCATTGGATTTCTCGATGGTTCTTGACCAGAAAAAAGTCCCAATTGAATCGTTTTTAGATCATTTTACGGACCACTACGTCGTGCGTTACAACCAAGGACTAGAACTGGTGACGATACGTCACTACAATGATAATGTCATTAGCAAACTCACCCATGAAAAGGTTGTTTTACTCGAACAACGCACACGTCAAACAGCGCGATTGGTTTTAAAACCGGAAGTTTGAATGGATACAGAAGAGGAAAGACTAGATAAATTGCTTGTAACGCGTGGACTTATGAGCTCACGGGCACGAGCAGAGGAAGTTATCAATTCAGGAGGCGTATTGGTCGACGGTAAGCAAATTCAAAAAAGTGGAAAAAAAGTACCAATTGACGCTCAGATTGAAGTCCTTACCCAAGATTTTGGTTACGTCTCTAGGGGAGCACTTAAGCTAAAAGCTGCTATCGAAAGATGGCATTTGGACATCGGCAACGGTATTTACCTTGATATCGGAGCTTCAACCGGCGGATTCACCGAAGTGTTAATTGAAGCGGGTGGATCAAAAGTATTTGCCGTGGATGTCGGACATGGTCAGTTGCACCAGCGATTGCGTGAGAATACAAAAGTAACTTGCCTTGAAAAAACCCATGTGCGCGATTTAAACGAAAAAATAATTCCGTACCAAGTCGATGGCTGTGTCATTGATGTATCGTTTATCTCATTGGAAAAAGTACTGCCCTTTGTGCATGGATTTATAAAAGAGGGCGCATTTCTGGTAGCACTGGTCAAACCGCAATTTGAGGTCGGAAAAAACAACCTTGGGAAAGGCGGAATTGTGAAAAATAAGGACTTATACTCGGAAGTGATTGCGAACATCAAGCGGGTTGGGCAACACTGCCAACTGGTCTATCATGACCACATGGATTCGCCCCTGCTTGGTGGTGACGGAAACAGAGAATTTCTTATTTATTTCAAAAAAGCAGTATCGTTGGAAGAATGAACCATTTGAAAGGGTGATTTTAGAGATTCAAGTTGAATTAGATTCATTCTAAATAAGGTTTTTTTGTACTTTTACATCAATGGCAGAAGGAACAAATACGAAGCGATTTAAAGTAGAGGAAATCAGGGAACAATTTCCTGCATTGAAGCGGCAAGTGTACAATAAAAACCTCATCTACTTTGACAATGGCGCTACTTCACAAAAACCGCAGGTGGTGCTCGATGCCATACAAAAATATTATTCACGAGACAATGCCAATATACATCGCGGGGTGCATTACTTGAGCCAAAAAGCCACTAATGAATACGAGCAGGCACGAAGAATCATCCAGGCATACATTGGTGCTGAAAAACACGAGGAAATTATTTTTACTAAAGGAACCACCGATGGAATCAACCTCGTTGCAAACAGCTTTGGTGAACTGTTAACGGAAGGCGATGAAATTCTCATTACAGCTATGGAGCATCACTCGAACATTGTTCCGTGGCAAATGCTTTGTCAACGTAAGAAGCTGACATTAAAGGTACTTCCCATAAGCCAAAAGGGTGAACTGCAAATTGATATGCTTGACAATTTTTTAACTGAGCGTACGAAGTTATTTGCCTTCACACATATTTCGAATACCCTTGGCACCATAAATCCGGCTAAAAAATTAATCGAACGGGCACATGCTGTCGGAGCCAAGGTTTTGTTGGACGGTGCGCAAAGCATCCAACACATGCCTATTGATGTTAAAGACCTAGATTGCGACTTTTTCGTTTTTTCCAGTCACAAGGTCTTTGGTCCAACAGGAATAGGCGTGCTCTATGGCAAAGAATCCTTGTTGGAACGCATGCCTCCCTACCAAGGCGGTGGTGATATGATTTCGAAGGTAACATTTGAACGGACCACCTACAACGATCTTCCCTTTAAATTTGAGGCAGGAACGCCTCATATAGCCGGTGGAATTTGCCTTGGTGAAGCAATTCGTTTTCTTTCCTCTCAGGATTTGGATGGCATTCAACGCCACGAGAAGGAATTAGCGGATTATGCGCAGGACATGCTAGACACGTTTGAGGGCGTACGAATCATTGGCGAGGCCAGAAAAAAGACATCTGTTGTTTCCTTTGTGGTAGAGGGCGTCCATCCCTTCGATCTGGGTGTGCTCTTGGATAAACAAGGAATTGCTGTACGAACAGGACACCATTGCACGCAACCGCTCATGGATTTTTTTGGCATTCCGGGAACCGTTCGTGCCTCGTTTGCGTTTTACAATACAAAAGAAGAAATAGACACGTTCATTTCGGCCGTTGAAAGGGGAATAGCAATGTTGAAGGATTAACACAAAGCGCATGGGAATCGAAGCCAAGCAACAA
Source organism: Crocinitomicaceae bacterium (assembly GCA_044372835.1). Taxonomy (GTDB): domain Bacteria; phylum Bacteroidota; class Bacteroidia; order Flavobacteriales_D; family Crocinitomicaceae; genus M0103. Next base: position 90,753 of record JBILRE010000012.1, on the reverse strand, counting down.
GAAATTATAGATGAATTTGCCCTATTTGACGATTGGATGGATCGTTATGCGCACATCATCGAATTAGGAAAGGAACTTCCACTTCTAGCAGAAAAGGATAAGTCCGACGACTGCCTAATACCTGGATGCCAATCGAGGGTTTGGCTTACGCATCAAATGAAAAATGGTGTCATGCGTTTTCAAGCAGATTCAGATGCCATCATTACAAAAGGAATCATCGGTTTATTGATTCGTGTATTGGATGGTGAAAAACCCGAGGACATCGCCACCTGCGATTTACATTTTATTTCTGAAGTGGGATTGAACGAACACCTCTCCCCGACCCGAGCCAATGGTTTAGCAAGCATGGTGAAGCAACTCAAACTCGCTGCGATTCAATCGATTTAAAATAAACCCTTTATGGATGCAAAAAAAGTGGATTTAGAAAACAAAGTTGTTACGGTGTTAAAAACCATTTACGACCCCGAAATTCCGGTAGATATTTTCGAATTAGGGCTGATTTACGAAGTGAGCATAAATGATGCGTCATTCGTTGACATTGATATGACCCTTACCTCTCCCAATTGTCCTGTTGCGGAATCGCTACCAAAAGAAGTAGAAGATAAAGTTGCGGCAATTGATGAGGTATCAGGTGCCAAGGTATCGATTGTATTTGACCCACCATGGGACCGGGACATGATGAGTGAAGAAGCCAAATTGGAGCTCGGATTTCTTTGAGGTATAAATTTCCTTTTTTATTTTAAAATCTGGTAATTACTTGATTTAATAATATTTACAAAGTAAAAAAGCATCTATAAAATAATATTATCGTGGCTATTGATAATTTATTTGCATTTTTTCTGAACCGTTTCCCTTTCTTTTTGTTTAACCTTCTAAACATAACTTTATACAAAATGAAAAAATTAATTACTTTATTAACTGGAACAGGTTTAATTTCAACCCTGTTTTTGAGCAGTCCTGTTGCACAAGCGCAGACTAACGTCTATGACAATGTCATTTTAACAAGCCCTAACCACACCTCCTTGGCGGCCGCATTACAGCAAGCCGGCTTGGTTTCGGCCTTGCAAAACCCAGCAGCAACATTAACCGTTTTCGCTCCTGACAACGCCGCTTTCAACAACCTCGCAGCAGATTTGAATACAAACGTAGCTGGATTACTCGCATTACCGAATCTTTCCGACATTTTGTTGTATCACGTGCTTGGCGTAACGGTACCTGCTTCAGCAGTAACCAATGGTGCGGTTGTTTCGCCCCTTAGCCCAACAAACACGGTTAAAATGACCAAAACTTCACTAGGCTCTGTGTACGCGAACCATGCTATGGTGAATGCAGCCGACTTAACTGCATCCAACGGGGTAGTTCATTCAGTAAACGCAGTTCTATTACCTGGACAAACGGTATTAGACGTTGCCATTAACAATGGATTTACTACGTTGCAAGCAGCGTTAGCTACAGCAGAATTATTTCCTGCGGTAACCGATCCATTTGCTACACTGACTGTTTTCGCGCCAACCGACCAAGCATTTAACGATTTATTGACAGCATTGAATATCTCTGCAAACGACCTCTTGGCTAATCCGGCCCTTACAGACTACCTACTCTATCATGTTCTTGGAACAACGGTTGCCTCTAGCGCAATCAACAATGGTGATATTGTTAACCCAATAAACACATCAAACTCATTGAAACTTACAGTAACATCCATCGGATCAGTGTACGTGAACCAAGCAAAAGTAACGCTAGCGGACGTGAATGCAACTAATGGAACGGTGCATGTATTGGATGCGGTTTTATTGCCGGTAAACACAGTTGTTGATGTTGCCATCGACAACAGCTTTACAACATTAGCTACTGCATTGATTCAAGAAGAATTGATTCCTGCCTTGTCTGATCCATTGGCTCAGTTTACTGTTTTCGCACCAACGAATCAGGCTTTTGATGATTTAGCTGCAGCACTTAGCACAGACATCAACGGATTGTTGGCATTGCCAAACTTGCAGGATGTTCTTCTTTATCACGTAACATCTGGTGAAGTACTTTCTACCGGATTAACAAATGGTCCAGTTCCAATGTTGAACGGTGCGGATGTGTTAGTGAATTTGACAGCAGGCGTGCAAATCAATGATGCCAATGTAACCACAGCGGATGTACAAGCAGACAATGGGGTTGTTCACGTGATTGATGCGGTATTATTGCCTACTGCATCCTTAACTGACAATAATTTTGAATCGGTGTTGGTTTACCCTAATCCTGCTTCTAATGTTCTTTCGCTTAAAGGCATCTCTGGAACATACAAGGTATTCAATATGATTGGTGCTGAGGTTATGAGTGGTGTAACTACAGGAACCATTGATGTTCAAACCTTAACTTCAGGACAGTTTTTATTGGAGTGTCAAAACGAAAATGGCGTTTACCGCACTTCGTTCTCCAAGAATTAATACGATTTAAAACTTCAAGCTCAAGCCCGTTCTAACCGATCGGGCTTTTGTTTTTTTACAGATTGGAGCAAACTTTTTACCTCCTCATCGTTTACTTGTTGGAAATTCTTGTAAAAGGAACCTACCGCATCAAATCGATTGGGGAAATAAGGACAGATGAACGCATCAACCTCTGAGCGCAAAAGGCTATGCGCCTCTTTCGAGGCTACAGGTACCGCTATGATTATTTCTTTGGGTCCTTGCTTGCGGAGAATGGAGATTGCCAATTCCATCGTTAAGCCGGTTGCGATGCCGTCATCAATAAGAAGAACAGATTTTCCTTTGATGTTGGGATTGGTCCACTCGTATTTCTCTTTTCTGCGAGCGATGATCTCCCGGGAATTGAGCACTTGCCCCTGCACCTGCGCATTTTCCTCCCATTCGGTTTGAATTAATCTCGCGGAATCGCTTACTGCTCCAACAGCCACTTCCGGATATAGCGGGTGACCAATTTTTTTTACGTGCAGAATAAATAGGGGCAGATCCAATGCCATTGAGAGTTCAACGCCTAGTTCCACTCCGCCCCTTGGAAGCGCACAAATGACCGCATGAGGATCATTGTTCCATCGTGTCAATGCACTCAACAATGCCCTTGCTGCCGTCTTTCGATTTTCATACTGCATCCTACCAAACTCCGAAATGTGCCTATTTTGCACAAAGAAAAGCCATTGAATACGCTTTTAATTCAACGGTTGGCTTGTTTGATGGATTTCTTTTTCCAAGTAAAATGCGGTGTGAGAAACAGATGTATAGGCATTAATAAATTTTTCTGGTGTCCCCTGGGCGATGATTTGACCACCTGATTTCCCACCCTCGGGACCAAGATCAATGAGGAAATCTGCCACTTTGACGATATCCAGGTTATGCTCAATGACCAATACGGTGTTTCCTTCATTCACCAAGCGCTGTAACACATCTACAAGAAGACGAATGTCTTCAAAATGTAAGCCCGTAGATGGTTCATCCAAAATATATAAGGTCTTTCCTGTACTTCTTTTTGACAATTCTGTGGCAAGTTTTATTCGTTGTGCTTCGCCACCGGAAAGCGTCGTAGAGGGTTGACCGAGTTTGACATAGCCCATACCCACGGAAAGAAGTGTTTTTAAAATTCGGTGAATTTTAGGAATCGAAGAAAAGAACTCGACTGCCTCTTCTATAGGCATTTCCAACACATCATAGATGGATCGGCCTTTGAAACGCACCTCCAACGTTTCCGGATTATACCGTTTTCCGTTACACGATTCGCAATCTACCAAGACGTCGGGAAGAAAGTTCATCTCAATCACCTTCACCCCTGCGCCACTGCACGTTTCGCATTTTCCTCCAGAAACATTGAAAGAGAAGCGCCCGGGTTTGTATCCACGAATTTGCGCTTCAGGAAGGGCTGCAAACAACTGACGTATTTCATCAAAAACCTTTGTGTAAGTTGCCGGATTTGACCGTGGGGTTCTACCAATCGGAGATTGATCGATTTCAATCACTTTATCTATGTGCTCTAGCCCTTCAATCTTTTTATAAGGAAGTGGTTTTTTGGGACTATTGTAAAAATGAGCCATTAAAATCGGGTACAACGTTCCATTAATCAAGGAAGACTTTCCACTACCTGACACCCCTGTTACACAGGTGAATGTTCCAAGGGGAATATCTAGGTTTACCGACCTTAAATTATTTCCGGTCGCCCCTTTTAATGAAATCTTGCTACCATTTCCCTTTCTTCGTTTTTTTGGAACATCAATGGTGCGTAATCCTTTCAGAAACTGTGTCGTCAATGAATGTTCGCTGTTTAACTCTTTAAAAGGGGCTGCTTGCACGATTTGACCGCCATGTACACCTGCCCTAGGACCGATATCTACGACAAAATCTGCCGCCTCGATCATCTCTTTGTCGTGCTCAACAACTAACACAGAATTCCCTGTATCTCTCAATCGTTGCAAGGAACGAATCAAGCGGGTATTGTCACGCTGATGTAAGCCGATGGAGGGTTCATCTAGGATGTACAATACATTCATCAACTCTGACCCGATTTGAGTTGCCAAGCGAATACGTTGGGCTTCCCCTCCGGAAAGTGACTTTGATGACCTGTTAAGGGTCAGGTATTCTAGTCCGACCTCCAAAATAAATCCAAGGCGCGTGTTCGTTTCTTTTAGTAGTTCCGCTCCAATTTGCCATTGTTCGACTGACAACTTATTGGGTAATTCGTTCAACCAAGCAGCAAGTTCCCTGAAATCCATCTGAACAATTTCGCCTATGTTTTTCCCATCCAACAAAAAATGGCGCGCTTCTTTTTTGATTCGACTACCTAAACAATCGGGACATTTCACCTTATTCATGAACTGTTCCGCCCACCTTTTCATTGTAGATGAGCTATCGGAGGCATATTTAGCAATAAAATTGACCAATCCTTCAAAATGCGTTGAATCTCCGTTGCGCACCTCCATTCCTTCGTTGCCATATAAGATGGTATTGACCAACGATTCAGGAAATTCGGACAAGGGTGTACGGAGGTCAAGCCGCTCTGCTTCTAGAAGGCGTTCCAACTTATCCGTAAACCAATTTCGCTTAAACTCTCCGAGTGGAATTAGGGCCCCTTGACGGATGCTTTTGGTTTTATCCGGAATCATTTTGTCCGCATCAGCTTCGGTGATCTCACCCAAACCACTGCATGTTTGACATGCTCCTTTAGGAGAATTGAATGAAAATAAATTAGGTTCTGGTTCGGGGTAAGCTAATCCTGTTGACGGACACATGAGCGACCGGCTGAAATAGCTCACTTCATCTGTATCCATATCCAAGACCATCATTTCTTTGCCTCCCAGTTTCAAAGCGAGTACCACAGCATCATAAATTCGGTTTTGGAGCTCCTTTGAAACAACCATTCGATCCACAACAAGTTCAATGTCGTGCATTTTATAACGGTCTAATTTCATCCCCTTCTCGATGTCTTTAACGGTACCATCCACCCGTACTTTTGTGTAGCCCATTTTACTGAACTGCTCAAAAAGTTCTCGGTAATGCCCTTTACGCCCTTTCACTTTGGGGGATAAGATGACACATCGTTTACCCGAATACCGTTCGATGAGCAAACTGGAAATTTCACGGTCGGAATATTTTACCATGGGTTCACCTGTATGATAGGAATGTGCTTGAGCGATTCGAGCATAAAGCAATCGAAAGAAATCATACAATTCTGTGATGGTCCCAACCGTTGACCTAGGGGACCGGGAAACGGTTTTTTGTTCTATCGCAATGACAGGGCTCAGCCCATCGATTTTATCCACATCAGGACGTTCCATTCCTCCGAGAAACTGCCGTACATAGGAGGAAAATGTTTCCATGTATCGGCGTTGACCTTCTGCGTAAATGGTGTCGAACGCAAGTGAAGACTTTCCGCTACCACTCAAACCTGTAAATACGACTAGTTGATTCCTCGGAATACGAAGGTCTATATTTTTAAGGTTGTGTTCACGCGCTCCGTATACGATTATTTCTGCTACTTCCTTTTCTTGATCGTTACTTGTAGTTGTCATACGGTTTCAAGTTGAATCCTGTTTTTGGCAACAAGATTTTTAACGGCGACCGAACAGAGAGCTTATTTCCTAAAATCCAAGGATTTAACTTAACTAAGATTTTGTAATTGATGCCCTTTGCAAGCGCCCAGTCCGATAGGTTTTCAATTGCTACCGTTGGTACAACAACTTTGGTTTCGAATGGTTTGTACAAATCCGTTTTTCTAAGATGAAATCCGTACGCTTTAGGATTTTCCATGATCAGTTTCATGGCCAAAATACGGTACACATAGCGTGCAGTTTCTGCGTTCATGTGCATATCGAAGTAGTTGGTAGCACCCTGCCATTCCAAATCGCTACTTACGCCCCCCATACCCCGGTTGTAAGAGGCGGCTGCTAAAATCCAATCTTGGAATGCAGCATGTGCTTTTTTAAGGTATTGGCATGCGGCATGTGTACTTTTTTCGATGTTCATCCGCTCATCCAATTCTGCATTGATAAGCAAGCCATACTCTTTGCTGGTTTCGGGCATAAACTGCCAAAAACCAACTGCACCAGCAGGGCTTACTGCTTGTTGCAAACTACTCTCAATGACGGCTAGGTATTTGAAATCGTCAGGAATTCCTTCAGCTTTTAACATTTTTTCCATTTCAGGAAAAAAACGATTAGCACGTTTTAATATTTGCAATGTCGCACTTTGAAAATACGCATTGGTTAGTACTTCGCGGTCCAATCGTTCGCGAATATCCTCGTCTTTGAGGTTGATCTTAACCCCACAAAAGGTCATTTCCATTGGAAGCTCTGGCAAAGAAAGCTGAGCCGCAGTGTTTGACTTACCATTAGACGGTAACTCTTTGTTATCTGTACCGCAGGAAATCACTAAAAAGATAAAAAGAACAAAAGAAAAACGTGTGTACTTCATAGCTTACGAAGGTAATGAAATTCACTCTTTCGGTCCATCAACAGCCTTGAATTTGATGGTATTTCTGTAGAGGTAAATAAATACCCCTATTACAAATGGCAAGAAAAATAAGACCGCTTGTTCTTTACCAATCTTGATAAGGTATATCATCAAACATGAAAAGCCAAAAGAAAGTAAGGATATCCACAAAAAAATATACCCTACTTGTTTATCCGTAAAACCAGCGTACACGAGGTGATGGGTGGTGTGGTCTTTTCCACCAACTAAAGGCGATTTTCCGGCTTTCAAGCGATTTATTACCACTGTCAATGTGTCAACGGCAGCCGGGGTAAAGGCAACTAATGTCAGCAAGACACTGGACCAAGACTCGGTTTGTGTATAGGAACCGACATTCAATAAAAATTTAATAGATACAAACGCTACAAACAAGGCAATGAATTGACTGCCGGCATCTCCCATGAAGATTCGTGACGGATGCCAATTGTAAACCAGGAATCCAACGACGCCACCAATGAGCGCCAAGATGGAAAGTACCCAAACATTGCTATGTAGATGAAACACGATCCAACTGCCAACCAAACAGCTAAGTAAAATGAAAAGAACCGATGTTCCGGTAATTCCATCCATGTTATCCAACATGTTCAACGAATTCATAATACCGACAACCCAAATAACTGTCAAAAGGGCATCAAGCCAAGGAATATGGACAATATCTACTTTTGTGCCAGTCAATATGAGTACGACACCACAAAGCACCTGAACGCCGGACTTAATCAACGGTTGCGTATTGTACGCATCATCTGCAAGTCCCATTAAGAACGCAAGGGTGCCGGCAACAATGAGGCCCACGTAAGTGTGGTCTTGAAAAATATTCTGTTCGTGTTCCAATATGGCAAATGCCAGGGTGGTGAAAATAAATACGACATAAAACGAAATTCCTCCCAAGGAAGGTTTGGACTGATTGCTCCAACGAACAACCACATCATTCTTATTTCGAATCCCCAAAGACTGAGAAAACCTCAACAACAATGTATTACAGACAAACGAAGCGCAAAATCCGCCTATCACAAATGCACTTCCAGTAATCAGTTCTCTCAAACGTTTCTCTTTTTAAGCAACGACACTAAATCACGGAGTGGCAAACCTTTTTGGTCTTTGTCAGACACGATAGGTTTACTACAACCCCAGTTGATCCTTAGGTCGGTATCATCCCAGAGAAGGGTGGTTTCATATTCCGGTGCGTAGTAGTTGGTGCACTTGTACGAAAATAGTGTTTTTTCTTGTAAAGACAAAAATCCATGAGCGAAGCCAGGTGGAATCCACAGCTGCTTTTGGTTTTCTTCGGACAACTCGATGGCAACATGTTCACCAAAAGTGGGCGAATCGAGTCTAATATCGACAGCCACATCAAGTACCGCGCCTCTTAACACACTGACTAGTTTTCCCTGACTATAAGGAGCTAGTTGCAAATGTAGGCCTCTTAAGACATCTTTATTTGACAGGGAAATGTTATCCTGAACAAATTCAACCGATTCTCCAATTGCTTCAAGGTATTTTTTTTGGTTAAATGATTCAAAAAAAAAGCCACGGTTATCATCAAAAACACGAGGGTGAAAAACAATCAAGTCAGGTATACGCAATTTTTCGTGTCTCATTTACGCTTGTTTTTTTTCCAAAACCTGAACCTTGATTTAGTGGAGGACTTATCATCCGCATAATAACTGTTATCGTTAAAGTAATTGTTATCGTTATAATAACCGTAACCATACCCATAACCGTAGCCGTATCCTCCACCAACATTTTTCACACCATTGAGGATGACATTCAGCTTTGAAATTTGCTGCATTTCAAATAACTCCCTCACCCTGAAAGCGAAATTTCGTTTTGAATAATGTGATTTGAAGATGTAAATGGGTATATCAGCCTCCGACAAAATATTTACCCCATCTGAAACCAACCCAACAGGTGGGTTATCGATAATGATCACATCATAGGTGTTTTTTAAATCGGTTAAAAGTATTTTGAATCGATCACTAAGCAAGAGTTCGGAGGGGTTTGGAGGAATTGGTCCTGCAGTAATGTAATCGAGGGAAGGGATTTCAGAGTTCCGAATGCATTCCTCCAATTTAAACTCGCCAACGATAAGTCCGCTCATACCTATGTTATTTTCCACTCCTAAACCGAGATGAACCTTCGGTCTGCGCAAATCAAGATCAAGCAGGATTGTTTTTCTTCCTGACATGGCAATAATTCCGGCAAGGTTCATCGCGACAAAGGTCTTACCCTCACCGGAAATAGAGGAAGAAATGGCAATGGTTTGATAATTTGGGTACACGTAATTCAGGTTTGTCCGAAGTTTTCGAAGGTTTTCAGACAACATCGATCTGGGCTGGGTATGAACTATCAAAGAGGAGTATTCCGTATTTTTCTTTACCAATGGAATACTTCCGAGTATGGAGACTTGTTCCGGGAGAAGTTTTTTCAAATCATCCAGTACATTCACCTCGTTGAATGTTAAATATTTAAAGAACAGGATTGCAAGGCCGAGTGCAAAACCCAAAAATATAAAGGTTGTATAAATTAATCTTGTATTTGGCGAGATGGGATTATTATTAACCGTCGGGCGCGTTAAAATCCGGTTATTAGAGGCAAATCCGGCATCTGAGATGGCATACATTACCTTTTTTTCGGTTAATAAAGTAAAATACTTTTCATTTAGGTCCTGCACGTTTTTCAGTCTGTTGTATTCCATTTTCTTTTCTGGCAATTCAAAAAACTCTCCTTCAAAAGATTGAATTTTGGAGATCAGTACTTTTCCTGTTGCACTGAGGCGATCCATAATAACACCTATGCTTTTCCTTATGGATCCGAGCTTAAACTGCACCCGTTGATTAATCGCTTTGACCTCAGAATGCTCCTCCGTAACCCGGAACAGTAGGTCTTCTTTTTTCTCGAGTAAGACGTGCAGTTCATTCAATTGACTCAGCAGGGCACCTTCGTAACTTTTACCTATCATATCCGGCATTAACCGATATACCTCCAATCTATTGGGGTCTGCCCTAAGTTTCGCGCTTACGGTGTTTAATGTTCGGATCTCGTTCTCCACCTCATAAAGGTTGTTTTGTAATCCTGAGATATTGTCCGAGAGGGAATTTGTTACTTCATCTGGATCTGCCAAATTTGTTTTCCGCTGAAAAAACATGAGGCTGTCTTTGGATTCTTGTAGTTCACCCGCCAATGAATCCAGTTGTTGATCAATAAAAGACAAAATCTTCGCACTGCTTTGGCGTTTTACTTCATTGTCGTATTCGAGGAACGTTTCTGCCACTGCTAATGCAATATCATGACAAAGTTGTGGATTATTACCTTGAAAGTTCACCTGAATCGTCTTGGCCACTTGATCGGCTGGAAAAACTTTTAAAGAGGGTAAAAACCGAGCCGCAAAAGATTGCACACTGTTAAAAATAAAGTACAAATCATTTTCTTCAGAATCAAGCCTCAATTCATTCGGTAATGGCGCTTTAACAACAATGTCAAAGTGACGGTTAATCAAGTGTTCATTAAGTCTGCCAGAAATATGGTGTGACCTTCCCTGATGTATGTATGACAATGAAACCTTTTTACCATCAAATTTGAGGTGGATTTGTACATTGATAATGGACGAATCCTTCAGTTGATAAGGTTGAACATTAAAACTACTACTTAGGTAGCGTTCCTCTGTGAGAAAATTACCTTTTGAAAAAAGGCTTATGTTGTAGGGAAGACGTTGAATTGCTTTTTCAAAAAGCAATTGGGACTGCATGAGCTGAATTTGAGATGAAAGATCTTCATCCGTTTTTGAGTTGAGGTTCTCAATAGCCAGAATTTCCTTCGCATTATCTTCGTTGTCAAGCTGGATAATAAGGTTTGATTCAAAGGCCGGTCTCGTATAGCGCAAATAGACAAAGGACAAACCTGAAAAAAGCAAAATAAAAAGCATGGGCCACCACCAAAATCTCCTCAAAATCGTTTGAAGAATGGATGGGTCAAATTCTTTATTAATTATAATGCTTTTGTTACTCAAATCAGAAGGCTATTAAAAAGGATACAATCAAAATTATGTTTGAAATTATTCCAAAAACTGGGCTCACTCTTTCGAATGTTTCTCTTGCCAAATCTTCATTTGGTTCCACATAAATGTAATCGTTGGGTAATACTATGACGTCGGCGTAGGATAATTGACTTATTACGGAAAGATCGATTGTTTGAACAACACGCACCGAATCCACCATTCTCATTAGTTTCACGGTTGATGCTTTTCCTCTTTCTGCTATCCCACCTGCAGTTGCTAACACTTCAAGCAATGTTGTTTGGCTATTTACTAAAGGTACGACACGAGCATCTCCTCCTCCGCCAGGAAAAACAATGACACGCTGATTGGTAACTTTTACTCGAATAAAAGGTTTATTAAGGTATTTTCCATATAGCTGCTGCAGTGTATCTTCCAACTGCCGAATGGTAAATCCTTCCACTTTTAAATCCCCAACTACTGGCAATTTTATAGAACCATCATTTAAAACGAGAAACTCGTTATTGAATTGTTCATTTTGATTCGTACTTAATTCCCCATTGGTGTAAAGCAAGGCGATCCCTTCATTTGGCTCAACGCTGAACGCAATCTTATCGTCCTTCTTTATCTTGTAAACCGGCACTGTCAGAAATAACGAGCTATCTGTTTTCTGCACCTCACCTTTAGGCGATTTAAACATAATGTCGCTATTAATGCCGCAAGAACTAAATGCCAAAACCAATAAGACTGGAAAAAACAACATGAACACGAAATCCTTCATCCTGTTCATTTTACGAGGTGTTTTTGCATCAGATTCATATACAATTTTTCCATATCTTGAACCAATCGGTGGTAGTGAAATTTGTCTTCTACGAACTTCCATCCATTTTGTGACATTTCCGACCGTCTTTTTTTATCCATTACAAGTAGTGCTAATTTTTGCACATATTCGTTTTCCACTTCTTTCGGTACCACATATCCTGTTTGTCCGTCTAATACGACATCTCTTACTCCCCCAACATCCGTAGAAATAACCGGTACACCAGCGGCCTGAGCTTCAATCAAGCTAACCGGTGTTCCCTCATTCAAGGAGGTGAGGCATACGATGTCCATTCCAGGAATAAAAGAATGCATGTCCTTAATCCACGAAGTTAGGAAGAAATGTAGATTCGGTTCTGTTATTTTTTTTGTCTGTGCTTTAATTGATTGCATACATTCACCATCACCAACTATAAATACGGCGATTTCCCGCTTTGTTTCACGCGCGACTTTCTCTACTACGTTTAAAAAAAATCCATGGTTTTTAATTGGAACCAAGCGCCCTACAATGGCAATCGCCACTACATCCTCTCCTAAACGGTACTTTTCTCGAACGGAAAACCTTTTCAGGCCACTCTCATCCTTAAATTTATCAAGATCAAACCCTAAGGGTATGACATGCAATTTATCCTTACTACATATGCGGTGCTCCTCCGCTAATTCGTTGGCTTGTAAATCGGAAATCGCAATAATGGCGCTCGATTTTAGTGCCAATTGACGTTCAATTGTTTTAAATAGGTGCGTTTTAAAAGAGCCGAAATACGAATGAAATACATGTCCGTGAAACGTATGAAGAACAACAGGAACTTTTAGGTCGAAAGCCGCTTTTCTTCCTAATGCACCTGCCTTGGATGCATGAGTATGTACTATATCGGGTTTAAACTCTTTGATAATCGACTTTAACTTGGCCAATGCTTTTCGATCCGAAAAGAAATTAGGTGTTCTTTTCAGTTCCGGCAATAAAACAGGTATAATGTTGTATTGATCCAAAATGTGCAAGGAATTCTCCTCCCCTTCCTCTGGCATTCCACCAACAAGGAGGGTCTCAAAATCAGGTGACATGAATCGGGTAAGGAAGGTAGCGTTGAACGTAGGCCCTCCAATGTTAAATCGGTTTATGATACGAAGTACTCGAATTTTCTTTTCTGTACCCATTTGGTTTCATGTTTTTTATTCGAACCGCAGAGGATGAATCAAATCCCCCTCGAACTGTTGAAAAATAGCGAAGACACTTATCTCAAGCTTGGTGTTTTTTACCGAATTTCAATTTTTCACATTCATCGGCTATGAAATTACAGAATATTTCGCTCACCTTTTGTTTTAACCTCCTCATTTTAGGATGTTTTGCTCAAAACACACTTAATCAAACCACCGAGCGATTCATTAATTCAAGTGAATTTCAACAAGCAGCAATTTCTTTGCTCGTTGTTGACACAGAAAAAAGGGATACGTTAATCGCCCATCAGCCAAACCTTTCGCTACCATCTGCCTCCACCGCAAAACTATTCTCAACGGCGGCTGCCTTGGAAATACTTGGCCCAAATTACCGCCCAAAAACACTGCTCTACACGGACGGAAGCTTGAATAAGGAAGGAGAGCTGAATGGAAATTTATGGATTATAGGACAGGGAGACCCAACCCTTGGAAGCATTTACTTCAACAGGGATGGAGAGCAGCAAGCTTTTTTACAACAATGGTGTGACACGCTTCAGCAACTAGGTATCAAAAAAATAAATGGTAATATCATTTGCGACGGCTCAGATTTTGGCTATGAAGGCATTCCTGATGGATGGAGCTGGGGAGATATGGGAAATTACTACGGAGCGGGTCCCTCTGGGCTTTGTGTTTATGACAACATGTTGCGTTTTTATTTTAAGACTTCTGATCAACCGGGAATGGCAGCAACCCTTTTACGTACCTTTCCCGAACAAAAAGACCTTGTTTTTTTCAACGAGATTCGAAGTGCCTCGGTTCAAGGGGATAATTCCTATATCTATGGCAGTCCTTTCTCTAGTAATCGATGGGGTCGGGGTACGTTGCCATTGAATCAACCTCAATTCGAAGTAAAAGGAAGTCTCCCCGATCCGGAAAAACAGGTAGGGACAGAGCTCTTACAGTTTTTACAAAAAAGGGGAATCATCATTTCTGGCACCGTTCAAACCGCGCGAATGGATAGTCTTTATGTAAAAAAAGTATCCAAGGAAAGACTCAAGTTGCTTTACATGCATGAAGGACCAACCATTGGAGAGATTGTTAACATCACCAATCACCACAGCATAAATTTATTCGCTGAACAATTGGTTTGTCTTGCAGGATATAAAAAAACAGGTGTCGGGACCACCAGCAATGGGCTTGATGTTATTGAAAAATTATTTAATGCATCGATTAATACCAAAGGATTGTATTTGAAAGACGGAAGCGGTTTGTCGCGCTCCAACGGCATCAGTGCAGGCAACCTGGTGAGTCTTTTGCTATTCATGAATCAGTCTCAGTATAAAACGGCTTTTTTCAATTCGATGCCGATTTCCGGGAAATCGGGCACCATAAAATCGGTCTGTGTAGATCAAAGTTGTTTTGGTAAAGTCTTCGCAAAAAGCGGTACCATGTCACGGATCAAGTCCTATGCAGGGTATGTAAGAACCAATTCGGGAAAATTACTAGCATTTGCTTTTATTCTCAACAACTTTGAAGGAGGAGGTAAACTAGCCGTGAGGAAAATGGAAACGTTATTCAATCAGTTGGTTCTACTGTAATTCATATGCAACGATACTTGTCCAAAAGTCCCGAATAGGTATACCGGCAGCAGCCAGCATTTGAGGGACAATACTTGCTTGAGAAAAGCCAGGAGTGGTATTGACTTCGATTACATAAGGTGTTTCTCCAACGAGCATAAAATCAACCCGAGCAATGGACCTAAGTTGCAGCAATTCGTATACTTTTACCGTCAATTCTTGAATGGTCTTGGTATGTGCTTCCGAAATGCGCGCAGGAGTTATTTCATCTGACAGCCCTTGGTATTTGGCCTCGAAATCAAAAAATTCGTTTTTTGAAGCAATTTCGGTAAGCGGGAGGGTTTGAATTCCTTCTTTGGTACGGTATATCCCACAGGTAACTTCTATTCCATCTAAAAATGCTTCGAGAACAATCTGATTCCCTTCCTTGAAGGCCGCATCTATTGCCGGCTGCAACTCGTCTAATTGCTTCACTTTTGAAATACCATAGCTCGAACCGGAATCTGTTGGTTTAACAAATAAGGGCAGGCCTAAATCACGTATGATTTCCTCACCTGAAAAATGGGCAGATGGCAATAGGCGAAGAGATTTAGCCACAGGAACTTCAAAACCTCGCAAAAACTGATTACAATACCATTTATCGAATGACAATGCGGAGGCTAACGGACCAGAGTTCACGTAAGGAATCCCTTGAATTTCCAAAAATGCCTGGAGTTTTCCATTTTCGCCAGGATCACCATGCACATATACTATACCGGCATCCAATTTTTTGGTTTCTTCGTTGTCTTCAAAAGACATAGTCGACAAATGAAACGGGATTCTCTGGTCGTTTTTCAGGACCGACCATGCCCTTTTTGTCACTTCAATTAGGCAAACCTCATAACCATTTGGAAAATGTTCTTGAATTGTTTTCGCACTTTTCACAGAAATATCAAACTCTGAGGAAAAACCACCACAAAAAATACCTACTCTTTTCATGAGTCATTCATTTTATGCGAAATTAAGCAGCTTAAAGAAACCCGTCTTTCGATATAAAAAAAGTTATGAAGAAGGAAATGCTTATTTTGTAATCAACTTTCCACCTTGTTTTTCGCCTTTCTTTTATCTTTGTGTGTCTTTTAACCTGATTGACGTCAATATGCCCTCAAGAAACCTCATCCTGTTATTTATTATTTTTCCATGGATGGTGACATGGGGGCAAACGATTTTGTATTCGGCTACGTTTGAACCACCATTTTCGGAATGGACGGTTTTCGGCGGAGGTTCGCCAAACACCTTCATAAGAAACAGTTGCGCAGGTAACGGTCCTAGTGCCTCAGGAACGAACGCGTTGTACATCTCAAAAGGAGGAACGGTTTCTGGATGTGGAGCTACGGGAACAGAACAGTTTGCTTATGGAAACGCTGCTGCCTCCACACAAGAGGTAATTGCCTACACTACTGTAAATGCGTCCTGTGCGACCAACTTACAAGCCATTTTTGATTACCGCATTCAAGGCGTAAGCAATGAGGATGTCGGCCAGTTAGTATTTAGCACAGACAATGGTGCCACGTGGAATCAACAGGGTGCGGATTTCACTTCTTCTGCGAATTGGACTACAACAACTTCTACCTTGCCTTTGAGTTTAAATAATGCCTCTTTTTTGGTAGGAGTGCGTTTTGTCTCCAACAACGCAGGCGTGAACGGTTTCCCCTTGGCTATTGACAATTTTCGAATCACAGGTTCGGAAACGCAAGCACCGGTTATTACAACATGTCCCGGAAATGTGAACCTGCCGGTAAACAGCAGTTGTCAAGCAACGCTGCCTGATTATTCTGGACAACTAGTCGCCACAGATAATTGCCCTGGAAGTTTGCAAATCACCCAATCTCCGCTGGCAGGGACATTTCTCAGTGGCTCGGGAAATAGCTCCATTGTCACCATGACTGTTACCGACGGCAGTAACAATTCGACTCAATGCAATTTTACGGTCACCCTTTCTGATACCACTCGTCCGGTGTTTGTATGTCCTGCCAATCAAAGCGTATCGAAAAATGCACAATGTCAGGCGTTCATTCCAGACTTTGTTGGACTGATTTCACCAACAGATAACTGTACTCCGAGCGGAACCATACAAGTTGTTCAAAATCCATTACCTGGTACAGCTCTATTGGCTGCGACTAGCATTACATTGACCGCTACGGATTTAGCCGGTAACAGCAGAACTTGTTCGTTTTTTGCTTTTCCGGTTGATAATACCTCACCTTCATTAAGTTGCCCTCCGAATCAAACGGTTAGTACCAACAGCGGATGTAATTACACTATGGCAAGCTGGGGAACCCAAGCGACATTGTCCGATAACTGCAGTGCCAATAACAATATGGTTTTTACTCAAAGTCCTATTGTAGGAAGCTCACATCCTATAGGTACGGTTACAGTAACTTTGAACGTTACCGATCAAGTTGGCAATCCTGCCACGTGTAACTTTCAGTTAACCATCGCAGATTTGGTAAGTCCAGTTTTAGTTTGTCCATCGAACCAGTCGGTCATACTCAATAACAGCTGCAGCGGTAGCGTTGCTAATTATGGATCGCTTGTAACCATTACGGACAATTGTTCTCCATTACCAACACTGGTTTTGACTCAGCAACCGGTTGCGGGAACAAGTCTAAGCATGGATACGCCCATTACCATTACCGGAACCGATGTCGCTGGTAATCAAGGAACCTGCACCTTTACTGCCCTCGCGGTCGATACCATTGATCCTGTGATAAGCTGTCCGGACACCGTTTTTGTACCAATTAATGCCGCTTGTTCATACACCGTTCCCGATATTGCAACCCAATTGACGCTTAATGATAACTGTATCAGTATGGCTAACTTAGCCGTTATTCAGGCTCCTGTTCCCGGGAGTATTGCCACTGGTACCACCATCGTAAATGCAACAGCCTTTGACCAGCAAGGAAACAATGCAACGTGCACGCTAACACTTGCCCCAATTGACATAGCTGCACCTTCGTTAGTTTGTCCCAATCCACCGACCGTTTTGAACGGAGTAAATTGCAGTTTTGTGTTAAACGACTTTACCCCTGCTGTTCTTGTTACGGATAATTGTCCGACATACGTACTGAGTCAGAACCCAGCTCCGGGGTCTGTTTTGACAAACGGAGTGACCAATGTGGTCATCGAGGTGACCGATGCAGGAGGAAATACAAACCAATGCAGTTTTAACTTGAATATAACAGAGTCCATTCCTCCTCAAATAACTTGTCCTCCGAATGTTTCAACTTGCGATTCCGTGATTTTCTTCACTCTTCCAAGCTATTCAGACAATTGTGAGGTATCACTCGTGCAAACGGATGGGAGCGGACTAACATCGGGATCGGTATTTCCGGTGGGGTTAACACCCATTTCTTATGAAGCGATTGATTCTTCTGGTAATGCTACTGGTTGTTCGTTTCTAGTCGAACGACTTGCATCTCCTTCTCCAGCTATCATTTCACTTGATACGCTTTATTTGTGTGATGTAACCAGTGGTGTCGTTCAGGCTCAAGCCGTAACGTTCGGAACAGGATCATGGTCGTTGGTGAGCGGAATCGCGACATTTAACAACCCATTTGCTAATTTAACTGGTGTCAATAATTTATTATCGGATACCGTAATTGTTGCTTGGACGGTAACTACCCCTTCTTGTGGAATTTCGTCTGATACGCTCATAATTATTATCTCTGATTCACCATTACCAACCGAGACATTGGATACGTTGTACGCTTGTTCGGATGCTGTGGTAAATTTGTTTGGTGATGCTCCGCTGATTGGGAATGGCGCTTGGTCGACTAACTCAGGTGCAAGTATTGTTGACCCATCTTCACCCATCAGTGAGGCGAGCAATTTTGCCTATGGTTGGTCAGAGTTTATCTGGACAGTATCGAATGGTTCATGTCTTGAACAATCGGACACCTTGCATTTATTCTCGTCAATCGATACGGATATTCTTACATCTGATACCGTATTATGTTTAGGTTTATCCCTCGAAATTGAAGGGTTACCCTTGATAGACCAGCAGGAATCAACCTGGAGTTTTTACAACGGTGTGGGTTCGATATCGGCCCCATTTGAAAGTACGACGACCGTTTCTGGCATGCAGCTGGGGACCTCTACACTTATTTATGAAGTAGCGCATCCAGAATGCGAAGCAATTGCAGACACACTGACCTTGGTTGTTAGCCTTTGTGAAGGATTGAATCCCATTCTTCCCACGGTGTTCACACCGAACTCGGATGGTGAGAACGATATTTTTGTCATCAACTCTTTGGAAAAAGTATATCCTGATCTGCGTGTAACCATTTTCAATCGTTGGGGAAATATGGTATTTGAATCCATTGGTTATGACGAACCATGGAACGGAACTCGAAAAGGTGAAGAACTTCCCGCTGGTGTTTACTTTTACAAATTGGAATTGATGGACGGTGAAAACAGCGTCTTAAACGGGTCAATAAGTTTAATTCGATGAGTGCGCAATGAAGATATCCCGATTGAAATATGTATTCTTTTTTGGCTTTATAGCTATGGCAATGCCCATGCTTCATGCCCAACAAGAATACCAACTTTCGAACACTTATTTTAATCCATTTTTATTGAATCCCGCTGCGGGTGGATTGACCGATGTGATTCAAATGGATTTGACCGCACGTACCCAATGGACTGGTTATGAGGGCGGACCAAAAACTTTTCTCGTTAGCGCGAGTAGTCAGGTTGGAAAGTTCAAATCAGAAAAACCCTTGTTAGCCCCTTTTAGTGAGGGTAACAAGGCACTCTTTAAAGCACCTGATGTGTCAATAACCAAAAAAAAGCATGTGATTGGTGGTAAAGTTTGGTCGGATGCAGTTGGGGTTTTCACCAAAACAGCTGTACAATTGAGTTATGCTCGTCACCTGATTTTAACCCAAAAGTTAAATCTGGGCGCAGGATTGGGACTAGGATACTCCAATTTTCGTGTGAATGCCTCCAAGGTTGTATTGTACCAAAACGAGGATGTTTTATATGATCAGTTTTTATCAAACACCGCCATGCAACATTTTCTCGACGCACAACTTGGCCTGGTGGTTTATGGAAAGAATGTGTTTGTGGGCTACAGTGCCAGCCAATTGTTCAAAAACACGATGCAATGGCAAGACATTGAAACAGACAGTCGTTATGAGCGACATCACTTTCTAATCATGAAACACCGAATGGAACTAAGCCCTCAGATGACCATAGAACCGATGGCGATTGTTAAAATGGTTAAACATTCGCCTGTTTCATTTGACCTCGGGGCTCGGTTCATTTATAACAACAGTTCATGGGTAGGGTTGCAGTTCCGAACGACAAATAGCTTGACTTTTCAATTAGGTAGTAACTTGGTGAAAAGTTTATATTTGTCGTATGCCTTTGAAATGGGAATAGGTAAAATTCGAACCGCCTCGAATGGCACCCATGAACTGCACCTAGGTTACTTCCTTGGAAGTAGAAAGAAGGCGGAAAAACCATCAGAAGAATTTGAAGACGGCAACTAATTAACGATCGAATACCATGCGGCTGTTTTATTTCCTGTTATTTTTTGGATTGCGTTATTCTATGCGCTTGTTTTACCCCAGGCTTAAAACGGTTAGGTCCCCAAGAGAATTTCTCGGAAGAACCATTTATGTAAGTAACCATGCGGCTTCCTTTATGGATCCCTTGGCAGTCGCGAGCATGAGGCTTCCAATTGTATTTTTCATGACGCGCTCCGATGTATTTAAACCTTTAACTCGTCCTTTTCTCTGGGCCGCACACATGTTACCAATCTATCGTCAGCACGACGGCGTAGATACGAAAGATGAAAACGCCAAAGTATTCGATCAATGTGCGCGCATTCTTTCCTTTGGTAGGAACCTGCTGATTTTTGGCGAAGGATTCACAGACGATGTCTTTATTCGCAGGTTGAAGCCGGTAAAAAAGGGAGCCATCCGCATTGGTTTCAATGCATTGGAAAAACTTGAATGGAACAAGAAGATCTATATCGCCGCCGTTGGATGCAACTATTCGGATCCCAACCTAATGCGCAGCGATTTATTGATCTCCACCTCTGAAAAATTCTGCTTGAACGACTACAAAGATGCTTACCTAGAAAACCCGAATAAAACAATAACGGAGCTTACGAGAAAGGTTGAGGTAATGATGCAAGAGCAGATTACCCATGTACATAATAAATCCTGGGCTGACTTTCATGAAAACGTCATGAAACTAACCCGTAAAGGAATGAATGCCCTTCACAGTAATCGGAGTATTCCTTTGGAAAACAGGTGGCGTTATTCTCAACAGCTCGCGCATTGGCTAAACAAGCAAAATGAGGAAGGATTAGATGGACTAGAAGGACTTAAGAAAGACCTTAATGGTTATTTTTCACTGCTCAAAAGAATGAAATTGAACGAGAACTTCGTTTATGATTTAGACGAAAAAGGAACCATTTCCCGAACAACCGAAGCAATTAAACTTATTGGCCTTTTTCCTTTTGCTTTACTGGGGGTTCTTCATTGCGGACTTCCTTACTATTTTATTCGTCAATTTGTTCAGAAATCCTTCAAGCGCAAGGTATTTTGGGGCTCTGTGAAAATGTTGCTTGGAATGATTTTATTTGGAGTGTTAAATATTCCTTACATCTTCTTATTTCATTCCTACATTTATCCTGACTACTGGTTAGCGACTCTTTATTATTTATTGATTGGCCTTTTTGGACTCGCTGCATACGAATGGATGCTGGCGTTCACTGCATTCAGAGAAAAAGGCATGGTGAAGAAAGCAGACGTAAGTAAAATAATCGCTAAACGAAGGGCGCTTACTCAGTTGATTAAAGAACGAATTCCGGTTGCTTAACGTTTCAAAGCCAATACGAAAAACAAACCTACTCCAACCGTCACGGATAGGAGTATGTTTAAAAAGGCAACGCCCCAGTGTCCATTTTGAATCAATAGACTTGTTTCATAGCTGAAGGTACTGAACGTGCTGAATCCTCCACAAAAACCAATCGCTAAAAAGGTATAAAATGCATTATCTTCTTTTTCTGAAGGTGAAACGAAATACACCAATGCAACGAGGATTATACACGCCAAAAAGTTCGAAACGAAGGTTGCCCAGGGCCAAGTTCCTTGGTGAAGTTCCCTGGTCAATAAAGAGACGCTATAGCGAGCAACACTGCCAAGTCCTCCTCCTAAAAAAACCAAAAGCCAATTCATATTTCAGTTGTTTTGGTTGTCATTTTTCTAAACATTAAATAGGCAAGGTACCCAAATAAACCACCTAGCATGGTTCCACCCACAATATCGGTTGGATAATGCACTCCGAGGTAAATTCGGCTGAGTGAAATCAACAACCAGCAACCGAACAAGAGATAGGTTAACCAAGCTGCCTGTTGGCGCAAAAGTAGTGAGGTTGCCACCATTAATGCTGTAAAATTGGCCGCATGCGACGATACAAATCCATATTGACCACCTTTGTACCATTCACCGGGTTTTAGTTGATAAAAATGGAGCAATGTGCCGAGTTGGGCATGGTGAGAAGGACGGTAACGTTGAAAGACTTCTTTAAAACCAAACGTTGCCGTGAGGTCGGTCAAGGCAATCGCCACAATGACCAGAAGGACAAATTTCCATGTATCACGCCACCCATTTAACTTTTGGATTAAATAAATTAAAAAGAGGTAAAGTGGAATCCACGTGAGCTTTCCTGATATGATCCACATGCATTCATCCAACCAGGGTGTATGCGCACCATTCACCAAGAGTACTGTTTGCTGATCGAGGTATTCAATAATCTGAATCATCGTTTAAAGTCTTCCAAATCAGGTCTTTCAATTCGGTTAGACCCGTCTGTGCAACGGAGGAAATAAACACATAAGGTATGTCCGGTAAATCTGCACGCAAGGCTTGTTCCAATTCCTCATCAAGCAAATCCGACTTCGTGATGGCAAGCAAGCGTTCTTTGTGCAACAATTCGGGATTGTATAATTTCAGCTCGTTCAGAAGAATCTGGTACTCTTTTTTGATGTCGTCGCTATCGGCAGCAACCATAAACAACAGCAAGGAATTTCGTTCAATGTGACGCAAGAATCGCAGGCCTAACCCTTTTCCAGCATGAGCTCCTTCTATGATTCCGGGAATATCCGCCATGACAAAGGAACGGTAATCCCGGTACTTCACAATTCCAAGGTTCGGTCGAATCGTGGTAAAGGGATAATTCGCTATTTCTGGTTTTGCCGCAGAAAGAACCGAAAGCAGCGTGCTTTTTCCAGCATTTGGAAAACCAACCAATCCGACGTCTGCCAATATTTTCAACTCAAGGATTTTCCATCCCTCTCTCCCCTCTTCTCCAGGCTGCGCATACCTCGGAGTTTGATGGGTTGCTGACTTAAAATTGTTGTTTCCCAAACCACCTCTTCCACCACGTTGGATGATACGCTCCTCGCCATGATCGGTTATTTCGAATAACACTTCACCGGTCTCTGCATCACGCGCCACCGTACCAAGTGGCACCTCAATGTATTCATCTTCCCCTTGCTTGCCCGTTTTTAGGTTGCCTGAACCATGTACGCCATGACCAGCTTTGATGTGTTTTCGAAACTTCAAATGAAGCAAGGTCCAGAGTTGTTTGTTACCAACCAGAATGACATGACCTCCCCTACCGCCGTCGCCGCCATCCGGACCGCCTTTGGGAATGTACTTTTCACGTCGAAAATGGGTGGATCCCCCCCCTCCATTTCCAGAAGTGCAGTGTATTTTTACGTAATCAACAAAGTTATCTGAAGCCAATCTATGTTCGGTTTGAATCAATCGTGTTAAAAATACGCGAAGTTATTTCATCGATGCCACCAATGCCGTCTATCGCGCAGTACTTGCCTTGATGCATGTAAAAGTTTTTTACCGGTGCAGTTTCACGGTTATACACATCAATACGGTTTTGAATGACTGCTGGATTGGCATCGTCGGCTCGCCCGCTAACCTCTGCCCTTTTTGCTAATCGAAGTTTGAGTTCACTCTCATCTACCTCTAAGGCAATCATCATGGTAATACTTGTGCCTAGTTCGTTCAATAAGGCATCCAATGCCTCAGCTTGCGGATCGGTGCGTGGAAAACCGTCAAAAATAAATCCCTTGGCATTCGGACGGTTTAACACTTCCGCCTTCAGCATGTTAATGGTTACTTCATCCGGTACCAATTGACCTTGATCCATGTAGCTTTTCGCCATTATTCCAAGCTCCGTGGCATTTTTAATATTGGCACGAAAAATATCTCCTGTGGACAAATGAACCAGTTGGTACTGCTCAATGAGTCGTTCGGACTGGGTGCCCTTCCCCGCCCCTGGGGGACCAAAAAGTACAATATTCAACATGTATTAACTTTTTAACTGATAAATCTCTTTTAAATTTCTACCTAAACCATCGTAATCCAATCCATATCCCACGACAAATCGGTTGGGGATGGAGAAACCATGGTAATCAGGTTCTTCTTTTCCCTGAAAAGCTTGTGGTTTGAACAGTAAGGAGCAAACCGCTACTGAAGCTGGTGATTCCAATCGCAGCAAAGTCTTCACTTTATCAATGGTGATTCCTGTATCTACGATATCTTCCAAGATAATCACATGACGGTCAGAAATGTTTGTACCCAAACCAATGAGTTCATCAACACGACCACGTGTGGTGGTTCCAGAGTAAGAACTCACTTTAACAAAGGAAATTTCACAAGGAATATGAATATTTTTTAGCAAGTCGGAAGTGAACATAAAGGCGCCATTCAACACAGATAAAAAAAGCAGGTCTTGCCCATCGTACTTGTTATTGATAGTATCTGCTAGGTGCTTAATTTTCGCTTGTATTTCGTCTTCAGTGATAAATACTTCAAACGCTTTATCTTTGATTATCATTTCCCCTTCATTAAAGATAGAACAAAGTTACGACAATCTTTTATTCTTAAGTCCAAAAACAAAGCTGTTGGCGTATCTTTGAAGTAATAAAAACAGCGAATAATGAAACAACGCACAATCGGCTTGCTCGGCGGCGGTCAACTTGGCAGGATGCTCATTCAAAAGGCAATCGATTTTGACATTTCAGTTCATGTAATGGATGCTGATCCTAACGCACCATGCAGCCAGATAGCCAATGCATTCACCTTAGGTGATATTACGGATTATGATGCCGTTCTTGCCTTTGGTAAGGAAAATGAACTCATTACGGTCGAAATCGAAAACGTGAATGTCGATGCACTAGAAGAACTTGAAAAGCAGGGCGTGCTGGTGTTTCCTCAGCCTAGGGTGTTGAAATTGATACGCGATAAAGGATTGCAAAAGGAATTTTACCACGAACATAACATACCCACTGCTCCTTTCACGTTGATTGAGCACTTGGAAGAAATGGATCAAGCTACTTGGAAACCCTGCGTGCAAAAACTACGCACAGGAGGTTACGATGGACGCGGCGTTCAAGTGATGCGTTCATACGAAGACATCTCATCCGGCTTCGATGCGCCATCCGTGGTAGAGGAATTAATTCCCTTTGACAAAGAACTCAGTGTACTCGTTTCGCGCAATACAAAAGGTGAAACGTCTGTATTTCCTGTAGTAGAATGCGTTTTCAATCCAAGGTTAAACCTCGTTGAATACTTGTTTGCTCCGGCGGATATCACTGATCAAATTGCTCAAGGTGCGCAGGACATCGCAGTTACTATCATTGAACAATTGGACATGGTAGGTCTATTGGCCGTTGAATTGTTTCTCACAGAGGAAGGAGAAATATTAGTTAACGAAATCGCACCCAGGCCCCACAACAGTGGTCACCATACCATTGAATGCAATACCACCTCTCAATTTGAACAGCATTTGCGAGCCATTTTGGGGTATAGCCCTGGAAATACGGACATCCAATCTGTTGGAGGGATGATTAATTTACTGGGCGCACCAGGTCACCAAGGCCTGGCCTATTACCAAGGTTTTGAAGAAGTCATGGCCATTTCCGGTGCACACATTCACCTCTACGGTAAACAAAACACCAAACCCTTTAGGAAAATGGGGCATGTTACTGTGACAGCGGACAACCTACTCGAACTCAAGGAAAAAATTACCACCATTACCCCTATGATTCAGGTTGTTACCAAATAAACAATGTTCTGATCACCCGCTTAACTTTTGGCTTATTTGGCTGATTTTTTTTTCATTTTTAACTTTTGTTTAATCTTTTTGTTTGTTCATTGAACATTTTTGTTTAAGTTTGTTCTGTGAACTTTTAAACAAAAGGATATGTCTACGATAGAATTCAACGAAGCACTAATTGGAATGGAAGGTAACCTGCAGTCATTTGCTCTGAATTTTACACGCAACAACGAAGATGCACGTGACTTGACACAGGAAACCATGCTCAAAGCGATCACTTATCGCAATTATTACACGCCTCAAACCAATTTTCGGGCGTGGGTTTTTACCATCATGCGGAACATCTTTATCAACCAATACCGTCGCAGGGTTAAGTCAGGAACAATCTTCGATCATTCGAAAGATTTATACCTGCTTAATTCGACAGACTCTGGTTCTTCAGCTGTAGCTTATTTGACAGAGAAGGAAATTAATTCGAAAATTGCCATGTTGGATGAAGAATACAAATTACCATTCAATCTACACTTCAAAGGTTTCAAATACAAAGAAATAGCTGACCAGCTGGGTATTCCAATCGGAACCGTTAAAAGCCGAATTTTTATTGCACGTAAAAAACTGATGGAGCAATTACCTGATTATAACTACCTCAACAACTGATGCAAAAAAGAGTAACGATTATAGGAGCAGGTATTTCCAGCCTTTCCGCCGCTGCATTTTTAGGAAAAGAAGGATACGACGTAACCATCGTAGAAAAAAATGCAACGATAGGTGGTAGGGCAAGGCAATTCGAAGTCGACGGTTTTGTGTTCGATATGGGTCCAAGCTGGTATTGGATGCCGGATGTGTTTGAATCGTTCTACCAAAAGTTTGGCTATACCACCTCAGATTTCTATGAATTAAAACGTCTTGACCCATCGTACAACGTATTCTGGAAGGACGATACCGTTACGGGCATCCCTGCCAGTGAAGAAGCATTGAAGGAATGGTTCGAAGAGCTAGAGCCTGGTAGCGGTGCTAACTTAACGGCCTTCCTAGAAGAAGCCAAATACAAATACGAAGTTGGGATGCAGGACTTGGTCTACAAGCCCAGCCTTCGCATAACGGAATTTATCGACATGCGAATTATGTCCGGTTTATTCAAAATGCATCTGTTATCTTCTTTTTCTTCGTACATTCGGCGTTATTTTAAACATGAAAAGATTCTTTCTCTTCTTGAATTTCCTGTGTTGTTCCTTGGGGCGATGCCTAAAGACACACCGGCCTTGTACTCCTTGATGAATTACGCCGACATCTCCCTAGGAACTTGGTATCCGATGGGGGGCATGCACAAATTCATCGAAGCATTCGAACAAATTGCCCGTGAACAAGGAGTAAAAATACTCACGAACCACGAAGTGCAAGGAATTGAATATACAGGTAGCGTCGTTTCGGGGGTATCGACAAATCAAGGGGTTATTCCAACAGACATTCTTATCTCAGGTGCGGATTACCAGCACACGGACAAAAGCATTTTAAACGGCAAGGCGAATTATTCTTCCGACTATTGGCGGCAACGCACCATGGCGCCTTCTTGTTTGTTGTTTTATATTGGCGTGGACAAGAAAGTCGATGGGCTAGAACATCACAACTTGTTTTTCGATGAAGATTTTGAACAACATGCTAAAGAAATTTACCAAAATCCGCAATGGCCATCCGCGCCTTTGTTTTACGTGAGTGCACCTTCGAAAACAGACCCAAGTGTCGCACCTGAAGGAAAGGAAAACATGTTTTTGCTTATCCCCATCGCCCCTGACTTAAAAGACGACGAAGCAACTCGTGAAACGTATTTCCACCTCATGATGGATCGGCTTGAACAGAGGGTAAACACCGACATCCGGTCGCACATTGTGTACAAGAAGAGTTATTCGGTCAGCGACTTTAAAACGGATTATCATGCCTTCCGTGGCAATGCCTACGGTTTGGCAAACACCTTAAAACAAACGGCTTATTTCAAGCCCTCACTCAAAAACAAGCATTTAGATAATGTTTATTATACTGGGCAGCTGACTGTTCCAGGGCCGGGTGTACCACCTTCCATCGTTTCAGGTGAAGTGGTCGCCAAGCAAGTCATCAAAGAACATCCTATAACTGTTAACCACTAATTGATTAAGTATGAAACAACTTTTCGACAACGTATCCCTAGAAATGAGCAAGCTAACCACCAAGCGTTACAGCACCTCCTTTTCTATGGGTATTTCTTTTTTAAGTAAAGAAATTCAGGAGCCTATTTATGCTGTATACGGCTTTGTTCGCTTTGCGGATGAGATTGTTGATTCGTTTCACGGTTTTCACAAGGAGGAATTGCTAAAGGATTTCACCAAACAAACTTATGAGGCGTTGGATTCGGGGATTTCTCTGAACCCAATTTTGAACAGTTTTCAATGGGTGGTTAACAAGTTCAACATTCCGAGGGACCTGATTGAAACCTTTCTGAACAGCATGGAAATGGACCTTGAGAAAAAAACATATGACGAGTCTAAATATGCGCAGTACATTTTAGGTTCTGCTGAAGTGGTTGGTTTAATGTGCCTAAAAATTTTTGTTCACGGCGACGAAAAGGAATACGAACGCTTGAAACCCTCCGCGATGAAACTCGGATCTGCGTTTCAGAAAATTAACTTTCTTCGTGACCTCAAAGCGGATTTTCAAGAATTAGGACGCACTTACTTCCCTGGCATCGATATGAATGCGTTCAACGCCACCGTAAAAAAAGAAATCGAAGCAGACATTGAAATTGATTTTCACGAAGGCTACCAAGGGATTTTACAATTGCCAAAAAACTCCCGCTTCGGTGTATACATGGCCTACATTTACTACTTCAAGCTGTTTAAAAAGATTAAGTCAACGGAACCAGAAGTTATTCTCAATGAGCGCGTGCGTATTCCAAACAAAAGAAAATACGGTCTTTTTGTCTCATCGTATGTTCGACATAATTTAAACATGTTATGATAGCGCCCTCTTTACAAAATTATGTCGTTCTGGTAGACGAAAACGACCGCGAGCTGGGTACCATGGAAAAGATGGAGGCACACCTTCAGGGGAAACTACACCGTGCTTTTTCCGTCTTTATTTTCAACTATGATCAACAGTTGTTAATTCACCGTCGTGCTCTCGAGAAATACCATTCCGGCGGACTTTGGACCAACACATGTTGTTCACACCCTATGCCGGGTGAAACGACCCTCGAAGCGGCACACCGCCGATTGGACGAAGAAATGGGTATGCAGGCGAACCTCGATCCGTTGTTTCGTTTTCATTACCGAGCAGAACTGGATCAATCGCTCATTGAACATGAACTTGACCATGTTTTTGTTGGCTACAGCAACACGCAGCCCGTTATCAATCGCGAAGAGGTATGCGATTACCGATGGGTTCATCTCGACGAACTCATGGAAGAAATGAATACAAAACCCGATCTGTTTACCGCATGGTTCAGAATTATAATGAACGAATACGCATCACACATCGCCCAAAATCCGGTATATGAAAGTGTGTCGAAGAGAAACGTTTAATGCTGCCCATAGGCTGCATAACCCAAACTGGTCCGACGAAAAAAACAGTGCCATTTTTGGAAAATGCAACAATCCAAATTACCACGGTCACAACTATGTTATGGAAGTATGGCTTGAAGGCGAAATCGATCCAGAAACCGGTTACGTCATTGACTTAAAAATACTTAGAGACCTCATCAAACAAGAAATCACCGAACCCTTCGACCATCGAAACCTGAACCTCGATTGTCCTGAATTCGCCCATTTAAACCCTACCGCAGAAAACATCGCTTTGGTTTGTTGGCAGAAACTACGCGCCAAATTGGATTCACGTTACGGCCTTCGCATCAAACTTTGGGAAACGGAAAACAATGTGGTTGAATACGAGGGGTAGTTACTCGGGATTTGTTCGTTGGTGTAGTTGCGCAGGATTTGTTCGTTGGTGTAGTTGCGCAGGATTTAGAAATCCTGCGCAACTACAACCGCCAAAACCGACTTCTCCCCATGGTAATCTTTCGCCGACGAAAAGGGCCAATCGTTCACTTTTTCCACGTAGCCAGCGCGCACAGGGTTGAGGTGAATATAGTTTAGCTTTTGTAAGAAGAACCTCCGGGAAAACAGTTCAATGGCGTGATTGCCGTCTTTCCAAACCTTCGTTTTTACCTGCTTACAATGATTCTTTCCTGCTGCTTGGAAAATTGAAATATACCGTTGACAGTCATCTGACCGTAAATCCAGTAATGCCTTTGTAATTCTCTTCGAAGTGAATTTCTTAAAATCACGCATGACATCCTTCAAGACAAATGGATGTTCCGTATTGGCAATCATATGTAGGTGATTCTTCATTATGCAATATCCGTAAACAACTAAACGCTTGTTTTCGATCATAAAATTCAAAGAATCGATAACAATCTTGCGGATCTGATCAATTTGAAAAATCGGTTGCCACTCGGTGACGGTCGTGGTGAGGTAATAAGGTTTAAAGTCTTTTTTAATTGTATGCTTAAATCCGTTCATCTATTTAAGTTACGAAAAAAACTTTTGAGCAGGATTTGAAGGGGCCGTTGCCGTTGAGCAGTATTTAAAATCCTGCTCAACGGCAACCAAAATCCCGCTCGTTTGTTTATCTACCATGAAAAAGGCTCTTTTCTGGCACAGGCGCGACCTACGCATTCATGACAATGCAGGACTTTACAAAGCACTGCGCTCCGGAAACCAAGTTCAGCCCATCTTCATTTTCGATCGAAACATACTGGACAATTTACCCAAGAACGATCAGCGCGTGTTGTTTATACATCAGCAACTGGAGCGTTTGCAATCTTCCTATCGTGAATTAGGTTGTGAACTGAAGGTGTATTATGGCTTGCCACTGGAAATCATACCTGCTATC
Organism: Crocinitomicaceae bacterium; assembly: GCA_044372835.1. Taxonomy (GTDB): domain Bacteria; phylum Bacteroidota; class Bacteroidia; order Flavobacteriales_D; family Crocinitomicaceae; genus M0103. The sequence continues at coordinate 60,193 of JBILRE010000012.1, read as the reverse complement.
TGCAAGGAAGAAGGCTATTCGTCTGTTTACACCAACCGTGACTACGAGCCCTATGCGCTTGAGCGAGACAAAGTCATGTTTGAATCCCTACAAGAGCAAAAAGTTGACTTCATCGGTGCAAAAGATCATGTGATTTTCGAGAAAAATGAAATCTTGAAAAACGACGGAAAACCTTACACGGTGTTCACTCCATACGCCAATAAATGGCGCGCTACCTTAACCGATTATTTTCTGTCTGAATACCCAGTTGTAAACTATTTAGCGCAGTTAGCTCAGCAAACCGTTCATCGAGAGATTCCATCCATGGAAGAAATGGGTTTTTCATCCGAGCAGCTCGTGGAATTCCCCGTGATGTCTGTTGACGACGAGGTGATTTCACATTATGCAGAGCGTCGCAACTTTCCCGCCGTTTCAGGTACTTCCCGAATAAGCATTCATTTACGCTTTGGAACCATCAGTATTCGTGCGTTGGCTCGCCAAGCCATGCATCAAAGTGCCACCTATTTGAACGAACTCATCTGGCGGGATTTTTACCAGATGATCCTGTTTCATTTTCCACGTGTAGCTTCTTCTGCTTTCAAGCCTCAATACGACCGCATTTCCTGGGAGCACGATGAAACGCATTTTCAGGCATGGTGCGAAGGCCGAACAGGCTATCCAATGGTAGATGCAGGCATGAGGGAATTGAATGCCACAGGATTCATGCACAACCGTGTTCGAATGATTACCGCTAGTTTTTTAAGCAAGCACCTCCTTCTTGACTGGCGATTGGGAGAAGCCTATTTTGCCATAAAACTCCTTGATTTTGAACTCGCGAGCAACAACGGAGGCTGGCAATGGGCGGCCAGTACCGGATGCGATGCTTCGCCCTACTTCCGGATATTTAATCCAACGAGCCAACAAGAGAAGTTTGATAAGCAACTCGTATACATCAAAAAATGGGTTCCCGAATTCGGGACACCCTCCTACCCTGCTCCAATCGTCGACCATGCAAGTGCTCGACTTCGTGCCATAGAACGTTATAAATCCACTTTAAACCCATGAAAAAAACAATTGCTGTAGGAGATATATGTCCCAGTTTTTGCCTACCTAACCAGGACGGAAACATCATCAACCTTGCCGATTACCTCGGAAAGTCTAACATCGTTCTTTTCTTTTATCCAAAAGATGACACCCCAGGATGTACCAAAGAAGCGTGTACCTTTAGGGACGAAGGAGAACGTTTTTTAGGGTTGAATTGCAAGGTTTTTGGTATCTCGTCGGACCCAGTTCAAAAACACCAACAATTTGCTGCCAAGTACTCGCTTAATTACGACATCCTATCCGATCAACAGCAAAACGTACGTAAACTGTTTGGTGTTCCGAAAAACTTGTTTGGACTTATTCCAGGAAGGGTTACCTATATCATCGACGTTCAAGGAACTGTTCGTGGCATTTTCAATTCACTTAGCAATCCGGTTGGACACGTTCATGAGGCGATTGCATGCTTGGAAAGACTATAGAAAGCTACTCGCTGAAAAAAATCCCTCTGAACCTGGCCTTTCAGCACTTTTGTAAGAAAAAAGACATGAAAGGCTTCAAAACGAACATTGAATTAGCGGTTGCAGAAAACGGATTTTTTAGAAAAGTACTTTACACATCGAAGCACTTGCAACTGGTTGTTATGACCTTGTATCCGGAGGAAGTAATCGATACGGAGACCCACATGGGCAACGATCAATTCGTAAGGGTTGAAAGTGGGATTGGTGTATGTACCATCAACGGAGAAAAATACACCTTAAGCGAAGGCGATATAATCGTCATACCGGCTGGATCAAAACACAAAATTAGTAACGTAAGTCAGTTCGATTCTTTGAAACTATACACCCTATATACGCCTCCAGTGCATAAAAAAGGGACCATACATAAGACGGTTCAAGAGGCCGAAGCGGCAGAAAAAACTAAAATGCGTTTGGTTGATTAAACATTTTTTCGACTACCTTGAAACGGTAATCAAAAATCTGATTCAGCTTATTCTTAACCAAAATGGGATGAACCAACTTACCAAGAGGTCCGAAAGGCAATTCATAGGTGACAATGTCTGTCATTAGAATGCCTTTTTCCGTTTCTTCAAAATGGTGCTCGTGGTGCCAAATAGCGTAAGGTCCTTTACGTTGCTCATCGACGAAATATTTCCCGTGCTCCACGTGTGTGATCTCTGTGATCCATTCCAAAGGAATACCAAGTAAGGGTTTTACGGTGTAACCAATCATTAGTCCAGGGTACATGGTACTGGGCACTTCCGTCAGCACATGAAAGCCCATGCTTTCTGGGGTTATCTTCGCTAAATTTGCGGGAGAGGAAAAAAAATCCCAACAGGTTTGCAGATCGGTGGAAACGTGTTGAACGCGTTTGAGCTGATACATAAAAATGAGGCTTTTAAAGTAAACAAGAGGTTTGTATTTTTGTTTTGTTAAAAAAAGCAAGATGCAACACGAACGTTTATCCCAATTAAAAAAACAACTCCTCCCTTACCGGGATGCCATTGTCAACCACCCGATGTACGCGTCGATTAATTCCTTGCATGATTTACAACTATTTATGCAGCACCACATTTTCGCCGTGTGGGATTTCATGTCCTTATTGAAGGACCTACAACGCAGGCTGACATGTACGAATGTACCCTGGCAGGTTACAGGTAGCCCCGAAACACGTTTTTTGATTAATGAAATCGTAACGGGAGAAGAAAGCGACTTGGGGCCGGACGGCAAACGGTCGAGCCATTTCGAATTGTACCTGAGTGCCATGGCACAATGCGGTGCGGATGCGTCCAGTATTCAATGGCTGACTAAACAGTCAACAAGCATTTCCTCTCTTTACGAAGCATTGAAAAACCCCGCCATCCCAATCGGTGCATCGGCCTTCGTCCATCATACCTTTCGAACCATCGAGGAGGGGAATACGCCTGCCATCGCCGCATCTTTTGCCCTCGGAAGGGAGGACCTTGTACCTGACATGTTTTTATCCCTTGTGCGCGACCTTAACCAACGCGAACAAAACCAAATGGACCGCTTCCTTTATTACCTTGAGCGTCACATCGAACTGGATGGCGACGAGCACAGCCATTTGGCGGAACAGATGGTCATTGAACTTTGTGGAGATAACGAATCACACTGGATGGCCGCGGAGGATTCGGCGATTGAGGCCTTAAAAGCAAGAAAAAACCTTTGGGATGCCATACAATCCGCAATAAAAACGAAGGCATTTTATCCCAACACTTGAGCGAAGGAAAACTGTTCTGAGTTGGTTTCTATATAGTTCAGTGTATCCAGAATCTCTTGCAGGTCAAACGATGTAACCAACTTCATGCGCCAATCTTTGAAATGCGCGATGCCCTTGAAATAATTGGTGTAATGCCTTTTCATTTCTGCAATACCCAAGCGTTCGCCTTTCCATTTCACGCTCATCAGCAGGTGCTCGCGTGCCGCTTCAACGCGCTGAATCACCCCAGGTGCCGGCAAATGTTCGCCCGTATGCATGTAGTGCTTGATTTCATTGAAAATCCAAGGATAACCAATGCTTGCGCGACCAATCATGATTCCATCCACGCCATAACGATTTTTATATGCTACCGCTTTTTCCGGTGAATCGATGTCGCCGTTTCCAAAAACAGGAATGGTCATGCGGGGGTTGTTCTTCACTTCTCCGATGAGCGTCCAATCTGCTTCGCCTTTGTAGAGCTGCACGCGCGTGCGGCCATGAATCGAAACAGCCTCCACGCCCACATCCTGCAACATCTCGGCAGTACTGACCACAAATTTGGTTTTGTCATCCCATCCAAGACGGGTTTTTACGGTGACGGGGAGGTTCGTTGTTTTGACGATCTCGGCAGTCATCTGCACCAGCTTCGGAATGTTCTGCAGCATACCAGCACCGGCGCCTTTGCAGGTTACTTTCTTCACCGGACAGCCGTAATTGATATCGATGATGTCGGGATTCGTTCGCTCGATGATCCGGGTGGCCTCCTTCATGCTTTCGATGTCGTAGCCAAAAATCTGGATGCCTACCGGACGTTCATATTCGTAAATATCCATTTTCTGAACGCTCTTCGCCGCATCACGGATAAGGCCTTCCGATGAAATAAATTCGGTATACATCAAATCGGCACCATGTTTCTTACACAAGGCCCTAAAAGGCGGATCGCTGACATCCTCCATGGGAGCCAGCAAAAGCGGGAAATCACCCAGTTCGATGTTGCGAATCTTTACCATGTGACAAAATTACCAAAAGCTACGCGGAAAAAAGGCCCAAGGAGAATCTTTTGCGCTGTTTTGGAAAGTTGCGGTAACGCTTTTTGTTTTTTCGGTCATGAACGAACTAGCTTTTACTATCAAACCAACTCGTATGAATTTCACATCTCGACGGGTTGAGGTTCATCGCCTATATCCATCCGTTATGTGAGATTATCCAAGCCAAAAATTCCTGAAGTCTATTTTGAATCAATACCAATATTTGGTATGTTTACTAAGGTCAATCTTAATGAGTAAAAACACATCGATTACGTTGGGTAGTTATTTTGATCAATTTATTCAAGGTATTTTAAAAGAAGGACGTTATAAAAACGCAAGTGAAGTAATACGTGCAGGATTAAGACTTCTTGAAGAGCAAGAACAGAAAATCATTGCTTTGCGCCATGCCATTGACGAAGGCATAAACAGTGGTTTAGCCGAAGATTTTGATCCCGATGAACATTTAAAAAGTTAAAGGAAAAAAGAAAGTAAATGGCGAAGTTTAAGTTAACAAACAAGGCCGTAAAAGATCTATCTGAAATTTGGAATTATACCTTCGACACCTGGTCTGAAAGTCAAGCAGATAAATATTATAAACTTATTCTCAACGCATGATGGGCAATAGCGAAGAAACCACAGCTAGGCAACGTTTATGAAGAAATATATTCTGATCTGAAAGGTAAAAAAGCCTCAAAGCATGTTATTTTCTATAGGGTAATAGACGATAAATCAATTGAGATTACGAGAATCCTATACGAAAGAATGGATTTGAAGAATAAATTGGTTTCTCTTCTTCCTTCGGAAGCGAAATAAAAACTGACATAACAGTGTGCAAGCGCAAGCGAGAGATCATACAAGGCGAAACTTAAGCTTCGCATTATGATTTTTGGAAAAAGAAAGTTATTACCTTCGTTTTGGCTCTCTTGCAAATGAGGAATAAGATGAGAATAGATCTATCACCTGCAGTAAGCGCAACTAGAAAAGTTCAGCTGGGAATAAAAAAATAGAAATCCAGCATTTGTCCGAAGGCATGTATGTGTTGCAGATCCACAACGAAATCCAACAAAGCTTCCGAATACTCAAGAAATAACCTAGTCCAATACCAAGAAAATCACAATAAAGCGAAGCCCAGGCTTCGCTTATTTTTTATAGAAAAAGAATTGATTCCTTCGCTGAAAAATCACAAGATATCCATCATACTTAGTATCCCTCCACTACTTCTTCACAAACTTGGTCAGGATAACGATGCTCTGTCCGTTGATTTTCCCTTCTATTTGTTCCGGATTATCGGCTACTAGTCGAATATTTCGTACGGCGGTTCCTCTTTTAGCGGAGAAGGTAGCTCCCTTCACATCGAGTTCTTTGATCAATACCACCGAATCGCCGTTCTCCAAGAGGGCTCCATTGCTGTCTCTATGCACCACTTTGTCCTCATCGCTAACATCCTCTCCAGTTGCTTTCGCCCAAGCCAATGTCTCTTCCTCCAAGTACAGCATGTCCAATAAATCCTGCGGCCAGCCTTCCTTTTTCAGGCGATTCAGCATGCGCCAAGCTACTACCTGCACGGCGGACACTTCGCTCCACATGCTCTCGTTCAAACAACGCCAGTGGTTGGGATTTGCGTTGGTGACATCGCCTAGCTGCTCCTGACAAGTCGCACATACAACAATGCTGTTTCCCGCTTGTGGCGGTTCAACATGGAACACACTTATTTCAGCGGAAGATGAACACAATTCACAGCACCCATTGCTGCGATTCAACAATTCTTTGTCTATGGACATACTTACTTTTTCAGGTACTTATCCAGGGCAATGTGCAAACCAAGTCCACGCAGTTCTTGTCCCTTAGCGACAATATTCCCTTCCCCATCGATCAAAAATCCGGAAGGAATTGAATTGACATTGTAGGCTTTTGACGCTACACGGTCTTTGTCCCAGCCATGGTATTTCCAAACGAGTTTATCGTCGGTTATGGCTTTTTTCCAAGCTGCTTCTTCGCGATCAAGCGATACGCTGTACACCACGAAACCCGTTGCGTTTTGAAACTTTGTATCCTTGTATTTGTGGTATGCCTCTACTACATTCGGGTTCTCCATGCGGCAAGGACCACACCACGATGCCCAGAAATCGACCAGCACCATCTTGCCTTTCAATTTGGAAAGTTTGATCTTTTTTCCTTTCGGACTTACTAGCACAATATCAGGGGCTTTTTCGCCTTGCTGCACAGGTTGCTGCATCACAAATGGGCTGAACCCGAACCATAAGGCCGCACAGGCAAACAATCCAAATAAGAATACTTTTGTCTTCATCATCCAATTCGTCTAATATCAGCACCAAGGTTGTTTAGTCGAATATCGATGTCTTGGTATCCGCGATCAATCTGCTCGATGTTGTGAATCACACTTTTCCCTTTCGCGGAAAGCGCAGCAATCAAGAGGGAAACCCCGGCTCTGATATCCGGCGAAGTCATTTGGATGCCTCGCAGCGGGTATTGCTTATCAAGTCCAATCACCGTCGCTCGGTGTGGATCACAAAGAATAATCTGTGCCCCCATATCGATGAGCTTGTCTACAAAAAACAAGCGCGATTCGAACATCTTCTGATGAATAAGGACAGAACCTTTGGCCTGTGTGGCAACCACTAGCACAATGGAAAGCAAGTCTGGCGTAAATCCGGGCCATGGCGCATCGGCAATGGTCATAATCGACCCATCAATGTATGTGTCAATTTCGTAATGGTCTTGGGCTGGAATGTAAATATCCTCTCCTCGTCGCTCGAGGTTAATCCCCAAGCGCTTAAACACGTTCGGGATAATACCTAAGTTGTCATAGCTTACGTCTTTGATCGTAATTTCGGAACCTGTCATGGCCGCCAAGCCAATGAAACTTCCGATTTCAATCATGTCAGGTAAAATTCGGTGAAAACACCCTTTTAATTCTTCCACTCCTTCGATATGAAGCATATTGGAACCGATTCCTTCGATTTTGGCGCCCATCGAATTCAACATTTTACATAATTGCTGCAAATAGGGTTCACATGCAGCGTTGTAAAAAGTGGTTTTGCCTTTCGCCAGAACGGCAGCCATAACAATGTTAGCTGTTCCTGTAACCGATGCTTCATCCAAATGCATGTAGGTTCCTGTCAATTCATCTGCTTCAATGGAGTAAAAATGCTCTCCGGCATCGTAATTGAATTTGGCTCCAAGCTTCATAAAACCTTCGAAGTGGGTATCCAGTCTTCTACGACCAATTTTATCTCCACCAGGCTTAGGGATGAAGCCTTTTCCAAAACGAGCAAGAAGAGGACCTACGATCATAATGGAACCGCGCAGTGAACCCGCACGTTTTTTGAAATCTTCTGATTCAAGGTATTCCATGTCGATGTCCTTGGCTTGAAAGATATAGGTACCTTTTTCCACTTTTTCTACCTTCACGCCCATTGCTTGAAGCAAGCTGATGAGCTTGTTCACATCGATGATGTCCGGAACGTTGGATATAGTTACCTTTTCCGGGGTGAGCAGAGGCGCGCACAGAACCTGAAGTGCTTCGTTTTTCGCGCCTTGTGGAACTAATTCACCTTTTAGTGGTTTACCGCCGTAGATTTCGAATGAGGCCATGGGTTATTTTTTAAATTTCTTTTTGTGTTTCTGTTTAAAATTAGGTTTATTCTTTCTATGTTGATTTCCGGTCAAGCCCAAAGTTCTCAACAGGGTATTGGTATTAACCAATTCCTCCGGATTCTCCAAAACCAACTCTCCGTCAGACAATTCTTTTAATTGTTCGGCAATCACATTGTTTTCAACTGCATCATTGTTATGCGCTAAAAACTGAATCTTCATGAAGTTAGCCATGGTATTTTTCAAATACTCAATCTCCTTTTCATCCTGCATGCCCTTCGCCGTCTTCAAAATCGATTGGGTGTACTTGCCATAATGACCAAAGCGGATGCTGCTTTTTGGATAAACCATGCGCTGCGGTTTTTCGTTCAACACCTCCTGTTTTGGCATTGGGTATGGCGAGTCAACATCCAGTTCAAAGTCGGACATTAAAAAGAGATGTGTCCACAATTTGTGGCGGTAATCGTCGACGTCTCGCAAATGAGGGTTTAATTGTCCCATCACCTCAATAATGGCCTGTGCTGCACGGTTTCGTTCTTCCCGATTTTCAATTTCACGGGCATGACGTATCATGTTTTGAACGTTACGACCATATTCTGGAAGTATCATCCGCCCTCTTGTTGTATTGTATTCCATTGTCTACTTAATTGGTGGGAATTAATTCTCTAAAATGTTCCCGAGTGCGTTGTTGTAAATATCGGCGGCATCGGCAATAAAACCAAAATGCTCATCGTCGACCATTAACTTCCCTTTTGTTACGTGACCGAGCAAGGTATAAGATGTCTCGGATTTCATCATAAACTCAATAAATGCTTCTTCCTGTTCTTCGCTGACCGCCACTACTACACGCCCTTGTCCTTCACCAAATAAGAATGCATCCGGACGAATCTCAGAGTCTGTTACCACATCAAATCCCAAGTTTCTGGGCAGCGACATTTCCACCAAACTAACAAACAACCCTCCATCGGAAACGTCATGCGCCGCATTGATCAATTCATCTTGAATCAACCCTTTCACTACTTCCTGCACCTCCCATTCTTTTTGTAAATCGAAATGTGGCGCTGGCGATGCTTTTATTCCATGGTAAGAAACAAGGTACTCGGAAGATGCAATATCGTCGGTACACTCGCCAAGTACAAAAATAAGATCTCCTTTTTGTTTGAAATCCAGGGTCATCATTTTGTCTTTATCCTCCAAAATACCAATCATACCTATGGTCGGCGTTGGAAAAACAGGCACTTCTACACCGTTACTAACGGTTTGATTGTAAAACGAGACGTTACCTCCCGTAACCGGTGTTTTAAATTTCAGACATGCTTCTGACATCCCCTGTATTGCCCCCACGAACTGCCAATACGATTCTGGGTTGTAAGGATTTCCAAAATTCAAACAGTTGGTAATAGCACTTGGGATTCCTCCCGAGCAAACAATATTACGCGCAGCTTCCGAAACCGCTATCATTGTTCCGACTTTAGGATTGGCATGAACGAACCTTGAGTTGCAGTCCACAGTCATCGCGAGTGCTTTGTTCGTACCTTTAATATGCACAACACCCGCATCTGAAGGAGCATTTGTTGTCATGGTACGCGTACCGACCATGGAGTCGTATTGTTCGTAAATCCAGCGTTTGGAAGCGATATTGGGCAACCCAAGCAAATGGTAGGCTACGTCTTTTAAATTCTCCGGGGTACGAATATGTGAAGGGTCAAACTGTTGGTATTCCTGAAAATAAGCTGGTTCCCTGTATGCGCGCTCGTATTGTGGTGCGCCACCGCCCAGTACCAACGATTCTGCAGGGACATCGGCCACCATTTCACCTCCCATGAAGTAGCGGATCCTTCCGGTATCTGTTACCACCCCAATTTCTTCGGCATGAAGGTCCCATTTATCGAAAATGCGTTTCACAATTTCCTCTTGTCCTTTTTGAACCACCACCAGCATACGCTCCTGCGACTCTGAGAGCAATATTTCATAAGGAAGCATGTTTTGCTGGCGTGTAGGCACTTTATCTAGGTGGATTTCCATACCAACACCTCCGGCGGCACTCATTTCACAAGTAGAACAAGTAATTCCCGCCGCACCCATATCTTGCATACCACGAATAGCGTCTGTTTGCGCTAATTCCATAGTGGCTTCCAATAACAACTTTTCCATGAATGGATCACCGACTTGAACCGAAGGCAAATCGTTTACAGAGTCTTCCGTAATGTCTTTTGATGCGAATGCTGCTCCCGCAATACCGTCTTTACCGGTGGATGAACCAACGATAAATACAGGATTTCCAGGACCGGTAGCTTTTGCAGATATGATTTTTCGTGTATCGATGATTCCGGCTGAAAAAGCATTCACAAGCGGATTGGTATTGTATGATTCGTCAAAAAACACTTCACCACCAACGATAGGAACCCCGAACGCATTGCCGTAATCGCCGATGCCTTTGGTAACACCCTTCACCAGCCACTTAGTGCGGTCCAGTTGTATATTCCCAAAACGCAAGGAATTTAACTGAGCAATTGGTCGGGCACCCATGGTGAAAATATCTCTATTGATCCCTCCTACTCCAGTCGCAGCTCCTTGATAAGGCTCCAACGCACTTGGATGGTTGTGCGACTCAATTTTAAACACACATCCTAGACCATCTCCAATATCTACCAAGCCTGCATTTTCTTCCCCTGCTTTTACCAGCATGTGTGGACCATCCTTGGGTAACTTTTTCAGCCAAAGAATAGAGTTTTTGTACGAACAATGCTCCGACCACATGACCGAATACACAGCCGTTTCCGTAAAATTGGGTGTGCGTCCAAGAATGCCACAAATCATTTCAAATTCATCGGCGCGAAGTCCAAGGTCGATGGCCTGCTCAAGTGTTGCTTCCTGTTGAAGGGTATTTTCCATAATCGTTTAATCTATACAAATGTAGCATTTTTTGGGATGCCCAAATCGAAAGGTTTTTAACACTTCCCATCCCATTTGGCAATTAAAAGGGTTATTCTCCTAGCTTGACGCGCACCCCAAAACTGGCATTGTGCAACCAATTGGACACGCCAATATTTGGTTTGGAATCAAAAAAGGTGTTGTACTCAAAACGGAAATCAATCCGTTTGAAAACAGAAAAATTCATGGCGTATTGCCCCATAAATCGGTAGTCGGAAAAATCATCAAAAACAGGCTGGTAATAAGTGGTACCGGTAAATGAAAAGGTTGGTTTCGGTTGAATAAACCACGAAAGGTAATTACTTGACCGCACATCCTCGATGAAGGTGCCGGTTGTTTGAATTTCCTCGTGTTCGAAAAAAGCGGACGTTCCGGCAAAAACCCGAACACCATTTTTGTCCCGTGCTTTTACCCGTAAGCCCGTTCCAATAAGTGCCCTAAGACGCTGATCCAATAATTCGTTGTATTGCACCTGGGTATAACTTTCCCATTTCCAAGGGCTCTTTTTTTCTGCGTTTTTACTACTTAGGCGCAGGGCATACCTTAAATGCACCATACCAGCGTTCGCATACACACGGTCAACGCCTTTCGAGTAGGACCAATCCGTCAAGAAAAGAATATAATGCCATTTGTTTTTAAATTGTACCCTAGGTCGCAATGAGGCATTCAATAGCAAGTCCTTGTTATCAACCATCGAGAAGCCAGAATCAAACGACCCACTCCAACCGGCAGTATCGTCGTAGATTCTTCTGTTCTCAATGTTTACCACTTGCGCATGCCACCTACTTGGCAACACCAAGAAAGCAATCATGGCCATCAATGTCAAAGGATAGCTACCTACTTTGCACATACCGATACATAAAAAACGCAATGAAGCCGAAAATGGCATTGGGAACCCATACGGCTACAGCGGCAGGAAAACCAACATTCATTGCCGCAACCGTTGTCACTTTCATAGCGAAAATGTAAATGAAAATGATCAACAACCCAATCGCAATATTGATTCCTATTCCACCCCGTTTTTTTTGAGATGAAACCGCCACACCAATGATGGTTAATACATAGGTCGCGAACGGATAGGAAGTGCGTTGATGCAATTCAATCTCAAACATTGGCACGCTTCCTGAACCTTTTTCTTTCTCACGTTTGATAAATTCCTTTAATTCGTCATATGTCATCGCTTCAGCAATGTTTTCACGGTGTGCAATTTCCTCCAATTCAAATGGCAAAAGGGTATCCTTTCGATGACCTTCGGTTAACACATCGTTCGGATAACCACAACGCCTTTCATAAAAATCGGTCAAAATCCACTTTCGTGTTTTACTATCCTGTGTTGCCGTTCTTGCTTTAAGCAGGTAAATGATGGTATCCTTCTTTTCGTCCCATTGTTCTAAAACAAAGTCATTGATGGTATTGCGTTCTGCAAAATAACTATTGAAATACACATACCTGTTCCCGGGAAACTCCGCGTGGTAATCTTCAATAGACATGGCATCCCGGTAATATTGTTCTTCAAAATTTAAGCGCACCCGGTTGGATCGAGGGATGACGTAATGATTTAATACAAGTGAAATCAGCATCAAGATTGTCGCCGCCAGCATGTAAGGCCTTAGAAATCGATGAAAAGGTTTTCCGCAATTAAGAATGGGAATGATTTCCGATTCCTGCGCCATCTTGGCCGTAAACCAAATAACCGCGACGAAGATAATCATTGAGGAAAACAGGTTACCGTAATACACGATGAAGTTGAGGTAGTAGCTAAACACAATCTCGCTGACAGGCGCCTGATTATTGATGAATTCAGACAACCTTTCTGACAGATCAAACACCATAGCCAATAGCATGATGACTGCCAGCATAAAGAAAAAGGTGGTTAAAAATTTTCGGATGATGTACCAGTCTAAAATTTTCAACATGTTACAACCTGTTTTTCAATTTGGGTACCATCGCATTTTTCCATTGGATAAATGTACCGGCGAGAATGTGCTTTCGAGCTTCCTGCATTAACGATAAGTAAAAAGCCAAGTTGTGAATGGTTGCAATTTGTATGGCTAATGGTTCTTTCGCTTTAACTAAATGCCTTAAGTAGGCTTTTGAGTACACTTTATCCACAAATGCTGTTCCATTGGGATCAAGGGGTGAGAAATCAGATTCCCACTTGTTATTTTTTATGTTAATAATCCCTTCTGAAGTAAACAGCATCCCGTGCCTGGCATTCCTGCTGGGCATTACACAATCAAACATATCCACGCCCAACGCAATGCATTCGAGTAAATTCACAGGTGTCCCTACCCCCATCAAATAACGTGGCTTCTCCTCTGGCAAGATGCCACAAACCACATCGGTCATGCCGTAGAGTTCCTCATCCGGTTCACCTACCGATAGCCCACCAATGGCATTTCCAACAGCGTTTGCTTCCGCAATGACATGTGCCGACTGCATGCGTAGGTCTTTGTAAACACTTCCTTGAACAATGGGAAATAGCGCCTGTTCATATCCATACTTTGGCTGCGTTTCTTCCATTTGAACCATGCAACGCTTTAACCAGCGGTGGGTCATTTCCATTGATCGCCGTGCATACCCATAATCACAAGGAAAGGGAGTGCATTCGTCGAACGCCATAATGATATCGGCCCCGATACTTCGTTGAATATCTATTGCCCTCTCTGGGGTAAAAAAATGATAACTCCCATCGATGTGGGACTGGAAACGAACACCTTCCTCTTTTATTTTCCTGGAACCTGACAATGAATACACTTGATAACCTCCACTGTCTGTAAGAATGGGTCGTTCCCAGTTCATAAAACAATGCAAGCCACCAGCCTTTTCGATTACCTCCGTTCCTGGGCGCAAATAGAGGTGGTATGTATTTCCTAGTATTACCTGCGCTTGTACATCCTCTCGCAATTCTTGTTGATGAACACCTTTCACACTGCCGGCGGTTCCAACAGGCATAAAAATCGGTGTTTCGATGCTTCCATGCTCGGTATGTAATAAGCCGGCACGTGCTTTTGACTGTTCGTCCTTTTTTAGCAGATCAAAGTGCATAACCTTGTTGAAAAATAAAGTAGGCAAAGATACATCATATTCAATTAGCACCCCATCTTTGTAACAAACCAAGAAGCATGGCATTTCTTCCCGATTTTGATTTTGACTGGAACAGCCTTCTTTTTTATGGCTTCTCGGGAATCGCTTTTATGCATGTCCTGTTTGTTTGCCTCACCTACGGGAGACTGGCCTTTTACAAAAGAAAAGCTCATAATGTCCTTTCTGAACTACCACCTGTTAGCGTAATAATTGCTGCCAGAAATGAATCGGAAAACCTTTATGAATACTTGCCATCACTACTCAGTCAGGATTATCCTGATTTTGAAATCATTGTGGTGAACAACCAGTCAATCGATGACTCTTCTTATCTTTTGGCCGCGTTGCAACGACAACACCCCAACCTAAAAATCATTGAAGTAGCTAGAAGCCAACACATTAAGCCGGGTAAAAAACTCCCTTTAACACTTGGCATTAAAGCCGCCAAAAACGAGTTTTTATTATTTACCGACGCTGATTGCCAGCCAAACAGCAACGAATGGCTTAAGAGCATGACCTCTCATTTTTCAGAGAACCATGAACTTGTGTTGGGATTTGGCCCTTACTACCACGAGCGAGGTTTCCTAAACCGTTGGATACGCTTCGACACTACATGGACCGGCATGAATTACTTCTCGTTTGCATTAGCGGGAATACCCTATATGGGCGTAGGAAGAAACCTAGGATATACTAAAACACTCTTCCAACGTGTTAATGGATTTAGAAGTCATTACGCGATTCCTTCTGGTGACGATGATCTTTTTGTTCAAGAGGCAGCCGCGAAAAGGAATTACTCAATCAACCTCGACCCTATTTCTTTTTGCTTTTCCAAACCTCATCACACTTGGCAAGGATGGCTAAGACAGAAATCGAGGCATTTTAGCACAAGCGATCACTATAGACTTATTAAAAGAGCATTGTTAGGAATATATCCAATGACACTGCTGATAATCCTCCTTTTACTTATTACTTTGTTACTTGACACAGAGTTTCGATGGATAACTTTAACCGTTTTTGGATTTATAACAATAATCAAATGGTGGATAATGGGTCTTTGTTTTTCGAGGTTACAGCAAAACAAGTTTATTCCCTTTCTGCCGATTTGGGACATTTGTTATGCATTAATTCTTCCTGTGTTATTTTACACCTCCGAAAAAAAAGCACGTAACCAATGGTAGATGTAACAGGTTTTTCTGAGAAAGCAAAGCACGACCTTGCCTTGGTTGACGAAGCACGAAAGGGCAGTCAACAGGCCTATGCTGAGCTGATGGAAAAATACCGTGAATCGATTTACTTCATGATGCTGAAAATGGTAAAGAATCCAGACGATGCGGAGGACCTCACTATTGAAGCATTTGGTAAAGCATTTTCCCGAATTGATCAATATTCACCCAATTTTGCCTTCAGTACTTGGCTTTTTAAAATCGCATCGAATAATAGCATCGACTTTATCCGTAAGAAACGGATAAAGCTTACTTCGATGGATACTGGTTACAGCAATAAAAACGGAGAGGCAATTCAAATTGATGCAAAAGCCACCACTCGCGACCCTGAGGAGCATATCATTCATAACCAGAAGATTGCCCACATGCGTATGCTAGTGAGTAAATTAAAACCACGGTATAAAATATTGATTGAAAAACGCTATTTCGAGGAACTCAGCTATGAAGAAATCGCCGATGAACTCAACTTACCGCTAGGAACGGTTAAAGCACAATTATTCCGTGCTAGAGATTTTCTGGCGAATATGATGGAAAAAACCAAGGATGCCATTTGAGCATGAACCTCATTGAACGTTATTTCCCCGATCTAACACCTACACAAAAGGAGCAATTTCGCCAATTGGAAAAAATATACTCCTTTTGGAATGCCCAAATCAATGTCATTTCTAGAAAAGACATGGAGGCTTTTTACGAACGTCATGTGCTTCATTCGCTAGGAATCGCAAAAATCATTTCTTTTCAGCCTGGAACGAACGTGCTCGATATCGGAACAGGAGGAGGCTTTCCTGGTATTCCTCTGGCCATTTTGTTCCCAACTACACGATTTTTTTTGGTTGACTCAATAGGAAAGAAAATTAAAGTTGTTAAGGCCGTCAGTGATGAATTGAACCTGAAAAACGTCCAAAGCGCTCATATCCGAGCAGAGGAAGTTGAAGGCCAATTTGACTTTATTGTGAGCCGTGCCGTAACCCGAATGGCAGAATTTATTCCACTCACGAAAGGAAAACTTCTTAAAGAAGGTAAAAACGAACTTCCAAATGGCATTCTTTACTTGAAAGGTGGCGACTTGACCGACGAACTCGCACAAGTCCGTAAGCCGATGCAAGTACATGACCTGAACCATGTTTTCACCGAATCCTTTTTCGAGACAAAAAAAGTGGTTTACGTGAACTGTTCGTAAATTGCAGCGAGGGATTTCTTACTTTTGATTAACGGAAGAACCCAATTTCATGCTACACGTAAACAAACAGACATTCTCCATCGGACGCAGCGAACGAGAGAAAAAAAATGGCCATGGCGCCTGTGTAGTTTGGATGTCTGGCCTTTCCGGAAGCGGAAAATCAACCCTTTCGAATGCCGTTTGTATGGAATTGTTTGACAGAAACATGCAATTCGCCCAGCTGGATGGCGATAATACACGCCTTGGTTTGTGCAACGACCTGGACTTCTCAGCTGACGCCAGAAGAGAAAACCTGCGCAGAGCCGCAGAGGTTGCAAACCTGAATCTAACAAATGGATTGATAACCATTGCATCCTTTATCACTCCAACAGAGGCAGACAGGGAATTGGTACGTTCCATCATTGGCCAGGAATTAGTAGAAATTTTCATAAATGCTCCTGTCGAGTTGTGCATCGAACGAGACGTAAAAGGACTTTACAAAAAAGCCCTGCAAGGTGAAATCCCCTCGTTCACGGGTATTTCTGCTCCATTTGACGTTCCACAAAAACCGTCGCTCACCCTAAATACAGCGGAACAGACCATTACGGAATGCAAAAACGTGTTAGTGGATTTGATCCTTCAAAAATGCATAAAGAATGACTAAATACTACCTGAATTACCTGGAAGAACTGGAAGCGGAGGCGGTTTTCGTTCTGCGCGAAGTAGCAGCACAATTTGACCGAGCGGTAATTCTTTTCTCCGGAGGGAAAGATTCCATAGTTGTGACCCATTTAGCCTCAAAAGCCTTTTATCCTGCCAAAATTCCTTTTCAATTACTTCATATCGATACGGGACATAACTTTTCTGAAACCATGCAGTACCGAGATGACTTGGTTCACCGACTTGATCTTGACCTCCTCGTTGGATCTGTTCAACATTCCATAGATACAGGCCGGGTTAAGGAAGAGAAAGGTAAAAATGCCTCGCGAAATGTTGCTCAAATTACCACCTTACTTGATACCATTGAGCAACAAAAAATCAATTGTGCCATAGGCGGCGGAAGAAGAGACGAAGAGAAATCAAGGGCAAAAGAGCGGTTTTTTTCGCATCGAGACGATTTCGGACAATGGGATCCAAAAAATCAACGTCCGGAATTATGGAACCTCTTCAATGGGAAACATTTTCCCGGAGAACATTTCCGCGCATTTCCAATCAGCAACTGGACGGAAATGGATGTATGGAACTATATTTTGAAAGAACAAATAGACATGCCCTCCTTGTATTTTGCACATGAACGAGAGGTGATATGGCGGAATGACTCTTGGATTCCTGTATCCGATTTCATTCAATTGTCCCCTGAAGAAATTCCGGTAACAAAAAAAATACGCTTTAGAACACTTGGAGATATCACCATCACTGGCGGCATCGAATCCGACGCAGACACGTTAAAAAAAGTAGTTTTGGAAGTAGCCGCCATGAAGCAAACAGAACGGGGACGAAGAGCCGACGACAAAAGGTCGGAAAACGCAATGGAAGAACGTAAAATTCAAGGGTATTTTTAATATGGATATTTCACAAAATCAATTGCTCCGTTTTACCACAGCAGGTAGCGTTGACGACGGAAAAAGCACGCTGATTGGTCGCCTTCTTTACGATTCAAAATCTATTTTCGAAGACCAATTAGATGCGGTAGCGCAATCCAGTCTGAGAAAGGGACAGGAACAATTGAACCTTGCCTTATTTACCGATGGACTTAAAGACGAAAGGGAACAAGGAATAACCATCGATGTGGCATACAGGTATTTCACCACCCCAAAACGAAAGTTCATCATTGCCGATACTCCGGGCCATATTCAGTATACAAGGAACATGGTGACTGGTGCGTCGACTGCAAATGCTGCCATACTGCTAATTGATGCGAGAAAAGGAGTGGTAGAGCAAACCAAACGCCACTCGTTTATTGCCTCGCTTTTACAAATTCCACATTTACTGATCTGTGTGAACAAAATGGACTTGGTTGATTACAGTGAGGACGTTTTCCAACAGATTGTTGCACAATATGAACGGATTGCATCTAAAATGTCTATTCGCGACATTCGGTACATCCCTATCAGTGCACTGGAAGGGGATAATGTGGTCAATAAATCGGCTTCAATGCCATGGTATTCTGGTCCTGCATTACTTAGTGAGCTGGAAAACTTATACATCAGTTCAGACCTTAATAAAATCGACGCAAGGTTTCCGGTCCAAGGCGTGATACGTCCCCAACGCGCGGATTTTCATGACTACCGCGCCTATTCTGGCCGTATCTCAAGTGGGATCTTCAGGTCCGGAGACGAGGTAACGGTTTTGCCAAACGGCGAAACTTCACGCATTAAAACCATCGAATTCAACGGGGAATCATTTAATGAGGCCTTTGCCCCTCAATCGGTTTCTATTACACTGCAAGACGACATCGATGTGTCTCGCGGTAATATGATTGTTAAACGCAATAACCAACCCGAGCTAAAAAAAGAGTTGGATGCCATGATGTGTTGGTTTTCTTCCTCACCAGCGCGACTTGGGGGGAAATACAGCTTGTTTCATACCACACGAACCACCAAAGCTATTCTCTCGGAGGTCGTTTACAAAATGGACATCGACACGCTTGATCGAAATACAGAAGACAAGTCCATCGACATGAATACCATTTGCCGAGTTCGGATCCGTTGTGCACAACCTCTAATGGTCGATCCCTATAGCGAAAACAGGTTCACAGGAAGTTTTATCCTAATCGATGAACAAACAAATGAAACCGTTGCTGCGGGAATGCTGGTATAAGATGAAAACGAACCTACTTTTAGATACAGCCATACGTGCCGCTCTTGAAGCGGGCAGGGTTATAATGAAGATTTATAAGGAAGCTGATTATGGCATCCTTGAAAAGGAGGACCGAACACCTTTAACCAAAGCAGATTTAGCCGCCCATTCCCTGATAAATGAACATTTACAACCCACCGAAATCCCTGTTTTATCGGAAGAAGGCAGGCATATTCCCTTTTCAGAGCGCTCGAAGTGGGACACCTTGTGGTTGGTTGATCCGATTGATGGAACAAAAGAATTTATAAAACGTAACGGCGAATTCACAGTGAATATCGCGCTGATACATAACAATGAACCCCTTCTTGGGGTCATTTTCGCACCTGTTCTAAACATGCTTTATGTCGGCTCGAAGATGCATGGATCATTCAGACTGAATGTTGAAGCGCCCGACATTACATGGAAGAAAGTGATGGAATTCGGTCAAAAACTACCGCTTCCTAAAGCACATCAAACATACCGTGTTGTGGCCAGCCGTTCCCATTTATCGCAAGAAACAAAGGAATTCATTGATGCACTGGAAACAGGCGATCAAGAAATTGAATTGATTTCCAAAGGAAGTTCTCTTAAACTGTGCTTGATTGCTGAGGGTTCGGCCGATTGCTACCCAAGAGTAGCTCCCACGATGGAATGGGACACAGCAGCCGGGCATGCTGTTTGTATCGGCGCAGGAAAATCTGTTAAGCAATTTTCCAAAGAGGAAGAGTTGGTATACAATAAAGAAAACCTACTGAATCCGTGGTTTACAGCTCAATAAATTCAGGAAAGACGGTATTTCTTAAAAAACGCATCCCAGTTCCAAACAAAATTGTTCATCACCTCATCAAGTCGCTTTAAAAACAACGGATTAGGTGCTTGCATGCGTTTGAAGTACTCATCCTGAAAGTCGTAAAGGTCGTATTTGTGGAACACGGCTTTTGACATCCCGTAAATCATGTTTTTGGAGGGGTGGTTCAGACGTTGAATGAATGATTGATAATCTCGGATCAACTTCGAAAACTCCAATTCAGTCATTCCATAAATACGAGAAAGCTTCTCAAAAATCAACTGCTCGATACGGGCTGCCTGATCAGGATCGAAAGTGCTTTCCAGAAACGATAAGTTACCAACGATTACTATTAAACCGAACTCGCCGCTGTAGTTTTCAGGAATATTGGGCGATTGCTCAAACACGATATCTTCATTAATCATCTGAGCAACCTCCTTAAATCCATTATCGACGATGTCAAAAATTGCATTGATAAACATGTTTGCAACTTGATTGTCCGATAACTTTTTCTTTAAGATAGCACTTAGCATGGAAAAGTTTGTTGTTGTTTGTACTACAAATTTAAAAGAACAAGCTTCGATTCTAACCCCGGTGAAACCATGGTTTTCCACGAAGTTATTAACAGCCTCAGTGATTATTTTAGCATTTCAGGTCTTTTTTTCCGTTCATTGAAAAAAATGTATAACACTTGTCATTGAAAACGCAAGATCATATCGGTCTATCTAGTTCTGAAGTGGCTGAACTCCAGAAGAGATTCGGCACAAACGAAATCCAAGATCATTCCTCCCGTTCTTGGATAAACATCCTTCGTGAAATTCTTTTTCAACCGATGTTCTTGTTGTTAATAGGCTGCGGTATACTTTATATGATTATTGGTGATTACAAAGAAGGTATCGTGCTTTTTTCTGCTAACCTCTTAATTATCGGTATTAGTTTTCATCAGCAATTTAGAAGCGAGGCATCTTTATCAGCACTAAAAAAACTCAGCGCGCCTTTTGCCAATGTATGGAGAGACGGCAAGACGCACCGCATTCCTGCTAGAGAATTAGTACCCGGTGATGTAGTCTTACTAGAAGCAGGTGACCGCATTCCAGCTGATGGGGAATTGCTAAAAGGTTCACTGTCTGTCAACGAGGCCATGTTAACCGGAGAATCAATACCGGTTGCAAAAAGGAGTGAACAAAAAACCCATGTGTTATTTGCTGGGACGATGGTCTCAGACGGATCAGGAACGATGCGTATTACCCACATTGGATGGCAATGTGCTATTGGTAAAATAAGCGAAAGCTTGAAATCGATTAAATCCAGTGAAACGCCTTTGCAAACCGAAACCCGAAAAGTGATATTAAAGGCAGGAATCATTGGATTCGGTCTTTGCCTACTTATTACCCTATTCTTATTCCTTAAAACAAAGCAGCCCACACAAGCAATTTTGACTGGCATATCCGCAGCCATGGCTATTCTTCCTGAGGAATTTCCAGTGGTTTTTTCGGTATTTCTGGCCATGGGGTCCTGGAGGCTTTCCAAAGGAAATATTCTCGTAAGAAAAGCAGTAGCTATCGAAACACTTGGCGCAACTTCGGTGCTGTGTTGCGATAAAACGGGGACAATAACGCACGGTCAAATGGAACTCAAAGAACTTATTCCTTTCAGCGAATCCAACCACCTCATACTGGACTTTCCTTCCCTTTGCAGAATGGCCGCCACCCCCAACGGGAAAGACGGAATTGATCAGGCCATTCTTGCCTTTTATAGCGACACACCCTTAAAGTTAGGCCCATACCAGTTTGTACAATCAAACGCATTTTCGCACGACGACCTTAGCTCATCTTGTACCTACGAGGACAAGGCCCGAGTAATCAAACTAACTGTCTTTAAGGGTGCACCTGAAAAGATCATCAATCAATGTTGCTTAACCGAGGCAGAACGCGCCGAATGTTTGAAAATGTTAGAAACGGAAGCAGCCATGGGAAGAAGGGTTATAGGAATTGCTTACAACGAGGCCCCAAGTAACCAAGCTGAATCAGAGCAACTCAACAATAAAAGGACTCACTTTACAGGCTTTGTTTCTTTTCATGATCCTGTGAGACAAGACGCTTTCGTTTCCATTCAAAAGTGCATACAAGCAGGGATAAAGGTGGTATTAATGACCGGGGATTACCCGGAAACAGCATCTGCCGTTGCCAAAGAAATAGGTTTGCCCAATAAAAAACGATTAACCGGTTCCGAGATGGATCAATTATCTGAGCAGGAACTGAAACACGCTCTACATGAATGCGCGGTTATTGCACGGGTGTTGCCCAAGCACAAACTGAGGATTATTGAATCGCTCAGAGCGCGGGGAGAAATAGTAGCCATGACGGGCGATGGCGTAAATGATGCCCCTGCACTAAAAGCCGCCAACATTGGAATCGCCATGGGAAAACGAGGGACAGATGTGGCAAGAGAAGCTGCTGCCATTGTGGTTTTGAATGACTCATTCGCTTCAATTGTTGATGGAATCAACGTTGGTCGACATATTTTCGACAACCTTCAAAAGGCTTTCGTATATATCTTAACCGTTCACATCCCTATCATCGGCCTCACCATTTTGCCTTTATTCCTGCCCAATACTCCTGTTTTTCTCTTGCCTTTACACATTATTTTCCTTGAACTCGTAATCGACCCTATGAGTTCCATCGCCTTCGAGAAGGAAGCGGCAGAGGAAAACTTAATGTTGAGACCACCTCGGGAATTGAACAAAGGACTTTTTGGGAAGAGGGAAATAAAAAAAGCGATCATACATGGAACATTGCTCTTTCTCTCTGTGACAGCGGTTTATATCTTTTGTCACCTCATAGGTATGAGTGAAAGAAGCATTCGAACTTGCCTGTTTTCCACCCTAATTATCAATAATTTGATCTTGGTGTTTTTTCTCATCTCGAACTCACGTAGCATGTGGCAAACCTTGGTGAATAAAAACTGGCACTTAAAGATAATGGTACTTGCTGCCATCTTTACATTAACCTTGATATGGTTTGTTCCAAGTTTACAAAGTTTGTTCTCTTTTGAAACGGTTTCCTTAACTATGGGAATCCTTATAATGAGTGGCGCTTTCCTTTATTTTAGTTCAGTTTACATTTTCCGAAAAAGTAAGGTACTAATGTGAACGCAGCTTACTTACTGTTTTTTTTCATTTCTTTCTACCAAGGGTCCTGACCAATACACTCAGTGTCCTTCCCAAGGCATAATCCTGGCGATTTCGCCAGAGGGAAACGGTGAAAAAAAAACCAACTATATTGACACCTATGGCCATCCAAATACCATCCATTCCAAAAGAATAGATACATAAAGGGGGCAACACAAACCATTGGGTAAATACAACGATTTGATTCACATGCATGATAATCCGCTCCAATTTTTGGTGTTTTTTTGGCACTCCAACAACCCTTCCGGCTTGATATTCTACCTTCAACTCGCTTTTAACTTTGGACCTCCGCTGCTTTTTTTCAGCATGCTCCATCTTTTTCCACTTTGTTTCGGGGGAAAGCTGGACATTCTCTGCATAAAAATCAGGATTCATCATACGAAACATAAGGATTTGTTCGTACGCCATCTGCACACGCTGAAATTCCTTTGGCGATGTATCAACCGCACTTACGTCAGGATGAAGTTCCTTTACCTTGGATCGGTACACTTTTTTGATGTCTCCCAGCGCAGTATAAGGATCTACGCCCAATACTTGACAGGAAAGTATGTATGACTTTACATCAATGTGATCCTTTTTCATGCTTGCCTTGAACACTTTCTATAACGACCATACAACCCAATTCAATCTATGCGGGTCATACGAGTCCTTTTTAGATGCAGTGTTGAAAAATAGCGATAAATTCTTGTTCCCGCTTGCCGCAAAGAACTTAATTTTGCCACATGATGCACATTGATCCGAAAAGCATACCCGTTCCAAAATTACACCATTACCTTTTGGGAGCTGTTGGTCCAAGGCCCATTGCTTTCGCATCAACCGTTGACGAGGAAGGCCAACCCAACTTGGCACCCTTTAGTTTTTTCAACGTTTTCAGTGCAAATCCACCAATCTTGATTTTTTCACCCGCTCGATCTGGTCGAAACAATACCACCAAGGACACCTACAACAACGTTAAGAAAGTTCCGGAGGTGGTCATAAACGTTGTTAATCACGCCATTGTACACCAAATGAGCCTGGCCAGCAGTCCATACCCAATGGGAGTAAGTGAATTTGAAAAATGTGGCCTTACACCAATTCCATCTGAAACGGTAAAACCCTTTCGGGTGAAGGAATCGCCCGTACAATTTGAATGTACTGTGAAAGAAGTCATTGAATTGGGCACTGAAGGAGGCGCAGGGAACCTCGTTATATGCGAAGTCCTTAAAATGCATATTAGTGAGGACGTTTTGGATGAACATGGAATGATTGATCAACACAAAATTGACCTGGTGGCCCGCATGGGTGGTGATTGGTATTGCCGCGCCGACCAAAGTGCTATGTTCGAAATCAAAAAACCCATCACAACTTGTGGAATTGGATATGACCAAATCCCAGTAAGCATTCGGAACAGTCCTGTTCTAAGCGGTAATGATTTAGGACAACTTGGTGGCATTGAAGTATTGCCAGATGAAACCGAGGTGAATGATTTTAAGCTGCTGGAATTATCGGATCTTTTCGTAACTTTAAGTGACCAACCACAAAAACTGGAGGAAGAGTTGCATCAACTCGCAAAAACATATTTAAAAGAAAACAAGTTAAAAGAAGCATGGATGACCCTTCTTGCTTTCAATGATTAATTACTCAAATAACTACCCTATGTTCAAATTAACCGGCACCATCAAGGTATTAAATGACACTGTTCAAGTAAATGACCGATTCAGCAAGCGTGAATTCGTCGTTCAAACGGGTGACATGTACCCTCAATCCATTCTTTTTCAATCCACGCAAGACAAGTGCGCATTACTAGACGGTGTGCAAGTTGGTGAGCAAGTGGAAGTTTCCTTTGATTTAAGGGGGCGTGAATGGGTTTCTCCACAAGGCGAGGTACGATTCTTTAATTCACTTGAGGCATGGCGAATAGAAAAAGTAATGCAGCAAGTTGGCAATGTAGCCTCTACCCCTTCTCCCGTTCCACCGGTTCAACCATCAAGCAGTACACCTCAGGGTACGAATACAGAAGAGGACGATTTGCCCTTCTAACCTGATTTCAGGCAGAAGTAATAGACCCATTTTCTGTACTAAGAAGACACCGCTGTTAAGCTAATAGTTGGTATGTAATTTTCTGCCTTTCCATATCGGTTTAAGGACATACATGGATGAGGCGATTATTATGGAATAAATCGGAAACACCAGCTCATAAATCGGAAGCAACAACCAACTAGATAAACGTTTTTGTCTTCTAAAGAATGGGAAAAACACGGCCATGTCTACAAATGATTTTGATGTAAATAGGCAAAGTGATGCAGTGGTATTTCCAGTAACGAAAAAATAAACCAGTATCACCAAAAACACGAGAGTGAGTGAAAACTGACTCAATGACAGAACCGTACTCAAGTGATCGCCAACGTCGCCGGTTTTTGCAATCCACCGTAAGCGCTGGTGTAAAAATTCACTTATACTTTGAGGTGTTTCTGAATATACCGCAAAGTCATCGTGTGAGATTAATTGAACATTCGCATTGGCTTTTCGAAAATCACGGAGCAAATAAATATCGTCGCCGCTAGGCATGTGCGCATGCGATTCAAAACGATCGAACGATAAGAAGGCATCCCTGCTGTATAACAAATTCGCACCACTTGCAATGAGTGGACGCTTCAAACCGCTGATACCACAGTTAATGGCATTGACTAAAACGAGGTCCATCTCAAAAAAGCGCTGCCACCAACGCTTTGGCAGTAAAATGGCCGGTAAAATGTACAAATCTGCAGGAAGAAGACACGAAATATGGTAAAAGTACCTTTTCGAGAAGGTCACATCTGCGTCCAATCCCAAAATATAGGTTGATTCGCTATGGCTTATTCCATAACGAATGGCCTGTTTCTTTCCCACTTGAAATTCGGGTAAGGAAAGAATGCGATAAGTTGAGACATGCAGATTGTTGTGAATTAATGTTGAAGTACCGTCGTCCGAATGGTCGTCAACAAAGATATATTCTTTAGGTTGAAAGTCGGATTGATTAATAGAGGTGATGAGTGGTCCAATGCGTTCTTTTTCATTTCTGAACGGAATAATAACTACCAATTCCTCTAGGGGAATTTCATTTGGTTCTGGATTCACTAATTTTTGCTCTTTTCTCCATTGAATTTGACATCCAATCCCAACGAGTAATACTAGAAAAAGAAGATAAACAACCACATAAAATTCGAACATTGTCATTGCCAGGTATTTCTTGGTTTGGATGCTGCGAAGATGGAGATAAGCGTTGGAACGAACAAATTTCCAAACCACGTTACGAGCGATGCTAACACAACAATTGCGGAAGGCATTCCCGCAGCGGTCAACACCCACACATTGACTGATTCACGCACCACCAGTTTACCTAAAAATAAAGATGGAGCGAGGGTCACCCATAAATACGTTTGCCAGGTCCAGAAAAGAAGGGAGAGATTGAAATCAATTCCAAAAGCATACAAAACCAACATGAACTGCAGGGTAAAAATCATATGCCTTAATGAACTCAGCAAAAATAAACCAACCTTTAAACCAGGAGAATGGTCAAAAATGCTAAGGTGACGCACCCACCTTCTTTTCGGAAAGAACGCATATGCCAAATGCTCTCCAAGAAAATAAAATAATCCACTAAAAGAAACCAATGCAACGAAAGAAAGCACAATGAAGGTTAGGTTGCCCTGAAATGGTACTTTCCAAAGAAATAATAACGAAAACAAACCGAATAACACACTACAAACAAATTGCGCATGATTGGACCATAGGGTTAATAATATAAGTGAAGGTCGATTTTTTCGCTGAAAATACAGGTTCCTTCCGATAAAATTCCCAAGCATATTTGGGGTTAACATTCCTGACACAATCCCTGCAGAAAACGATTTCCAAAATACTTTTCTGCTTACTTGTAGACCTAATGCACTCAACACTCGTTGATATTTCAATGCCTCTAGTCCCCAATTGAATGGAATTAGTCCAACAAAAAAACATAACGGCCAAAAGTGGCTTGGCAAACGAAAAAGGTCCCATCCACCTTCCTTATCCAATCGCACATACAATAAATAACTCAAAGCCAGAAAGCATCCTACGCGCATTGCAAAGAGCATGGTGCCGTTATTTTTTATAGCTTTAAGGTATCGCATTGGTTCAGATGGTTGAAGATAAGATAATTCTCGGAATTGACCCAGGTACTACCTTGTTGGGGTATGGCCTTATTCATGTTCAAAGATCTAAATTGACCATGTTGAATTTCGGCGTGGTTCAACTTAACAAGCTGCCAACCCAACCTGACAAACTCAAACGGATTTTTGATCGACTTGATGGCCTGATTCATGAATTTAAGCCAGATGAAATGGCACTTGAAGCGCCTTTTTTCGGTAAAAATGTTCAATCCATGCTCAAACTTGGACGTGCACAAGGAGTGGCCATGGCCGCTGCACTCAAAAATAACCTTCCTATTGAAGAGTATGCGCCTAGAAGAATTAAACAAGCCATCACAGGCAATGGAAACGCTTCCAAAGAACAAGTAGCCGCTATGTTACAGCAACTTTTATCCTTCAAAGAAATGCCAAAATACCTCGATGCCACAGACGGTCTCGCAGTAGCCGTATGCCATCATTTTTCTAAGGGGATAGGAGAAAACAACAAATCGCGCAACAGCAGTTGGGACGCCTTTTTACGGGAAAACCCAAAACGTAAAGCCCGCTGAAATGGGTGTCTCTTCGCTTACACGAACGGCCATTTGGCCCATAATGGTCGCGGTTGGGTTACTGTTGTTCCTCTGTCTTTATGTAATCGGATCACAATTATACCCGGGTGGATCAGATTTCAACCCAACCATGGACGGTTATGCCATTAAGTTGAATTACTGGTGTGAATTAATGGGGAAAAACGGAAAAAACGGGGAGCCAAACAACGCTAGAATACCTGGTATTTTGGGGATGTTCTTTCTATGCCTTTCCGTAGCCTTGTTTTGGATCAAACTGCCACAGTTGTTGACAGCTTCTGCTTTCTTTCGACTCAGCATACAGATTTCAGGGGTATTATCCATGGCACTTGCGTTTTTCATCTTTCAATTCTGGCACGACACCTTGGTTACGTTGTCTATTGCATCAGGATCAGTGGCATTTATCCTGAGTGCTTATTTTTTCTTTAAAAACCAAAGGAAGCTTTTATTCGCACATAACATCCTAGTGCTCTCCCTAATCTACTTGAACGCTTGGATTTATATGAGTCAGAAAGGAATAAACTTACTGCCAATACTTCAGAAAATGACCTTTTTAACCGCATTCATCTGGATGCTTTCATGCTGTTTATTGGCCCGGAAACCAAGTGGTTCAAGCTCCTTTCTTTCGCCGTCTTTTTAAGCCGAACCTCTTTCGGAAAATACCAGGTTTACTCTCTGCCTTCACTCCCTGGTCTGTTTGATCAACCGGGGGTGGACCAATGTTGGTAGGCGTTGGAGGAACGGAGCCGCTCGGCGAAGGTGTGACGGGTATGTTTTTGTACTTTGAACTTTCCATGGTTAAGGAATCAAGGATTGCCGTGTAAATTGTTGTCATTTCCTCCTGATGGCTGGCATAATAATCCATGCTTCTCTCAAAGCGATCGGGACGAAGATGGAAATCCGTCAATACCTTCTCACAAGATTTTTTCAATAATGAATGAACCGAGACCAAGGGCAGGGTGGAATTCATCATGTGTGCCTCGATTAAACTAATGCGTTTCAAGACCATAATCATCGTATCTTGTGGAATCAGCTGGTCTGGTTTAGCGGCAACAGTATCCTCGTTTTCACATGAAAACAAACAAAGGCACACTGCAATCAACAGGAATTCCCTCATTCGTTGATAGAAAAAAGCAACCTCTGTCCTGGTTTTTCGGGTCGTACCTGCCCACCTGAATAAACCAAGCGACCATTTACAAAAGTATGTTCAACAGCGTAATCGAATACTTGACCTTCAAAGGGAGACCATCCGCATTTATAAAGTAAACTTTCCTTAGTCACGGTATTTGGCTGTTTAGAGACTACCACCAAATCGGCAAAATAACCTTCGCGTAAAAATCCCCTGTCCTCTATTCGAAATAGAATGGCGGGGTTATGAGCCATTTTTTCCACTATTTGGGGAAAAGTGATTTTTCCTTCCTCCATTTTTTGTAAAAGGGCTAACAAGGCATGCTGAACAAGGGGACCTCCTGAAGGTGCCTGGGAGTACAACCCACTTTTTTCCTCTAATGTATGTGGCGCATGATCCGTAGCAACCACATCGATTCGTCCGTCGAGAACTGCATTAAATATGGCATCCCGATCAGCAGATTTCTTCACAGCTGGGTTCCACTTGATCAAACTGCCTTTTTCTTTGTAATCATCCTCACTAAACCAAAGGTGATGGATACACGCCTCGGCCGTAATGCGTTTTTTATCAAGAGGAATCGTATTATCGAACAAGGAAAGCTCTTTTTCAGTGGAAATGTGTAACACATGCAAGCGGCTACCATACTTTTTAGCAAGACCCACCGCCAACGAGGACGATTTGTAACAGGCTTCTTCACTGCGAATGATGGGGTGCAATTCCATTGGTATCTGTTCACCATACAGTTGTTGGTAATGTGCCAAATTCCGCCGTACCGTTTGCTCGTCTTCACAATGCGTCGCAATTAACATGGGCGGAACGCGTTCAAACAGTTTTTCCAATACATCGATTTGATCAACCAGCATGTTTCCTGTAGAGGAACCCATGAAGATTTTCACGCCGCATACATCGCGCATATTTGTTTTAAGTACCTCCTCCGTATTGTCGTTCGAAGCACCCATGAAAAAGGAGAAGTTTGCAACAGATGAGCGCGAGGCAATCTGGTATTTTTCCTCAAGTAATTCCTGTGTTAAGGCATTTGGAAGGGTATTGGGCATCTCCATAAAAGAGGTAATTCCTCCTGCAACAGCTGCCCTTGATTCGGTCTCAATAGAACCTTTGTGTGTCAGGCCCGGCTCACGAAAATGAACTTGATCATCGATGCACCCCGGAAGGACAAAACGACCCTCCATTTCAATCACCTCGGTTGTTGAATCAGGAGTAATACTAGAATCAATACGCTCAATTCTGCCCTTTCGAATCAATAAATCCGACTCGTAAACCTTTCCCTCATTTACCAGACGGGCACCTGTTAATAAAATCGACTCATTCATAATTTCATTCCACGCATTTTCAATACACCCCAAAAGGCTTCTGCAAAAATCCCGGTATTCATTTTCGAAACGCCGAACTCCCGATCGATGAATGTAATGGGAACTTCCTTAATCTTATAACCGTGGCGATAGGCACCATACTTCATGCAAATTTGAAAAGCGTAGCCCTTGAATGGAATGGAATCGAGGTGAATGGCTTCCAGAACTGAGCGACGATAGCATTTAAACCCTGCCGTGGTATCGGCAATACCAATCCAGAGCACCATGCGCACATACACACTGGCGAAATAAGACATCATGATTCTTTTTAACGGCCAATTCTTTACTTTTCCGCCGCGGCAATACCTGGAACCTATGCTTAAATCCGCGCCATCGAGCGCACATGCGTTATATAACCGAATGAGGTCGTTAGGGTCATGAGAGAAATCACAATCCATCTCGAAAACATAATCATACTTTCGTGCAATAGCCCACTTAAACCCATGTATATAGGCAGTGCCGAGTCCGAGTTTTCCTGCGCGTCTTTCTAAAAAAATACGGTCTGGGAATTCTTGAGTTAACTGTTCAATGCATTCAGCCGTTCCATCAGGAGAGTTATCATCAACGAAAAGTATGTCGAATGACTTCTCAAACCCCATGATGGTTCGAGCCATACGCTCAACATTTTCAATTTCGTTGTACGTGGGAATGATGATGACGGTATCCGACACAATAGGGATTTGAGCAAAGTTAAGCAATATTCATTAAACTAAAAATGGAGGACAAAAGATCTCGCTGAATATGTATCTTTAAGTCCAAATGACACGTCTTTCGTTATTTTTCTTGCTGGTTCTAGGTTCAAAACATGTCGCACTCGCTCAAGACACCAAGAACATTACGCTACTTGATCAATGGTTTTCGGATACACTTACCACCAACTCCAGCCTTGCGCGATACAGCGGATGCTGGGGCTTCACTTCGAATGGTAAAGAATACGCCGTGATAGGATCCACAGAAGGAACCCATTTTTTTCACATTACACAAAACACACTTAAGCCTGCAGGATTCGTGGAAGGGAAGTATAATTCATCTTTTGTGGTTCACCGGGAATTCAAAGAATTCGGAAACTATGGGTATGCGGTTTGTGATGAAGGTAACAGCAGCCTTCAAATTATCAACTTGACGTATCTTCCCGACTCTGTTGAAGTACTCGCCGACCTTCAAGACGAACGGTTTGGCCGTATACACAACCTATTTATTGACTCTGCGCATTCCCTTCTTTTTGCTTTTCTGGTTACTCCAATCGTAAACAACAACCCGCAATCACTTATCCCTCTAAGGGTCTTTTCTATCGCGGACCCTTTAAATCCAACGCTCATCTGGGAAGGACCTGAAGACATAGCTGAAGTGCATGACGGATATGTACGAGATGGTGTGGCTTTTTTAAATTGCGGTCAAGACGGACTGAGGGTTTATGATTTTACAGTTCCTTCAAGCCCCATTTACCTGAATAACTTGCCATTTTACCAGGATCAAGGATACAACCACCAAGGGTGGTTATCTCCAAACGGAAAAACCTATGTTTTTGCAGATGAAACCAGCGGCAAACGGATAAAGAAAGTTGCCGTAGGACCCGGATTTGAAATGGAAATCAATTACCTTTTCGGGACAAATTTTGAAAATAACAGTGTCCCACACAACTTGATGTGTTCGGATGAATTGGCCTATTGCGCCTATTACAACGAAGGATTACGTATTTACAACATTGAAGGTGAACCTGTCGAAATCGCTCATTACGATACCTACCAACAAAACAGTCCCTTCAATATGAATGGCGCCTGGGGCGTATTCGCCGGATATACTTCTAACCACCTTGTTGTTTCAGACAGGCAAAATGGTCTTTTCCTATTTGATTTTAATAAAAAACTACATGCTCAAGGCATTCAACAGGAACCTTTTGGGCTATACCCTAATCCTGTTACTCAAGGACAAGTTGCGCTAGTCAGAAGTGTAAAAGACGAAATGAATCATTTCAATGTCCAGTTATTTGACGCAGCAGGTAAATGTATTTTGACCACTAATAGCGGACATTTTTCATTTATTGAACTTCATACAATACTCGCACAAGGTGTGTATACCGTACACATACGTTACCAGAACTACCTTGGAGATCAGCAGGTAAACTGTTTGAAACTAATGGTCCTTTGATTCGTAGGGTTTATATGCGAGTTGAATCCACTCTAACTCAAATCCCTTTGCCATTAAATAACGAAATACTTTCTCTCGTTTGGCCTCATCGGATTCATTCAGTGTACTTAATTTTCTGTTAATTAACCCCGAAATGGTTTCTATGTAATCCGCTTCAGGGATATCCAATACCGCTTTTTTTGATAGCTCCTTACCTATTTGTTTCTGTTGCAAATGGGCATAAATTTTCCATCTTCCCCATTTATTGATCCTAAATTTCCCCGACACATAGGCGTGTGCAAATCGCTCCTCATTTAAAAACCCATTGTCTATCAACGAATCGATTAATGCCGTGGAATCTTGGGAACTTAACTTCCATGACTGAATTTTTTTTTTGACTTCCAGCAGACAACGTTCCTGATAGGCACAATAAGATTCAAGTTTTTGAAGTGCTTGATCAAAAGGAATGACAGGCGGCATTCGGGGTAGAGCATTAAAGGGTAATCTCTTGATTCTCTTTATTCACGAAGGAATATTCGTACAGGTGGTTAGCGGTTACTGAACGCACCGGAATCCATTTTTTATACTTCATAAACCAGCGCATTTGACGCGACACAACTCCTTTGGTGAAAAAGGCATGCAAATAAGGGTGAACTAACAAAGAAACATGTTTTTCACCACGGTCAAGAACGAGGTAATTCAAATTCGACTCTATTTCGTCGGCAAATAGAATGCTGGCTTGAACCTCACCAGTTCCGTTGCATGTAGGACATGTTTCGGAGGTGTTAATATCCGTTTCAGGACGCACTCTCTGCCTGGTGATTTCCACCACACCAAATTTCGAAGGGGGTAAGATATTGTGCTTTGCCCGATCGGATTGCATATATTGCTTGAGCTTATCGAATAAAGCCTTATTGTTTTCGCGGTCGTGCATATCAATAAAATCAATGCATACAATACCGCCCATGTCACGTAATTGCAACACTCGTGCAATTTCTTCTGCCGCTTCTATGTTTGTTGCCAGGGCATTGCCCTCCTGCCCATCCGCACCTTTTCGGTTACCACTATTTACATCGATAACATGCATGGCTTCCGTGTGTTCGATAATAAGGTAGCCACCACTTGGAAGAGGAACTTTTTTACCAAACAGCGTCTTAATTTGCTTATTGACGCCAAACCGTTCAAAAATAGGCAGACGCCCTTCATACAAGCGAACGATTTTCTCGCGACCTGGGGCTATTCCGGAAACAAATTCCCTTACATCCTCACTGATCGTTTTATCGTTGATGTGAATATTGGTAAAATCAGCATTTAATAAATCACGGAGAATGGAAGATGTTTTGTTCATTTCTCCCAGCACTCTCTTGGGTGGAGCCGAAGACTTTAAATTTCCGTGTAGTTGCTTCCATTTGTCCAAGAGGTTTTTCAAGTCTTGGTCAATTAACTCCAATTTCTTGTTCTCCGCCACTGTTCGGATAATAACACCGAAGTTTTTGGGCTTCAAACTTTCCATTAAATCTTTGAGACGGTTTCGTTCCTCTTGGGATTTAATTTTCTGAGAAATGGAAATTTTGTCAGAAAAAGGCACTAACACGAGGTACCTACCTGCTAAAGTGATTTCGGCACAAAGTCGTGGTCCTTTAGAGGATATTGGCTCCTTTGCCACCTGAACCAAAATGGATTGAGAGGAAGAAAGGATATCATCGATCTTTCCATCTTTGGGAATATCCTTTTCACTTTTAAAATAAAGCAAATCAGAAACTCCCTGTTTTCCATTCAAGGTTTGCTTCGTAAACTTATTAAGTGAACTATACTGCGGACCTAAATCCAGGTAATGTAAAAAAGCGTCCTTTTCAAAACCAACGTCTACGAAAGCGGCATTTAAACTTGGGACAACTTTTCGAACTTTACCCAAATATATGTCACCCACGGAAAAATCATTATTCCCATGCTCTTCATGCAACTCAATTAGTTTACCATTACGAATAAGGGCAAGCCAAATGCCGTTGGAACGAACATCTACAACTAGTTCGAGGCTCACTAGGTTTTATTTAAGTGAAAAATGGTTTTCTATGAATTGAAAACCTTAAAAACAAGCAAATAAGCTTATTTCTTCTTTTTGTGACGATTCTTTCTAAGTCGTTTTTTACGCTTGTGCGTAGCCATTTTATGTCTTTTTCTTTTTTTACCGCTTGGCATAAGTCTTAATTTACTTGTTATAAAACATTTCCTTTTAGGTTCGCTTTGTGCTATCTGCCCCCAAAAAAGAAAGGCAAAGATAGGTTATTTTTCTGAAATGAACAGGTCCATAGGGGATTATCCTACTTTAACCTTATTTTTCACCTCTTCGACAAAGGTTTTGGATGGTTTAAACGAAGGAATGTTGTGTGCAGGAATTATGATAGTAGTGTTTTTAGAAATATTACGACCTGTTTTCTCTGCTCTTTCCTTCACAATGAAACTACCAAATCCCCTTAAATAAACGTTTTGGCCATCGGCCAAAGAATGCTTAATTGAATTCATGAAAGCTTCAACCGCTTTCAGCGCCTCTACCTTTTCTAATCCTGTCTGTTCTGCAATGTCTGCTACTATGTCTGCTTTTGTCATGGTTAATTATATTTGGTTCAACATTGTGCTTATCCGACCGCAAAAGTAATTCAGCAAAAGCATTTATCTTTGCTTTACATCAAAAAAAAAGTGTTTTTTTATTCAAATGCCTGATTTTTCGACGTTAATCCGATCATGGTACAAAATTCATAAGCGTAATTTACCATGGCGAAACACGAACGACCCTTATTTTATCTGGTTGTCTGAAGTAATATTGCAACAAACTAGAGTCGATCAGGGGACCCCCTACTTTAACCAATTCATTTCGCTGTTTCCTTCCATACATGACCTGGCTTCAGCTCCGGAACAAATGGTCTTGAAAGCTTGGGAAGGCTTGGGGTATTATAGCAGGGCACGAAACCTTCATTATACTGCAAAAATTATTTCAACGGAACGAAAAGGGGAGTTCCCTTCAACCTACACCGAACTTATCCAACTAAAAGGCATAGGACCCTACACAGCTGCTGCTATTGCCTCCTTTTCATTCAATGCTTGTGTTGCGGTGGTTGACGGGAACGTTTACAGGGTTTTAAGCCGCGTATTTGATCTTGATATTCCAATAAACAGTCCACAAGGGCAACGGTTGTTTAATGAACTGGCACAACAACTGATCAGCGAACAAAGACCGGATGAACACAACCAAGCCATCATGGAATTGGGAGCCCTAATTTGCCTGCCGTCTCAACCTAAATGCCCGACATGTCCGCTAATCGAGAAATGCCTATCGTATTCAAACAAAACCATTTTGAACCGTCCGGTTAAACGCGCAAAGAAAAAACCACGGCCTCGGTATTTTGTACACTTCGTTTTTTTCGATAAACATCAGACCTTTATTCAACAACGAATTAAAAAAGACATATGGCAACATCTTTATGAATTTCCAGGAATTGAAGTGAGTGAAAACGAGGATCACCAAAAACACCTTGAGGCGTTCGGAAAACCTTCCGGATCAATAACGCTCCCTCCGCACATCCTGAGCCACCAACGCATTCACGCCACTTTTTATGTCTTCAACAACTTACCGTTAAGTCCCCAAGAGCATTGGGAACTGACCCCCTTAAGCAATTTAGACTCCTATCCCTTTTCCCGTCTAACACTTAAATTTCTCGAAACAAAAACGCTTTTATAAACCTTTCGAGACTGAAAATTAAGCGATTTCGTTATCTTTGTTTTATGGCGGGAAGCATTAACAAAGCGATTTTAATCGGTAACCTAGGTAAAGACCCAGAAGTGCGCCGCCTTGAGAATGGAAACTCAGTGGCGTCATTCTCACTCGCCACCTCAGAAGTGTATACCGATCGTTCTACAGGAGAAAAAAAAGAAACCACCGACTGGCACGATGTTGTGCTTTGGCGAGGACTCGCTGAGGTGGCAGAAAAATACCTTCGAAAAGGGACAAAAGTTTATGTTGAAGGAAAAATAAAAAAACGTTCATGGCAAGACAAAGATGGAAATACACGTTACACCGTTGAAATAATAGGTGACAACCTAACCATTTTAAGTAAGGCCGAAACCTCAAGCCAACCAGTAGAAAAAGTCTTTGATTCAATCGGTACACCAGAAACTCCTTCTACCATACAAGGGATGGAATCACATCCGGATGACAACCTTCCCTTTTAATTCCTTTTAAATGACTAGACATTCTAACTAACGGCTGTGAATTTCAAGATTTTTCCTTTTGGCTTGTTTGCTCTAACTATCGGTATTACGAGTTGTAAAAACGAGAACCCTGTTCCTAAACCTCCCACCTACCTCAAAACCAATTTTCCCGATCACAAATACAAAAGGCAACAAGGAGAGTGCGGTTATTCCTTTGATTTGAATCAGACTTACAAGTTAAAGAACGTGTATGATTCCACTCAAAAGAAAACATGCCACAAAGACATTGACCTCGGACCACTCAATGGCACCATCCATTTTTCATTTATCGAGATGGATAAACCCTTATCCGTTTACGTGAACTATTCGAATGATAAGGTTGACGAACACAAACTCAAAGCGTCAGCCATAATCGATAAAAGATTTGTAAGACCGAATGAAAGGGTTTTCGGAACCTTTTTTGAACTTCAAGGAAATGTTGCATCTCCCTTTCACTTCTACTTAACAGATTCAACCAGCAAGTTTGTAAGCGGTGTGGTTTATTTCAATACCGTCCCTAACTACGACTCCTTAAAACCCTCCTTGGAATACTTGAAAACAGACTTGCTACATCTGATTGAATCTTTTAAATGGTAGAAACGTGCATACCGCATACCTTTCTCTTGGCAGCAATTTAGGTGACCGGTTGGCTCATCTTACAAAAGCTCTTGAATTAATAAAGCAAATTCCTGCAAACATTATTCAACTATCATCGGTATACGAGAGCATTGCACTTGGGTTCAAAACCGACAATGACTTTTTTAATATTTGTGTAAAAATTGAAACGCGCCTCGCAGCAGAAAAATTACTGGAGGAGTGCTTGAAGCTTGAAAGCAAGCTTGGGCGAATTAGAAACCAAAATGGTGTTTATTCCTCCAGAACTATTGACATCGACCTGATTTCATTTGATGACATGTGTACCTCCTCATCCTTCCTCACCTTACCCCATCCACGATTTAGAGAAAGAAATTTTGTATTGATTCCTCTTGCTGAAATAGAACCTGATTTCAAAGATCCTTTGACACAACAATATATTTTTGAATTAAAAAGAAACTGTTTGGATCAAAGCAAGCTTAAAACCATCGCTTCAAGCTGGTATTTTAACATTTAGCAAAAAAATTGTTTTATAGCACAAAAATATTGTTTAATATTGTCGCGAATTTTCAATGATAATAAAGAGATATATGAAAAAACAAACAATTAAGGGTCTGGCTTTTATCGCAATAGCCAGTAGTCTCCTATCGAGCTGCGACCTTCTTAAAGACATTGAGTACAAGGTTACTCCAAGTCCGCTTGAGATGCACGGAGATAGTGTTAAAATCGATGTAAGCGGTTCATTACCGGTAAAAGGCATCAAGAAAAAAGTAAAGGTGGAGATTCAACCCATGCTAGGAAGCACGGCACTTGAACCATTCACTATCCAAGGTGAAAAAGTTTCCGGAAATGGCCAGGTGATTAAATACAAATCAAATGGTTCATTCAAGTATTCCACTTTTGTTGCCTACAAACCGGAATTTGAAACAGCCGATCTAATGGTAACCGGAAAAGTTTACAAAGGGAAAAAGAATAAGGAGAAAAAAGACCAGTTTCCTGATACGAAACTTGCTGATGCTACCATCATTACTCCTTATTTGGTAAACAAAACGTTCCGAGTGCTTTTGGCAAAAGACAATTTTGTTAGAACAACCGAACAATCGTATTCTGCAAAACTTAACTTCGACAAAGCGAAGGCTGTAGTTAAGCCTACCGAGTTGAAAGACAAGGATATTGTTGATTACCAAAAATGGTTAACAGCAGCTCAAACGAATCCAAAGATTGCGATTAAATCTGTTAACATCAACGGTTTCGCTTCTCCAGAAGGGGAAGAAACGGTGAACAATCCTCTATCGGACGAGCGTGCTAAAGCAGCTCAGGCTACAGTAATTGAATTGGCGAAAAAAGCCAACAACACCGTTGTACAATCAACCACATTCAACCTTTCTGGTAGAGGTGAAGATATGAATGGTTTCGAGACTGAAGTAGGAAAAGCAAACTTCCCGCAGGATAAGAAAGATCAGGTAATTCGCGTAGTAAAATCATTCAGCCCAGAAGAAAGAGCGCAAGGAATGGCGGATATGGCGAAAATCTTTACAGAACTTGAAAAAGCTGTATTCCCAGTGTTACGTCGTGCTGAAATCATCACTAATTATGACCTTACAGGGTACTCTGATGACGAGCTCAAAGCGTTGGCTATGTCTACTCCTGACAGCCTTGATTTAGAGGAATTGTTGTTCACAGCTACATTGGTAAAAGATTTAGGTGAAAAACTTAAAATTTATCAAGTTGCACAGAAAAACTATCCTACAGACTACCGTACACACAACAACGTTGGTGCCGTTCTTTTCATGCAAGGAAAATTCAACGAAGCGAAAACACACTTCGAAAAAGCAAACAGCTTGAACTCTGCTGATAAACTGTCTCAAAACAACCTTGGCGCTGTTGCAGGTGTGAACGGTGACCGCAAAAAAGCTCGTGAGCTTTTGAAAAAAGCAAGTGGTGCTGGAGATGAAGTGAAGTATAACAATGGTATTCTTGATATTCAAGATGGAAAATACGACGACGCTGCAAAGAACTTCGGAACTAAAGAAAACCACTTTAACCGTGCACTAAACCAAATTCTAACGGGTGATGCTGCCGGTGCGGTTAAAACGATAGACGGTTCAGATGACAAAGAATCTGCACAAGGGTATTACCTTAAAGCGATTGCAGGAGCACGTCAGTCTAACGTTGATGCCGTTGCGAATAACTTAAAGAGCGCTATCGCTAAAGATGCTTCATACAAAGCAAAAGCAGCGAAAGACAGAGAATTCCTTAAGTATTTCGACAACCCAACCTTTACCAACGTGGTTAAATAATATATCTCTCAACTATAACGAAAAGGTCGCCTTAGGGTGACCTTTTCTTTTACCAATAACCACGTATTCTAATCCTTCCACTTCAACTATTCCCTAATTCATTTGGTTAATTAACCGCTCATCTCAACCGAATGCCAAAAGCCAATATTCTTATCGCTGTGGGGATTGTACTCTTTTTCCTATCGCTTACTCTTGCCCTTCGTTGGGAGCAAAACGCACAATTAAATGCTAATGGTTACCCGTCAAAAGCCAATACCGAAAATCAAGCTTGCTACATTCAAATCGACCACCAATATGAATTGAACGACAAGGTACGGACGTACTTAGCGGAATCCTATGTAAAAGGATTACAAGTGCCAATGCGCCACAAAAAAGACCTTGTTCGATGTGTGTATAAAGGCAAATTAAAGCTTGTAGAATCAAACGAATATTTCATGGTCGATACCATGGTCTACAGCTTCCCTTTTGTTACACCTAACACATATGATTTTCTGCTAGAAATGGGGGAGCGCTTCCATCAAAAGTTACGTAATACGCCCCTGAAATGTACCAAATTGAACCTGACCTCCATGATGCGCACCCTTAAAAGCATCGCAAGTCTCCGAAAACGTAACCGTAATGCTGTTAGCTTAAGCTCACACCTGCATGGAACCACCTTCGATGTTTCTTACCGAAACTTTTACGGTTCAAAAGCTCTTTCTAAAGCCGAAGGTTTATACTTGGGTGATCAACTCGTTAAAACCATCTGGGAGATGCGCAACGAAGGTAAATGTTACGCCACTTACGAATACCGCCAGACCTGTATTCATGTTGTTGTTCGTTGAGCTTGTTGCTCACACCAATTAATGTACAAATATTGTTGCTCCAATTGTCCTTCGGTAGGCATTAGCGTTGCCGAAGACCCCAAAAAATACAAATCCATCAAAGTTGAATATCCACTTCTTGAAATGACCTTCTTTGCAGCACAAATAAACCGGTCACATTTCAACCAATCGGTTGATGGAACAAACAACAAGTTTTTTGCCGCCATGAATGCTACTAAACTCGGATCCCCAATAAAAACAAGCTTTACCCCTTCCTTTTGACCTTTTTGGACGGTTTCCACAAAAGACCTGGCATATTCCAACGGCCCAGAAACAATCGCTACCGTGGCTTCTCCCCTTTCCACAGGATCTACGCCCTCAAACCTGCTAATTGGTCCAATAAAAAAGACATGGTTAAACCCAACTGTACTGCTTAACTTCCCAGCAAATAAATGATTGGAAGTGTCAGGCACCCAAATACTACTAAAACGCTTGATTAATCGGGAATGAACACGTTGAACCCACTTGAATTGACGCTTAAGCGGTAATTGAAGTTGATGGCTAAGAAAAATGGAAGGAACATCTGGTGAATAAAAACCATATCTATGGTCAGAAATGACTAGGTCAATGGCATGGTTCTTCACATATAGCTTGACTTCCTCTTTCTCTTTTTTAAGTCTGTTAACAAGGCTTGGAAAGCATAAAAGTAAATCCCTTTCGAAATGTCCCTTTCCTCCAAACTTAAATGGGTAACCTTCATGTTCAATGGTTTCTATTTCATGGAAATACATGCGAAAAACTTCGAGTTGACCAACATCTCCTGCAACCAAGACAGTGTTGCCGTTCAAAAGAAGTTTTTTAACCAATCCAATGCACCTTGCGACATGTCCCATACCCCAATTTAACGGAGAAAGCAATATTCGCTTGTTGCGAACACTTTCTATTCCACTGAGCCATGTTTGTTCCATCCCTTGAATTATCCGGTATGAAATTCGTGTTTTTTGATTTCTTTTCCCAACTTTCCCTTATCTTTATCGTCCATAGCAATAACTAATAGTTTACCACCATGTTTGATCAAAACGAATTTCAAAAATACGCAACAAAGCACCTGGGTATTAACAGCATGCACATGCAACATTACGTGCACTCATCCATTACCCCTTACATCATAGAAGAGCGTTCACTTAACATGACGCAAATGGACGTATTCTCAAGGCTTATGATGGACCGGATCATTTTTCTTGGAACCGGTATTGACGATTATGTTGCCAATATTATCAATGCACAGCTGTTGTTTTTGGAGTCCGTTGACAATAAAAAAGACATTCAAATCTATATGAATTCTCCGGGTGGTTCGGTATATGCAGGATTGGGAATTTATGATACTATGCAATACATTCAACCGGATGTTGCCACCATTTGTACAGGAATGGCGGCATCTATGGGCGCTGTTCTCATGTGTGCTGGAGCACAAGGAAAACGTTCGGCATTAAAACATGCACGTGTAATGATTCACCAACCGTTAGGAGGAGCCTCTGGTCAGGCCTCTGATATCGAAATCACAGCCAAAGAAATTCAAAAACTCAAAAAAGAACTTTACGATATTATCGCATCTCACAGTGGGCAAACCTACGATAAAGTTTGGGGTGACTCAGACCGCGACTACTGGATGACGGCAGAAGAAGCAAAGGAATACGGTATGGTGGATGAGGTATTAACGCGAAACCCAAAGTAACTGGCTTTATTGAGGAGTAGAAAATGGCAAGAAAAGATTCAGGATGTTCCTTTTGCGGAAGGCCAAGAACCGAAGTGGGGTTGCTAATTGCTGGCTTGTCTGGGCATATTTGTGACAGCTGCATTCAACAGGCCCACTCCATCATTCAAGAGGAGGACAAACAAAAAGAAGTTCCTTCAGAACAATCGCTTCAAATACTGAAACCTTCTGAGATTAATGCACTCCTGGACGAATACGTCATTGGACAAGAAGATGCCAAAAAGATATTATCTGTTGCCGTTTACAACCACTATAAGCGGCTAAACGTTAAAAAACTCAAAGACGACGTAGAGATCGAAAAGTCTAACGTCATGCTCGTAGGTCGCACAGGAACAGGAAAAACACTCCTTGCCAAAACGATTGCCCGCATGCTCAATGTGCCTTTTTGCATCGCAGATGCCACCGTTCTTACAGAGGCTGGATACGTTGGTGAAGACGTAGAAAGCATCCTTAGCCGTCTATTGCAAGCAGCAGATTATAACGTAAAGGCCGCTGAAAAAGGCATTGTTTTCATCGATGAGATCGATAAAATCGCCAGAAAAAGCGATAATCCTTCTATTACCAGAGATGTTTCTGGAGAAGGAGTTCAACAGGCACTATTGAAACTTTTGGAAGGATCAATTGTAAATGTGCCTCCTCAAGGTGGACGTAAACACCCTGAACAAAAAATGATTCAAATTGATACCCGAAATGTGTTGTTCATTTGTGGAGGAGCTTTTGACGGAATAGAGAAGATCATTGCTAAACGAGTGAATCGTCAAACAATCGGTTTCTCTGGAGCAAGTGAGGAACGCATCGAAAGCGAGAACCTACTGAAATACATCAACCCTACCGATGTGCGCTCGTTTGGACTCATCCCGGAATTGATAGGACGATTCTCCGTGTTATCTTATTTGAATCCCCTCGACGCAGCAAGTTTAAAGCGCATCCTTACCGAGCCCAAAAACGCGCTTACAAAGCAATACATTCGCTTGTTCGACATGGATAACGTCGAACTAAAGTTCGATGCAAGCGCCTTGGATTTCATCGTCGAAAAAGCCATCGAATTTGAACTCGGTGCACGAGGCCTGCGCTCGATTTGTGAGGCCATTCTCACAGATGCCATGTTCGATCTTCCTAATATGACAGATAAAACTTTTCGGATTACAGTAGAATACGCGAAACAACAGTTCTACAAATCCAAGATGGCTAAACTAAAAGTGGCATAACTATCAAGCCATTCTAATCTAGACGAAAACGCGCATATTTTATTGTGCTGCCGCGGGAAGTAAAAAGCCTTTCATAATGCGTTTGAATATGTAAAATGTCGTTCATTTTCGCATCTGAATGCTCAGGAAGTTGATTATACAAATCCCACG
Source organism: Crocinitomicaceae bacterium (assembly GCA_044372835.1). Taxonomy (GTDB): domain Bacteria; phylum Bacteroidota; class Bacteroidia; order Flavobacteriales_D; family Crocinitomicaceae; genus M0103. Next base: position 16,684 of record JBILRE010000012.1, on the reverse strand, counting down.
TTAAATATTCAACAGGAAGTTCGAGTGCTTTCAGCACCTCTTCTGTGGATTCAAACAACAAATTAGAGTCCGTCTTAACATGAATTTTACCCGCCGGTTTCAAAATGGATTTATACCTTGTCAAGAATTCGGGGGAGGTTAAACGCTTCCTTGGTTTTTTGGGTTGAGGATCGGAAAATGTCAACCAGATCTCATCCACCTCAGCTACGTCAAAACAATTGGTGATCCATTCGATACGTGTTCTTAAAAAACCCACGTTATCCAAACCTGAGTCACTTGCATCCCGCGCACCAATAAACATCCGCGAACCCTTTATGTCCACGCCAATAAAATTGCACTTCCGATAATGTCGGGCCAATCCTACTGTATATTCACCCTTACCACAGCCCAATTCCAAAACAATGGGATGTTCATTCTTGAAAAAATCAGTTCTCCACTTTCCTTTCATCCCGAACGCCTCGCCATAATTGGATTCCAACACATGGGGAAAGTCTTTCATCAAGGTAAAACGTCGGAGTTTATCTTTTCCCATACCTTCGTTAGTTGTTGAGCAACTGTATGGCTACATGAAATCCCGTATGCCTGCGAATGTTCAAAACCGAACCATCTGCAAAAAGCAAGTATTGTCCTTTAATTCCGGACAATGTTCCTTCATGATGCCTTACCTTTTCTAACGAAACACTGCTAACCTTACTTGGATAATTCAATACAGGGAAATCAAAGGTGGTGATTTCGTCATTTTCCGAAAATAAACAAGCCAAATCAGAGGGCATTTCCTCATGAACACGCCATTTTTCATCAACGAGGTCAATGGTTTCATCCCGTTCGTTTCGCAGCATTTTCTGCCAACTGGTTTTGTCCGTAAAAAAATCCTTTAAAGCCACTTCCAGCAACCCTGCCTCATACCTGTTGGTTGTTTCGGCCAGAACAATAGCTCTTGAGGCGCCTTGATCAATCCAACGGGTTTTGACATTAGATTTCCTGGTAACGCCAACCTTAACCGTGTCTCCGGCTGTTAAATATACTACATGAGGTTGGTTGTGGTTGCGTTCCTCCCACTCCGGATCCCGTCCTTCGCCCAAATGCGCACGACAAAGTTCTGGCCTTATAATGCAAGGTGAGGCATGGGGAGAAGATTGAAAGCATGGGTAACAAAATCCCTCACCAAAGGTTTTCGGAATTTGCTTGCCACATCCCACGCATTGAATACCACCATCCCAGGTAACAATCAATCGTTTTCCAATAAAATCATTCAGAAAATAACGTTGATCAAATTGGAGAAAATAACCCACAGGACTATCAGACGTGACCTCCATTTTTGATAAATGACCTTCCACCTTCATTTATTCTGGTAAAATATTCATTTTCTCCGCAAAATGGTAACAATAATCCCGCAAATCCTCTGACATCAAATGCTCACCTGTTGAACGCTCGAATGTATCAGCCATCGTTAAAAGCGTTTGATGAAAAAACTGTTTCATTTCTTCAACCGTCAAGTCCTTTGTCCAAAGGTCTATTTTCATGGTGTTTTTTGCCGCGGGATCCCAAATAGAAAGTAAGAACGCTCCTGCATCAGCATTGTCAACGCCTCCATCTTCGGCTGACCAACGAATTTTTAACGGAAGCTGGTTACTATTAAGGCCAACTTGTATCTTGATTTCGGAAGATTTAGCGATTTGATCTTCTGCCTTATTCGACGACATATTCCTTCAATATTTGGTTGTATGGTTTATTAATCATTTCTGAAAAGGAATCGTCGGTGGACTCCATGTATTTACGCACAATCTGGTACCCTAAAAATTGACCTAATCTATCAGGCCCCTTTTTGGGAATCCCGGCTGTAAATGGACCCTCCCTTAAAAAATTGGCGACATCCCGTTCGTTTGTCATAAATAACATCTTCTGGTCAACTAAGTATTTCCAGAATTGAGCTTCATTTGTCAAGGCCCAGTTGTAATCTTTTTCAGAATAGCGAATGGCATACGATGGTCCCATATCAGGAAAAGCGGCATGGGTGATGTATAAAATCTTTCCCCAGCGAATAACCTGTTCAGCCAAATTCCCTTCCTTTTCAGGAACAATATGGGTCATTACCCAAGAGCAAACAGCATCCCTCGCCAAAAAGGTAACGTCCCAATCATCGCGCATCCACTTTGGGAACTCTTGACCTGGCAATTTACGAATGACGGGCAACGAAGAGTGTAAGTACCTTTCTATCCCTATTCCGATTTCATTTTTAGTCACAAAAGCACTGGACTGAAAAAGGGAATTCATAAAAACAACATGTTTAGGTGTCGGCTTATCAGGAAAATGGAACTTAAGGTAGGTAAACGCACCGTTTATTTCCTTCTTAAATTTCGTCACATCACGGAAATCTTTTTCTAGCTGCTTTTCCAATTGTTTGATATACGAATCGGCAAGAAATAAGGATAGTCCATTCACTAATGCCGAATCTGAGGAATTCGCAAACCGCAAGCAATACCCTAGTTCATATTGATAAATCTCAGGGATCTCCTTTAAGAATTGACGGTGATAGGCAAGAAGGTCTCTTGATACTGCTGTACGATAAATGGAATCAAGGTGAATATATTCAATCGTTACCTTGGTTTCAGAGGCATCTACGTTCAACGGATTACGTGAACATGAGGCAAAAATAACCAAGGTGATTATTGGTAAAAAAAGACTTCTTAAAATCATTATTAATCCTTACTTTCGTAATCAAAAGTACACATTTCGGCGTTTAGTGCGCCCTATAAACATTATAACATGAAAAAAATAATCTCCTCTTTCGTTCTTATTTGCATGATTTCTTCCGTTCATGCCCAAGACGCTGCTGACAAGAAAGTACAAGCCGGCCTGGTACTGGGTTCAGGAATTAATTTTCAGAAAATGGGAACAAAGCGAATGGAATCCAACGGTGTTGGTTTTGATTGGACGCTAGGTACAAATGTGATGATTAATTTTTCGGAAACCATTGGTCTTACTACTGGTTTGGAATTTGATTTCGAAAACCTTAAATACAATACTACCAACATAGATGGAGAAACCAAATATTATTTCCTAGACAGCGATATTCTCTCTTATAAAGATGGGGTTGGGAATGCCTCTGCCTCCGTTTTCTCCCTTGATAGCAGAAATCAGAAGGCAGTGTACCTCACTGTTCCTACCATGTTTACCTTCAAAACCAGCTTTTTTGGATTTTGGCGTTATTTCGCGAAGTTCGGATTGCGCAATAGCTTTTTAATGACAAGCAAAACCGAAGATACCGGACGCGATTTAAGTAGTTCGACCCCTGATGCCTCAATAACCATGGAAGGGATGAAATCCAGTGGCGACTTATTCTTTTTCAAATCTGCTGTAGGCGGAACAATGGGTGCAGAATGGAACTTTTCAGGTTCTACCAGTTTGGTTGTTGAAGCCGGTTACTACTATGGATTTACGCCATTGCACACACCGAAAAACACCGATGTTGATAACGCGAAAAACTCTCTTTTTGCTGATAAGGCTGGAACGTTAACCATGTTCAATAACAAAGCCACTCAAAATCAAGTTATGTTGAAAGTATCGATCCTGTTTTAAGCCATATCGTTGAAAAATCAGGACGTATGCGATTTTATCGTTCATTGGTTGACGGATTACTGTAACCAACTTGACACTGAAGGTTATGGCTTTGTCGTAGGAATTTCAGGTGGTATTGATTCTGCTTTAACTTCCACGCTTTGCGCTTTAACCGGAAAGAATACCTTGCTATTGAACCTTCCTATACGTCAAAACAAAAAGGAATACGAACGTGCTTCCAAGCATATTGATCAACTATGTCATCGGTTTTCAAATTGTTCTGAGTTAGAAATTGACTTGACAGAAATATTCAATCTTTTCCAAAAAACAATTCCCGAAAAGGTTCAACAGCATGGGCTGGCAATGGCGAACTCCCGAGCCCGGTTGCGGATGACCACCCTTTATGCCGTGGCACAGGCCAATAAATGCCTTGTCGTTGGAACTGGAAATAAAATCGAGGACTTCGGTGTTGGATTTTTCACAAAATATGGCGACGGTGGCGTAGATATCAGTCCCATCGCGGACCTCACCAAAACCGAAGTTACTCAACTTGCCGAACAACTTGGAGTAATCAAGGACATTCTTGATGCCCCACCCACCGATGGACTTTGGGAGGATGGGCGCGTGGACGAAGACCAACTTGGCGCCACCTACGCCGAACTTGAATGGGCAATGGAATTTAAAGAGGATGAAAACCCTCTTTCTCAACGCCAAAAAGATGTTCTTGCTATTTACCGAAAATTTAATGCTCTGAATTTGCATAAAATGACACCAATCCCCGTTTGTATGTTGCCAAAACACTTGAAAAACCAATGCTAAAATACATTTTCCTCGCTTTCAATGCGTGTATCGCAATGACCGCCTTTGGTCAAGTTGACTTTAATGACTACCGCCCTATCCGTTCTCAGGGTAAAATTCCTGAAGACATTCATCTGGATGTACTCGAAAAAATAAAAAGAGACCAGGAAATACATGAAGATTGGTACGATGAGTATGATGACCTAGACGACTTTTTCGAGCGTACCAACATCCAATTAGATAATTACATCCACGACGGAACTGTACGTTATGGTGACCCTATCAGCTTGTATGCCGCAGAAATTGCAGACTCCTTGTTGGTCGATGACCAAGACTTAAGGCGTCAACTTCGTTTTTACACCATTGTGAGCAATGAGGTTAATGCCTATTGCACGTGGCAAGGTATGATTTTCATAACGACCGGTTTGATTTCTGAACTCACCTCTGAATCGCAACTGGCACTGATAATTGGACATGAGATTGCCCACTACACCGAGCAACACCAGTTAAAACATTTCGGTTGGTACAAAGAAAACCAGGAAGAAGAAAGTGGCAATTATGTCCGCATGGGAAAATACTCCAAAGAAAACGAAGAGGAAGCCGACGACCTAGGCCTGTTGAGGTTTCACAAACGAGGCTACAGTCCTGATGATGCTGCCAAGGTATTCGATATGTTGCTATACGCCCATTTGCCCTTTGACGAAGAACCATTTGACCGTTCGTACTTTAATTCAGGTGCATTCCTTGTACCCGAAGCCATGTTTCCTGAAAAACCGACCGAAATTTCTGTCGATGGTGATTATGACGATGTGGGTAACTCACATCCCAATATTGACAAACGAAAAGAGGCTATTACCAGTGCGGTAGACACCTTACAAAACTGGGGTACAGATTTGTTTAAACTGGGGGAAAAGCGATTTGTCGAAATCAATAACATGGCGAAATTCGAGAGCATTCGCTGTGGTATCATGAGCGGAAACAACACTCAGGCTATGTATGAAATCTTCCTTTTGGAAAAAGAATTTCCGAAGTCGGTTTACCTTAAACGAATGAAAGCGCATTGTTGGCTTTCGATTCTTTCCGAAAAGGAAGGTGGAAGTTACTATCGGGAGGATGATTATTACAGGAACCGTGACGAGGGAGAAATGAGTGTTCTATCGGAATTTTTAGGACGATTGAATTTTGAAGGGGCTCAGTCGATTGCCTTACGTACTATTTACGACTTGAAAAAAGAACTTCCTGAAGACGATGAGATCGACTCATGTATGCGTGTTATGATAGCGTACATGCTCACGGAAGACGGCGTAGATTTAGACAAATACTCCAAGAAGACATTTTCGCAGGCAGCGCAAGATTTCCTTGATGAGCAGAAAAAAGAAAAGGAGGAAAAAGCAAAGAATGATGCACGTACAAAGAAGCAAAGTAAGCTTGATAAAATCAAATTGCAACTGAGCAGCGATTTGCCCCAAAACTTTGATTCTACCCTTTATTATCGGTATGGTATGAACGACATAGTGAGCGACAGTTCATTTGTGCAACGTTATCGTTCCCAAAAAGAGAAAGAAAGTCAACTTTCAATTGAAATGGAAGAATACGAAGCGTTAACGCGTAAAGAGCGTGATTCCATAGAAGAGGCTAAAAAAGATTCGATGGAAGTCAAGCGCTTTATCATGATTGATCCTTACGTAAGGGTAAATTATTCGTTAAAAAATGAAGCGCATAAATCAGAAATCATTGAACGTGAATACTCCGATGCGGTTTGCAGAAGTGTTGCACATTTGAAAAAAGAAGTCATTCGAATGGATTCAAGAGCGTTAAAGAACCTCGATGAATCTGCTATTCACTTACGGTCGCTTTTGTTGCAACAATTGGAAGACATGGATGATAATGATAATGGAAACCTGTATTATCCGGTGGATAACCAAGAAATGCTTGACCTTGCTTCTGAACAAAAAGCTGAGTGGATTCTAATCAGTTCCATCAATTACCGATTTGATAGCGAGGGATTGGTTCTTGGTGCTATTGCCGGGGCCATTTTATACCCGATTGGTTCGGTGTTTTTCCCTGCCTATTTTAACAACCAACGGCAAACTCGTCTAAACCTTACGCTTTACAACGTAAAAACGCACGAAACACGTTCAAGCCGAGCAAGTTTCAATCACGGCATTTCACCCCTAGAATTGGAAGCCGAAGTTTCAGCTATTTTAACCGATTTACTCTGATGCAAACTATAAAGTCAACATTTCGTCCATTTATCCTTTTAGCCATTTTTATTTGTCTTTTAGGGAATACAAACACATCTTTTGGTCAGGATTACACTGGTTACTTCGGTAAACGCTTTTTCACTGAAATCAATTACTCTTTTCATTCGCCCTTTATTCGGAATTTCACTGATCAGAAATATACCTTGTATCAACTCAATGGAGAAAATCAATTGACCGAAAAAAGGCAATGGTTCAACCAGGGAGTTCGATGGAACTTTGGTTATGGCATTTCCTCTCAGTTCGCCCTTTCATTGGAGTATGGATTGGATGTTAGTAAACTTGGAATGCCAAGTGAAGCTGCTTTAATAGGTCCTTTGATTCCTTACACCATTATGCATGAAGCACCGAATTTGATGACTCATTCCCTTCTAATCAAATCCGAGTTCTGTGGATATATGGGTAACCTTCCCTTTGGACTAAGCCATGACCTGGGAATCGGTGCATCAATTACTACCATTAAAAACAAAAACTATAGCTTTATCGATGCCAACGGTACTTTAACACAATATGACGACGTGGCTGCCAACCTTCAGCCCATAGACTTTGCTTCCACAAAACCGGTATTGAATTATGTCGTCATGTATGGGCTGAAACTGAGAAAACCCATTACCAAATCGCTCCTGTTTACAACAGGAATTAAATACTTCCTTAATCTTGGCGATTTTGTTCAGCGCGAAATGCCAGAAGACATGAACAATGGCTATACACTAAAGGTTGAAGACGCAATAGCTAGGCAACGTCTTACAAGCGTAATTTATGGCCACTTTGGATTTACCTTCGCTTTTTAAGCCTCAGGAGCCAACCTTAACACGATTCCGTTGATCTCTTCAGAAATATGTATCTGACAACCCAGTCGGCTGTTTGGCTTAACGTAAAATGCTTGGTCCAGCATGTCTAGCTCCGCATCGCTTTGTTCCGGTAATAAGGTCTCCGATTCGAGGTAACACTGACAAGTTGCACACATCGCCATTCCACCACATTCACCTAATACAGGTAAGTCATAGGATCGGCAAAGTTCCATGACATTCATGTTCATATCTGTTGGAGCAACCAGTGTATGTGCTTCACCCTCTCTGTCTATGATTGTTACTTCGATTTCATTCATTGCAAATCAATTGTAAATTCGTACCAAGTTTGTACCATTAAAGAGCGTTTGATATTGTCGCAAACCGAATTCGCTTCCTGAAACGGGTGAACCGTCATACAACGAAAATGTCGCACCGGAACAGGTATCCTTAAGCAACAAAAAGTTATCAGCAGCTGGATATAAGGGCCATTCGCACGTTACATCCGGATCCATGGGCGAATGTCGGTCGAAAGCCACAAACTCATCAATGGAGCGGCGGTATAATATGATTCCTTTAGATCCGCCGTTTACATAGGCATAACTACCTACGCCTATCAAGGCATTATAACTCGGTAAATTGATGTCGATGGTCACATCAAAGGGTATGCTGGGAACCGGGTGGTTGCTGTTCTTTACACATGAAGAAAACAACAAGGTCGACAATAAGATGAATGCGAACGATTTCTGTACAAACTTCATTAAATCAAAGGTAGAAAGATAATGTGTGATTGCCAATAAAAGTTCATAGTTTGGCAGAGTCCAATGCCAAACTTAAGGATTCCCAGCGTGCCATTTCCTCATTTAATGTAGTGCTGAGGGTTTCATACACTTCGACCAATGAATTACCATCAGAGGTAAGTAAAACACCATCTGATAGTTGTTGTTCCATTTCACGTTGTTGCTGCTCAACATCAGAAATGACCGATTCGCATTGTTTCAGTTCCCGTTCCAACCTCTTTAGATCGGTAGGAGTAATCGTAGATATAACCTTCTCTTTGGCTTGATTATGCACCCGTTTTTCTTCTAATGGCGGTGGGTTTATAACTGTCGATTTCTCTTTATATTTCAAATACTCTACCACATCGAAATGGTGTATTTTCAATCGTTTTTCTTCCAAGTCCCAGATGCGGTTAGTAAGACCCGATAGAAATTCACGGTCGTGAGAAACAACGATAAAGGTTCCTTCGTATTGGACCAATGCCCTTTTTAGCACTTCTTTACTTTGAATATCCAAGTGATTGGTTGGTTCATCTAAAATTAAGACGTTCGATGGGCTTAATAGCAATTGGCAAAGCGCCAAGCGTGTACGTTCACCACCCGAAAGCACACCGACTTTTTTATCAATGTCTTCTCCAGAAAACAAAAAAGCTGCCAACATCGTTCGTAGGTTCTTTCGTACATCTCCCACCGCAAGGTCATCAACCGTTTGGAAGACCGTCTTGTTTTTATCCAATTGTTCGGCCTGGTCTTGAGCGAAATAGGTCACTTCCACATTATGCCCATTCTTTACGTCACCATCGCCCTCCAATTTATTCATGATACGTTTTAGAAGGGTTGATTTACCTACACCGTTAGGACCCAATAGGGCAATTTTCTCACCTCGACCAACCGTGATATTTACCTCCTTAAAAATTAACTTATCTCCATATGTTTTCCCAACATCAACGAGCTCCAACACCCATTTACCCGGTTGATTACTTAATGGAAAACGAATCGACACTCTCGGCACATCGTCACTATCTACCTCTATGCGTTCGGTTTTATCAAGTTTACGAATCAAAGATTGGGCAAACGCGGCTTTACTGCTTTTTGCTCTGAATTTATTGATGAGTTCTTCGGTATGCTTAATGTCTTTATCTTGTTGTTTCTTGGCCTGCCCCATGCGTTCTAACTGTTCCGCACGAACTTCTTTGTATTTGGAATAAGAGAAGGGGTAATCCAAGACTTTTTGTTGGGTTATTTCCAAGGTACGGTTGCACACATTATCGAGGAATAACCGGTCATGAGAAATAAGGATGACGATACCCGGATACGTTTTCAAAAAGGATTCAAGCCAGCTTATGGAAAGAATATCCAAATGATTCGTTGGCTCATCCAGCAAGAGTACATCGGGTTGATTGACAAGAATCCGAGCCAATTCTGCTCGCATTTTCCAACCCCCAGAAAAGGTATTAAGCGATTTCTCAAAATCGTCTCTAGCAAAACCTAAACCCAACAAAATCTGAACGATTTTCTCTTCCCATGCATAACCATCCATTAACTGGTAGCGGTGGTTTAATTCGCTTAACTCATCCAGTAAACTTAAATAGGAATGCGACTCATAATCAGTACGCGTAGTTAGGGCATCGTTTATTTCTTCTAAGCGATCTCTTAACCGATTAAGTGTCTGATTGGAGAAGAAAAGAAAATCAAACAACGAAGAATCGCTTTCAACATGAATGTCTTGGGTTAGAAAGCTGACTTTGGTGTCGCGTTGGATGTGTACCTTCCCCTCAGAAGGTTGCTGTGTACCCGAAACTATTCTTAATAGCGTTGATTTACCAGCACCGTTCTTACCAACAAGTGCCACACGCTCTCCGGAATTGATTTGAAGACCTACTTGCTTAAATAAATATCCCTGGGGAAGAAAAACACCAAGGTTCTCAAAGTTTAACATGTGCAAAAGTAACACTTACCTATAAAAGAAAACCCCGGTTGAACCGGGGTTTCTTTTAAAAATTCCAAACATCGTGTTCGAAGGTTCGAATTTCTTCTTTGATGCGTTCCGATTCAATGAGCGCATCGACTCCCTTTCGATAGGATTCTATTTTACGGTCATACACATTGGATTCTTTATAAATAACCTGGGTGTACTTTGTCTTCCAAAACAAGTCATCAAAACTCATCCATTGAGCATCATTCTTGTCGTTGTAAGTGTAATAATTCTGAAGATAGGGACGTAATTGCGGATAATATAACCAGAACAACTCTTTGTAAACAAAATTTCTTGGTCCATCAGATCCACCGGTAGCGGCCGCCACAGGCTGCTCTTTCTGTGCAATTAAATCTTGCAATTCCACGATACGTTGATCTATTCTGTCCTTATCCACTTGTTTTTTCTTTAGTAAATCTGCCGCCAACTTCTCAGCTTCTTTCCATTTAAGTTCAAGCTTTAAAGCTGCCAAGGTATCTTTACCTAACTTTGATGCTTCGAAAGCAGCTTTAGCTGATTTTTCCGCATCCAACAAGACTTTATTTCTATTAGGGTCAACAATCTCATTACCGAATTCATCTAATTTTGGTCCATCAGAAACAGGTGCTGCAGCACCTTCATCTCCACCGCCCATCGAACCACCTGAAGCATCTTCCGAACGGGGTTTTTCAACATATACTACTGGAGCTATCGCAATTATTCTATGATCCAGAAGTGATCTTTCCTTGTCAAAAAACCAATCAGTCTTTAGGTGATAACGAACAATATCTTGAGTCAAATAAACCGTTTTTATAACCGAATCAACCGTTACAGGCATAGCCCCAGCAACGCCATCTATGATAGTATCTTTGGTGATTGGATTACCTTCTTCATCTAATTTTTTGAATGTTGTATCCCTTCCAGTACCTAACAACCATTTATCGCAATATGATCGAAAATCTGGATCTGTTAAATAATTTTTACCTGGAGCCGGATATTTAGGATAACGCAAATCATAACCATCCAAAATTACTTCAGGAATATCGCTTGAAAAAATCTCAATAGCTTCGTTTCTAACTAAAAATGGGGTAAAATCAATTGTTCTAATGTGATAAGAAATAATATTCCATAGACTATTTCTTTGCTTATTTAAAACAAAATTTGGCTCTGCATAGAAATCGTGGGGATAATACAAAGGAAAGTTCATCTTTTCCCGTAAATCTATATAACTCCAAACTCTCTTTGACCACATTACGTCCGATTCACGCACGTATTCATACGAGATCATTTTCTTTTGTGGAACATCTGTTTTTACGAATACACCGTCAACAACGCTAATTTGTGCCCTTCTTGTTGGATCTTTAGGATCTGGGTATGACGAAACATTTGTTGGACCATAACCCGATTGCTCTGGACCCTGTGACAACAAAGATTGTGAACAGAAAAGTAAACAAAAGAAAATTCCAAAATATCTCATCACATTAGTTTTAATTATTTCTTAACTGCTTTACTAGCAAAATCATTGACTCGACCACCACCATTGTAACGAACTTCTATCACAATAGTCGTTCCACCCGGAGCACGACTAATTAGACCTGTTGCCTTTGCGTCTAATGTTGAACCATTACCTTTTATAGGAGCAATCTGAGCGCCGGCAATTGACACTTTCCAAGAAGTTACTGTATAATTCAATTTAGCAGCGTTTAAAGGAAACTCCGGTGGATAACCTACGCTTAGTTTAGACGCGCCTATCTTATACAATAGAGACGGTTCTGGTAAACGTCGCACCTTAAACGTAAATTTACCGAGATCAGCAGTTTTATTAGTAACTGAGTTTTTACCAGTTAAAGAAATTACAGCTTCTTTTGCACCTTTTGAAGGCCTTGCAATAAATGTTTTACCCCCTTTAGCTCTTGCCGCTTTTGTTGGATTCAACGAGACATTCGTACCTCTCACAGAACAATCGTCATATCCTGAGGCAACAGCCTCAACAATATTATCATAACCTTCGTATAAAATCGATAATTCCGGGAGACTAATAGAACCTGAAGGGCCCATAATTTTAATGGATTTCTCCCATTTCTCCCATTTTGTTTCTCCAGACTTTTTCTTAATTCCTATCTCACCAGAAATACGCATATCACCAGCGCCTCCAGCTGTGGCCTTAACTATTGCTTGACCATCTTTGATTTCCGAAACAGAGCCTCCACTTATATTCCTAATCTCAGGTTGCTTGTCTGAATCAAAAGCAGCCATCATAACTAAAAGGTTTATGTCATCACCCTGAGTAGCAATATCAGGGCCAGCCGCAATTGCCATGACCTTATTGAACGAGTATTCACCAGTCGTAACCTTACCTTTAATGTGAGTCACAGCCTGAGCTCTCGCAGCAAGAATTTCAGCTTGCATACTCGTTAATGATGCTATTGCGCCCACGAGAGGAGCATGGTCCCATGTCTTACCAACCCAATGCCAATCGGCTGAACCTTCTTCGGATGCGGAGACTTTCTCGGGCTTGGTTAAACTTGCGTAAAGTGTAATTAGAAACTCTAAATCTTCGTCTTTGTTTAATTTGTTAGCAGCCATCATTGCATTGATCTGCTTGGTCAAATCCTTGTTGTCCTTGTAAGTATTGATTGCCTTCGTTTTACAAGTAAACGATTTTCCACCAAAATTGTAGGTGCCAACCATTTCAACCAAATTAGAACGGAAGTCGTTGTATTTCTTCCACAAATCCATACCGTACTTACCTGAAGGGTTACTTGGTTCCTCACCTACCATTAGGTTCATTGGCACATCATATTGATCCTTAGCATTAACAGCCATTAAATACATTCTATGAGGCTTTAAACCTTTACCTGTTTCCCAAATTATTTTTTCTTTGTTATCTTTTTCAGGTTTGTTTTCATCGCCCTTCTGCATTTCACCAGATTCGGAAAGCATAGCTATTTTTATTTCATCGATAAATTTCACCATTTTCTCGGTTTCCTTGTCGATTTCATCCACTTTTTTAAGCCAAAACTTAACTTTAGCTACCTTTTCGGGATTTGCTCTATCACTTAATTCACCTTTCAGGTCATCTTTAGCACCATCACCTCGATCCAAATGCGTCAGAGCTGCTTTCTGCATGTTTTCTTCTATTGCAACAAAAGCATCAAGTACCTGCTTGGATACGTTCAACGCTAGAAGCGCCGTAAGTACCAGGTACATCATACCAATCATTTTCTGTCTGGGGGTTTCTTTTCCTCCTGCCATGATATTTAATCTTTTAGATTAACTAATACGTTAACTTGATTTATATAATATGTTACAGAAAATTAACCTCTTGTGATGGTCATCGCCTTCAACATGTTGCCGTACACATTGTTCAAGTCAGTTAAATTCTTGGACAACATAGACATATTCTCTTTGTACAAACGTGTATCCTCTGCAGAAGCGGAAAGGTTTTGCATCATTTCTAGAACCTGCGCTTGGAACTTTTCTGTCGCCTCTAAATGCGCGGAAGAACCTTTCAATTGTAATTCATACACATTGTTCAACGCAGAAAGGTTTTTGGAAACTTTTTGCATTTGCTCTCCGAAAGATTCTCCTTCTTGCGTAGTTGAAGTCATACCGGATATAGCCACCGATGCTCTTTCGTATGCATCAGAAAGTGACGAAACTTTATCAGAAGCTGCCTGTAAGCTGGAAACATAGGAATCAGTAGCAGCTGCAGCACTTGATACACCTTTAAGTGAATTGGCATTATCTGCTAAAGAAGACATTCCCTGACCCAAGCGCTCCAATAAAGCGCTATCGATCTTCGCATCTTCCAACATTTTATCCAACTCTTCAGTAACACCTGAACCACCACGACCTGCACCTCCACGTGCACGACCTGCTGCCAATTGTGCTTGATCTTTGTCTAGGCCTTCGCCTTCTTCACCAAGAGCAAGTTCAGGATAAACTAATTCCCATTTTGGATCGGAATGAATGGGTTCAAAAGCAGAAAAGATAAAGATTAAAGCTTCTGTACTCAAACCGATTACGAGCATGGCACTTGCTCCAGGCCAGTGCTGAATCTTAAACATCGCTCCTACAATAACTACTGCTGCACCAAATCCGTATAATTTGGCCATAAAATTTTTCCACGCTTTGCCTCCTGGTTTCATAGTTTTCTTTTTTTACTGGTTTATAGATTGATTTAATTGATTTACCTTAATTGTATATCGCTTCGTGGTTCTTCGCTTGTTTCTCCCGGTGAAGTGATGTCTTTTCCACCACGCCCCATATGGGTTACCACGTTTCTAAAGCCGATGTAACATTTTGCCGTATCCTGGTATTCATAGGTACGTGTTGCATTCATTAAGTAGTATCCCACATCTTTCCAAGACCCTCCACGTATGATTTTACGCTTCAATGCTTCTGCATCCCAGTCCAATGCATCATAGCGGAATTCAGGGTTCAAGTCATGCGAGAACTCATACATAGATTCATCGTAAGCTGTTTCGCACCATTCTGCCACGTTACCCGCCATACAATACAAACCAAAATTGTTAGGACTGTAAGAGTATACTTTTACTGTGTGGAAGCCACCGTCTTCAAAGTAACGGCCCCTCATTGGCTTAAAGTTACCTAAGAAACAACCCGATGAGTTCCGAATGTAAGGACCACCCCAAGGGTATTGAGAGTTTTCAAGGTCACCGCGAGCAGCTCGCTCCCATTCTGCCTCTGTAGGTAGCCTGAAGTCCTGTATGAACAATTCCTGATTCGCCTGACGCCACATGTTCATTAACTGGGTACGCCAAACAGAAAATGCTTTGGCCTGAACCCACGTAATCCCCACCACAGGGTAGTGGTCATAGGCAGGATGCCAAAAATACATATTGGTCATTGGGTCGTGGAAGGAATAGGTAAAATCTCTTACCCAACACAAGGTGTCTGGATAAACTGGAATACGTTCCATGATAATGAACCTGCTTCGGTCTTGATGGCCTCTGATCGCATTGTTCTGACCTTTTTTGTTCAGCCACCCCATGTCTTTGTCTTGGCCACCACCAACAAAGGTGTCAGCTAAATATCCAAGCGGGTTACCAGGCTCCGCAAAGGTTTGTTCTCGATCTGTAATTGGATTATTTCCAAACGGAAGACTATCCAATTTCCTGTGGTTGTTAAATTCATCATGATTATTAGATGGCTGTTCACCCGCGTTTAGGTAGGATC
Organism: Crocinitomicaceae bacterium; assembly: GCA_044372835.1. Classification (GTDB taxonomy): domain Bacteria; phylum Bacteroidota; class Bacteroidia; order Flavobacteriales_D; family Crocinitomicaceae; genus M0103. The sequence continues at coordinate 1,344 of JBILRE010000012.1, read as the reverse complement.
CCGGACGAAGCGTTACATCTAGCTTGCCACGTTCCGCCGCCATTCTATAATCAAACCACCAGTATTGAAAAATAAATTTTCGTGTATCAAACTCACGCTTTTTGTAAAAACGCTCCTTTTCAGGAAGGTATAAATCTGTTAGGGTTGGGATTAATTCTGCGTCGGAGTAGTCAACATCGTCTGCCCAATTCAGATTGAAAATTTTCCTGATTCCACTAAGTGACAATGTGGGATATGCTTCCGAATCAAAGGGTCTAAAGTATCTAGAACCAGGATTACCACCATTTCCTTTTGACATGTCAAACTCGTCGTAAAATACATCCTCATAATTCAACCAACGATAACTATCCTCGGGCTCCCAATTCTCGTTTAATTCAGTTAAAACATCGCCGTTATAACTTCCTTTACGCCACGAAGAATCACCTGGCTGTGACCAAGTCTCTTCATTCCTTAGACTTTGAGGGTCAAAAATACTTCTGTCTGTAATACTTTCATGACGATATAAGTTCGCTATCAACAATTCCTTTGCAATCGAATCCCTTACCCAGTGTACAAACTGTCGGTATTCGTTGTTCGAAATTTCTGTTTCATCGATGTAAAACGCTTGAACAGAAACGGAACGTGCTCTTGTCTGATGAAGAAAAGGAACGTCTCCGTCGTTTTCACCTTGCTGAAAACCTCCGGAAGGAACATAGGCCATACCAATTGGCACTTCAGGAACATAGACAGGTCTGTCCAGTACCCCGGTAAGATTGCCGTCGGGCTTGTTAGGGCATGCAGTGAGTAAAAAACCCAACCCCACCAATGCAAATAATTTTCTCATTCTACCTCTTTTAATTTACGTTCTCCGGATATCGTAACTAACATTCTACAGGATCTACAAACTTACGCTATAACGGAGCTATGTAAAAAATGGTTACAAAGATTACAATAATTTTTTAATTCTACAACCACCTCGGATGATTTGCTCTTGTTACTGGCGGTGGAGGAAGGAAATAACAATACTTCACCACTAGTTCGTGCGAACCTCGAGATACATTTGCTAATTTATTTGTTGTGATATCATAGGAATAACCGACCGTCATGTTTTGCATCGGAACGAATCCGAGCATTATTCCAATAGCGTCAACGGTTCGGTATGTTAGTCCACCGTACCCAATGTTCTTCCAAAAATAACGCACATTGAAGTCGGCTGAAAACTTAACCATGTCTGTTCTCATCATGATTTGCGCATCGATGTCGCCATCGGCTAGGACCTTGGAAAAACGCTTTCCTCCCATAATATAATAATGACGCGCCATTTGGTACTCGTTGACCGTTGAGTTAATGGTACTCGATAATAAG
>JBILRE010000009.1:0-137955 GCA_044372835.1 Crocinitomicaceae bacterium | reverse complement strand
AGGATTGGTTTAGATGCGTAGATGAAATACCTGCATAATAGTCTTCTTCACCTTGCCAGTAAAGGCCAAAATTGAAATCCATACTTGTAGCGGTAAAACCAACTGGGAGGGTATTATCTACATTTGTAGTTGGCGGAACCCAAACCGGAGACATTCCGAAATTCACTAAACCGAGACCGACCCCAATTCCTAACGTTCCAGCCCCACCAAGTTCAAGTGGATAGGAGTAGTTAAGAAGCACATTGTTTTGACGAGAGAATCCAATAGCATCATGGTAGAAAGAAATACCCAAACCGCCTGGAAAAAAACGGTTCATATTCGCTTCAATATTCAGAACAGCTGAATTTGGGGCCCCATTGACTTTGTCCCATTGATTTCGGTACATCATGGTTGCACAAATACCATCGTCCAAACCTGTTTCTCCCGGGTTGACACTCATTTTATCGTAAATAAAATGGGTTATAAGCTTATCTTGTTGCGCCTTTACAGAGCCAAAAAAAGCGAGGCTTAACAATGAAGTAATGAGTACGTTTTTTTTCATAATGGGCGTTTGAAAGTGCCGTATCGGCATGAACAAAGCTGTTTCAGTCGGCGACTAAAATAGTAATTATTATTTAAAGTGTGAAAAAAAGAGAAAATTTTCGAGGCATCAGCCTCAAAACAGTAAAAGACGAATAGGTTGATGAAAAGGTTGCGTGGTTAACCTAATTTTTGATAGGTTTTCCACCAAAGGTCGGGCATTTCGTTTTTGATTGCCCGTTCATAATCGCTCGCATCGCAGGGAATGAGGTGATGTCGCTCGTATTTGGAATGCTTTTGTGGTGGATACGGTACCTCCATCCACCAGCGTTCGGATTTGTGGCTCTTGTAAAAAACAATCTCATCTTTCAATGCTTCAAGCATGACCGTAAAGCGCAGGTAATCTTTTTTGCTACCAATGGGGAAGTCACCCTTTCTCTTGACTACGCCATCAATGAAATACCAGCCCATTTCTGCCACGAGCGAGGGCAAAAGCGAATCCTCTGTGGAAGGCGAATAATTGAATACTCCGAGGGAAGAAAGCTTGTCACTGAGCCCAGCGTATTTGGTTAATTGGCAAACTTGATTGGCTAGGAAACCATTCGGTTGCACGTAACTTGAATCGTTGATTTCGTTGGCTTTTATGGCATTTAGGTCCACACTCAATATGTCTGCATTTCGAATGAGGGGTTCTGCTTTTCGGTAATCAGCGTTGTATTCTCCCAGATGACAGGCGTCAAAATAGAGTTTCTCAAAAAGCTCATATTCATCGCGGCCCACATAAGGCGCTTGAACACCAATCGTTGAATGATTAAACAAATAACATGGGCGATCCAGAAGCATGTGACTGAGAAAACCATTTGCACTAGGTTCACTTTCCGGGCTACCAAGATCAAGCATATGATCGATGCAGCACAAATTTACCATTTGTTCGAGCTGGGCGTACCCTTTATACATGGCGAGTGTGAGGTCCTGACTTCCACCTATAACGAGCGGAATGACATCGTGCTTAACTAGGAGTTCACATACCTTACTGAGCGCGAAAAAGGAATCTGCCAGTTCCTTTCCGGGTTGAATGTCGCCTAGATCGTAAAGAGGTAGTTTCCAATCTATGCCTGCATTCAACGCGTAAAACCGAGACCTAAAAAGAGCCCCTCCGTTCCTGTATTCAGAAGCCTCCTCCGATCCGCGGTATTCCGGGATATGAACAATTGCTACTCCACCAGCTTCAAGATCAGGAAAGGAATCTTCCCGATGCACCCTAATATGCTTTCCAAGTTGTTGTTGTTTGTACTCATTATTTACCTGAACGGGAGAGAAGTAAATAGACAGATCCTTCATCGCACTGTTTTCAGCGAATATAACCGATATCGGTTAAGCACTATAAAAAAAGGCCATGAAAGTAATCACAGCCTATCGTTGAAAACTTAATCTTTTTAAATGGCCTATGCTCTTTTGGCAGGCTTCCTTTTACCTTTCTGGGGTGCACTTGATTGTTTTTCAATCAATTCGAGGCATTCCTCCAAGGTCAAATCGGCAGCCTCTTGTGTTTTCGGAATTTTGTAATTGTTTTTTCCTGCTTTGATGTATGGGCCCCATCGGCCATTCAATACTTGAATGTCTTCTCTTTCAGGAAACGACTTGATGAGCTTATTGGCTTCTTCTTCCAATTTTGTTCGGTACAATTCCGTAGCTCTTTCAAGCGTGATGGCCATTAGGTCCTCCTCCTTCGGAATGGAAACAAAAAGCTTCCCAACTTGCACGTATGGTCCAAATCGTCCGTTGTTCACCTTTACGGCTTGCTCGTCAATCTCACCTAAAAGTCGTGGCAGTTTAAATAAATCCAAGGCTTGTTCCAATGAGATATTGGAAATCGATTGCTCCTTTCTAAGAGAGGCAAAAAGGGGTTTTTCACCATCCGTTTGTTCATCGCCAATTTGTATCATCGGTCCAAACCTCCCCATCCGGGCAATTACTTTTTTACCGCTTTCGGGATGAATGCCCAATTCTCTTTCACCTGTGGCTCGTTCAGAGTGTTCAAGGGTATTTTCTACGTTTTGATGAAAAGGTTGGTAAAACGTATGTATCATATCGGTCCATTCCCGCAATCCTTTCGCAATCTCGTCAAATTCTTGTTCCACTTTGGCGGTGAAATGGTAATCCATGATACCACTGAAGTGCTCACTTAAAAACTCCGTTACAATGGTGCCGATATCGGTTGGAGAAAGTTTATTTTTCTCTTTTCCTGTCGTTTCGGTTGCCGAATCGTGCGAAATCGAACCGTCTTTTAGTTCAAGTAAAGCGTATTTCCGAACGGTACCTTCGCGCTCAAGTTTTTCGACATAACCTCTTTTTTGAATCGTCGAAATGGTAGGTGCATACGTAGAGGGGCGACCAATACCTAGTTCTTCCAATTTTTTAACCAATGAGGCTTCTACAAATCGAGAAGGTGGCCGAGAAAATCGCTGGGTAGCTTTAACTGATTTGTAGGTTAGCACCTCCCCTACTTGCACGGATGGAAGTAGCTTATCAGAAGCAGATTCCTTTTCATCCTCCTCGTTTCCATCCACATTGCTTTCGATGTATAACTTGAGGAATCCATCAAATTTAACTACCTCGCCTTTCGCTTTGAATTGTCTTTCCAATTGGTCACCACCAACCGAAATGGTGGTGCGTTCCAACTTCGCATGAGCCATTTGTGATGCCATGGTTCTTTTCCAGATGAGCTCATATAATTTTTCTTCATCGCGTTCACTGCTGATATGATGAACCGAAAAATCGGTTGGTCGAATGGCTTCGTGAGCCTCTTGAGCTCCGGCAGATTTGGTTGTGTAGGTGGTTGGGTTGGCGTAGTTTTCACCAAAGACGCGGACGATTTCATTTTTTGCAGATCCAATGGCTGTCTGTGATAGATTGACCGAATCGGTACGCATGTAGGTAATCTTTCCTGCTTCATACAATCGCTGCGCGACGGACATGGTTCGGGTCACCGAAAACCCCAGTTTTAGACTAGCCTCTTGCTGAAGGGTTGATGTTGTGAAAGGAGCAGCAGGCTTCCGTTGGGCCGGTTTTGTCTGCAAATCCACTACATTAAAAACACTTTTTCCGCATGCTTCTAATACCGATTTCGCGTTGATTTCATCGGTAGGTTGGGCATCGTATTCTGCGGTGAAATCTCCCTTAGCACTTTTAAAGACACCCAGAATCCTGTAAAACGAACTTGATTCAAATCGCTGGATTTCTTTTTCTCGTTCAACGATTAACCGAACAGCAACGCTTTGCACCCTTCCTGCCGATAGGCTTGGTTTTACCTTTTTCCATAGCACGGGTGACAATTCGAAACCTACCAAGCGATCAAGTACCCTTCTGGCCTGCTGGGCATCAACCAATTCTTTGTTTATGTTTCTTGGGCGTTCAATGGCTTTTAATATGGCTGGCTTCGTTATTTCGTTAAACGTAATCCTTCGCGTTTGCTTCTTACCGAGGTTAAGAGCTTCATATAGGTGCCAAGAAATAGCTTCCCCCTCCCGGTCCTCATCCGTTGCCAACCAAACCGTTTCAGCTTCCTTTACCAGTTTTTTCAACTCGGATACGACCTGTTTTTTGTCTGCTGTGACCTCATATTGAGGTAAAAAATTATTTTCAATATCGATGGCAAGTCCTTTTTTCGCTAAGTCTCGCACATGGCCAAAACTGGATTTCACCACAAAATCCTTTCCAAGGTATCCTTCAATGGTTTTTGCTTTTGCAGGGGACTCGACGATTACTAAATTTCTGGCCATAACATAGGGGTATTTGAAATCAAAAGTTGGCAAATGTAGTTTTTATTTCAGAATACAACCACCAACTGAAAAAGAACAGAGACAGTGGTAAATTTGTTTTTACCAAGGTAAAAGAAGTCGGTAATACCATTAAAAAATCAATGAAAGAATGACGATTCTATGTGTAAAAGCACTTTTCAAGGTGACAAATTGACAGGTGATTTAAAAGTTCACTACTTTTGTATTTCGCATTGATGCGAGAAGAAATTGTTAAAACGTAGCTATGTTATCCGAGGAATTACAAGGAAGTGCCACATTGATTGATGCGAACAAAAGTTCTGGTAAGAAGAAGTTGTACCTTGAGAGCTATGGTTGTCAGATGAATTTTTCTGACAGCGAAGTGGTTGCAGCCATTCTATCAGAAAACGGATTTGGCACGACCCGTAATGTAGACGAGGCAGACGTCGTATTAATCAATACGTGTTCAATCAGGGAGAATGCGGAAATTCGCGTTCGAAACCGGTTAACTGATTTCAAACAGCGCAAAAAAACAAAGCCCGAATTAGTGGTTGGAATTTTAGGCTGTATGGCTGAACGGTTAAAAACCAAACTACTCGAAGAAGAACACCTTGTGGATTTGGTTGCAGGACCGGATGCTTATCGCGATTTACCTCATTTAATTGAGGAGGTAGGTACTGGGCAGAAAGCAGTAAATGTGCTTTTATCGCGCGAGGAAACGTACGCAGACATCACACCTGTACGTTTGGACCAAGGGGGTGTTTCGGCTTTTGTAACCATCATGCGTGGATGCGACAATATGTGTTCCTTCTGTGTGGTGCCTTTCACAAGAGGACGAGAGCGCTCACGGGAACCACAAACCATTGTTCAAGAATGCACTGATTTGTTTAATAAGGGCTATCGAGAGGTTACGCTACTCGGGCAAAATGTAGACAGTTACCGATGGAATATGAGTTCGAAAGGCGAGGTGAAAAATATGGATCTTCCGACGACGAATTTCTCCGAATTGCTTGTAATGGTAGCAACTGTTTCTCCTGATTTACGGGTACGCTTCTCAACATCCCACCCCAAGGACATGACGGATGATGTATTGAAAGCCATGGCAAGTTACGAAAACATTTGTCCCTACATTCACCTTCCTGTTCAATCCGGAAGCAGCAGTGTATTAACAAGGATGAATCGCAATTACACGAGGGAATGGTACCTAGAACGGATAGACGCCATACATCGAATCGTACCCAACTGTGCCATTTCTACCGATATCATTACTGGTTTTTGTGGTGAGACGGAAGAAGAACATCAGGAAACACTAAGCCTCATGGACGCCGTTTCATATGATTTTGCCTATATGTTCAGTTATTCCGAACGTCCAAAAACACTTGCGGAACGGCGTTATGACGACGACATATCAGAGGAAGTGAAGAAAAGGCGTTTGACCGAAGTCATTCAAAAGCAACTCGGACACAGCCTTACTTCTAACAAAAAGCAAATTGGAACCATTCAAAAGGTACTGGTTGAGGGAACTTCTAAACGTTCGGACGAATTTCTGTGTGGTCGAACAGGAAGAAACAGCATGGTTGTTTTTCCGAAAGAACAATACCGCGCTGGTCAATATGTGATGGTGCAAATTGAAGATTGTTCTTCAGCCACATTACATGGTAAGGTTGTTGAACTCGTTGAATCCCAATCGAACTAAGTACATGAACGTTCAACAGGTTAAACAGCGTTTCGCAATCATTGGCAATGCTCCCCTACTTAACCGTGCACTGGAAGTAGCGGTGCAGGTTGCTCCCACCGACATTTCTGTTCTGGTAACAGGAGAGAGCGGTACTGGGAAGGAGATTATTCCGCAAGTGATTCATCAGTTGAGTTCCAGAAAACACGGGGAGTATATTGCCGTGAATTGTGGTGCAATACCGGAGGGAACGATTGATTCAGAACTTTTTGGACACGAAAAAGGTGCTTTTACCGGTGCTCAAGGAAGCCGCCAAGGGTATTTTGAAGTGGCTAATGGAGGAACCATCTTTTTGGATGAAGTGGCGGAATTACCCATGCCAACACAGGTCCGTTTATTGCGTGTACTGGAAACAGGTGAATTCATTCGGGTGGGTTCATCTAAAGTGATAAAAACGAATGTTCGGGTTGTGGCAGCCACAAACGAAAACATGATGAAAGCCATCCAAAGTGGAAAATTCAGAGAAGACTTGTTTTACCGTCTGAATACTGTTCCGATCAACTTACCACCACTCCGTGCCCGAAGCGAGGACATTCACTTATTGTTTCGAAAATTCGCGCATGACTTTGCTGAAAAGTACCGCATGCCTGCCATCAAGTTACAACCTGATGCTGTCGATTTGGTGCTTCGTTATCCTTGGCCAGGGAATATCAGGCAGCTTCGTAACTTGGTTGAGCAACTTTCAGTGTTGGAAACCTCAAGGGAAATGGACGCCCTTTCGTTGGAAAAATATTTACCTCTTCAAACCGAACAAACGCCGATTTTGGTGGGTGAATCCACAGGACAGGAAAGTATTTCTGAGCGAGAACTGATGTATAAATTTTTGTTTGAAATGAAGCGGGATTTGTCTGAATTGAAAAAGCTCGTTCTTGAAATGGTTTCACAACAAGGAGATTTTCAATTGAATTCAGATCAAACGGCGGTTATTAATCGGTTTTATCAGGACATTGGTAGTCAGCAACGTTCCTTACCAAGCTCCTCTTTGGAACATGCTGTACTTAGTGAAAATCCTGAAACGGGTCATTTTGAGGAACACGTTGAAATTGAAGAATCGTTGTCCCTGGGAGAGCGCGAGCGCGAGCTCATTCAGAAGGCATTGGAAAAACACAGAGGGAAAAGAAAGTACGCCGCTGCAGAATTGGGCATAAGTGAACGGACGCTTTATCGAAAAATCAAAGAATACAATCTTGCCGAATGAAACATTTGATGCTAGTAACGCTAAGTTTTGCTCTTGTATCCTGCTGGCCAAAGAGTATTTCTTTCGTTGACAAGAACATGCCCGTGGAATGGAAGACATTCTCCGTAAAAACCTTTGAAAATAATGCAGCAAATACGCCTTTGAGCTATGCGGCTACCTTTTCTGAAAAAGTGAAGGATGCCATTCAAGGCAATACCAACCTATTACTCAATCCGTCTACCGGTCAAGGCGAGGTATTAATCGAAGGTGTCATAACCAATTACAGTGTCTCGCCTATTGCGATTCAACCGGGTGATAATTCAGAGAAAAACCGACTTTCCATATCCATTTCGTATACCGTTTTTATCTCGAAACCTAAGGAGGATGAAATTAAATTTACGGCCACCCGTTTCATAGATTACGATTCCAACACAGACTTGGCTTCCGTTGAATCTGTATTACTAGAAGAAGTCAATACACAGTTGATACAAGATTTAATCAATAAACTCATGTCGAATTGGTGATGATGAACCTAACACATATCGCACGTCGCATTGAGCATCCAAACGAATGTACAGTGGACGACATCGTTTCCTTAAAGGAAATGGCAGCTCTTTATCCTTATTCTCAGGTTTTTTCGTTGTTATACCTGAATGCATTGAAGGTTCATGCTGATGTTCGATTTGATCAGGAACTTGAGGCGCATGCCTTCAAAATATCAGACCGTGGTCAACTGTATGCACTTATGCAAGGTGGATCTGAAACTCGTTTACCTTCTGAATCTTCATTAAAGAAGGAAGAAGTTAAGGCAAGTGAAGAGCCTCATTTAGATCAAAGCGATGAAATCCGGGAGGAACAAAGAACCGTCACGCCTGTTCCGAAAGCAACACAATTCGTTGCCGAGCCTGAACCAATAGTGATTAAAAATCCCTCTTTTAAAGAAGTGGACAAGAGCGAGATAGATGAAATCGGTGTTCATATTCCCTTAAATATTTCTTCTAACGAAGCACCTGAGCAAATCGAAAAGCCCTCGCTATCTGACGATGCCTTCGAAAGGGATTTACTAGCCGAAGCAATCTCATCAGCTTATAATTTGGATCATTTGGCCGTTGAAGATACGGCAGTTTCAGAACAAAAAGAAAGCGATGATAAAATACCAGATCCGTTATCTGAACAGGTATCTGATGCATCCAGAACATTTACCACCTGGCTAAAAGCCAACGAGAAAGGTATACATGAAATCGATAGCAACTTCATTGCATCCCAAAATAACATAGAATTCAAAGGAATAACCGAGGATTATAAGCAGAAACAGGATTTCTTCTCACCATTACAAAAGGCAAAAGAAAGCATTGCAACTCATAAAATTCCGGTAAGTGAAACACTGGCAAAAATTTATGTAGCTCAAGGTAATTTTTCAAGGGCAATTGAAGCTTATGAACAATTAATGTTGATTAATCCGGAAAAAAAGAGTTTCTTTGCATCCCAAATTGAGCGAATTAAACAACAATTAAAATAAAAAAACATGCAACTATTGATTTCCATTATTATCATTGTCGCCTGCATCCTGTTGATTTTGGTCGTATATATTCAAAATCCGAAAGGTGGTGGTTTGAGTTCCGATTTTGGCGCGGCACAACAGATTGGTGGTGTTCAACGCACCAATGATTTTATCGACAAAGCCACATGGACATTGGCGGGCATTATTATGGTGTTGAGTGTGGTTATGACCATAATGTTGACTCCAGAAAGGCAACTAACCCCAGAAGAGATTCAGCAGCAGCAACAGCAAGAACAGCAAAAAGGTGGTTCTTCCGGTCAAAAAGGAGGTACTCCAGGAAACACGCAACCAGGAAAAGGAGGCAAATAAAACGGTTTCAACTCATATTTACAAATGTCAGTATGTCAGCATACTGACATTTTTTTTGCTGTTTTGTCAGTTTTTTAAGGTGTTAAAGCGTTTTTATTGAGGTGGCATATCTTTTGAAAATAGCGAAACGAACTTAAATTAAACAATTAAATATGTCAGTAAAATTTACACCTTTGGCAGACAGAGTTCTGATAGAACCTGTGCCGGCAGAAGAAAAAACAGCCAGCGGCATTATCATTCCTGATACTGCGAAGGAAAAGCCTTTAAAAGGCACTGTAATCGCTGCAGGAAACGGAAAAAAAGACGAACCTATGACAGTAAAAGTAGGTGATGTCGTATTGTACGGTCAGTATTCCGGTACAGAAATTAAACTGGACGGTACCACTTACTTAATCATGCGGGAATCGGATATTTACGGTATTTTTTAATTAACTGAAAAAAGTAAAAACATGGCAAAAGAAATTTTATTTGATGTAGATGCACGCGACAAACTAAAAAAAGGTGTCGATGCGTTGGCTAACGCTGTTAAGGTAACGTTAGGGCCAAAGGGACGCAATGTCGTTATTGGAAAAAAATTCGGTGCTCCTCACATTACAAAAGACGGGGTATCCGTAGCAAAGGAAATTGAATTAAAAGATCCTATTGAAAACATGGGAGCTCAAATGGTGAAGGAGGTTGCATCCAAAACAGCAGATATTGCCGGAGATGGAACTACAACCGCAACGGTCCTTGCGCAGGCCATCATTAGCGCGGGGCTTAAAAACGTAGCGGCAGGTGCCAATCCTATGGATTTAAAGCGCGGTATTGACAAAGCCGTTCACGAGGTCGTAAAGAACCTAGGGAAACTATCCCAAGTAGTCGGTTCGGAAAACGACAAGATTAAGCAAATTGCGGCCATATCAGCGAATAACGACGATTCCATCGGTGCATTGATTGCTGAGGCGATGAAGGTTGTTGGGAACGATGGTGTTATTACAGTAGAGGAAGCAAAGGGAACTGAGACCGAAGTAAAAACGGTAGAAGGAATGCAATTTGACAGAGGTTATCTTTCTCCGTATTTCGTGACAAATGCTGAAAAAATGGTCACTGAAATGGAAAAACCACTCATCTTGATTTGCGAGAAGAAGATCTCCAATATGAAGGAATTGATGCCTATTTTGGAGCCTGCGGTTCAAACAGGAAGAGGATTGTTGATTATTGCTGAAGACGTCGACGGAGAAGCATTGGCTACGTTGGTTGTAAACCGTCTTAGAGGTTCGCTAAAGATTGCAGCGGTAAAAGCCCCTGGATTTGGCGACAGAAGAAAGGCTATGTTGGAAGACATCGCCATTCTAACTGGTGGACAAGTGATATCAGAAGAGCGTGGATTTACGCTTGAAAACGCCACATTGGACATGCTTGGCACCGCAGAAAAAATCGAAATTGATAAAGACAATACGACCATTGTGAATGGTTCAGGTAAAAAAGAAGACATTCAGGCTCGCATTGGACAAATCAAAGCCCAAATTGAAGCAACAACCTCAGATTACGATCGTGAAAAGCTTCAGGAGCGTATGGCCAAACTAGCAGGAGGCGTAGCTGTACTTTATGTAGGGGCACCCACTGAAGTTGAGATGAAAGAGAAAAAAGACCGAGTGGAAGATGCATTAGCTGCCACAAGGGCAGCAGTCGAAGAGGGAATTGTTCCTGGCGGTGGTGTGGCTCTTATTCGCTCTATTGAAACACTTGACAGCCTAAAAGCTGAAAATGAAGATGAATTAACAGGTATTCAAATCGTTAAGCGCGCTGTTGAAGAACCATTACGTCAAATCATTGCCAATGCTGGCGGTGAAGGAGCCGTAATCGTTCAAAAGGTGAGGGAAGGCAGCAATGACTTCGGGTACAACGCACGCACAGAAACGTTCGAAAATTTATACGCTGCAGGGGTTATTGATCCAACCAAGGTTACACGAATTGCCGTAGAGAATGCAGCATCTATTGCTTCGATGTTGTTGACTACGGAATGTGTTATCGTGGATGAGCCAGAGGAAAATGCACCAGCGATGGGCGGAATGCCAGGCGGTATGCCAGGAATGATGTAACAAGCTGTTGCCTCAAAACACAGAGTCCACTGCATGTGGACTCTTTTTCGTTTACTGCTTCCTGAATGTACAGATAGCAGTGACGTCTTCATATACGACCCTCTTCCAATGAAGAGGGTTTTTTATACCTGTTCGTTTTCGGTCAATTTATTCTTGCATTTGGATAAGATTTCCTCTACTTGGGATAGCAGTGGCGTATGATCGTCGTTGATTATGAGGTAGTCGGATAAGGGTACTTTCATTTCATCCGACCATTGGGAGGCGATTTTTGCTTCAGCGAGTTCACTTGTACAGTTATCCCGTTCGATAATGCGTTTTAGCCTAAGCTTTTCCGGTGCGGTAACCAGAATAGTTGCATTCAAGTTTCTGTATGTTCCTGTCTCAAACAAAATGGCTGCCTCGTTGAATACGATTCCATCCGGAAATTTTGCGCAAAAAGCGTTAAATTGGACTCTTACACGTGGGTGAATAAGCGCATTCAACTTTTCCCTTTTTTCGTTGTCGCTAAAAATGAGCATGGCCAAGTATGCTTTGTTCGGAAGGCCAAGCTCCATAACCTCTTCCCCGAACAATTCACGAAGCTCCGCATGAAGTTGCTCGTCGCTATTCAGGATGGTTTTCGCTACTTCATCCGAATGAAATACGGGGTAACCCATCGCTTGGATTATACGTGCAACATAGGACTTCCCAGCCCCAATTCCTCCTGTTAATCCAATGCGCAATGCCTCACAACTCATCCACCGCAATAAATTCGAAAGGCAACAAAATAATAGCTTGGTAATCCTCACCAGCTTCCATCATATCCTCATCGTCCTCTTCGTGGTACCACCTTACCAAAAGAGTTGAGTTTTTTTCGTGTATTGATTCGAATTTTTTTAAGAGCTCAAGCAATGACTTTGAGCTAGACGTATTAAAATACTCCAGGCGAATTTCAAAAATTGTTTCCGATTGGGGTTGTTCCATGTAGGAATTCGTCCATTCGTGCAATGGTTGAAAGAACTCCATGGAATTCTCTGGTATCGATCTGCCGGTTAGCTTTAGCGTTCCTAATTGATAAAGAAATTCCACCCTTGGTGTCATGGACGTTGGTTCAATGATTAAGTTATTCATATTCATCGATTTGAATCGTTAGTTGTAAACTTAAAAAGGCATAAAATGCATTGATAGGTTCAAAATGAAACGCTACTGCATTCCCTGATTTTCTGCGCATGTCAATCATGCCCAAACCTGCAGTTCCTTTACTTGAAAAAATACCATTTTTTAATTTTTCCTTGTAGCGCTCTTTCAACTCAAGGGTATTGAGTTTGTTCAGTTCGTTTAGGTATCCCTCTAGAGGAGGGATTTTTACTACGCCAATGTAGTTGCCTGTTTGAATAGAGAATGAATCGGTATTTTTTCGGACTACCACCATGGTACTGCTTGTTTCATCGGGTCCTGGTTCGGCATAATGAAAAGCATTTTGTATTGCTTCGATAAATACTCCAAGCATTTTTCTAACCGTACTGTTGTCAACTTCTTCCTTTCTCACTCCCTTTTCGAATATGGAAATCAGGTTTTGAATGGTATCAGGTCCCAATTTTCCTTTAAATGAAAGCAGGATTTCCTCATGTTCAAGGAATTGAAAAGTTGGGTAAAGCGAATGCATAGACGGTTGAAGGTACAACATTTTTAGCAAATCTACGAACAAGTACTCATTGACTAAATTGGACTCGATGCTACCTACATAAAAACAGTATCTTTGATCTATGGAAGAAAATGAGTGGTTTGCGAATTGGTTTGACAGCCCATATTACCACCTGTTATATCAAAACAGAGACGAGGAGGAAGCTTCGCGTTTTATTGAGTGCTTATTGAATGCTTTGCAACTCCCTAAAGATGCACATGTGTTGGATTTGGCTTGTGGCAAAGGCCGACATGCTTTCATGCTACACCAGCATGGGCTAAAGGTACTTGGCGTGGATTTGTCTCCGAATAGCATTGAGCATGCACGGCAGTATGAACAAGCAACATTAAGCTTCTTAGTACATGATATGCGTCTACCATTAGCAGGTGAGCACTTTGACGCCGTTTTCAACCTGTTTACCAGCTTCGGATACTTTGAAGACCCCAAAGAAAACGAGCAGGTGATGAAAGCCGTTCATCAGGTACTCGAACCAAATGGATTGTTCGTTATTGATTTCATGAATGCGCAGCGAGTTGTTAGCAAGCTAAACTCAGAAGAACATAAACAAGTAAATGGCGTGAAATTTCATTTGCAACGCAGGTTTGACGGAAAGCACATTTACAAGGATATCCATATTACTGATGGTGATGTGCAACTTTCCTTTCAGGAGCGTGTTCAATTTCTTGATCTCGCGGATTTCAAACGCTTATTGAATAGAAGTGGTTATGATTTGAAAGAGGTGTACGGCGACTATGCATTAGCGTCTTTTGATGCTGCGTGCTCAGATAGGTTGATTCTCGTTGCTCAAAAAGTCGAATGATGCAAGCTTTACTCACCTCTGTATATTTGTTGCTGCCTGTATTGGTTGGGGGGATATTCGTTCAATCCCTCAAGCAGTCTAATAAGGATCAGTTCATTAAGTTGGCTTTAGCTTTCAGTGGCGGTTTCTTATTGGCCATCGCATGCTTGCACTTGTTGCCCGATTTATATTCAGCGGAAGAAACTGGTTTAGGAATAGGTATGTACATCCTTGTTGGTTTTTTGGTACAGTTGATTCTAGAATTTTTCTCTGGAGGTATCGAGCATGGTCATGTGCATGTACACAAAGGTCAGGCCATGCCATGGGGATTATTTCTCTCGTTATCGATACATTCCATTATAGAAGGAATTCCGCTTGGAAACCAAATTGCAGGAATACATGCTGAGGTGGGAGGACATCATCATGGGACAGATGACACCCTTCTTTTTGGAATCATTTTTCATCAATTTCCGGTCGCAGTTGCTTTAATGACCTTGTTGCTTCAAACATCCATCAAAGCCAGTAGTAGTTGGATTTTTCTGGTATTGTTTGGTATTATGACCCCTTTAGGTTTATTAATAGGACTTTATATGCCTGCCGAACAAATCGGTGTGGATTACCACATGATATTGGCCATAGTGGTAGGAATGTTTCTCCACATTTCTACAACGATCATTTTTGAGACAGCCGAAAACCACACGTTTCATTTATTTAAGCTATTGGCTATATTATCGGGCTGTTTACTTGCCTTCTTTGTAATTCCATAAAAAAAGCAGCCCGAAAGCTGCTTTCATAAATCCCGTTTTATTTCTTATTCCACGTAGTAAACACCACTTATATTTTTGGTGCTTGTCGTTCCGTTCTCTGTCACTGTGTACGTTACATTAATGGTAATCGAAGACCTAGCAGGTGCATTAGCAATGGCTGTATTGGTAGCTGCACTTAAGTCGGATCCCGTACCCGTGTATGAAGCTCCGTTTTCAAGCATTACATTCCAATTGGTAACCTCAGCAGCAAATGGTAAATCAACAGGCATTTTTACTTGAAGGTCATGAACACCATCACGTCCAATCATGCTTTTTGGGTCGTTGCTGTCGAGGTATAAAACGGCCGTTGGAAGTGGTCTTACTTGATACATAAATGTACCTAGACTAACCGTCTTTTTTGCCAAAGTTACACCTGAAACAGCAATTGTTGCAGACTTTGTAGATCCGGTTGAAACCCTCGCAGAATATTTATTTTCATTTATCTTTTTCAAGGTAACGCCGTTTCCAACCAATTTAATCTCATTCATACCATTACCGGCAACATCAATAATATTGTCGTAATTCATATATAATACCTGAGTTGAAGGATTTGCATTCAACAATACAAAGGGCTTTATTTGAGCATGCGAATACAAAGAGGCAGAAAGAATACTAATTGTGAAGAATAATACTTTTTTCATTTTTTTGTTTTTTAGTAAATATAATCATTTTGAGCGCTTGGCCAATACCAAAGAACATGCCATGAATTCAAGAGAAGAATTTCAAACAGGTTCTAAAAATCAGTAACAGGTCTGTTCCTAAATGTGCCTGATCCTTGTACTTTTTATTCAGGGCCAGTTTGGCTGGCATGATCTCTTGAATATAGGTTTTTCTTGGATTGGAGGAATGAGCCAATAACTTGTTTTCCTCAAAATAGGCAATGGACGCATAGTCGGTAATACCCGGTTTCATCATGAGAACTTCCTTTTGTTCTTCAGAATAGAGTTTGACGAATTCATCCACTTCAGGTCTGGGACCAACCACGCTCATTTCGCCTTTCAGTACATTTACAAACTGAGGAAATTCATCCAGTTTGTATTTTCTTAATAAATAACCGGCTTTAGTGATACGTTGATCGCGCATGCCTACCGTTAGTGTACCCTGCTTATCCGCATCCATATACATGGTTCTGAACTTCAGGATCTTGAACGGTTTTCCGTATTGCCCAATTCGTTCTTGTCGGTAGAACAAACCACCTTTTGACCCCAATAAAATCCATAAGGAAATGGGAATGCTCAACGGTAGAAATAGAAGTAAAGCAAGCGAAGCAAAAAGGATATCAAAAACTCGTTTCAAATAACATTGTTAAACGTGCATTGCTCTTTTATCAGTTGCGTCTAAAGCTGCCTCCTTCACCGCTTCAGAGTACGTCGGATGAGGATGACAAATACGGGCAATGTCTTCTGCGGATGCACGGTATTCCATTGCAACAACAGCTTCCATGATTAAATCAGCTACCCTTGGACCGACCATGTGTACTCCCAGAACTTCATCGGTTTTGGCATCGGCCAATATTTTAATCAATCCAGCGGTGTCCATGCTTGCTCGTGCTCGCCCCAACGCTTTTATAGGAAATGATCCAGCCTTGTAATCGACACCAGCAGCCTTTAACTCTTCTTCTGTTTTCCCTACAGCAGCCACCTCCGGCCAAGTATATACGACACCGGGTACTAGGTTGTAATTGATATGTGGCTTTTGTCCGGCTATTGCCTCCGCAACAAAAACGCCTTCCTCTTCCGCTTTATGAGCGAGCATAGCTCCCCTCACAACGTCTCCAATGGCATATATGGAGGGCACGGAAGTTTGCAGGTGATCGTTTATTTCGATTTGACCTCTTTGGTTGGTTGCTATCCCTGCGTTAGAAAGGTTCAGGCCTTCTGTAAAAGGCTTCCTTCCAACGGCTACGAGGCAATAATCCGCTTCTAGGGTAACGGTTTCACCTTTTTTATTTAATGCCGTTAAAACAACTCCATTACCAGTGTTTTTTACTTCTTGGACTTTGTGCTCCATATGGAATTTAAACCCTTCTTTTTTTAAGATACGAGTTAATTCTTTTCCGAGTGCGGCATCCATTGTTGGGATGATGGATGGTGCAAATTCTACAACATCTATTTGGGTACCCAATCGACCATATACAGAACCCAATTCCAAACCAATTACCCCACCTCCAATAACGAGCATACGTTTTGGTATTTCTGGCAGGTTTAGGGCTTCCGTTGAGGTGATGATACGCTTTTTATCTGGTTCCATTCCCGGGAAATAATTGGGTTTTGATCCGGTAGCAATCACCACATTTTTACCTTTTATTTCTTGAACGCTTCCCTCTGACGTAATTTTGATCGTTTGGGCATCCACAAATGAACCCAAACCATGAAAAACAGTTATATTATTTTTATCCATTAAAAACTTCACACCAGCACACGTTGTGGAAACCACTTCGTTTTTTCTTTTAATCATTTGAGCAAGGTCTGCCTTCACCTCTCCTGTTAAAATGCCGTGTTCGGCAAAAGTGTGCGTTGCATTATGGAAATGTTCTGATGAATCGAGCATGGCCTTTGAAGGAATGCATCCCACGTTTAAGCAAGTTCCTCCAAGCGTATTGTATTTTTCAACAATGGCCGTTTTCAATCCCAATTGCGATGCCCGAATAGCGCATACATAGCCCCCTGGACCTGAACCTAAAACAACCAAATCAAATGATTCCATAAAACAAATTTTAGTAATGTAAAAGTAGTTTTTTTAAGTGAATCTGCACGGATATAAACTAAAAATGGCCGTCTTAAAAGACAGCCATTTTTAACTAATAGATATTCTTTACAACTTGATGAACTTCACTGAATCGTTTTGTTTACCAGCTACAAATTTCACGATGTATGTACCTCGCTGCAACTCGTCGCAATTGATCGTAAGGGTTTGTGCCCCTTCCGGTACATTTTTATTTGTGATTGTTTTAACTAACGTACCTGTAATGCTATACACATATACGTTCACATTGGATGTTTCCTTCAAATTGAATGTCAGTGTGGTATAGTCGTTGGTTGGATTCGGATATGTTTTCAATTTGGTTTTGAAAATCTGGTTTCCGTTATTATCGTACTCACCAATCCCCAAGTATGCCGCACTGCTCCAAATACCACGACCAAAGGTACCGATATAGATTTCACCCGGACGAGCATTTCCTTCATCCCAAGTCCTCCATGATTGACGTACTTCGAATACTGGCGTTCCTTCAAAACCTGCTGACGCATTTTCCCAAGTTCCACCACCGTCTTCTGTAACAACCACTCCTTCCGATGTTCCCACAACAATGATGTCTGAATCATCTCGATCGATGATTCCATCGTAACATGCCACACCACCTGCAATCGCAGAGAGAGCGGTGAAAGAAGGAGTCGCACTGGTTGCGTTTAAGGACCTTCTAACTGTTCCACCAAATGCAGGGAAACAAACCAAGTCGCTTGCGTTATTAGGGTTCACTGCAATTCCTTCATAATCGGTTGTTGTTATTTGTGTTTTCGTCGTTGCCGTTGGCAGCGTACTTAATCCGGTACCGTGGTAACCCGCTTTTGACTCGAAGTTGGGATCGGACGTATAAACACTTCCTAAATCATCTATTCGGTACACCCCATTTCCTGCACTTACATAACAGCGATTCAAGTCACGAGAGAATTCAATATCGATGTTGTTGTTGAGTCCTCCACCGATGCCTTTAGCAACGATCACCCATTGTGCGTCTGTAGCCGCTAAACGCGCAGCATTTCTTGTTCCCCAAAGCTCGCCACCATTCGCATTTACATACATTAAGAACCATGATTGATATGGATCTTGAACTATTAGGGTATCCCAAGCTACGTTGAAGGCAATCGTATCAGACCCCATGCTGTACAATTCGCCGGTAGCATTGTTGATGCCGTAATGGTGTACATAAGTTCCCAGGCTGCCCACAACAACTGTATCCGCACCTGTTAAGAAGTCAACCAATAATGTATCACCAACCACTGGTGGATTGTTTCCAGAGGCACTAGAAAAAGGAGTCCAAGAGTAATTACCTAATAATACGGTTTGTCCGTTTAGGGTGTTTACCACAGAAACATCGTTTTGATCTTCTGATGGATCGTAATGCAGGGTATCGTCAAAATATAGTGCATTGGCCGTCACATAAAGTATCGTATCTCCTGATGCCAAGCTTGGTACCTTCACTGTTGCACCTGCAGCGTAGTTTTTCGTTGGAACGAAGGTTACTGAATCTTCGGAATTTGTATCGTAGTGTTCCGCGAAAACGAATTCCGTGTGGAATGGGTGGAAGGAACTTCCATCTGTTCCAGCGGGATCATATGTTCCTGGGAAGGTAGGAACAAATGAACTCCATGTTTGGCCTCGGTCTCCTGAACGCTGAATGGAATTATAATAAATTGATGAGAACATTACCCTTGGGTTAAAGAAGGAGATTTCACATTCAAAACCATCTCCACCTGTTACTTCCCTAAATTCTTTAAAGGTAGAAAGTGTGTGGTCATTATACAAGGTACCGTTATCCTGGGTACCTCCCATAACTGCCCCATCTCTATCGAAAGCGATGCCATAAAATTGTGTTACGTTATACCCTCTATTAGCTGGATACCAGTTAACGCCATAATCGTCGGTGATGTTCACACCTCCATCGTTTCCTACATATAGTCGATTCAAATTATCCCATTTCATTTCATGCTGATCGGCATGTGCATATTTATCGGAGAAAGGAGGCAAGAACCAATTAGAAAGCTTTTCGAAACCTCCTGAAGGAGGGTTGTTCACAGTTTGTTTCCATTGCCAAACATCAATTCCACCAATTAGGATTTTCTCGTTATCGGTAGGAACAACAGTAACAATGGAGTTATAACCGCCTTGGTTACGGTAAATATCTAGGTTACTCGGTGTACCGGAAGCACCAACGAACTGGCTCCAAGTGTTCCCATCGTCGTGAGATACGTTCATGCCTGATAGGTTCGAATTCGTACGAACAGCATATAACGAGTACTTTCCATTAACACGTTGATGAGAAATGGCGTATTCAACGCGCGGGGCTCCTGAGGGAATCAATCCAGAACCAGAACCGGATTTATCCATCCAATCTTGCCCGCCATTTGTTGACACAAACGTTTTATTGGAACCGAATGCTCCAACAACTACTTGACCATCTTTAGAAATCTGGACGGTATTACAAGATCCTGCCGT
Source organism: Crocinitomicaceae bacterium (assembly GCA_044372835.1). Classification (GTDB taxonomy): domain Bacteria; phylum Bacteroidota; class Bacteroidia; order Flavobacteriales_D; family Crocinitomicaceae; genus M0103. Next base: position 118,312 of record JBILRE010000009.1, on the reverse strand, counting down.
TGGAGTGATGCTTGTTAGGGATGTTTCTCCCATTTTCCATTTTTTCAATCCGGTGGAGGTTGCCATCCAAACCCAATTGTCAGTGGGCACATCTGATGTGACTATTTCGGTAACAGTGGTTGTCCCATTTATTTTGGTCCATGAACCACCGAAATCCGTTGAATACCAAACCCCATTGCCAGCTCCAAAAAACTCATTAAATTTTCCTTCAAAACCAGTTGAAACAAATAGCGTCCCATCTGGTGTTTGAGTCATACTAGAAATGTAAGGAGAGGCTCCGTCTGCGATGTAAGAATCGACTCGCGTCCAGAAATCCCCTCTGTCAGTCGAAACAAATAAACCACCTGAAACGCCACCTGCCCAAACGCGATTGATATTGGTTCGGTCTACTTGTATAGCTCTTGTTCTACCACCAATATTGTCTGGACCTTGCTCTGTGAACGCAATGTTTTTGTTGCGGTTCATTTTTGCAAACTTCTTACGGATCATTTCCAACTTCTCTTTAGCGATGGGTTGTCCCGTAGTTTCATCAATAAAGCGGGCACGCATCCACGCTTCTGCGTCTTCTGCAGAAGAACTTTCCATATTTGGTAAGCTCTTTTTACGATACGCCCCCTTTGAAGAGTCCAAAGAGAAAGTACTCAAGGCAATCATTGCCACTGCGGCAACACCACCTACAACTGCCAATACGATTCTGTTTTTTTTCATCATATCTCTGTTTATCCTAAACTAATTTTCGAGGCACGTGCAATTCAATGTCTAACATTGTCTATCGAATGGTGTACCCAATTACAAAAATAATCCAATTTAAATGCGCTGTCAATAACTTTGCAAAGTTTTTCTTGTAAAAAATACATCTCTGACTAAAAAAGATGTTTTTCGGCGTGATAAGAGGACCTTACGAGCGGACCGCTTTCCACGTATTTAAAACCCATTTCAAGTCCAATTTGTTTATAGTAGTCAAATTTTTCAGGAGTGATGAACTCGTGAATAGCCAAGTGTTTCGGTGTAGGCTGAAGGTATTGTCCCAATGTTACCACATCGACTTGTACTGACTTTAAGTCCTCTAGCGTTTCCATTACTTCTTCCTCAGATTCGCCCAAACCGAGCATTATTCCCGACTTAGTGCGCATACCGCCTTTTTTCAAACGAAACAAGACTTCCAGGCTACGATCGTACTTCGCTTGAATACGTACTTTTTTGGTAAGTCTTCTTACTGTTTCCAAGTTATGGGAAACAATTTCAGGTGCAACATCAATGATTTTTTGAAGGTTTTCCCAATTTCCAGCAAAATCGGGAATAAGGGTTTCCAATGTTGTTCCTGGAGAGCGGTGACGAATGGCTCGAACGGTTTGAACCCACATGTCTGCCCCCCCATCTTTTAGGTCGTCTCTATCAACAGAGGTAATCACGGCATGTTTCACCCCCATGGTTTTTACGCTGTGTGCTACTTTACCGGCTTCAAAAGGGTCCACCTCTTCCGGTCGACCTGTACTTACTGCGCAAAATCCGCAAGAACGGGTGCAAACGTTACCCAAAATCATGAATGTCGCCGTGCCCTCGCCCCAGCACTCACCCATGTTCGGGCAACTGCCGCTTTCGCAAATTGTATGTAATTTGTGCTCTTCTACCAACGAGCGAACCTTTCTGTATTTCTCACCTGTTGGTAACTTCACTCTTAGCCACTTGGGCTTCTTGGTTTTAATCGTGTTCTCTTCCATGTTTCTTCAACACTTTTCAGTAGAATTCTTTCACCTTAACAAAAAAGCTTGAAGAGGGTTTAATCGATGGTTATCTTAACCCAAATTAAACTAATTTTGAACAAAGGTAAATCCGTTACAAAAATACAACATTAAAAAGGGAAAATGACAGCCATCATCGAATATAAAGGAGGATTGCGAACAGAATTGACTCACCAGCTATCGGGAACGATTATTCAAACCGATGCGCCCTTGGACAACCAAGGTAAAGGTGAGGCCTTTTCACCGACGGATTTAGTGGCATCCGCATATGTTTCATGTTTACTAACGATTATAGGGATTTATTGCCAGGGGCATGGCATTCACTTTGAATTTGCGAAAGCTCGGGTATTGAAGGGTATGAATGCGACACCAAGAAGAATTGGTTCATTGGAAATCCATATTGACTTTTCAGGTAACGGATGGGACGGTGCATTGGTAGAAAAACTTTTAGAGATTGGAAAGCGCTGCCCTGTGGCCTTGAGCCTTGACCCCAATATTGATATTAAATTAACAGCAAATATATGAAAACAGGCACAAGCGGATACCGGAAGAAGGCTGAACCAGGACATCTTATATACGGTTTACACGCCGTTATGGAAGCCATTAATGCCGGAACTGTTATCAATAAAATTCTGATTCGAAAGGGCATACAAAAAGAAAATTTCGAAGCATTAAGGGAGGTACTGAAGGGAAAGGATTATGTTATTCAATACGTTCCTCACGAAAAGCTTGACTCGCTAACTGAAGGTAACCACCAAGGTGTAGTAGCTTTTGCAAGTCCGGTCAGTTATATTGAAATCGAACCTTTTGTTGAGGGATTGTTAGATAACGGCAAACACCCCTGCATCGTTGTATTGGACCGCATAACTGATGTTCGTAACCTAGGCGGCATAGCCCGGACAGCCCTATGTATGGGCGCAGATGCGTTAGTTATTCCCTCCAAAGGTGCTGCGCAAGTCACGGCTGATGCGATAAAAACATCTGCTGGTGCATTGACATCACTTCCTGTAGCCCGAGGCGAGGAAATTAAAGACATTTTGTTTTATTTACAGCAGTGCGGAATCAGGCTTGTAGCCTGTACAGAAAAATCCTCCACCCCGGTATACAAATCGAATTTACGAGGGCCAGTTGCCTTGATTTTTGGGTCAGAAGAGAATGGTATCCGCAGTGACTTGATGAATATGTGTGATTTAAAGGTCAAGATCCCCATGCAATCGGATATGTCATCGCTTAATGTAGGTGTTTCCGTAGGAATGGTCCTCTATGAAAAAATGAGGCAAGGATTGAATGAATAAATCTTCTTGGTTTCGCCAACATTGGGTATTTCTGACTGTTTTAATGGCCGCTGTTGCTGCTAGAATCGTTTTTAGCGCCGGTCATGGGTTTTCAAACGATGAATTGAGTGCACTTGTAAGAACTCGGCTAAATGGTTGGAACAACTTCTGGTTTTATGGCGTCACTTTTGGCGATATGCATCCTTTTCTTTATCAAGCATTGTTGTGGATTTGGGTTCGTTTTTTTGGAGAAGGAGAATTTATGGTTCGTCTTCCCGGCATCATACTGTTTATTTTCGGTCAATGTATGGTTTACAACACCCTCAAAAATCACGTACATCAATACGCTGGTCTTTGTTACGCGGTAATAACTGGCACCCTTGGATTTTTAATCATGCATTCCACTTTTGCTCGGCCTTATAACGCCGGTGTATTTTTCCTGATTATGATGTGCTGTGTTTACATAGTTGTTAAAAAAACAGGCAATTTAAGCTGGCGTGAAATAACGGTTATGGGATTGGGGGCTTGCGGCGCCATTCTTTCTCATTATTTTGCTGGTTTGGTGGCATTCCTGTTCATTGGGTTCTCATTTATAACACTGAAAAACGCGCATAAGAAAGGGATATTCATTTCAGGAGTGTTAGGTGTAATTGGTTTTTTGCCGCATGCAAATGCCACACTGGCACAATTGGGAAAAGGAGGACTTCAATGGCTTGCTCCTCCAGACCACCGTTGGTTAATGGACACCCTTTGGCTGGTTTTAAACGAATCGTGGTTTGTCGTCTTTTTGGTCATCCTATTGATCGCATTACTTATTGCGCAACATAGATTAAAAAGCGTAAAGGAAGGGCTCTATGAATTAGTCGTATTCTTCATTCTAGTGCTGCTCCTTGGCTACCTTATATCATGGTTTTACACTCCGATTTTAAGGGATTTGGTCATCGTATTTTTACTGCCTTTCCTTCTAATAGGTGTTTTAGGTTCCATTTCATTTCAACAAACGAACATCTTGCGATTTGGACTAACGGGTGTTTCCGCAGTGTTATTGATACATAGTTTTTGGGTTTACAAGGTAATGGGTACACACCATTTTGGTGTCTTTAAAGAAATTGGGCAACAGATAAATCTTGCCGTAAAGGCAAAAGGCGAGTCCAATATCACTTTTGCTTCCAATTTTAACAACATTGAATACATCAATTATTACCTGAATACACCACTGAAAGAGCCGATTATTGATTGGGACGAACCTGATGCTCTAAAGCGCCTATCGAGACGCATTTCTTCCTCCAAAACAGCTTTTTTCTGTTATAGTTTTAATAATGCATACGACTATCCCGTTTTCATGGAAATGATCCGGAACCGTTATCCGCTGATCGATCGCAGTTTTTTCACCCGAGGGAGTCATTTCGTATTATTCAGCAATAAAAAGACAGGGGCCAAAACAAAAGAGAAAATACTTTTTTCAGGCAAAAAGAATGTTCATGCCACAACGGATGAATTCTTGCAGGACATCAAAATTCCAGCTTACCATTTATTGAATGGACAGGCAATGAATATTTATTATAAATTCGAATGTCAAGCGAAATCCATGAAAGACAGCTCCATTTTCATGGTCGCCACGTTAGAGCAAAAGGGGAAACAGGTAATAAAAAACGGGCAGCCATTATTCTACATCGCTTACGACCAATCTGAGCTAGTCCGCCAAGAAGGTTTCTTTTACGCTGCTTTCAATCTACCCCAAGGTATTGAGCCCGAGGCAATGTTACATATGTATATTTGGAATCCAAATCGGTTGAAATTGGCTGTAGGTTCATGGTCCTTGACAAAGGTAGTATTGCCAATTAGTAAGTAGTTTTTAACAGGTTTGGTAATACCTCCGGAAGTTGGTTTAAGTTGGTAACCGTACAAAAATCATTTACATCTCCTAACCTATCTGAATCGGGCAGAAAATGAATGGCATGCATTCCGGCATTCAAGGCACCGATAATGTCGGCCTCTAAATCGTCTCCAATCATAACAGACTCTTTCGGTATTGTCCGGGCTTTGGAAAGTGCATATTGGAAAATTTCTAATGAAGGTTTGTTTTTCCCGATTTCTTCAGAACAAATCACCTCACCGAAAAAGGGCTTTAAACCGGATTCTTTTAATTTGGTGTATTGCACTTCTTTGAATCCATTCGTAATGATGTGCATCATATAGCCATCGTTTTTCAGTTCCTCCAATGTTTGAATGGCGTTCTCATGCAAGGCCTTTTGTTTCGGAGACAAATCCACGTATCCATCGCTTAATTGTTCTACCAGCGTATTGTCACGAATCGAGAATTTGTTTAGCGTTCGTTCAAAGCGTGCATTTCTCAAGTGGTTTTTTGTCACCTGGTTCAATCCATATGCCTTCCAGAGCAACGCGTTCTCACGCTGATAAACCGACAAGAACGATGCGAATTCCGGAATATGTTGGTTCAATTGCAAGTGATGGAAAAGATGCCTTAGTGTCAACTCGGAGTTGGTTTCAAAATCCCAAAGGGTTCGGTCCAGATCGAAAAAAAGATGTTTCCCTTTCATCCTATAACACACCATAAATCAAGGAGCACATAAGAAGTGCATTGATTCCCATTCCCAAGATAACCAATGGAAATGCACGGTTTTCATTGCCGTAAAATTTTGCCACAACTACGCTCCCAATTGGCACGGATAAAAAGAATGGTGCCCAAAAGCAGATGCCATAAATCCCCATGCTTCGTTTCATGCGGATAATGAAACGGTTCATCTTTGTGAAGCGTTTGACCATTGGCGGCATCATTCCGTTTGCGATTGCTTCGTTTGCCTTTTTCTCACGCCTTTCTCTAGATAATTTTATAACAAATTCGCTTGCGTAAAAGAAAATGGCTGCGCTGAAGGTTCCTCCAATCCAACACGTTAAAAATGTCTCCCAAAACGGCAAAGACAATCCTTTTCCAGTTAGGGGTGCAAACATAAACTTAAAGGTGGACATCCCGAAAACGGTCAATAAACTACCCCACTCCATTAGTTAACATTTCTCGCCGTAAGCCAGGTCTCCTGCGTCTCCAAGTCCTGGCACAATATAAGATTGGGCCGTCAATTCCTTATCGATAGCACCTACCCAAATATCGGTTGTATCTGGCACATGCCTGCGCACATATTCCAATGCATCTGGTGTAGCGATAGCAGAAGCGATGATCACTTTTTTGGGTTTTCCTTGTCGAAGCAATGCCTTGTAGACCATCACCATAGAGCTTCCCGTGGCCAGCATGGGGTCGCTTATGATAACAATGCGGTCGTCTAACTTTGGAGAGGCAAGGTATTCAACTTGAATGTCAAAATCTTCCAAGCTTGAATGTTTACGGTAAGCCGAAATAAATGCACTTTCTGAACGATCAAAATAATTTAAAAGCCCCTGATGCATCGCTAATCCAGCTCTTAAAATGGTAGCCAGCACAGGCTGGTCTTTCAGCGTATGTGTTTCTGCAATTCCGAGGGGTGTGGTAATCGATGCCTCGGTAAATTCCAATTGCTTGGAGATTTCATACGCCATGATTTCAGCCATACGCTCCATGTTTCGACGAAAACGAAGTGGGTCTTTTTGTATAATGGCATCCCGGATTTCACCTAAAAAAACCGTAAATAAGGAGTGTGTATTGGATAAGTTGTGGACCATTTTATTGAGTTTGCATAAAGTTACATTCTTTTTCAAAAACAAAGTTGCTAAAGAATTGTAATTCTAACATAGCGCCCCCTTTGGTCAACGAGTAATTACATCGATGGTTTTAGGTAACTTTGCGCCAACATAAATCAAGGATTCCTCAAATGAATACAAGCATTTTTTTTCGCTTGCTTCGACATACCGCCCCATACAGGGGGCTTTTCCTGCTCGCCTTACTGGGAACAATTCTCATTGCTGCCACAAGTCCCATACGCCCATGGTTGATCGGCGACATGGTTAACAAATACATTGTAACGGAGCAAAATCCGGACATGTTGCTTTTCTGGAGTATGGTAGTCTTGGCACTTTTAATCTTTGAGGGCTTTCTTCAATTCAGCAATGCGTTTTTCTCGAATTTGCTCGCCCAATCAATTATCCGAGACCTTCGAAAACGTTTGTTTAAACACCTAATGAGCTTCCGTATAAGGTATTTTGATCGAACACCTATCGGTTCATTGGTAACGCGAGTGGTATCTGACCTTGAGGCCATAACGGAAGTGTTTTCATCAGGTCTCATGGACATTGCAGGCGACTTGTTGGCGTTGATTGTGGTCATTTGTATTATGTTTTCAATGAACTGGCAATTGACCCTTTTGACATTGGCTCCCATTCCATTACTCTTATTTGCCACCCGTATTTTCGCTCGGGCCATGCATGCCTCTTTTCAATTGGAACGACAGCAGGTGAACCGCTTAAACACCTTCGTTCAGGAACGGTTAACAGGCATGTCTTTGGTGCAGCTTTTCAACAGGCAAGATGCAGAATACGCGCAATTTCAAGAAATCAACAAAGGGCATCGTCAAGCACATATAAATGCCGTTTGGGCAAATTCCATTTTCTTTCCGGTAGTCGAGTTACTAAGCTCGCTCTCAATTGCATTTTTGTTAGTTTACGGTGCGGTAAAGGCATCCGGAACATCGAAAGACGAAATTCAACTAATGTATGGTGAAATCATTTCGTTCGTGTTGTACGTGAACATGCTTTACAGACCGATTCGACAACTGGCGGATAAATTCAACGTTCTTCAACGGGGCACAGTTAGGGCAGAACGGGTTTTTGAAATTCTGGATTCTGAGGAACACGTTCAGGAAATAAAAGGGGCGAACGATTGCGATTTTCAACAACATATCGTATTCGAACATTTATCTTTTGCATATAAAGACGATGATTTCGTGCTCACTGATCTAAATTTAACCATTGAGCAGGGCAAAACCGTTGCCTTTGTTGGAGCCACCGGAGCTGGAAAATCAACCATTATCAATTTGTTAGGTCGTTTTTACGATTATCAGCATGGCCATATACGTATTGGTCAAACCGAGTTGAAAGAAATCTCTCTTGACACTGTTCGTCGGCATATTGCCGTTGTCTTACAGGACGTGTTTTTATTTTCAGACAGCATTCATAACAACATTACCTTGTGGGACGATTCCATCAGCCGGGAAGAAGTCGTTGCTGCTGCAAAAGCGGTTGGGGCACACGATTTTATAATGAAGTTGCCCGGCGATTATGACTACGATGTAGGAGAACGCGGAGGGGTTCTTTCTGTGGGGCAAAGGCAGTTGATTGCCTTCATTCGTGCAAGTGTTTATGCCCCGGAAATTTTAGTTCTGGATGAAGCAACATCAAGTGTCGACGACGAAACAGAATCCCTTATTCAATTGGCAACAGAGCGTTTAACCAAAGGGAGGACATCGATTATTGTTGCTCACCGCCTTTCTACTATACAAAATGCCGATGAAATTGTGGTTTTGGAGAAAGGAAGAGTCATTGAAAAAGGAAAGCACGCGGAATTATTGTTATCAAATGGCGCATACAAAAGGCTTTATGATAAGCAAATGAGCGAACGAAATTAACATATGAACGGATTAAAAATTGGTGGTGTTCCCGAGCATTTTAATTACCCCTGGCGCTTGGGAATAGAGCGAGGTGATTTTTCTGAAAAGGGTTTACGCTTGCATTGGAGCGATATGACCGGCGGAACAGGACAAATGATTCGCGGTTTGGAAACGGGATCCATCGATGTGGCAGTATTGTTAACCGAGGGGATTGTTCAGGCAATTTGCAACGGTTTGCCCGCAAAAATCATCTCTGGATATGTAGAGAGCCCACTAACCTGGGGTATTCATACCTCTACATCCAAAAAAAACAAGATACTTTCGGATTTTTCAGGCGGTAAATTTGCCATTTCTAGAATGGGGTCCGGCTCGCACCTCATGGCTTATGTCCTCGCCGAGGAGGAAGGATGGAAGCATCCCGACATTGATTTTAATGTGGTCGGCGATGTATACGGTGGTCTTTGGGCGATTGAAAACGGAGAAGCTGATTTTTTTCTTTGGGAGAAATTCACCACACAACCCTTTGTTGACCAAGGTAAGTGTGCGCGGATTGCCACAATTGAAACCCCTTGGCCCTGTTTCGTAATTGCTGCAAGGGAGGATGTTTTGGCTACTCGAAATGATGAACTTCAAACCATGTGCGGGGTGATCAAAAAGCTGGTGGTGGAGGTGATGGAAAATGAAAATGCGTATCACGACATCGCTTGGCGGTACCATTTGCAAGAACAGCAGACGAAAGAATGGTTTAGCGAAACCCGATGGGATAGCCAATCGGTGTTGCAGGTAGAGGTGCTTGAAAGTGTTACAAGTCGGCTTCTTCACTTGGGACTTCTGTCCGGAGAAAACCCTTATTCGATAGAACGTATGATTAAACAAATGAACGCATGAAAACGGGAGTATTACTTTTACAATTAGGAACGCCAGATTCACCCAAGGTGATGGATGTGCGCAGGTATTTGAGCGAATTCTTAAATGATCCAAGAGTCATCGATTTGCCCTGGTTGGCAAGAAAGATTCTGGTCAATGGAATCATTGTTCCTTTTAGAGCGCCTAAATCTGCCAAAGTATATAAGGAACTTTGGGAAATGAGCAATGGTGAGTCACCCCTGCTCACCCATACCAAAAGGGTCTTGGAATTGTTGCGCGAACGATTCAAAAACGATCAGGTTACCATTGAAATGGCCATGCGCTACCAAAATCCTTCCATGGACGTTGTCTTGGAGCGCATGAGAAAGGCCAACTACGACCGCATTGTTATTTTACCTTTGTTTCCCCAATACGCGAGTGCTTCCTCAGGCTCTGCGATTGAAAAAGCTATGAATATTATTCGGAAATGGTGGGTTATTCCAGACGTACAAGTAATCAGTCAGTTTTGGGGCCATGAAGGCTACATCGATTCAGTTGTTGACCGTGCATCCGCGTTTGACTTCCAAGCCTACGACCATATCTTATTTTCCTATCATGGCTTACCCGAAAGGCAAGTTGATAAAGTTTACGAAGGTTCTGACTTATGCGGTGACCAACCCTGTGAAACGGAGGTAAATGAGAAAAATAAATTCTGCTACAAAGCTACTGCATATGGTACCACACGATTGATTGCTGAAAAATTAGGCCTCGTTGAATCGGATTATACCGTTTGTTTTCAGTCCAGATTGGATAAAAAATGGTTAACACCCTTTTCGGATAAGGTGGTGGAGGAATGGGCAAAGAAGGGCGCGAAAAAATTATTGGTGTTTAGCCCCGCTTTTGTAGCCGATTGCCTAGAGACACTTATTGAGATTGGAGATGAATACCAAGAAATATTTGAGGAATTTGGGGGTGAAAAGGTGCAACTAGTTCCTAGTTCAAATGACCATCCACGATTTTTAGACTGCTTGGAAGACTTGATTCGAAAAAGATTAGCTTAGTGGAACAACGGACATTTTTTAATTATCCGCTTAAAAACGGCAGGAGTTTCTTACTTTTGCATCACTAAAAAACACGAAATAAAATCCAATGAATAATACAACAGAAAAAGTAGCTTACAAGGTGAAAGATATTAGCCTTGCAGAATGGGGTCGCAAAGAAATCCGATTGGCGGAAGCGGAAATGCCTGGCCTTATGGCATTGCGTGAAGAATACTCCGGAAAAATGCCTTTAGCAGGAGCTCGAATTGCAGGATGCTTGCACATGACTATTCAAACGGCTGTGCTAATTGAAACACTTGTGGATTTAGGAGCAGAAGTCACTTGGTCCTCTTGCAATATTTTTTCAACCCAAGACCACGCAGCAGCAGCTATTGCAGCAGCAGGAATACCAGTATTTGCTTGGAAGGGAATGAATGAAGAGGAGTTTGACTGGTGTATTGAGCAAACATTGTTTACCTTCAAAGATGGGAAGCCACTGAATATGATCCTTGACGACGGTGGTGACCTTACCAATATGGTTTTTGACCGTTATCCGGAGTTAACGAAAGACATCAAAGGATTATCAGAGGAAACAACCACGGGCGTTCACCGTCTATACGAACGTAAAAAGAACGGTACATTGGTAATGCCGGCAATTAATGTAAATGACTCGGTGACCAAATCGAAGTTCGATAACAAATACGGTTGTAAAGAATCGCTTGTAGATTCAATCCGTCGAGCGACGGATACCATGATGGCTGGTAAAGTAGCTGTCGTTTGCGGATATGGTGACGTTGGAAAAGGCTCGGCTGCTTCACTTCAAGGTTCAGGAGCACGCGTAATTGTCACTGAAATTGATCCCATTTGTGCGTTGCAGGCTGCTATGGACGGATTTGAGGTAAAGCGTCTAGATAATGTGGTTCACCTTGGTGACATCATCGTTACAACAACTGGTAACAAAGACATCGTCGTTGGTCGTCACTTTGAAAAGATGAAAGACAAAGCCATCGTTTGCAACATTGGTCATTTCGATAATGAAATCGATATGGCTTGGTTGAACACCAACCATGGGGCAAGCAAATACAACGTCAAACCACAAGTGGATGTGTACAATGTAAACGGAAATGAGATCATCGTGCTAGCAGAAGGACGATTGGTTAACCTTGGTTGTGCCACAGGTCACCCCTCTTTCGTGATGTCAAATTCTTTTACCAATCAAACGTTGGCACAGATTGAATTATGGCAAAACAGCGACAATTACGAGAACGATGTATACATGCTACCTAAGCACTTGGATGAGAAAGTTGCGCGTCTTCACTTAGCGAAAATTGGTGTAGAACTCGAAACGCTTTCGGAAGATCAAGCCAACTACATCGGTGTTCAGGTGAGCGGTCCTTTCAAATCGGAACATTACAGGTATTAAACCGAATAGAAATATGTTAAAAAGGAGGCGTTTGCCTCCTTTTTTTGTAACCAAGGTATCCTTTTAATAACTAAATCGTCTTTATTTTTGAAAAAACATTCAGTCATGAAGCTTATCCCATTTATCGTTTTTTCCTTACTTATCGGCGCTTGTTCCATCGGACAAGGTAACGAAACTACCAAAACACTTTTATCACCCACAGAATTTCAGGAGGCAACCAAAGAAGAAGGAGTGCAACTAATTGACGTTAGAACAGCATCAGAATTCCAGCAAGGATTTATAGAGGGAGCGATGAATATGGATTGGAATGGCCCTGATTTCGGAGCAGAAACTGCCAAATTGGAAAAAGAAAAGACAGTTATGGTGTATTGCCTCGGAGGAGGACGAAGTGCACAAGCTGCCAATTGGTTGCGGGAACAAGGATATAAAAAGGTGTTAGAACTGGATGGTGGAATGATGAATTGGCGTTCTGCTGGACTACCTGAAGTGAATGAAAGTGCTTCCACCCTCGGGATAAGCACACAGGAATACAGCCAATTGATTCAATCCGGTAAACTGGTATTGGTTGATTTTTACGCAGAATGGTGTGCACCATGCAAAAAAATGAAGCCCGACTTAGAAGCATTGAGCACAGAATTAGGTGAACGGGTCCGAATAGCACGTATTGATGTGGATCAAAACAAATCCCTTGCTAGTGAACTTAAAATAGATGCCTTACCTGTTTTGAACTTGTATTCCGACGGAAAGCTGGTCTGGACACATAAAGGATACCTTGACAAAGAAGGTATGCTAAAAGCCATTGAAGCGGCAGAATAATAGGTAGACTATACTCATTTTCCAGTAACATTCAATCTTCATCCACTTCTTCGAACTCATCGAAATGGTCGTCATCCGAACTGTTCTTTTTCTTTGAAAATGCTTGTCCTGACACTAAAAACAACACTCCTTGCACCATCTTGGTTACGACACTCAACATAAAAAAGAATCCAACGATGTCAAAGATAAACCCAATGACAGGTGTGTCGCCAATTTCTTTTATGGTGGAATGGAACCATTGCGTAACTGAATGATTTGCTAAGGACGGCTGAAAAATTAAAGTGAGAAAAAGTAGAATGGCCAACGTAACAACGCCAATTTCCATTCTAATATCGAAAGGTGGAATGAATTGACCAAGCGATTGCAAAGGACTTCTATTCAAAAAAACCGCTTGTTTTTGTTGGTTTTGAAACCGGCCCAAAAAGTAAAAAAGCAGCACAAGTGCGGCAGTACCAAGTTGAAGGTAATTGATGTCACCGTTTTCTCGGTCCAGGCAAAACAGAAAGGTCACGTTGACTAGTAAAACGTACTTAATGGCTTTAATTATATAGGTTTTACCCAACGAAGGCTTTCCAAGAAAAGCTTTGATGACCCATTCAAAAAGAAAAAAAAGAAATCCAAAAATGGCGAACAATACACCAAGTTGAAAAATGAACTTAAGGGTTTGCATACCCAAAGGTAAAAAACGATACGTTGATTAACTAAAATCCGCCCAAGCAAAGAATACAACGCCGTCTATCTTCTTTCAAATTGTGTATTTTTGATAAAATTCAAAAAACATGAAAAGACTTCTTTTTATCCTATTCATTTATCCCATACACCTGCTTCGCGCTGAGGAGGGAATGCTCATCCCATCCTTGATTACGGCGTTCGAATCGGACATGCAAGCACGTGGCATGAAGCTAACAGCCGATCAGATTTATAGCGTGAACAAATCCAGCTTAAAGGATGCGATCATTCATTTTGGAGGCGGTTGTACAGCAGAACTAGTTTCCGCCAAAGGATTGCTGCTTACGAACCACCATTGTGGCTATTCTCAAATTCAATCGCATTCATCACTCGAAAAAGACTACCTCAAAAACGGTTTTTGGGCAAAAAACCTTTCCGAAGAATTGGCCAATCCCGGCCTTACCGCCTCCCGCATGGTACGCATCGACGACGTAACGAAAGCCGTATTGAGTGGTGTATCAGAAAGCATGAGCCCTGAAGAACAACAAGCAAAAATAGCAGCGAACGTAAAGCAATTGGTTGCCGATGCCGTGCTAGGCACCCATTACGAAGCCGAAATCAAACCATTCAATTACGGCAACGACTACTACCTGATTGTGAAAGAAGTATTTAAAGATATTCGACTCGTGGGCACACCCCCTAACTCCATAGGTAAATTCGGGGGAGATACCGACAATTGGGTGTGGCCCAGACACACAGGAGACTTTTCCGTATTTCGCATTTATGCCGGATCGGACAATAAACCTGCTGCGCATTCGAGCAGCAATGTTCCCTACACCCCACTCCATTTTTTACCCATTTCCTTCAAAGATAGAAAAGTGGGTGACTTTACTATGGTATACGGTTTTCCTGGAGAAACGGAGCAACATGTTAGTTCTGCTTACCTAAAATTCATCATTGAAAAAGAACGTCCAGCACGGATAAAAATGCGCGAAAAATCATTGGCAATTATTGATGCAGCTATGCGCTCATCGGATGAAATTCGGATTAAATACGCAGCAAAGCAAGCGAGTATTGCCAATGCATATAAGAAATGGATTGGTCAAATCGATGGCTTGAAAAGATTGGATGCCGTTTCAATCAAGGTTGCGCGTGAAACGTTATATGAAACCACAGCATCCACCAATGAGAGCTGGAAAGCGAGCTATGGAAACCTACCTGAAAAATTAAATCAACTGGTTGCCAAAGAAAGCGCTTGGGAATTTCAACAAGCTATCGGTTACGAATATTTGTTTGTGGGACCTGAATTTTATAAACTCGCTCGAGGGGTGAAAGACCTGCTCGACCACCCTGAAAAGTACAATACGAAAGAGCTGTTAGACGCCCAATTAGCGAAATTGAAAGTAGGTGGTGAGGGTTTTTTCAAGAATTACGACATCGGGGTTGATAAGGGAATTTTCCTCGCCCTGACAGAAGAGTATGTAGCATGGAAGTCAACCAATGCACCATACACCTTCACCAAAGGAATTGCATCACAGGCTGAATTGATTTATGGTAAATCATTTCTAACGAGCAAAGACCGTTACCTCGCCTTTTTAAACAGTTTCAGTACAAGCGCTTCCTTCAAGAAAGCGATGAAGGACCCAGGGTATGCCGTTTTCTCAGCTTACTATGATGACTTCATCGGCAAGGTATTGCCCAACTTTTATGCATTTGATGCCAGTATGACGGCTTTACTTAAAACCTACGTAGCGGGAAAACACCTCATGTTTCCAAACGAAAAACACTGGGCAGATGCAAATAGCACCTTACGTATTACCTACGGACAATTAGAGGGCTCTGCACCTACGGATGGTATGATGTACACTGAACACACCACCTTAGATGGCATCATTGCCAAGTACAATACAGGCAACGCTGACTTCGAACTTCTTCCACGTATGCTCGACCTACATAAATCTAAAGAGTACGGCGATTATGCACAGAATGGGGAACTTTGGGTGTGTTTTACGGGTTCCAACCATACCACTGGAGGAAATTCAGGGTCGCCCGTTTTGGACGCGAATGGCCACTTAATGGGCTTGAATTTCGACCGTACATGGGAAAGTACGATGTCCGATTACATGTTCGACCCAAACCGCTGTCGCAATATTGTAGTGGACATTCGTTACGTATTGTGGGTCATGGATAAATACAGCGGAGCTAAGCACCTCGTGGATGAAATGGTATTGGAGCGAAACTAGCCGTGAAATACCGACTGATTACTCTTTTTTGTCTATACTCCTTAATAGATTCTTTCTGGGCTCAACATGATTCCTCGGACGTTCAGTTGTTTGAATCATTTGGTTCGGACTTTACATGGGGTGCGGCCTGTGCTGCTTATCAAGTGGAGGGAGCTTGGAATGTAGACGGAAAAGGTCCTTCGGTCTGGGACGAATTTACGCACCGTCGAGGCAACGTTAAAACCAACGAAAACGGGGATCAAGGAACCGATTTTTACCACAGGTACAACGAGGACATTCTACTTGTAAGGGAACTTGGAATGGATGCCTTTCGTTTTTCCATCAGCTGGTCACGGATTTTTCCGGATGGTACTGGTAAGGTGAATGCAGATGGTGTTGCGTTTTACCACAAGGTACTCGACGCTTGCAAAGCTGCTGGTGTGGAGCCTTGGGTGACACTTTACCATTGGGATTTGCCTTCGAAACTTGAAACAAAAGGAGGCTGGGCAAACCGCGAAATCGTGGATGACTTTAAGGCTTTTGTAAGGTTTTGTGCTCGGGAATACGGCGCCAAAGTTACGCATTGGATGGTCATGAATGAACCTGCTGCGTTTGTTGGTTTAGGTTACCTTGCAGGCATACATGCTCCCGGGAAAATCAGTGTTCGGAAATTCCTTAAAGCATCACACCATGTGTGCTTGTCTCTAGCAGAAGGTGGACGGGCACTGAAAGAAGTGCTGCCCCAAGCAAAAGTAGGTACCACTTTTAGTTGTTCGACTGTTCAGTCAGTGGCGCCGTCCAAACGCAATGATCAAGCTGTGAAGCGCATGGATGTCTTGCTCAATCGTTTGTATATTGAACCAAGTTTAGGAATGGGGTACCCAAGTGAAGACTTACCTGTTCTAAAACGCTTAAAACGGTATATGCTCCCCGGTGACAGTGCTAAACTTTCTTTCTCGTTTGATTTCATAGGACTGCAGAATTATTTTCGCGTTTTAGTTCGTTCCAATCGCCTCGTTCCTGTCGTTGGTGCAACCCGCATTCGTCCTGAAAAATTAGGCTTACCTGTGAATGATATGGGCTTCGAGATTTATCCTGAGGGGATGCTCTCCATCCTGCGGCAATTTTCAACATACCCGATTGACCATTTTTACATTACAGAAAATGGCGTTTGTATAGATGACCAAGTTGCGGTAAACGCCATACACGATGATCAGCGCATACAATTTTTCCGGGACTACCTTTCCCATGTTGCTCAAGCTAAAAAAGAAGGTATTCCGATCGAGGGTTATTTTGTTTGGAGCTTGACAGACAACTTTGAATGGAACGAGGGTTTTCGTCCTCGCTTTGGACTGATTCACGTGGACTATTCCACCATGAAGCGAACCATAAAAGATTCAGGTTTTTGGTTCAAAGCGTTGTTGGCAGATTAACCTATTACCGCTTCAACCGCTTCAACAACCGATTGAATAACCGTTGCAACTTGTTCATCGCTCAAATCGTAATAAACGGGAAGCGATATTTCCGAAGCAAATTTCAGATACGTTTCAGGATAATTACCTATATCGTAACCTCTTTTTTTATACGCAGTGAGCAAAGGCAAGGGAATGAAATGTACGTTGACGGATACATCTCGGTCAAATATACCTTGCATAATTGCATCGCGTTGTGTTTCAGTAATCCCATCGATGCGAAGTTGATACAAATGATAGGAACTTATTTTATCCTTTGATGTATGACAAGGTAACAATGCCCAAGGGTACTTTGCAAAGGCAGTATCATAGTGGGAGAAAATGGTTTTACGGCGGTCGAGGTTTTCATGATAGCGTTCAAGTTCGATAAGACCAATCGATGCCTGAATGTCGGTCATATTGCATTTAAACCCTGGCTCATCAACGTCGTAGCGCCAGTTCCCCTTTTGAGTTTTAGCCAAGGCATCTTTGCTTTGTCCATGGAGAATCAGGGTGCAAAACTGACGGTAAATTTCATCGTGATCGAAGGAATTGGGCAGATTAAAACACAACGCTCCCCCTTCGGCGGTCGTTAAATTTTTTACCGCATGAAACGAAAACGCAGTGACATCTGCCAAAGCGCCTGAACGTTTTCCATCTGAAATAGCACCAAAACTGTGAGCCGCGTCTGAAATTAACAGTATCCTACCTAACATTTCCTGATGTCGACTTTTGGGCTGAAACTGATTCCTAATGGCTGGTTCATTGACCATTTGAAACAAACCTTTATAATCACATGGAAAACCAGCCAAATCTACCGCCATTATGGCTTTAGTGCGGGGTGTGATGGCTTTTTTTACGGCGTCAAGGGATAGGTTGAAATCCTCCGGACTGATGTCCACCATCACAGGCGTAGCACCGGAGTGCACAATCACATTTGCACTAGCACAGTAGGTATATGCGGGAATTATCACCTCATCGCCTTCTTTTATACCATACCAGTTGAGGAAAACTTGCATTCCCATGGTCCAGGAGTTGACAGCTACGGTGGTTTTACAACCGCAATAAGCACTGATTTCTTTTTCAAAACGCTTTGTTTTGGGACCAGTTGTTATCCAACCGCTGCGCAACGTATCGGTGACTTCATCGATGATGCGCTGATCAATACGGGGAGGAGAAAAAGGGATCATAGGTAAAAATTACGAGCAAATATAGTGAAATGGAAGAAGACCATGTCACAGTAGGTTTTCACGCTGCTCCTCCAAAAAACGTACTATTTTATCTGGACTATCTGAATCAGTAGGTAAGTTGAGTACATGCGCTGAGATGAATGTTGCAATGGGAGCCTGGTCCGTGAGGAGTGCCCATTTTTCAAATTCCTGCTCAATTGGGTGAATGGGAGACAAAAACCATTCTCCCAACCTGATTTTGTTTTTTTCAGCCCGTTGGAGGCTGGCACCTCGGTCCTTTAGCAGGATCGGATATTTTAAAAACAAATGGTCACCATGCAGCGATTCATCCACATGGTATTTCCCCATTTCTTTTAACTTTTTAGTGAATATTTGTGCGTTTTGCTTTCGTTTCAAATTCAATCTTTCCAGAGAACGCAGCGCCTTCAGTCCCGCTCTGGCTTGTACTGATGAAGAGCTCATAAAATAACCTTTTGGCTGCTCAATCCCACTGAGTTCTTCGTCAGATGAGGAGCCAATTACGAACCCAATGCGGCTCAACAACCTGTACATTCGTTGAAGGAACCAATACGAGGTATCTGTTACTAGCCAGCGGTGAACGAGCAGCAAACCTGCCAACGACCATTGTTTCATTTTTCCAGGTTGAATTAAATCCACATTAACTCCTTGAATAGCCGGTAAGAATTGCGTGTTATTCACCTTCAAAATGCCGCCTATACCTGTAGAAAAGGGTTTATTCCATTGTGACGAGAAAAAGGCAAAATCACAAAAATTTCCATTGGGTTCTTTCTGATACGTTCCCCCAAAACCATGGGTACAATCCTCAATAGTGACTATTCCCCGGGTTTTAGCTAATTCGTTTATTTCTCCTAATTGAGACGACAAACCAAACGTATTCTGTACGATGATGCATCGGGTATGGTCAGAGATAGCTTGTTCAATGGACTTGACGCCTGCATTCAATGTTTCTTGGTCTATATCTACGTAAATAGGTGTTGCTCCAAGATAAAGAATGGCATTAGGCACCACCACGCACGTAAACGCAGGTAGAATGACTTCATCTCCTTTGGTTACACCGATGGCTTTCAATGCGGCAAAAAGAGCCACTCGGCCTTTCCAATAGCAAAACAGCTGACTGGTTTCGCATTTCAACTTGTTTGAAAGCGCTTGTAGGTATGCGGTTTCAGGATTCATTTCCTCGTGAATGTAGGAATAATTAATAAACCGGTCAAGGACCCAAACCCATAGGACAAGTGCAGTATAAAATAACCGGCTATCAAGTGCCAAATTGTCGTTCCGGTTTTATCGAGTTTAGAGGAAAAATAAACCAGAGCCAACGCATAACTCATAAGGCAAGCCATAGAGAGAAGGACAAAAGAAAGATTACACATGGCAAGAATCAATGGGAAGAAAAGTGCCATTACGAAAAGCATAGGAATAAAATGCCTGATACTCAAAGAGGAAAAATTCTTCGTAATCCACACCGTGAGGAGGTTCCATTTTCCATTTCTGAAATTATTTGTGGCCATTTCAGTGTATCGTTCGCGCGCATAATACGTGCACGTTGCGTTAGGAATCAGGTAAATGCTTCCACCGTTTCGTAACAGTCGTTTGGAAAGTTCGATGTCGTGGTTTCGAATTAATCTCTCATCGTAACCGCCTGATTCTTTCAGCAAAGCCGTTTTATATAGGCCAAAAGGCACGGTATCTACGCTTAGAATTTTATCTGTTCCGACGCGAAACATGGCGTTCCCGACACCAAATTTTGAGGACAAAACACGTTGAATTGCTATGGATGTTCGGGTGCTAT
The DNA here is from genome assembly GCA_044372835.1 of Crocinitomicaceae bacterium. Classification (GTDB taxonomy): domain Bacteria; phylum Bacteroidota; class Bacteroidia; order Flavobacteriales_D; family Crocinitomicaceae; genus M0103. Next base: position 98,274 of record JBILRE010000009.1, on the reverse strand, counting down.
TTTTCACTTCGGTTTTCATGTTTCCTCCAACCGCAATCGCATCCGAATGATGCTGAAATGTATCGTATAAGGCCTGAATATACCCTCGTTCAAAAGAAGAATGTGCACTGGCAATCATGGTGTAGGACCCAATGGCTTGTTTGATTCCAATATTCAACGCGTGTGGCGTGACTTTTTCAGGATTTTGAAAGACACGTAGGTGCGGGTATTTGTTTGTTAAATCGTTCAAAAGAGCAGGAGTTGAATCGGTACTCATCCCATCGATGACTAACACCTCCATCTGGCTTTGATCGAAGCCATTTTGAAACAATGATTCCACACAAAAGGCAATGTGCTTCTCTTCGTTTCTACAAGGAATTACAACAGAGACCTTCATTTTTCCATCTGATTTTTAGCACTCCACAAGGTTATCATAGGCAAAAACGACAACCAAAAACAGAAAAAAACGATGCCGCTTTGTCTTTGCAGTACCGATTCAAAAAGGGCATTGAACAAAAGTCCAGTCGTTATTATAGCCAATAACGTATTTTTATGTTTCCAAGCCATTTGCAGCAGCCCCAGTATATAAACGACAAGCACCACCAATCCGATCAACCCAATTTCCAATGACGTTTGTAAAAATTGATTATGAGGGTTGTAGCGTATATGGCCGTTTTCATCTTGCTTGGAAAGTTCGATTTGACCAAGTGCTTTTAATCTTCGACTTAAATGTTCATCCACATTCCCAGTCCCAACTCCCAATGGGTGTTCCTTGATTTCAAGAATGGTGGCTGTCCACATCACCAAACGCACTTCGTTTCCGGTCTTATCACCTGGCTTAGATTTAACGTATAGAACTGGATTTGTTAAAAAAATACCCATTGCAGTCAAACCGTTGTTTACTTCAAACTTCACCCGGGGAACAAACTGACTTGTCCCGTAAAAAAGAATGGGTAAAAGGAGGGAAAGGATTATGGTCCAAAGCAATCCAAACTTCTTCCAAACGAACACAATCCCTATGGATCCAATGAGTAGAAACAAGTAGATCAGCGATGCCAGCGATAAGCAAAGGAGCAACATAAGGCCGCTGAAGAGGGAAAACCCAAGTAGCCAGCTGAAGCCAACTGGAAAATCATTTTTTCGGTAAAGCAACCAACAACCGCTTACCGCCGTAATAATGAAGAAAGCAAAATAGGTTGGGTGATGGATGGGAGAAATATTGACACTGACAAAATGGTTTAAATCCCAACCATTCTTCAGATAAAGCATATACGAATGAATCAATCCATAAATGGATGCGGCAAGCACCCCGATGGATAGGCCCAGTACCGGGGGTTGAAGTTGTAGTTTAAAAGTTGGTCGGAACGAAAAAATCAATGGGAATAAAACAAAGGAAAGTTTGTTCTCGGCATAACCCCATGCATCTTGCGGATGACGCGTATAGAAGATACCAACCACATATAGAAGATACAAGCCTACCAAGAGGAGATGTATGAGCGTGACTTGCCAACGCACCTCTTTTTTCCAAAAACCAGTTAAGACTATGGCCAATAGGATGATCGCACTTAAACCGATTAATTTTGGTAAACAACACAACATAAACAGCATAAATGCTAGGCTGTAGTGGTAGAAATGCTGGTATGTTAATTTCGTTTTCATGCGTAGGTTAAGCGCTCATAAAACGCATGTAATTTCTCTTCTTCCTTATCCCAATTGTATTTCGTCATAAAGGCCTTGTATCCATTTTCACCCATGATACTTGCCTCTTCGTGATGTTCCAACAACCAGCGTATCGCGTTCGCGATGTCTTCTGGACTCATTGGGTTGGCCACCAAACCACAGTTTTCTGCATCAATAATTTCCTTCCAAAACGGAAAATCCGACGCCACGAATGGTATTCCCGCAGACATATACTCAAACATTTTAATAGGAAGCGCTTCCTTGTAACTGGCTGTTGGATGCAAGGTAACCATTCCGATCTGGGTAGATTTCAATATGTGGAGGAGGTCCTCCCTTGACACTTGACCCCGGTAATCGACTTTTTCCCAACCTTTCAGTTGAGTCACCTCTTCTTGAAATTCAGGAGGTGAGAAGGTTCCAGCTAGAATCAGTTCGGCATCAATATAGGCCATAGCTTGCACCAATTCTTTCACTCCCCGGGTGGGAAATAAGCCCCCAACATACGCAATTCTGCCGTTGACAGCCTTACCTTCCATCTCCCTCAAGGCCTGGGTTTCTTCCATTAATGGGTAGTTCGCCACCATTTCTACCATTGGATTGAATAATTTAAAGCGCTTACAGATGGTCTCGGTTACCGAAATTACCCCAGAAATACGCTTAGCAACAAAGCGCTCATACATCCCGAAAGAAAAAGAAATGAACTTACGCGCAAATCGCGGTATCCAATGTTTATCAAGTATCTGTTTTGGTACGTCCTCATGCGCATCATAAATAACCACTTTTCCTCTCCTTTTCAGCCTCAAGGCGAAACGAAGTAATTCAGGATCGTGAAAATGATATACGTCCGCATCGATTTCAAGTGCTCTCTTATATACCGCCCTTCCCTTTTTCAACATGCGGTTGAAGCGTCCCTTGCCATCCACTGGCATGGACACAATATGCACCCCATTCGTGATTTCCTCGTTACAATTTGGTGCAACTAAATACACTTCATAGCCGAACTTCGCAAGTGAACAGCACTCTTTATGAAAAATGCGGATGTCGTTAACCGGATGGGCTGATGTCATGTGGCAAACCTTCATCTTGAAACCGCTTTTAATAGAACTGCTCTGAACTTTTTACGGCTCACTTCTTCGGTTCCGTGTTCGAGAATGATGGTGTGGTTTTTTGCCCCAGAACGTTCAAGGTCGATTTCAAGGGCCCGTTTAAAATAGTTTTCGCTTAAATCCTTCACAAGAATGCCATTGTCGCCGTCTTCTACCCATTCCGCATTTGCCTGTAAGTAGGAAAGAACGGGAATGCATTTGTAATACATGGCCTCGAGCAAGGAAATAGACGTTGCGTCGGACATGGGAATCGAAGCAAAAAAGGTTGCCTCAGCATAATTCTTGAAATTTTGTTCTTTGTTCACAAACCCTACAAATGTAATTTTTTCCGACATCCCTTTTTCAAGCACCATGGATTTCAATTTTTCAGTCTCAGAACCGCTTCCGGCTACAATGAGTTTCCAATCCTTGCCAAGCTCCGTAGTTGAAAAGCGCTCGAAGCCTTCAATCACCTGATCGATGCGGTATAGAGGGTTGTGGTTGCGATTCGAATAAATCACCTTTTTCTTTGCTACCTCCATTTTTATGGGCGCAACACCAAAATTACATATGGTTATATCCAGCTGTTTATCGGGAACCAACGCCCTCATTTCTTGCGCAAGGTAGGTCGAATCGGCTGTAAAAAAATCGGTTTTACGTAAAGTATACCGTACCATCGCTTTTAAAAGTGCGTTTTTCCGTGGATTCAACAGGATATCGCTGCCCCATGCGGTGAGTATAGTTGGAATTTTCAATGTACGGTTGGCGAGCAAGGAATAAAAGGCAACGGAATTTGCTTGGTGAATGTGTATGACGTCAGGATTTATTTTTTTAATCAGCTTTTTAATCTTCCGTGGTGTTACAAAGAGATTCCAGCATTTCGTAATCGAAAAATCCACTAAGTGAATGGGCTCGTCTCCCGAAAAATGGGCTCGTCCATTTGAAATTACCTCGATGGATGTGTGTTCGTCTTTGATCCGAAGGATGTGATTTGCAACATGTGGACTGCATGTTCCAATCACCACTATTTTCAAGTTTTGGGTTTCCATGGCTTTCAGTCCCTAAGAAGGTTTCGGATAAATTTAGCGGGTGAACCGCCAACCATTGCATTGGCAGGAACATCCTCAAGCACCAAACTATTGGCTCCAATGACCGCACCATCGCCAACGGTAACTCCTGGACCAATGACTACGTTAGCAAAGCAAATCACATTATCCCCAATGACTACATCTTCAAAAACATGTGGATTAAGCGCTGGGTAGGCGATGGCCGCCTCGTGATTCGTTCTCGAGGCAAAAATCTTCACTCCAGGCGCGCAATCGAAGTTTTTACCAATGATAATGTTCGCGCCACATCCCCAAAAAACAGCGTTGGGAGAAATGACGGATTGGCTACCAATCGAAATAGACCCCGTATTGTTGCACCAGTCAGCACCACCGCAATGTAAGATGACGTTGTTTTGAATGGAAACCTTTTCACCCAAGGTAAGTTTCTGATGGTTGTAAATTTCTACTCGCTTGCCAAAAACGGTAGTTGGAAAGCGTTTTTTAACCGAAGCCATTGCTTTGTAGGCAGCAACATATAATTTTAAATGGTAAAACAATAAATTTATCATTGTGCTTTGTCAAATTACTTAAGGTCTCTTACCTCATTTCTTTTCGAATGAGCTGTTATTCCTCCCTTTTCTCCTATAGTTGTTTTAAAAATAAATTGTCATCATTGGAATATCGCAGTTGGTCCTAACTTGCTTATCATCGCAATAAAATTGTTCATTATCTAGCGGTTTACGTTGAGTTAAGTTCCTTTTACCATAGTTTGAATGCGCAACATAAACTGAAAGGCCATTGGAAACCTCTCTCTTTCAAAAAAGGGCTTTCCCTTATTGCTGATAGTTACCATGTGAACATTAAGAGGCCATGAAAGTTAGTAGTTGTTGGTCTATTTTTATAGCCTTATACATGTTGTATTTCTATGAATGAGTATAAATATACAATTAATTGGTTATTCGAAAAGGGTTTTACTTATTGCCTATTTATCCATTTCCCTTGAATCCTTTTTATGGCAGCAAACACCCCTCCTCTACGAATAAAAGTGTAGGTTTTCTGCGCGTTTGCTCCCCATGAATCTTTAAACTCACTCACACCGTTGAGGTCTTTGCTTGCTCCCATATTGACAAAGGAATAACCATTCTCACATGCGTGTCGAATCACTTCGTATTGAACGGCCACAGCCGGATACATTTTTTTAACATCGTCAGTGATAATGGATGCGGCCAACCAATCAAAAACAGATTGCTTGTGGTAAAAACAAATCATTCCAGAAAGCATTTCTCCTTCATATTCCGCTACCCACATATAAATCCCGGGCACTTCGTGAAGACTCGAAAGCAACTCCTTGCTGTAAGTCGTTGTACTGCCCCATCGTTTTGCGGAAGCTTCGTATAAGCGATAATAAGTGTGGAAATAAACGGGATCTTTGGTGCGAAATACCTTCAGTGATCCAGACTTCTGATAGCGTTTGATGTGCTTCTTTCGGGTTGTATTGAATCCTTCAAAAAGAACCTCAATTGGCACTTGAGTAGTTAAGATATGGCATGTGTTTTCGATGCAATCAAAGCCCCATGTTTTTGCTATTTGGAAAGCTTCATCTTCATGTTGAAATATGCCCGGACCGATATTAAAGGTTAATTGAGCGAATGATAACCGTGCGAAAACAGGAATGACACTTCCAAGTACCTGTTCGCGACACAGCTCATCGTATAAACCGTAGGGTAAATTATACACGTACCTGAATACACTTTTTTTCAAAAGGAAAATGGGGTGTTCACCGATTGTTGTTGGTAAGGCTTGAATCGATGCTCCTTTCGAATGGCACGCTACACGCCTTAAAAACTCAATGACAGAAAACGATTGTTCATCTCCTGGTTTTTTTGACCCTACTTCCATAATATGTGTTTGGGTAAAATATCATGAAGGAATGACCTGCGCTTTGGCAACGTTTGAGAAAGAAAAAACCCGGTAGTCATGGCAAACATCACGAGTATCATTGGGTTAGATAGTGGATTATTGGTCAAGGCATTCGCAGCAAGGAGCAACACGATAAACAGGTAGGTTAGCGATTCATGGCTAACGGTTCTTAACAAGGTATCTCTATATTTTAGACACAATCCAAAAAGCATCACGCCATAAAAAAACAAGCCCGGAATGCCATACCTCCACAACATTAAGATGTACTCATTTTCTGCATATAACTTATGATCGTAGAAATAATTTTTATTGATTCCATATCCAAAGATAGGTTGTTCGGCAGCCATCTTTAGTAATTTACCCCAAACTTCCAACCTACCGCGAACAGAACCGTTTTGTTCTACGTTCCATTTTGCTTTGGTAACGTATTGCATGGAATACTGGTCTGCATCAAACACGAGTAGTGCCACCAACAGTATGGTAAGGCTGTAAAGGATTACCTGTTTCAACGACAGCTTGGCCAAAATGATAAACCCAATGTAAACCAAACCGCAAGCAACTAATCCTGTTCTTGACTGTGTAAAAAGCAACATAGCAAGCGCAATAAAAAACAACAGTTTGCCGATGTGAAATGAGGTTCTCCTCAAATAAGGCATGAAATAAACCATAAAAAAGGAGAAGAAAATCGCATTTATATTGGGGTTTCCCATTGTTCCCAAGATTCTTTTGGTGGCTGGACCACCAAGTGAATTGCGACCGAAGTACTTCAATTGCTCTGGATTAGGGCAATACATTGGCATAACTATTTCATTAAAATTCAACACATTATAAAAATGAAGTAAATTGAATACAACGGCTAACGAAAAGAACAAAGCCACCCACGTAAAAACAGGAGGTTTTAAAAGAAAAAAGACCCAAAACAAGACCGCATATGTGGCGTATTTGAGGAACTTATACAATTCAAAATAATCATTCAACGCGAGCAGTCGGCCATTTACGGCCATGGATATTAGTGCCCAAAGTCCCCAAAGTCCGAGTACTACGAAATACATTTCCTTCATATGCTTCAATGAAGGTGCTATGGCGACAAGCACCAATGGCATTAAGAAATCTTCCAACCGCAGGCTTAAGCCAGGCTTAATTGGAATATAGGGCAGAAAACAAATGGAAAAGGCAACAGCAAAACACAGAATATACAACAAGTAGGCTCTCGGCTTCAAATCCTTGATCATTTCCTGATGCATGCTTTTTTAATTAAAAGTACAAAAAAACCTTTGACATGTCATGATGCAGATGGGGAAAGCCTCAAACCAATTTTGGCAATATACAGGGCATAAAAAACACCAAAAAGGAGAAAAAGTGCTTGCGAAATCGACATTACCCATAGGATAGTAACAAATGCATCTTTTGTTGTACCGATCCACAAAGGAAGAATTCCAAAACAAAATAATTGCATCGCTGTTCCGATTAAGCCAATAATGAAATACTCTTTTTGCCTCTTTAAAATCATGGGGATACTTGATACCGGTGAAATGACGAAATTCATCATCAACCAAAGTGCCATGATTTCAGAAAAATAGCCAGACTCTTGCCATGCTTCACTGAAAACAAAGCCAAACAGAGGTTCACCAAAGAAAAAAATGACTCCGAATGGAACAAGTGAGATCAGGAAAAGAATGGCCATTGTTCGTTTGATCAATGGAAAAATAGATTCTCCCTTATTGACCATAACGGAACATCGGTTGTAAAACACCTGACCAATCGATGCACCAATCACCATGAGAGGCAACCTCAGGATGGTATATGAATGGTTATAGGAACCAAAAATATCTTTTGAAAAAAAATAAATTACCAATGCGGCAATGAGAAGGTCTCGGCCTAAATCTATCAACACATGTGGAAGACTTACCATTGGAAACTGCTTATAATCTCTAAGTAAAACGGCCGTTTTACGGGTCGAATTTTGGGGTTTGTAGAAGGAGTGCAGCACTTTAAAATCCTTTAGAAAAGAAAAACAACTGACTACAAAACCAAGAAATGTAGCTAAAATGAGACCAAAACTACCCATTCCTAAAAGACCGAAGGTCCATCGTAGGCCATTTGAAACACCAGCATTCAACATCTTGGACAGCGAAATGGACTTAAATTGTTTTTTACGAATCGCCCAATTGGTTCCTACATTCATGAAAATCATTGCAAGCGATCCGGCAAGTGTAAAGCCAACAAAACCAAGTTGTTTCCATGAAAAAGGTTGGGTAAATAAATACAGCAGACCAACAATGGAGCACGCCAAAAGGATGTAAAGCGCAATTTTTAAGGAAACTTTATAAAGCAAGAAAGAATGAGCATCGTTTTTGGGTAAAGGCAATGCCATTTCGTAGCGCAAGGTTCCAAGTGCGGCAATAAAACCCACCGCACGCATGTAAACCCCCATGTCTCCCATTTCCTCTGTAGTATAGATTCTGGTTAAAATGGGGGAGATCAAATAACCCACTGCCTGAGCGAGGACGGTACCAGAACTCAGTACCAGAACCGAATGGAAAAACTCGCCTCTTTTCTTAATCACGCATATAAGTTGATGACAAATACCGTTTCATTCCCTCCTTGAAAGAAATGGGGTTTTCATAACCTAAATGAGCTTGGGTTAATTGAATGTCTGCCAAAGAATCCTTAATGTCACCATGCCTGTCCGGACCATGAATAACCTTGTAGTCAGGATGTAACTCACCCTTTTCTGCCAACAAGTCCTTGATATTCGCTATGACGGTATTCAAGGAATAATACGAACCACATGCGACATTGTAAACACCTCCAAATGCATCTGCATTAGTGGTGGAAAGTGCGAGAAGGTTGGCTGTCACTGCATTATCCACATACGTGAAATCGCGCGTTTGCTCACCATCCCCATGCACCGTAAGTTCCCCACCTGTTTTCAAAATTTCAATGAACTTTGGAATGGCTGCAGCATACATACCATGAGGATCCTGGTTAGGACCAAATACATTAAAATAACGAAGTCCTATCGATTCCATGCCATGCAAACGGGAATAAACCGCCGCATATTCTTCGTTCAAACCTTTTGTAACGGCATAAGGGCTTAATAAATTTCCCTCACTGCCAATGGTTTTTGGGGATACCAACGAATCGCCGTATACCGACGACGAAGAAGCATAAACAAAACGTTTCACACCATTCTCTTTAGCCGAGTGCAGCACATTTAGAAATCCCGTGGCATTTACCTCGTGCGTGCGATGCGGAAATTCGATTGACCTTGGAACCGAACCTAGCGCTGCCTGATGGCTCACGGCATCTACTCCTGTAATGGCTTTTCGAACATCAGAAATCGAACAAATATCCCCATGAACGAAAGAGAATTTAGGGTTCGAAAGAAAAGGCTGTACATTTTTTTCTTTCCCTGTTTCCAAGTTGTCAAGGACGACAACATCCGCACCAAGGCTTAATAACTTCGCGGTGAGGTTAGAGCCTATGAAACCGGCTCCACCGGTAACCAAGATTTTTTTACCTTCCCAAAAACCCATATCCAACATTACTTGGCGTAATTGACTGACCGTTTTTCACGAATAACTGTCACCTTCACCTGTCCAGGGTAAGTCATTTCTGTCTGGATGCGCTGTGAAATTGTAAACGACAATTCGTCCGCTTTGGTGTCAGATATTTTCTCCGACTCCACCAAAACACGTAATTCCCTTCCTGCCTGAATGGCATATGCACTAGACACGCCATCATAGGATAGCGCGAGCGATTCAAGTTCTTTTATACGTTTGATGTATGCTTCAACAATCTCCCTCCTTGCGCCCGGTCGTGCGCCAGAAACGGCGTCACATACTTGAACAATCGGAGCAATCAATGTCGCCATCTCTACTTCATCGTGGTGAGCGCCGATTGCGTTGCACACATCCGGTTTCTCACCGTATTTTTCTGCAAGCTTCATCCCCAAAATAGCGTGTGGCAATTCTGGTTCTTCGTCCGGCACCTTGCCTATATCGTGCAACAGGCCAGCGCGCTTAGCAAGTTTCACGTTTAAGCCTAATTCGGCAGCCATCGTCGCGCACAAATTCGCTACTTCGCGTGAGTGCTGCAATAAGTTTTGCCCATAAGAGGAACGGTATTTCATGCGTCCAACCATGCGCGTAAGTTCTGGATGCAAACCATGAATACCAAGATCGATGCATGTACGTCTCCCCGTTTCCGCGATTTCGTCATCGAGTTGCTTACGTGTTTTAGAAACTACCTCCTCGATGCGCGCCGGATGAATACGACCGTCCGTTACCAGTTGGTGCAATGCCAAACGTGCAATTTCCCGACGCACCGGATCAAAGCAAGAGAGAATAATTGCCTCCGGCGTATCATCGACAATAATTTCAACACCTGTAGCTGCTTCTAAGGCGCGAATATTTCGTCCTTCGCGTCCAATGATACGTCCTTTCACCTCATCCGATTCAATGTTAAATACCGATACGGAGTTCTCAATCGCTTGTTCCGTAGCTACACGTTGAATGGTTTGAATGACAATCTTTTTCGCCTCTCGATTGGCGTTCAATTTCGCCTCCTCCGTGATTTCCTTGATGCTTGCCATCGCATTGGTGCGCGCTTCGTCTTTGAGCGCCGTCATCAAAAGCTCTTTGGCTGCATCTGCTGTCATGCCACTAATACGAGACAACTCTGCTACTCGCTTCTCTTGCACACGGTCAAGCTCTTGGTGCTTTACCTCCAAGGCTTGCATTTTTGCTTCTAATTCAGTTTGAAGGCGCTCGAGGCTTTTCTCCTTTCGATTGACGTCTTCCAATTTGTTAGAAAGGCTTTTCTCCTTCGCTTTTGCGCGGTCTTCGGCAGACTGCAAGCGTCGTTCTTTGTCTTTCATGGTGGATTCGTGCTCTTCTTTCAACTTCAAGAAGCGTTCCTTTGCCTGTAAGATTTTTTCTTTTTTGATGTTTTCACCTTCGAGCTCCGCTTCGCGAATCAGCTGCTCCTTTCTTTTTTTCAACAGGACATTTTGGACCACAAAGACAGCTATTCCGCCACCGGCCAAACCTGCAATAATACCTATTACTAATTCCATAATACGTGTTAAATAATACAACAATTGTTGTTTGTACCCGACGAAAGGAGAAAAGAGAAATTTACTGCAGCGTTTCGATTTTATTATTTAAATCGTTCAGTTTATTTTCAATGGAAGAGTAATCCGCTGCGGCTGGAGCAGGTTGCGCAGAACTGGATTTCGTAGCTAATTGCAGGGCCGTCATCGCCAACAAATCCTGCATATCTTTCACTGCATAATTCTCTTGCAGCGATTTAATTGTGCGGTTGATGTCTTCTGCGGCATTCACAACCTTGTGCTGTTCCCCTTCGGAAATAGTCAACGGATAGGTTCTTCCCGCCACAACGACTTTCAACGACAATTTACTCATTCACTTATTTTTTTAACTGACTGATACAGTATTCAATCTCTTTTACCAATTCATCAATCTCCTGGTCGTTTCTTCCTCGAACAGGCGTACTGACAACATTTTCTTTCATCTTTTCCAATTCCCCTTTAAGGCCTTCCGCAAGTTCTTTAGACGCATGTAATGCTGATTGCAAATGGGCATTCTCCTTTTGCAATGCTTCCAATTGTTCGGAAATCGTCAGGCTTTTTTTTCGTTCTTGAACAAGCGATCCATGAAGATACTCAACCTTCGAATCGATATCGCTGATAAGTTGTTCAATACGCTGGGTCATAGAAATGACTTTTTACAAAGTTAACACACTCCTCGACATGCACAATACTTTTTATCGATTCTTTCCATTAATTTTACACTTAACATGTTTAGAATTCTACTCACTTTATCTCTATTAAATTGCACGCTGCAAAATTCTTGTCATGCTCAAAATGATGCGCTTCGCAAGTTGCATCCACCATTAAATATTCCCTTGTTGCTGTCGGCCAATTTCGGCGAATTGCGTCCGAACCATTTCCACATGGGAGTGGATTTCAAAACCAACGGAAAGGAAGGTTTATCCCTGTTCTCGGTCGATTCGGGTTACGTTGCCAGGGTTAAAATTTCACCCAACGGTTATGGCAAAGTGTTATATGTCAACCATCCTAGAGGAATCACCAGCGTTTACGCTCACTGCAGTAAATTTCCCCTCTTCCTCGACTCCGTGATTCGGAAAAGCCAACAAGCCTTGGAAAGTACCGAAGTCGATGTTTTTTTTCCACCAGATAAACTCCCTGTGAGCCGAGGTCAATTGATCGCCTATTCCGGAAATACCGGACACTCATTTGGGCCACACCTGCACTTTGAGATCCGAGAAACAGCTACGGATGTTGCCTTAAATCCACTGCTTTTTGGTTTTGATGTTGCGGATCATCGCCCCCCAAACATCAAGCGAGTGAAAGCATACGCCCTTACAAAAGAAGGATACCGTATTCCAGGAAAAGCACAAATCGCAGCTGTAACCTTGGTCAATAACCAAGGCCGCATCGCGAAAGACACCTTAGCCCTTTCAGCCCATTTCTGCAGTGCTGATGGCGGAATTGGACTAGCCTTTGAAGCAACAGACACCTACGACGGAGCTGCCAACGTGTGCGGTCTATATGCCAGTCAACTGGAAATTAACGGAGAGCGCATTTTTGAGCAACGCATTGACCGCGTTTCGTTTCAACATACACGCTACATAAACGGACACAAAGATTATGCGGAGTACACCTCCAACAAAGGAGAATTCCACAAATCGTTTCGAACCCTGCACAATCCTCTGGAAATTTACCCAGGAAACCACAACGGAATCATCAAGTTAGAGCCCGGACAAAGCATGCCTGTCCAATACACGGCAAACGATCTCAACGGAAACAACAGTGTATTGAAATTTACACTACATGCCTTAAAGGGAGCTATTTCCAATACACCATACCCGTTCCCGGCTTCGTCCTATTTCTTTCCTGATTCGAGTTATTACATCGAAAACGAGGATATCGTATTTAAAGCAGACAAGAACACCTTTTACGAACCAACACTCAAAAATTTAAGTACTAGCAAAACGTTTCGTTTTGGAGATCCTAACATCCCTATCGATAAGGCGATACAGGTAAAATTCAAATTACCCGAAGGAAAAGTCAACCAGGGAAAATACTACATTTCAGTCATTGCCGAAAAAGGGAAACGAAAAGCACTCAAATCGCGGGTAGAAGGCTCAATGGTGGTCGCTGAGTCGGCATTTTTGGGGACATTCAGTTTAAAACGCGATACAGTTGCTCCCACTCTGGCTCCGTCAAATTTTAAAGTGACAGAAAAAATAGGGCTTAAAGCACGCATCTCGTGGACATGTAAAGAAACGGAAACCGATATTGGCAATTACGATGCATGGGTAGACGGTAAATGGGTTCCCATAGAGTACGAACCCAAGGCCGATTTGTTGATTTTGAGTACAACGGGCATTTTACCAGGGATCCACGAAGTGGCGGTTTCTGCTACAGATCAACTTGGAAATAAACGGGAATGGAAATATAAGTTAACCTTCTAACCAAAATTGATTAAAAACTGCTCCGCTGTAAGAACGGAAATCCGGGCTTGCTTATAATCACGTATGTTTCGCGTGACCAATACCCTGATGTCGTGTTCCAACGCACAATAGTATTGAATCGCATCTTCGAAGTCTTTGAAACGGGAATGAAGTGCCAACTCGATGATTTTTTCATCAACGGGCAATACCGTCACCAACACTTTCAGGGTCGCGAGTAATTTGCGCGCTTCAGATTGTGTTTTTTGCGTCGAAACGATGTAATACAAGTTACTGAAACAAAGGGAAGAAACAAATAATTTGACTTCTTTTCGATCCGCTTTGGTAAATAATTCTGCCGCAAAAGGAAAAAAAGGTTCTCGTTTGGCGAGTAAATCCAGAACGATATCCGTATCGACAAAAACACGCGAATTCATTGGTATTTTTTGGCTAGGTAATCCACGTATTCCTCTTGCTGATTAATCTTGTCAAAATCATCAATGGCACCTAGCAGGTTTTTCACTAACGGTGACGTTTCTGAATGTTCAAATGGATCGGATGTGAGCACGTGCAAGTAGCTTTCGATTAATTTGGAAAGACTTGTTTTTTGTTCGCTGGCATATTGCTTTGCGCGGTCAATGACCTCTTTTTTAAGCTTCAATGTGAGTTTGGTATCCATGGCTTACTTATATACGTACAAATTTAAAAATAATATACGTTCAAATCATAAAAAAGAATGAAACAGGATCTTTCTTCTGCCAATTGTTTCCTAGAAAATCACCTTTCCTGATAGATTTCTCCATCAGGAAAGCCGATTTAACTAAGATTCAGATAGAAATCCAAAACTCATATAACAGATGAATCCCTTAACCAATCAATGAAAAATCAAAAACCTTTTGGTCCTTACACCATTCAAGGAAATACAATCTGAATTAATAACGTAAAGGGCAGCGTGGCTTTTTAATACCTGTTCCTTTTTCCAAACCACGTTTTCTTCCCTTTGTTGGAAGCCGCAGCGACTTTTTCTTCCTTGGTTGGTCGGTGCAATGAATCTTTTCGTGCCGGACGATTAAGTGCGGGTTTCTCCTTCTTAATCACCTCAAAAACCTGCATAGGATAAGCATGTGCTTCAATTACAGGTACCGATTGATGAATGATTTTCTCAATGTCCTTCAAATACGCCTTTTCTTCATAATCGCATAACGAAATGGCCTGACCACTGCGCCCTGCTCTGCCCGTTCGACCAATGCGGTGAACGTAGGTTTCGGGAACGTTAGGAAGTTCGAAATTGATAACCATTTCCATCTCTTCAATATCGATTCCCCGTGCAGCAATGTCAGTTGCCACCATGACACGTATCGTTTTATCCTTAAAGGCATTCAAAGCGCGTTGTCGGTTATTCTGACTTTTATCGCCGTGAATCGCTTCGGCCTTGATCCCGTTTTTGTTAAGAAAACGTGCAAGTCTGTCTGCGCCATACTTAGTTCGGGTGAATACCAAAATGGAGGGTGCTGTTAACTCGTCAATGATATCTAAAATCAGCGCGTTTTTATTCACCTTATCAACAAAATAAACGCATTGATTGATTAATTCGGCAGTTGACGAAACAGGTGTCACCTCTACCTTAACTGGATCGAATAAAATGGAACCGGCCAGGGCTAGAATGTCTGGTGCCATAGTCGCAGAGAAAAATAAATTCTGTCTTTTTTCTGGTAGTACTCTAAGTACTTTCCGCACGTCATGGATGAAACCCATATCGAGCATCCGGTCGGCTTCGTCGAGCACAAAAAGAGAAATGTGTTTGAGGTCGATGATTCCTTGTGCGACCAGATCAAGCAAACGACCGGGCGTAGCAATCAACACATCGGTGCCATTTCTCAATGCATTTACTTGTGGCTGTTGCCCTACGCCACCAAAAATAACGAGAGAGCGGACGTTGATGTATTTCCCATAGGTTTTGAAACTTTCATCGATTTGTATAGCCAGTTCACGCGTGGGTGTTAGGATTAACGCACTAATTTTTTTTCTTTCGGAAAGAGGCTGCTTTTCCAGTTGGTGTAATATCGGCATGGCGAATGCTGCCGTTTTACCTGTCCCTGTTTGGGCGCATCCAAGGACATCGCGGCCCATTAAAACGGACGGAATGGCTTGTTCTTGGATAGGTGTTGGTGAGGTGTACCCTTCTTCTTCTACCGCTTTCAGTATAGAAGGGTGTAATTTTAAATCATTAAATAACATTAGTTGTTTTTAGCAGAAAAGCTATCGAGTTGTCAAGATTCTTTTCAATATGAGCAACAAAGGTACGACAATTAAACGGCGATGAGTACAAATGCCTTTAAATGAGTTGGAGTAGTTACCGGTAAATAGATTACTGAATCCTGTTTCGCAACTCTTAACCCAGTCAAAAACGGAGCACATAACAACTAAAAAAGCGCGGAATTTGAACCGCGCTTTTTTAGTTGAACGTTCAAAACTATTCCGTTTCTTCGTATTCCTCCGTAGGTTGTGGTTGTTCGTTTTCACCTCGGATTTCGGTATGGCGAATCTCCCCTCCGGTGGTTCCTGTCTGACGGGCGAAGCTCAATACCATAAAAGACGCAACCAAAACGATCCAATCCAAGGCGGAAGCGTACTTGGCCTTCTTAAGGTTGGCCCACACAGCAAAGGCTGCGATCAGTCCTAATATATAATTTAAGATGGCAAAAAACTCTGCAGCCTCCTCGTGTTCATGGATGTAATCTTCAGAAACGCCAGCCGTTTCCTCCAGAATTTCCTCCGCCCCTTCCCCACTTGTCATCGCTAGAATGGTAAACAAGGCGCCAGCAACGAAAATGAGAAAGGCCACACGTTTGACTATATCCGACTTTACAATGAGCCCACCAATCAAAATCAGCAAGCCTACAAAGGGAAAAATGATGGGTAAATGGTTCACCACCAAATGAAAATGTGCAGCATTCATGTTATTCTTCTTTAGTTGTTTGTAAAAATTAGTGCGAATTAACGCATTTTTTATTCAATTTCAGCCAACGGACGTCATCCTGCAACGGATACCCCGATCCACTTGCCAATCCCAAAGGTGATTGCCGCCGCCGCCATGCCGAACAGAACCTGACGTCCCCCTGAGAACCAAACGTTTCTTCCCGTAAACAGTGTTATCGCGGCACCAATCACAAACAAGCCCAACGCACTTCCCAATGCGCTGATCCAAATAGCGGTAAACCCTTTTGTAAAGAAAAAAGGCATGACAGGAATGATGGCGCCTACTGCAAATAGCACAAAAGAAGACACCGCCGCTTCCATAGCGGAACCTTCGAGCTCCTCCGCATTGATTCCTAACTCTTCTTTCACAAGCACTTCGTGCGTGCGTTTTTTGTCTGTCATCAGCTCGTCAACGATGGTTTCAGCCTGTTCGAGGGAAATTCCTTTCGCCATGTAAATGAGAACAAGCTCTTTTCGTTCTCCCTCCGGATTGAGCTCCAGCTCATCCATTTCGAGCTGCATCTGGTTCTGGTAAAGTTCTTGCGAACTTTTCACGGAGATCCATTCCCCAAGTGCCATAGAAAGTGCACCCGCCAATAAACCAGCTACTCCGGCCAACAAAACACCTTCTCCTCCGGAAGTTGCACCGGCTACGCCCATCACCAAACTGAAGTTTGACACCAAGCCGTCATTTCCTCCCAGCACGGCAGCACGAATCGCATTTCCTCCCACCGAACGGTGGCGTTTTTCGAAACGAGCCAGACGAGTACCTGAAGCACGACCTGTATTTGCAAGGATATTCTTGAGGACCTGAGCATGGGAATTCTCGGTTCCTGATAAGTGAATATTGTCTTTTTTCTTCTGTTGTATGACCACTTCCGAAAGGACTTTCTCCGTTTCCATCAAGGCGCCGAGTACGTAATCGTACCCAAGAATTTTTCCAATACGGTTAAGCGTTTTGGCCCGCCAGGAGGGAAAGGCAACGGCTTGAAAATCGAGGCCTGCATTTTTACAAAATTCCACCGCGTGGCTTTTTTCGATTTCGCTCATTTGCCTAAAAACCTCTATCAAGACTTCGTCGGTTTCATGTTCTGCCAAGCGAGCATATAAATACCACGCATCAATTTCAATTTGAATGCTGTCGCGAAGTTGTGTTTTCATACATTGTTGGTTGTTATTCTCCCCAGAGCTTTGTGGCACTCACCCCATGGCAACTGTTACACGCACCGTTGGTTAATTGAGTCCCCATGTACCTTGTAGTTCCGGATGGACCTGTAACTGCCGCATACAGTCCGGTATAATCAATGGGCTCGGTGGTGTGAAAATTTCCGTTGGCGTCAATGGCAATGCTATGCATTAGTTGCCCTGTTCCATTCGGTCCCGAAAACAATTTAACGGTTCCGGTCGCCAGTGGTGTCGACAAATTGGCAGCGTAAACACTTCCTGCAATGGAAAAGCATCCTTCTCCTTTTCCACCGCTTTGATGGCATGTCAAGCAGTTTTGACCGTTGTTATGGCTATCATTACTGCCTGCTTCGCTGATATTGACTTCACCGCATTTCCCGTCGTCGTCGCATGAATTAAAGCCCATACCCATTGTGATTAAGGCGAAAACAAATACTAAAAAGGTGTGTTTCATTGTGTCCAATTTACGTTTTTAACTGATAGCTTACAATTCCATGCAACGGTTGAATGGTTTATTCAACGAGGGATTATTCGTCCTCATCTTCACGAATTAGGATCGCACTTAGAATGTCATATGCTCCCTTCATTACAACCGGTGCATCGAAATTCCGTCCTCGACGCACATATTCTATCGCCGATTTACCATTTTCAGTTGCCAAAATCCGTACCTCCTCTGGAAAAAACGTTTTTCCTCCTTTAGGGTTGGGTTTTCCCACAAAAACAACTTGTTTTCCTTTCAGGTCCACAATTGCCTCGGTGGGCACACAGTGCAGTTTTTGTTCACCGGTAAAAATAGCGGCTTTGAAGTAAGCTCCGGGCAACACATCCTTGGGTTGCTTGATTTCACAGTGCACACGAATCGTTCGATCCTTGTTAATGGCTCTGTTTATCAGTAGCACCTCTGCATCGGCTGTTTCGTTGTAATTGGTAAAGCTCAACTTTACCTTCTGTCCAATTTTTAAGAAAGCGATATCTTTTTCAAACACGGTCACTTCAGCATGTGCGTTTTTAATATCGATGATTTCCAGGAGCTGGTCGGTCGGTTGAGCGTACATACCCATTTCGGCATTTACTTTTGATACGATTCCACTACAGGGAGCCTTCACGTTGATGGTGTGTTGAATGTTTCCTTTTTCCAACGCCTTTGGGCTAAGGCCTGCGAGGTTGAGTTTTGCCCGCAAACCGCTCAATTGCGCCTGGGCCACAGCGTATTGTGCTTTTGCTTGCTGATAACTTTTCAGGCTTCCTGCCTCTTCTTCGGAGAGTTTTTTCTGGCGTACCATTTCTGCCTCCAAATAATCAACGTTGCTGAACACCTCAAGGTAATCTTGCTGGATTTGAATCAAATCAGGATGTTGGATGCTCATCAACACTTGTCCTTTCTTTACGTTCATACCATCCATGACACTCAGGCTATTTATAAATCCTCCGAATTGAACGGAAATAACCGATTTATTTTGTGGCGGTACATCAATGGTTCCATTTGCAAAGATGGTACGACCGATGTTTTCTAAAGTGGGCATACCTTCGGTTATTTCTGACTGCTGAATTTGTGTGTTGGTTAAGGTAACAGAAACTTGATTAGTCACTTGTTTTTCCTCCGCTTTTTGTGGCTCGGAACACGCGAAAAGCATTACAGCGAGCAACGATAAAGTACTTATTTTTTTCATGATATTTTTTATTCGATAATAAACCATTTTAATGCGTTGACCGCTTCATTGAGTTGATGAATGACATCCATTTGATTCATCTGAAGATCAATTACCTGTCGTTGAGTAGTGAGAAATTCAAAAACAGATACTTCTCCGGTTTGAAGCAGCAACTGCGCTTGTTCGCGCATCGCGTTCATTTGAGGGGCTATTTGCTCCTCAAACAGTTGGAAGGCACTCGAGGCATTTGTGTATGCCAGCAAAGCACGTTGGTATTCGGTTTCAAAGGATTTTGAGGCATAATTTTTACGTAATTCCGTTTGCTTAATTTGCTGGTCGATAACAGCAGATTTACGTTTTACAGAACCATAAAACAGTGGAATATCGAGTCCAATTTGTGCAGCATGAAAACGATCCGCACCTGTAAACACCTTGTTTTCCAATCCATCCAATGAATGAGCACCTGTCAAACTTTGGTTAACGTAGCCAAACGTAATGTCGGGTAATCCCTTAGCTTTCAATAGTTGTTGCTCATTTCTCAAAACTTCCTCCTGGATTTCAACAGCCTTTACGACTGGGTGATTGGTGGATGATGCAGATTCGGCAGCAGCAAAAGACAAAGGCCTGTACCCTTCCAGCAACAGACGGACCTTTTCCTTTGATCCAATCAGTAAACCAAGCGAAAGGAGGGCTTGTTCTTGACTTAACTGATTCGCTTGCATCTGTTGCAGCAATTGCTTGCGTTCTGTCTCCAACATTAGCACATCGAGCTTCGTTGCATAGGCAAGTTCTTTTCGCAAAGCGAGTTTCTGTTGAAATACAGCCAGAACCGAATCCTGAAGAGCCAGCTGTACATTTCTGGCTTCCAACCAATGGACTTGTTCGACGGTATTCCGAATGTCCAATTGAATATCGTTCCATGACTTTTGATAATTAACCGTTGCGGCATTCGACTTTGCCAATGCCAACTTCTTTTCTTGTACAAAAACGGTCGGAAAAGGGATCGACTGATTTACTTGAAACTGATTATCGCGGTTGTAATACGAATTGAACTGGCCATACAACATCGTTACTGAGGTTTTAGGAAGGACCACATTGCTTTTCCCGATTGCCAATTCCTGTCCTACCTGCATCGAATCCGCCAAAAGAAGGCAATTGTTTTCCTTAGCTTGCTTGAGGCAATCCTCCAAAGTCAAAGGCTTGCTTTGCTGTGCGTAAAAGGAACCGCTAAGGATAAATAGGATTAAAACGGTTGCAGTGTTACGAGGTAATACCGACCGTCTTTTGCCCCTTCTTTCTGCCATTAAATAGAAAAGTGGCAATACAAACAACGTTAGAATGGTAGCGGTAATCAATCCTCCGATGACTACCGTTGCTAAGGGCTTTTGAACCTCAGCCCCGCTTCCGTGTGACAAGGCCATTGGTAGAAAACCAAGCGAGGCAACCAATGCCGTAAGTAAAACAGGTCGAAGTCGAACACGTGTTCCAATTAGAATTATGCGAAGTACGTTGGTATGTCCGTCTTTTTTTAATTGGTTGAATTCAGAGATCAACACAATTCCATTCAGCACTGCCACTCCGAATAATGCGATGAATCCAACGCCCGCAGAAATGGAAAATGGCATTCCCCTAATCCATAAGGCTAATACCCCACCTAGTGCAGCGAGGGGAATCGCTGTAAAAATTAGTGCTGCCTGCTTTAGCGACTGAAAAGTCAGGTAAAGCAAAAAGTAAATAAGGAAAAGGGCTGCCGGGACGGCAATCATTAGTCTTTCGCGCGCATGTTCCAAGTTTTTAAAGGTTCCTCCATAACTCGCATAATAACCAGCGTCAAAACGGACCTGCTGATCGATTTTTTTCTGCAGTTCCTTTACAATGCTTTCTACATCCCTGCCCCGTACGTTAAATCCAACCAGGATACGTCTCTTGGCATCATCGCGCTGGATTTGATTCGGCCCTTTTACAAAGTCGACCTGTGCCAATTGATCCAGAGGAACCTGCACCCCTAAGGGTGAGGTGACCGTTACTGACTTTAAGTCATCCATTGAACTACGGCTGGCAGAGTCGAGTTTTACCACTAGCTCAAAGCGTTTTTCTCCTTCGAAAATCAGTCCGGCGCTGTGTCCGGCAAAACTAATATTGATGGAACGGTTGACTTCTTCGATGCTGATATTATATTTTGACAACGCAGCGCGGTCAAAGGAGACAATCATTTGAGGCAAGCCCGTCATTTCCTCCACGTAAATGTCCTGAACGCCTTCTATATTACCTGCAATCTTTCCCACCTGCTCGGCGTATTGGCTCAATTTATCGAGGTCTTCCCCGTAAATCTTAACCACCACGTCTTGCTTAGCTCCAGTCATTAACTCATTGAACCGCATTTGAATCGGTTGTAAAAAACCAAAGGAGACGCCGGGAAAATGATTTTCCAGCACGGTTTGCATTTTATTGGCGAGCTCTTCTTTTGTGTCGGCCGAAACCCATTCGGATTTATCCTTGAGTATAACCATCAAGTCGCAAGCTTCCATCGGCATTGGATCAGTCGGGATTTCCGCAGTACCAATTTTTCCAACCACTTGCTTCACTTCGGGGAAGTTTTTCAAAAGCACTTCGGAAGCCTTATTGGTGGCATCGATGGTTTTTGTAAGGCTGGTTCCTGTAATAAGTCGGGTTTCTACCGCAAAATCTCCTTCATCCAGCGATGGAATGAACTCAGCCCCAAGGGTTGAAAACAAATAGAGGCAACACGCAATAAGAGCTGCTAAAACACCCAGAACTGCTCCCCTTTTTCGAATGACCCTATTCAAGGCTGGTTTATAACGCATTCGCACCATTTTCACCAGTCGGTCACTGAAATTCTGTTCGGTGCGGATTCGCTTGCTGAGGAACAGGGCTGATATCATTGGCACGTATGTCAGTGAGAGGATCAGCGCCCCGATGACAGCGAACATGACGGTTTGGGCCATGGGCTTAAACATCTTTCCTTCGATTCCAACCAAAGCCAGCAAAGGAAGGTAAACTACCAGGATGATGATTTGACCAAAAACGGCAGACTTACTGAATTTTGAAGCCGATTTCTGTACTTGATCGTCCATGTCCTGCTGGGAAAGTTGGCGATTACCGCGCACATATAAAAGATGTAAGGTGGATTCTACAATTATTACAGCGCCGTCGATGATAAGTCCGAAATCCAATGCACCGAGGCTCATCAGGTTACCGGAAACCCCGAAAATATTCATTAATGAGATGGCAAACAACATTGCCAGTGGAATGACCGACGCCACTATGATACCTGCGCGCAGGTTACCAAGGAGCAAAACGAGAACGGCGATGACAATGATTGCCCCTTCAATCAGGTTGGTCGTAACGGTTGATATTGCTCGATTTACTAGGTTCGTTCGATCCAGATATACCTCGATCTCAACGCCTTCAGGTAAGGAGGATTTGATTTGTTCCATCCGTTCTTTGACCTTCTCAATGACTTTCGAAGAATTGGCGTTTTTCAGCATAAGCACAATTCCTCCAACGGCCTCGCCCTGAGTGTTATAAGTAAGCGCTCCATACCTTACGGCTGCCCCGATTGTTAAATCTGCTACATCACGCACCAGAATGGGAATTCCGGCCTCTGTATGCGATATTACAGTCAACTCGATGTCCTCTTTGGATTTCATCAGGCCATCCGTTCGTATGTAGGTTGTCGTCGAATTCCGTTCGATGTAGGCACCGCCTGTATTCTGATTGTTCGATTGTAACGCAACAAACACATCGCTTACTGAAAGACCAAATCCTTTCAGCCGAACGAGGTCCAAGGAGATCTCGTATTGTTTCAGTTTCCCTCCGAAACCACTAACATCAGCAACACCTTCTACTCCGAGCAGTTGTCGTCGGATGATCCAATCCTGAATAGTACGCAATTCTGTAGCGTCGAATTTCGCCTCAAATCCTTTTTTAGGTCGAATGATGTATTGGTATATTTCACCAAGCCCAGTACTCAAAGGAGCCATATAGGGGACACCAAAACTTTCAGGTATAGCATTTTTAACCTCCGAAAGGCGTTCTGCCACTTGTTGACGTGCCCAGTATATATCGGTGTGCTCAGTAAAAACAACGGTTACCACACTTAATCCAAAACGGCTGAACGATCGAATTTCTTCGATACCGGGAATGGTGGCCATGGTTTGTTCGACGGGATAGGTAACAAAGCGTTCGATGTCCTCTGCACCTGAGGAGGGTGAGCTGGTAACTATTTGTACTTGGTTATTCGTTATGTCGGGCACGGCATCTATGGAGAGGTTCATAACTGAATAAGTACCCCAAGCGATGAGTCCCAATGTAAGTACACCAACAATCAATTTATTGTTGATGGACCATTCAATGATCTTATGTAACATGATTTAAGTTGACAGTTTGGATAAAAAACACCCGTTCAAGGCGGGTAGCCATTCATCACGTCAACTTGGGAGGATTCCAAATAGAACAACTTGTGTTTTTGGGGAAACCAGGGAAATCGGGAAAAAGGTGTTTTTTTGGTGCTGAAGGAAGCCCAATGTAGTCAACACTTGTAAACAGTTGCCCTTGTTGTATAATCAATACTGAAACCGTTGCAAAGGTTGACTTGAAGGGCAAATCTTGCTCATTTTCACCTGGAAGATGATCGCCATCATAATGTTCAATGAGAAAACTAATAAACGAATCAAACTGTTGAGAACTGGATTGGTGAGATTGGTAATGTTCAATCAATGAAGCGATTTTAAAGAACTGAATCCCTTGGAAGTTAGGTGCCAGGGAAAGCAGAAAAAAATAAATCGCAAAGAAATGAACCGTCCAACGCATCATTCGAATATACTGAAAAATCCCAGTTAAGCCATTGTGCTTGGTGTACCAAAGTTCATAGGAGGCATGGGGGTACCTTCGTTGTCATCAATCACTCCGAAATGCTGTTCATATTTTTGGACATTTTCAATGAGCGCTCTCATCAGTCTTTTCGCATTTGCAGGAGTCATAATGACACGAGAGCGGACCTTAGCCTTGGGCATACCCGGCATCATTTGTACAAAATCACACACCATTTCAGCTTGTGAATGTGTAATGATGGCCAGGTTCGAATATATACCAACAGCCATTTCTTCTGTTAGCTCAATGCTGATTTGATTTTCGTTGTTTTCCATAGCAATGTTGTACTTAATGGTTAAAAAAAGGGAGTGCCAATCGACACTCCCTTTTGGTATGTTATGCTTGTTCTTCGAGCATTTCTTCGTATGCTTCTTTCGAAGCAACCACCATTTTTTGGAAATCCCTAATTCCCGTACCTGCTGGTATAAGGTGACCAACAATAACGTTTTCTTTCAATCCAAGTAAATGGTCTTCTTTTCCAGAAATCGCAGCCTCGTTAAGTACTTTGGTTGTCTCCTGGAACGATGCCGCAGAAATAAACGACTGCGTCTGTAACGATGCCCTTGTAATCCCTTGCAACAACGGTGTGGATGTAGCAGGTTTTGCATACTCGGCATGAATCGTTTTCTTATCTGCACGTTTCAATTGAGAATTTTCGTCTCTTAGTTTACGTGCCGAGATGATTTGGCCAGCCTTTACGCTATCGGAATCTCCCGGATCCTCAACGACCATCATTCCGAAAATCATGTCGTTTTCTTCCATGATGTCTGCCTTGTGAACGGATTGCCCTGGTAGGAAACGTGTATCTCCTGGATCAAGTATTTCCGCCTTAAGCATCATTTGTCGAACAATTACTTCAAAGTGCTTATCGTTGATTTTCACTCCTTGTAAACGGTAAACCTCTTGGATTTCATTTACAATGTATTCTTGCACTTTTGTAGGCCCTTCAATGTTCAGGATATCATTCGGTGTGATGGCGCCATCAGAAAGTGGTTGACCCGCACGCACAAAATCATTTTCCTGTACTAGGATGTGTTTAGACATTGGCACAAGGTATTTCACTGTTTTCGCACCGTTTTTAGAAGTAATGGTAATTTCTCTATTACCTCTCTTCACTTTACCGAACGCTGCCGTACCGTCGATTTCAGATACTACTGCCGGGTTGGAAGGATTTCGGGCTTCGAACAATTCCGTTACCCGTGGAAGACCACCGGTAATATCCCCAGTTTTACCTGCCACGCGTGGGATTTTACCAATCACAAATCCAGCTTCGATTTTCTCACCTTCCTTCACAGAAATGTGTGCGTTTACTGGAAGTGAATATTCCCTTAAAACATTGTTTTTCGAATCCACAATATGTATCGCTGGATTCTTTTTCTTGTCACGCGACTCGGTAATCACTTTCTCTGTAAATCCGGTTTGTTCATCCAGCTCCTCGCGGAACGTTATACCTTCTATAATACTGTCGTAGACAACTTTTCCGGCAACCTCTGAAATAATCACAGCGTTGTAAGGGTCCCATTTACAGATTACCTCGCCTTTCTTCACTTTTGAGGCATTGGAAATAACCATTTCTGCACCATAAGGAATATTGGAAGTCATGACAACAATACCCGTTTTCTCGTCGGTAATTTTCAATTCAGCCGTACGACCTACCACAATGGTTTTTTTAGAACCATCTTTATCTTTTGCTTCGATGGTTCTAAGTTCTTCTATTTCAAGTTTACCATTTGCTTTTGCCTTCAAATCAGACACATCGGCAATGTTCGAAGCGGTACCCCCAACGTGGAATGTACGTAAGGTAAGCTGTGTTCCTGGTTCTCCGATGGATTGAGCAGCGATAACACCAACCGAGTCTCCCTGCTGTGCTGAACGATGTGTTGCAAGGTTTCGTCCGTAACATTTAGAACAAACTCCTCTACGCATCTCGCATGTGAGAACAGATCGTATTTCCACTTCTTCAATTCCCGCCTTTTCAATGGCTGAGGCAACCTCCTCGGAGATTAGCTCACCAGCGGAAACAATAATGTTTTCAGTATCTGGCTCATACACATCATGAACAGAAGTTCTACCCAAGATTCGGTCGTAAAGTGGTTCAACCACTTCGTCGTTTTTCTTGAGCGCCGTAGCGACAATTCCTCTTAATGTGCCACAATCTTCCGCATTGATAACCACATCTTGAGCAACATCCACCAACCTTCTGGTCAAATAGCCCGCATCGGCAGTTTTGAGTGCCGTATCGGCCAACCCTTTTCGGGCACCGTGCGTAGAGATAAAATACTCAAGGATTGAAAGGCCTTCTTTAAAATTGGATAAAATAGGGTTTTCAATGATCTCTTGAGAGGAAGCTCCTGATTTCTGTGGTTTAGCCATTAGACCGCGCATTCCGGAAAGCTGTCTGATTTGTTCTTTGGAACCACGAGCACCAGAATCGAACATCATGTAGATTGAATTAAAACCTTGTCGATCTGTCTTCAATTGCTCCATGAGGGTGTATGTCAACCTCGAATTAGTATGTGTCCATATGTCAATAATCTGGTTGTATCGTTCGTTATTGGTGATGAGACCCATGTTGTAATTGTTCATTACCTCACGTACCTCATTCTCTGCTTTAACGACCAATTCGTCCTTTTCTTTTGGAATGATGATATCATCAAGGTTGAAAGAAAGTCCGCCCTTAAAGGCCATTTCGTAACCAAGTTCTTTGATATCGTCAAGGAACTGTGCTGTGCTAGATGTTCCACAAACTTTCAATACTTGACCGATGATATCTCGCAGCGCTTTTTTGGTAAGTACGTCATTAATGAAACCAACTTGTTTTGGTACACGCTCATTAAATAATACTCTTCCGCAGGTCGTTTCAATCAACATTAGTTCTGGTTCCCCTTGCTTATTCAGGTCATAGGATTTCACTTTGATGTGTGCATGTAAATCCAATTTACTTTCATTATAAGCAATGATGACCTCTTCAGGTGAGTAGAAAATTGAATTTTCCCCACGAACCGTTTCGGCGTCACTAGACTTTTTACCCTTGGTAATGTAATACAACCCAAGAACCATATCCTGAGAAGGAACGGCTATTGGCGCTCCGTTTGCAGGATTCAAAATGTTATGCGACGCGAGCATCAATAACTGAGCCTCTAAGATCGCAGCATTGCCAAGCGGCAAGTGAACGGCCATTTGGTCACCGTCGAAATCGGCGTTAAAGGCAGTCGTTACAAGTGGATGTAGGCGTATTGCTTTTCCTTCGATCAACTTTGGCTGAAACGCCTGAATACCTAACCTGTGTAGTGTTGGGGCCCTGTTCAATAAAACCGGGTGTCCTTTCAATACATTTTCAAGGATGTCCCAAACCACTGGTTCCTTGCGGTCAACAATTTTCTTGGCTGATTTTACGGTCTTTACAATACCTCTTTCAATCATTTTACGGATAATAAAAGGCTTGTAAAGTTCGGCTGCCATGTCCTTCGGTAAACCACATTCGTGCAATTTCAAATCCGGACCAACGACAATAACAGATCGGGCTGAATAATCCACCCTTTTACCTAAAAGGTTTTGACGGAATCGTCCTTGTTTTCCTTTGAGTGAATCAGAAAGTGATTTCAACGGACGGTTCGACTCAGTTTTTACAGCGCTTGACTTACGTGAATTATCGAATAAAGAATCAACCGCCTCTTGCAACATCCTTTTTTCGTTTCGAAGGATGACTTCAGGAGCTTTGATTTCAATTAGTCTTTTCAATCGGTTGTTACGAATAATTACACGTCGGTATAAATCGTTCAAATCAGAAGTCGCAAAGCGTCCTCCATCCAGAGGAACAAGTGGTCGCAATTCTGGTGGAATGACAGGTACGACTTTCACAATCATCCATTCTGGTCTGTTGGTGATGCGTTGTTGAGATTCGCGCATGGATTCTACCACTTGCAACCTTTTCAGCGCCTCATTTTTACGTTGAACCGAGGTTTCTCTTTTTGCTTGATCCCTTAAGTTGTAAGATGTGGCATCAAGATCCATCGTACGAAGCAAGTCATTAAGTGCTTCTGCACCCATCTTAGCGATGAACTTGTTTGGATCGGTATCTTCCAGGTATTGATTTTCTTTAGGTAGGCCATCTACAATGTCCAGATACTCTTCCTCGGTAAGGAAATCCAATCGACTGAGAGTACTTCCGTCCAAATTGGTAGCTGTACCAGGTTGAATCACCACATAACGCTCATAATAAATTATTTGATCGAGTTTTTTGGTTGGTAATCCAAGTAAGTAACCAATTTTATTTGGCAGAGAACGAAAATACCAAATGTGTGCAACGGGAACAACGAGTGAAATGTGCCCCATTCGTTCACGACGAACTTTTTTTTCTGTTACTTCTACACCACAACGGTCACAAACAATTCCTTTGTAACGAATTCTTTTGTATTTCCCACAGTGGCATTCATAATCCTTCACCGGACCAAAAATGCGCTCACAAAACAAGCCATCTCGTTCAGGCTTGTATGTGCGGTAATTGATGGTTTCCGGTTTGAGTACTTCCCCACTGGATTGTTCCAGAATAACCTCAGGAGAGGCGAGGGAAATGGTAATTTTATTAAAACTACTTTGTTTTTTCGGTGTCTCTTTACGATAAGCCATTTCTATGTGCTTTTGATTTACTTTCTGTTAATTAATCCATCGTTACATTCAAACACAAACCTCTAAGTTCGTGTAGTAATACGTTGAATGATTCAGGAATTCCCGGTTCAGGAGTGTTGTCACCTTTCACAATCGACTCGTATGCTTTTGCCCGGCCCATGACGTCATCCGACTTAACGGTAAGAATCTCTTGAAGAATGTTGGCCGCTCCAAATGCTTCGAGTGCCCAAACCTCCATCTCACCAAATCGCTGACCACCAAACTGTGCTTTACCACCCAATGGTTGTTGGGTGATGAGGCTGTAAGGCCCAATAGATCGCGCGTGCATTTTGTCATCCACCATGTGTGACAATTTCAACATGTAAATGACACCAACGGTAGCGGGTTGATGGAAACGTTCACCGGTCCCACCATCGTACAGGTACGTTTTTCCAGATTGTGGCACACCAGCTTTCTCAGTCCATTCATTGATTTCTTGAGGCGTCGCACCATCAAAAATTGGTGTTGCGAATTTAACTCCAAGTTTTTCACCTGCCCATCCTAGAACCGTTTCATAAATCTGTCCCAAGTTCATTCGGGAAGGTACACCTAATGGGTTTAGTACGATGTCTACTGGAGTTCCGTCTTCCAAGAATGGCATGTCCTCTTGACGTACGATATTCGCAACAATTCCCTTGTTACCGTGACGGCCTGCCATTTTATCTCCAACTTTCAGCTTACGTTTTTTCGCCACATATACTTTCGCCATTTTAACGATTCCCGCTGGAAGTTCATCTCCAACAGAAATGTGGAATTTTTTACGTTTGTAAGCACCGAGAATATCGTTTGCTTTGATGTTGAAGTTATGAATCACACGCCCTACGAGTGCGTTGATGTGCGCATCACCGGTCCAATTGGTCGGATTCACAATCGAATAATCAATAGCAACTAGGTTCTTTTGATTAAACTTCGTTCCCTTCTTAATAATTTCTTCTTTGAAATTATTGAATACTCCATTTGATTTTGCTTCACCAATAACGGCCATCAATTTTTCTGCAAGCTGTTCCTTCAAACCTGCGATGTCCGTTTCATATTGATTGTCTAAATGTTCTAAAGCCGGTTTGTCTTGCGCTTTGGACTTTCTGTCTTTTACAGCGCGGGAGAACAGTTTCTTCTCAATCACCACACCACGAAGCGATGGTCCAGCTTTTAAGGACGCATCCTTTACATCTCCTGCCTTATCACCGAAGATGGCACGCAAAAGTTTCTCTTCTGGTGAAGGATCAGTTTCACCTTTAGGGGTAATTTTCCCGATGAGGATGTCGCCTTCTTTGATTTCTGCTCCAATTCGAATCAGACCATTTTCGTCAAGGTCTTTCGTGGCCTCTTCGGATACGTTAGGTATGTCGGATGTCAATTCCTCCATACCTCGTTTCGTATCACGCACTTCCAACGAGTATTCGTCGATATGAATGGATGTAAAAATATCGTCACGAACGACTTTTTCAGAAATAACGATTGCATCCTCAAAGTTGTATCCTTTCCATGGCATGAACGCTACTTTAAGGTTTTGTCCTAATGCAAGTTCACCCTGTTGTGTGGCGTATCCTTCACAAAGCACTTGCCCTTTTTCGACCTTATCCCCTTTTTGTACAATCGGTTTAAGGTTGATGCAGGTGCTTTGATTCGTTTTCATGAATTTGGTCAACGGATAGTGTGTCAACTCGCTTTCAAAACTTACCAAACGGTCTTCCTCCGTCCAATCATATCGAATAACGATTTCAGTGGCATCCACATATTCCACCACACCTTTACCTTCTGCGTTGATTAAAACCCTTGAATCTCTAGCAACAAGTTGCTCGATTCCTGTTCCAACAATGGGAGAGGAAGGTTTTAGAAGTGGTACCGCTTGACGTTGCATGTTCGATCCCATCAATGCACGGTTCGCATCATCGTGTTCCAAAAATGGAATCGATGATGCCGCAATAGAGGCAATCTGATTCGCACCAACATCCATTAAATGAAGATTTGTTGGAGCTACAAGAGGGAAGTCCCCCTCTGATCGGGCTTTAACCACTTCTGTAAGGAAATTTCCTTTGGCATCTATTTTTGCATTTGCTTGCGCAATCTGCTTTGAATCCTCTTCCTCTGCGGAAAGATAAAGTGGTTCTTTTTCCATTTGTACCCTTCCTTCTTTCACTTCTCGGTAAGGGGTTTCAATAAAACCAAGTTTATTGACTTTGGCAAAAACACACAGCGATGAAATCAAACCAATATTGGGTCCTTCCGGTGTTTCAATGGTACACAATCGACCATAGTGCGTATAGTGAACATCACGTACTTCAAACCCTGCTCGTTCTCTGGATAAACCACCAGGTCCGAGTGCAGACAACCTTCTTTTATGGGTAACTTCAGAAAGTGGATTCGTTTGATCCATAAACTGAGATAGTTGGTTGGTTCCAAAAAAGGAGTTGATAACGGATGAGAGCGTCTTGGCGTTGATAAGGTCTATAGGTGTAAACACCTCGTTATCACGCACATTCATTCTTTCCCTGATGGTCCTTGCCATTCGGGCCAGACCCACACCGAACTGAGCATAAAGTTGCTCACCTACCGTACGAACCCTCCTGTTAGAGAGGTGATCGATATCATCTACATCCGCTTTCGAGTTGATTAATTCAATCAAATACTTTATGATGGAAATGATGTCATTTTTTGTAAGAACACGTGATTCCTCTGTTTGGTCCTTTCCTAGTTTTTTGTTTAGACGGAACCTACCAACCTCACCAAGATCGTATCGGGTATCAGAGAAGAAAAGCTTTTCGAAGACGTTCTTTGCCGTTTCGTAATCTGGTGGTTCGGCGTTACGAAGTTGTCGATATATTTGTTCAACCGCTTCTTTTTCTGAGTTGGAGGTGTCTTTTTGTAGGGTATTATAAATAATGGTAAAATCGGCACTACTCACATCTTTTTTGTGAAGAATAATCGTTTTTACCCCTGAATTGATGATAAGATCAACATGTCCTTCAGTAAGTTCAACTTCCCGATCGATAATGACCTCATTTCGCTCAATAGACACTACCTCACCCGTATCTTCGTCCCCAAAATCTTCAATCCATGTTTTGAGAACACGCGCGGCTAATTTCCTACCAATTAATTTTTTCAAATTGGCTTTTGATACTTTCTCTTCATCAGCTAGTCCGAAAATTCCCAAAATGTCTTTATCGCTTTCGTAACCAATTGCTCGGAACAGAGTGGTAACAGGTAATTTCTTTTTTCGATCGATGTACGCATACATGACACTGTTGATGTCCGTTGCGAATTCGATCCAGGAACCTTTAAACGGAATAACCCGTGCTGAGTATAATTTGGTTCCATTGGCATGTCGGCTTTGTCCGAAAAACACACCAGGAGAACGGTGCAATTGTGATACAATTACGCGTTCTGCTCCATTCACTACAAATGAGCCTTTTGGAGTCATATAGGGAATCGTACCGAGGTAAACATCTTGAACGATTGTTTCAAAATCTTCGTGTTCTGGATCGGTACAATACAATTTCAATTTTGCTTTAAGAGGAACGCTATAGGTAAGTCCTCTTTCGATACATTCTTCAATGGTGTAACGTGGTGGATCAATAAAATAATCCAAGAATTCGAGTACGAATTGATTTCTGGTATCGGTAATAGGGAAATTTTCCGCGAATACTTTAAAGAGTCCTTCGCTTTCTCTGTTTTCAGGAGTGGTTTCTAACTGAAAAAACTCTTTAAATGATTTCAGCTGAATATCCAGGAAATCTGGATAACCAAACTGTGTTTTGCTGGAGGCAAAATTTATTCTTTCTGACATAATACCTGTTTTTTACAACAACAGTGAATTTATTACTTAAAAAACCTTTTGAAGGTTCAACTAGAATGAACCAACATAAATAGGAATAGGCCTCCCACAAAAAGTGGGAAGCCTTTCCAAATTACCTATTGAAATTATTTAACTTCAACTTCTGCGCCTGCTTCTTCGAGTGATTTTTTAAGACCCTCTGCCTCATCCTTAGAGACACCTTCTTTAAGGGTTGCAGGTGCGCTGTCAACTAGTTCTTTAGATTCTTTCAAACCATTTCCGGTTAATTCTTTTACCAATTTAACCACAGCTAGTTTGTTTGGACCACCTGACTTAAGAATTACATCAAATTCAGTCTTTTCCTCAGCAGCATCACCACCACCTCCAGCAGCGGCAATCATTACCGGTGCAGCAGCAGCAGCTGGCTCAATCCCATACTCATCCTTAAGGATTCCTGCCAACTCATTGACTTCTTTTACTGTTAAGTTTACTAGCGTTTCCGCAATTTGTTTTAAATCAGCCATTTTAATTATTTTTTTAATGGTTTTACAAAATAAATTATGCTCTTTCCTCGAGCGTTTTCAATAATCCAGCAATGGTACCTCCGGCATTTTTCAATCCTGAAACAACGTTTTTCGCTGGGCTTTGGAGCAATCCGATGATGTCGCCAATTAGTTCTTCGCGTGATTTCAACGACTCGAGGGTATCGAGTTGATTGTCACCTATGAACACAGCTTCATCTACGTAAGCACCTTTTAAAATTGGCTTTTCGTATTTTTTACGAAAATCCTTGATTAGTTTTGCAGGAGCATTTCCTGATTCGCTGAACATAATAGACGTTGATCCACTTAGGGTATCCCGTAGGTTTCCGAAATCTCTTCCGTCTACACGATCCATTGCTTTTTCAAGAAGTGTATTTTTCACCACCCGCATGCGGATGTTGGATTGAAAACACCTTCTTCTCAACGTATTTACCACGTCCACCGTTAGGCTAGCTGTATCTGCCAAATAGAACACATTGGCATCTTTTAATTCTCCAGCCAATGTTTCTATGTACTGTGCTTTTTCTTCTTTTGTCATGATACTAACTAATTTAAGCAACAACAGATTTGGTGTCCACTTGTACACCTGGACTCATGGTGGCACTCAAATAGATGCTTTTGATGTAGGTCCCTTTTGCAGCTGATGGTTTAAGCTTAATTAACTGTTGAATCAACTCATGCGCATTGTCACGAATTTTATCTCCATCAAAGCTTACTTTACCAACAGAAGAATGGATAATACCGTGCTTATCGACTTTAAAGTCAATTTTACCGGCCTTAACCTCTTCCACTGCTTTTGCAACATCCATTGTAACCGTACCTGTCTTTGGGTTTGGCATAAGGCCTCTTGGACCAAGAATTCGACCCAATACACCCACTTTACCCATTACAGCAGGCATGGTGATGATCACATCCACATCTGTCCAACCTCCTTTGATTTTGGCAATGTAGTCGTCAAGTCCAACATGATCTGCACCAGCGGCTTTTGCATCTGCCTCTTTGTCAGGTGTGCAAAGCACAAGTACACGCACATCTTTACCAGTACCATGAGGAAGCGCCACGGTACCGCGCACCATTTGATTGGCTTTTCTGGGATCTACTCCCAAACGAACAGCAATATCGACTGAAGCGTCAAATTTTGTAGTTGAAATTCCTTTCACCACATCACAAGCTTCAACCAATGAATACGCTTTCGCTAAATCGTACTTAGAAAGTACTTCTTTTCGTTTTTTAGGTATCCTTTTCATCTCACTTGTTATTTGGTTTTCGGAGCTTCACCTCCTTTAACGGTAACGCCCATACTTCTTGCAGTTCCTGCAACCATGCTCATAGCCGAGTCGATGGTAAAACAATTTAAGTCAGGCATTTTGTTTTCTGCAATCTCACGGATTTGATCCCAGGAGATATTACCAACTTTGGCCTTGTTCGGTTCCGAAGAACCTTTTTTGATTTTAGTATGCTCAAAAATCTGCACTGCTGCAGGTGGGGTTTTGAGAACGAAATCAAATGATTTGTCGCTGTAAACAGTAATTACGACAGGGGTTACCTTTCCTGGACGGTCTTGGGTTCGGGCATTGAACTGCTTACAGAACTCCATGATGTTAACACCTTTCGCACCTAATGCTGGTCCGACAGGTGGAGCAGGATTGGCAGCACCTCCCTTAATTTGGAGTTTAATCAGCGCTGCTACTTCTTTCGCCATTTGTTTTATAGTTTATGTAGTCAAACGTAAGTACTTGCGGGAAGCTTTATTCGTGTTCCTTACTTCTACGGTTAATACAACTTAAATTTCTTTTTCTACTTGCATGTAGCTTAGCTCAAGCAAGTTTTTTCTACCGAAAATTTTAACCATTACCTTGAGCTTTCGTTTGTCTTCGTTGATGTCATCAATAACTCCACTGAAATTATTGAACGGACCATCGATCACTTTTACTGATTCGCCTACAACAAATGGGATTTTCATTTCCTCTTCATTTTCAGCCAGTTCATCAACTTTACCTAGAATACGATTGACCTCAGCGCTTCGCATCGGCACGGGCTCTCCTCCTTTTTCTGTACCAAGGAAACCAATCACATTTGGTATTGCCTTGATAACGTGCGGCACCTCACCAACCAATGCAGCTTCGATAAGTACATATCCAGGCAAGTATGCACGCTCTTTACTAACTTTCTTTCCGTTGCGGATTTGGAATACCTTTTCAGTGGGAATTAGTACCTGATCCACGTAATCGCTAAGTTTCAAACGATTTATTTCCAATTCAAGGTATTCTTTCACCTTTTTTTCCTTGCCGCTTACGGCTCGGACGACGTACCAACGTTTTTTAATCTCACTCATCGGTTGAAATAATTAGAACATTTCATAGATGAAACGCATGGCACCACTCCAAAGCGTATCAGGGTCGGGATTGTTTCCGAAAATAAAATCCATTAGAAAAATGAGCAACGATATAATCACAGAAGCTACTACTACGATGATTGCATTGCTTTGCAACTCTTTCCAAGTTGGCCAAGTCACATTGTGTCGCATCTCATTGATGGTAACACTAAAATATTCTCTAAACTTTGACACTTCTTTGTATATTGATTTGTGCACGGGCGGTAGGATTCGAACCCACGACCAATGGTTTTGGAGACCACTACTCTACCAGCTGAGCTACGCCCGTTTAAAAAGGGGAGCGAACTCCCCTTCAAACTATTTCTATTCGTATTCTTGTTAAGATACAATCTCAGTTACCTGACCAGCTCCAACTGTTCTTCCTCCTTCACGGATAGCGAAACGAAGACCTTTGTCCATAGCTACAGGAACAATCAACTTAACATTGATCGATACGTTATCACCTGGCATAACCATTTCACGACCATCCGTTAGGAAAATTTCTCCCGTTACATCCGTTGTACGGAAATAGAATTGCGGACGGTATTTGTTATGGAATGGTGTGTGACGACCACCTTCTTCTTTCTTCAAAACGTAGATTTCTGCTTTGAATTCCATGTGTGGTGTTGTCGAACCTGGCTTACAGATTACCATTCCACGCTTGATTTGAGATTTTTCAATACCACGTAGAAGAAGCCCAACGTTATCACCCGCTTCACCTCTGTCAAGGATTTTACGGAACATCTCAACTCCTGTTACAGTAGAAGTCAACTTAGTGTCGCCCATCCCTAGGATTTCAACTGGCTCACCAGAATTGATTACTCCCGTTTCGATACGTCCTGTTGCAACAGTACCACGACCTGTGATGGTAAATACATCTTCCACCGGCATCAAGAAAGCCTTATCTACGTCACGTGGAGGCAATTCGATGTACGTATCAACAGCATCCATTAGGTCTTCAACTGTCTTAACCCACTTTTCTTCACCATTTAGTGCGCCCAGTGCAGAACCCTGAATAACAGGAGCATTGTCGCCGTCGTATTGATAGAAAGAAAGTAACTCACGAACTTCCATTTCAACTAGTTCAAGAAGTTCGGCATCATCTACCATATCCACTTTGTTCATGAAAACAACCAATCGTGGAACGCCTACCTGACGACCCAAAAGGATGTGTTCACGTGTTTGAGGCATTGGACCGTCAGTTGCAGCAACAACCAAAATAGCGCCGTCCATTTGAGCAGCACCTGTAACCATGTTTTTCACATAATCCGCGTGACCAGGACAGTCAACGTGTGCGTAGTGACGGTTTGCAGTTTCATATTCAATGTGCGAAGTATTGATGGTAATACCACGCTCTTTTTCTTCCGGTGCGTTGTCGATGGAAGAGAAATCACGCATTTGAGCTAAACCTTTGCTAGCCAATACGCTGGAGATTGCCGCAGTCAAGGTAGTTTTACCATGGTCAACGTGCCCGATGGTACCAATGTTCACGTGCGGTTTGGAACGGTCAAAATTTTCCTTAGCCATTTTTAAATTGTGTTACGAGTTAATAAAAAAAACAAACATTCATATATACAAAATTTCACCCTAATTTGGAGTGAAATGCTTTTCATTCTGAGCCAATGACGAGATTTGAACTCGTGACCTCTTCCTTACCAAGGAAGCGCTCTACCCCTGAGCTACACCGGCTTCTTTTTCTTTGAGCGGGAGACGAGATTCGAACTCGCGACCCTCAGCTTGGAAGGCTGACGCTCTACCAACTGAGCTACTCCCGCTTGAAAATAAATATAGTGGGGATGGATGGACTCGAACCAACGATACCGTGAGGTGACAGATTTACAGTCTGCTGCAATAGCCACTATGCGACATCCCCAACTTATTTTTGAGCCGATGGAGGGATTCGAACCCCCGACCAGCTGATTACAAATCAGCTGCTCTGGCCAACTGAGCTACATCGGCGTTATAAGTTATTTTTGGTGTCAATAATTGAAAGAACGAAAGCGTTTACCCTTTTTTTGGATTGCAAATGTATGAAAGTTTTCTTTTACTTCAACAAATAAGCAGTTTTTTTTTAACCTTCTATACAAGAAACTATGTCATAGAGCAAAGAGTAAACCTTTCAAATTTAAAAAGATTTACTCCCAACACAAGTATGCATGTCCGTATAACCTTATTTGACTTTTACCAATTCCAACCTAATAAACTAACTAATAAGTTGCTAATCAGGGTTTTTTATAAATAAAAGACCTCTGGATCCAACCGATTAGCGACTTCAGTTCTCAACTAGTACAGTGTATTAACCAAGGTCATGTAATGATTGGCCAACATGCCACAAAAGAAATCCCCTTCTTATTGTGAAATTTTCTCTTTGTATTTGCCCACTTGTTTCCTTAGCGCATCGACACATTGATCGGTTGCTTCTTCAAAAGATTTACATTGTTTTTTTGCAATGAGGGCTTTCCCTGGTAGTAAGACCTTAATCTCCGTTATTTTATTTTCCTTTTCATTATTCTTGTCGAGCCGTAAATAAACTTCGCAAGCAATAATTTGATCAAAAATAAGTTCGAGCTTTGATGTTTTCTCCTGAACAAAGTCCAAAAGTTTTCGATCGGCAGTAAAATGAATTGAGTGCACTTGTGTGTCCATAATTATGTGTTTTTAGTCCCTCTAGGGTGTGCGTATGCATAAATTGAATTCAGTTTCGCGAAGGTATTGTGGGTATATACCTGAGTTGCTGAAAGATTGGAATGACCGAGAAGCACTTTAATCGTTTCCAATCCAGCGCCTCTGTTTAAAAGATGTGTGGCAAAGGTATGTCTTAACACGTGTGGGGTCTTTTTATCCATTGTGGTTGTAAATGAAAGATACATTTTTATTTTTCGATTTACAAATTTTGGATACAAGTCTTTCCCATTATTCAATACAAGCAATCGTTCATTTTCATATCCGCTAGACTTTTTGACGTTCAAGTATGTTTCGAGTAGGCCACATAACATTGATGATATCGGCACAATTCGCTCTTTATTTCTCTTTCCAAGGACCCGTATAAAATCCTTGTTTACGTCGCTCATCTTTAAATGAATCAATTCTGCGCGCCTTATACCCGTTTGATAAAAGAGCTCTACCATCAATTTGTCCCTTAATCCTTCAAATCCCATAGGAAAAACATGCTCCCACTGAGGCGAATCCATTTCAGACTCTCTCGCAAAGGTTGGTAATTGCCTGCCTGTTTTGAGGCCACGTAGGATTTTGGCGGGGTTCTTTTCAATGATGCCTTTCGAGTGCAACCAGGAAAAAAAGGTTCGAATGGCAGTTAGTTTCCGGTTGATGCTTCTCGGAGAACACTTTTTATCGTTCAACTCCGCTATCCAATTACGTATTACACGTTGGTTAACGGCATCAAAACTTTGACAAGCTCGTTCAGTCAAAAAGCACTGAAACTGAGAAATATCGGATCCGTATGAACCTATGGTGTGGGCAGAATAGCGTTTTTCAAACTGTAGGTATTGTAGAAAATCTGATGCAATAAAAAAAGGGGCCATGCCCCTTTTAACGTTATATTAATTTTTTTGTTACCCTTTTTATTGCTCTTCAGAGCGCATTCTTTGAAGGTAAGATGCCTTGATTTTTCCTTGACGGTAAATAACGGAGGGTTTCGTGAACTCTTTGCGCCTTCTAAGTTCTTTCATGACATTGGTTTTGTCAAACTTTTTTTTGTACTTCTTGAGCGCTCTTTCGATGTTCTCTCCTTCTTTAACGGGAATAATCAACATAATTCTTCTTTCTTTTAATTAATTGGGATGGCAAATGTATAAAAAAATCTCTTGACAACAAACTATTTCAACAATTCTCGAGAAATCACTAATTTTTGAATTTCAGAGGTTCCTTCCCCAATGGTCATCAACCTTGCATCACGCAAAAACTTCTCCGCAGGATATTCTTTTGTGTAACCATATCCTCCCATTATCTGCATTGCTTCATTCCCGCATTTTACTGCTACCTCACTTGAGTAATATTTGGCATATGCTCCTTCCTTGGTAACAGACAGGTGTTTATTTTTTCGATCTGCTGCTTGAAATGTCAACATTTCCGCTGCTTCAACCTCAGTTGCCATATCTGCGAGTTTGAACCCAATGGCTTGAAAATGGGCGATTGGCTGTCCGAACTGTTCGCGTTCTTTAGCGTATTTTAACGACGCCTCATATGCGCCTCTGGCGACACCACAGCTTAAAGCTGCGATGGATATCCTGCCTCCATCCAAGATTTGCATGGCCTGTTTGAATCCTTTCCCAACCTCACCGATTACTTGACTTTCATGCACTTTCACGTTATCGAATATCAGCTCAGCCGTTTCGCTTGCGCGGACTCCGAACTTATCTTTGATTTTTACAGCAGAAAAACCGGGCGTTCCTTTTTCTATGATGAATGCTGTAATTCCGTTACTGTCTAACAACTCACCTGTTCGAACGAGTACCACAGCCACATCTCCGGACAATCCGTGTGTAATCCAGTTTTTAGCCCCGTTAATAATCCAATACTCGCCTTCTTTTTTCGCAACGGTTTTCATCCGCATGGCATCTGAACCAGTGTTTGGCTCGGTTAATCCCCAAGCACCGATAAATTCTCCAGAGGAGAGTTTGGGAAGGTATTTTTGTTTTTGTTCCTCCGAACCATGGTAGTAAATATGACCGGAGCAAAGGGAATTGTGTGCTGCTACGCTAAGTCCAACGCCACCACATACTTTGCCAAGCTCCATGAGTGCGGTAGCATATTCAAAATAACTAAAGCCACTTCCGCCATATTTTTCAGGAATATACATTCCCAGCAATCCGAGATCGCCCATTTTTTTCATGGTATCTATGGGGAAAAATTCCTCATTGTCCCACTTCATCATATTTGGCCTAATTTCCTTTTCAGCAAAATCGCGCACCATTTGCGCAATCATTTCTTGTGATTCGTTTCGTTCGAAGTTCATATAACGGAACCTTTAGTTATCGCATGGTTAAAAGCGCACTAAATTATGAATATTGTCGGAGAAATCAGTCAATTTTTTTTCGCCTCCCAAAAAATCGAGCGAAACTAAAAAAGAAAAACCGTAAACCTCTCCCTTAACCTGTTGAATCAGGGAAGCAGCAGCAGCCGCTGAACCTCCCGTTGCCAGTAAATCGTCATGGATTAACACACGTTGTCCTTCTCTAATAGCATCGCTGTGCATTTCTACTACGGCTTCTCCATACTCTAGCTGGTAAGCAAAACGTACTTTTTTGTAGGGTAGCTTTCCTTCCTTTCGAATAAGTATAAACGGTACACCCAGTTGCATAGCTAAGGGATAACCAAACAGAAAGCCTCGGCTTTCAATACCGGCAATTGCATCCGGTGGATTTAACGAATATCTCTGTACCAAATCCTGAACAATTTCTCCGGATAAAATGGGATCGAGCATAATGGGAGAAATATCCTTGAATAATATTCCAGGCTTCGGGAAATCCGGCACATCCCTGATGGTGGTTTTTATTTTTTCTTCTAAACTCATCGTTTAATGGACTAAGTAGGGTTTTATTTTTTCGAAAAGCTCCTTACTAATCAAAACAGACTGCTTAATTTCATCAATCTGTTTAAATCCCTTTTTTTGTTCACGCATCTTCACAATCGAATTGGCTTGATTCCAATTGAGGTAGGGATGACTATTTAATTCTTCAACACTTAACTGGTTTATGTTCATTTTCTGCACTTTCTGTGGGTCTACGAACAAGTACTTTTGAATTTTTTGGTATTTTTCGTCGTCCATTTTCCACACTTCCAAAAGTTGCAGTTTACTGTAAAAGCCCCCGAGTTGGCCCTTATATTTGAGAATTTGCTTTGCGAAAAAAGGCCCAATTCCCGGTACTTTTTCCAACTCTTCTTGGGTTGATTGATTTAACTCAACGAGTTTATGACTATTTTCTTTTCGATTAAAGTCTTTCTTTTCTTTTTCCCAATGGACCGCATTTTTTTTGGGAAAGTTAATTTCTACTGAATCCTTGACCAGCGCATATAGCTCCTTGGGCATAACAAATATCTTTTCCAAATCCTGTGCGGACCTAATCCCTCTTTTGCAAAATTTTACTACCGCATTGGCTTGCTTTTCTGACAATCCAAGTAACATCCAATCAATTGAGGTATATTGGTTAGGATCGAATTTACGGACTGGTGCTGAATACCTTCTATTTTTCTTCTTTTTCTTGAAATAATGCTTGTGTACAGATTGGAATTGCTTTCTATGGAAAATAAGATCTGTTTGAGTCAGTTCATAGGCAGGTTCATTCGAGAAAACAGTCCATAAACGGGGAGTAAACATAATGAATAACGATAGGGCAAGCACTACATAAACTGCTCTCCTATTTCGTTTAGACACTTCCGGATTATTGTTTTCCATTTTTGTTTGCGAAGAAATAGACTGGAACTCCTAACAATACGATGACTAACCCAAGCCCGGCGCTGTTGGTTTTGTAAATTAACAGGCAAATACAAATGGCACTTGTTATGACTATGTATACGATTGGTAAAAATGGATAAGCCCAAACTTTGTATGGTCTTTCAGTATCCGGCTCTTTTTTCCGTAATATGATCACCCCAGCTATTGTCAGGATATAGAAAATGAGGGATACAAAGGTGGCATACACGAGTAGGTCGCCGTATTTACCCGACAAACAAAGCAACGACGACCAAATGAATTGAATCCACAAGGCTGTTCCAGGTACCGAATAACGATTTAACTTTCCTGCCGATTGAAAAAACAAGCCATCTTTTGCCATGGCATAGTAAAGTCTTGCGCCAGACAGAATCAATCCGTTATTGCACCCAAAGGTGGAGACCATAATCAATCCTGCCATTAGGTATAAGCCTATATCACCGAAAATCACAGATGCTGCTGCTGCTCCTACCCTATCTTCGGTAGCGAACATGATACCGAGCTCCGAGGGAGTTGATCCGCTGTGGTCTCCATGAATAGGTAACAAGGCCATGTATGCAAGGTTTGCCAACAGGTAGACAATAGTTACAATCACCGTACCCCACAACAAACTTAAGGGGATATTCTTTTTCGGATTTTCAATTTCCGAGGCTATAAAGGTGACATTATTCCACGCATCTGAAGAGAATAAGGGCGCAATTATGGCTGTGCCCAAAGCTCCCATAAGTGCCAATCCAGTGAGCGGAGTCTTCATCCATTCACCTGTCTCATTAGGTTCTATAGAAGACGCATCCCACATATTTTTCATGTTATCGAAGAACACATCGGTTTGTAAGCCAATCGCTAAACCCAGAACAATAAGTGCCAGCAAGGCCATGATCTTTGCGGAAGTAAACACCACTTGGATGATTTTACCATTTTGAACACCTCGCCCATTCATCCAAGTCAACAGAGCGATGCTTGCAATTGCGAGCAACTGGCCGTAAGTGATTGGTGTATCAGGAAAAGGCTCAAGAATAGCATTATTCAATGCCGGAAAAAACACAGCCGTATATTTCGCAAAAGCGACCCCAACGGCAGCGATAACACCTGTTTGGATAACTGTAAACACACTCCAGCCATAAAGAAAGGACATGAATTTGCCATAGGCCCTTTGAATATATACGTATTGACCGCCGGCTTGTGGCATCATTCCAGCTAGTTCACCATAACTTAGTGCTGCAAGAATGGTAATAAAACCTGTTAGAATCCATAGGAATAAAATCCAACCCGAAGCCCCCAAGCCTCTTGACATTTCGGCTGTCACAATGAAAATACCCGATCCAATCATGGAACCTGCTACTAAACTAGTAGCATCAAGAAGTCCAAGTGATTTTTTTGGTTTATCAGCCATTGAAAGGGA
Organism: Crocinitomicaceae bacterium; assembly: GCA_044372835.1. Lineage (GTDB taxonomy): Bacteria > Bacteroidota > Bacteroidia > Flavobacteriales_D > Crocinitomicaceae > M0103. The sequence goes on along the minus strand of JBILRE010000009.1, from coordinate 55,146 downwards.
TTTTTTAGTCGTCCTCCTGTTCAGAAGCATTTAGGACCGCATCGTGCCCTTTCAGAGACTCTTCAAACTCGTATTTGTTCAAATTACTATGGTTTCTGGAATAAAGGAAATAAACGAGTATCCCAAGGGTAGACCAGCACAAAAACGCAACCCACGTTTCAGGTCGTACAAAGTACATTAATCCTACGTTGAATAACGCACCGGCAGGACCAACAATGAAAAGTGCAGGAGTCTTGAAAGGTCGTTCCAGTCCCGGCTGTTTAACCCTTAAAACGACAACAGCTATTGAAATCATCGCAAAAGCTAGTAAGGTTCCCATAGAACACATTTCAGAAACACTGTTTATTGGGGTTACAGCTGCAACGATGGAGATAATCCCACCAACAAGAAACGTGCTTCGAGAGGGTGTCTTGAATTTTGGATGTATAAAACCGAACATTTTCTTTGGGAGCAAGCCGTCCTTAGCCATTCCAAGAAAAATTCTTGTTTGTCCCAACATCATAACAAGCATAACCGACATCAAACCAGCTGTTGCAGCGATTACGATGATATAAACGGCCCATGTCAGTCCAACACCCGAAAAAGCAGAAGCCACCGGTGCACGCATATCCAACTCATTGTATTTTACCATTCCGGTTAAAACCAGGGAAACCAAAATATAAAGTACGGTACAAATCAAAAGGGAGGCAATAATAGCGAAGGGAACATCCTTTTTGGGATTTTTTGCTTCTCCGGCCTGGGTAGACACGGCGTCAAAACCAATGTATGCAAAGAAAACAATGGTTGCCGCGGTCAATACACCCGACATACCAAAGTGGCTACTACCTTTGTAATCGACATATTCGTTAGGAATAAAAGGCGTCCAATTTGCTGTATCGATATAAAAAGCACCAGCAATAATTACAAATAAAACAACAACCACTTTTAAGATGACAATTATATTATTTGTTTTGGCGGCCTCTTTGATGCCTTTAACCAAAATCGAGGTAACCACCCATGTAATTAGAAATGCAGGCAAATTCACGGCCCACCCAGATAATTTCGTATCAGAATAATGTTTATTGAGTTCCGTCATATTGGACCCGCCCGCAATATCAACCAGTAAGTAGGGTTCTTTCGCTTCTTTAATCAAGGCATAACCTTCTTTCGATCCTTTTAACGCTTGTTTGATTTCATTCATGGATGGAAGCTTCGCGTTGATTGCATCAATAACTTCCTTGCTGTTACGAAGTCCTAATTGCTTGAGCACCTCTTTTTTTTCTGCTAAGGCATTTCGCCACATTTCAAAATCAATTTTAGGATTGATCTGCGCAAGGTATTCTTGAATCTGGGTAACCCCCATTGCGTCGGAAACGGTGGCCTTGGCAGTTGCATAATCCATCATTAACCAAATGGGGAGGTGAACATGCATAAGGTCTAGTAATTTTCCAAAATAACCACTCCAACTTACCGCCACGGTGGTTGCACCCATCATGTATTCCAAAATGAGGTTCCAACCAATTATCCAAGCAAAGATTTCACCAACCGTACCATAGGAATAGGCATATGCAGAACCTTCCACCGGTAACACAGCAGAAAACTCAGCGTAACAAAGTGAGGCAAACAAACAACCTATTCCGGCAATAACAAACGCCAATGCTAATGCAGGACCTGCGTGATCGTGCGCTGCAATTCCTGTAAGGGTGAATATTCCTCCACCGATGATGGCTCCGATACCAAGGGATGTCAGTCCCCATCGACCTAAAATTCTGTTCAGGTCGTTTTTCTTCATATCAGCCTCAAAGTGAGAAATGGGCTTTTTACGCCAAGGACTTTTTGCCATGTTGATTTTTTATTGGTTGGACGAATATACTATTTTATTTAAGATTTAAAGCAAATCAAGGGTGTCTTCCAATGCTTTAGGACGGTAATTCAACAAACGTTTAGCCTTGCTCAAATCAAATCCAGTGATAGGGGGTCTTTTAGCTGGTTGATTTAAATCCCTACTGCTTAATGCGGTGATAGTATCCTGCGAAAAACCATAATACCCTGCAATGCGTTGCACGATTTCCAGAATTGAATACGTTGTTGGACCCGCAAGATGAAAGATGCCCTTTTCCCCTAATCGGCATATTTCAAGGCAGCCCCAAGCAAGGTCTTCGGCCCATGTTGGTGCACGAAATTGGTCATCCACTATTTTTAGTTCCTGACCTTCACGCAAGGCGTTAATTGCCCACAGTATGAGATTGGAGCGAGACAAGTTATGTCCTGTACCATAAACAATGATAGTCCGAACAACAGACCAATTATTATAGCTACTTGAAAAGAGTTTATGTTCCGCTCTTACTTTGGAACGTGCGTATTCACTCAAAGGACCTACTTCATCGTCCTCTCTATAGGGTCCATTTTTACCATTAAATACAAAATCGGTAGAAAGCAATTGAAAGTGTGCATTCATTAGTTGAGAAGCCTCGAATAAATGGGCAGTACCGGTTACATTCACCTGTTCGCATTCTTCGGGATGCAATTCACAATAATCCACATTGGTAAGGGCTGCAGTATGAACGACATGCGATGGCTGGAATTGTTCAAAAACATGCCGGACTGTTTTTGGACAGGTAATATCCATTTCCATGTAGTTAATTTCGGGGCAATCGGGGTTTCGATTTTTCCCATTAGAGGTTGCCAAAAATGGAACACCTCGACGAACTAAAAGCTTCACTAGTTTTTGACCTAACAAACCATTGGAGCCTGTAATAAGAATTCTGTAAGTGTTGGTTTTAGGCATAGTCTGTTAGCAAAAGAGAAGGTTACAATTCCCATATCGTACTTCTTCTCCTTCGTTGAAATTTGAAGTAGTGTTTATTTTCCAGGATCCAAGCCATAGCTATATAAATAAGCAATGGTGATCCGAGCGCTACAAAAGAAGAATAAATAAATGCCACACGTACTTTAGAACCGTCAATTCCTAACTTCCGTGCCCACCAAGAACACACACCAAAAGAACGCATTTCAAAGAAGAATACTATTTTTTGAACGAACCTCATCGGTTAAGAACTTCATTGCCAATTACGCAACTTAAACATTTTTTGTTAGTACAAAAATCGGTAAAAATTTCCAACAATGCCTGCGATTCAAATGCATTTTTGGGATGGATGCCCGCATTTTTCCAAAGATTTATAATGTGGTTCTTTTCGGGTGGAATTTCCAAAAGCAATTGACGGCATTTATTCAGCGTTGGCAAGCCCTGTTTTAATTGATAGACGTAGAAAAAAGGGACCAACGCATTAACAAATACATGACTTAAAAACGATGCCGGGAAATAGGCTGATTTCGGACTGTCCATCATATGACGTATAAAATTTTTAAGGCTCATCGGGGCAATGGTAGATCCTAATTCAGAAGAATAAAAAAAGGATTCAAGGAAAACAGGAAATTGGAGAACCCTTTTTTGGGGAGAAGCATTGGAATAAATCCCGCCCTGTGTCCATTGACAGGAACGCATCAACGTTATTCCATTGACTTCCATCTCATTTAATAAGTCGTAATCGATTGCGTCTCTTGCATTGAATAAACCACTAACTAATGCGTAAATCCTGTGACGTTTTTCAGAACAAAGAGAAAAAAAAAGACTCAAAGGAATATGTCGTATTAATTCGGTGAAGGGTGAAGCGTTCAATTTTCCACCGAAGGCCCTAGCGAACAAGACAAGCAGTAAATCCTGATCTTTCATGCCTTGGTTCTCTTTTATAAGGGCTTTTTTTTCGATTCGTTGGGAAAACGACGTTTCATATGATCGCTTTACAACTCGCTCGTTTAACAGGGCAACATGCTTTGAGCAATAGATTTTGGGCTTCATTTTGAACTCTCCAAAGGATTGAAAATGATTTTCATTAACCACATGAATTAATTCCAGCTCTGGTAAGCTTTGATTATGAATACGAACCTTTCCGTTAGACCGATATACCACATGTAAAATGACCGCCTTATAGGCATCATCCAAATGGTGGTTATGGTCATACCAATCCATCGAATTGACATGGATTTCAACGTGGCCAAACCAGGTTAATCCGTACATCTCAATTTGCGCATCTAGAAAGTCTGGGCCTCCTGCATAACGGTTCCATTTTCCCGGATTTTTAACCTTAAATGGCGTTCCATCCTTAAGATGAAGCTTATGAAAAGGGATTAGTTTATTCTTCCATAAATAGTGCAAATAGTGCTCCTTCATTGTTATAATGAAGATACAAAAAAAGCGCCGATTGGCGCTTTTCATTTATGGGTATTTCACATACGATTTGTACTTTGGATCGGCTTGCGGATAGGTCTTGGGGTCAAACTTGGTGTCGATAACCCTAACCTCTGTACGACGGTTGAGCTGATGCAGCTGTTCAAACAACTCTTTATTTGTTTTTTGAAATTGATTGATGTAGGTCTCTGTTAAAATAATTTCTTCTACGCCAGTCATATCAATCGGTTTTACCACCAAATATTGGTCACCATTTTTGTAGACAGTTCTGGGTGATGACTCTCCCTTTCCAACAGGAACAATTCTGCGTGGATCGACTCCTTTTTCATCCACCAGGTAGTTATAACATGCACGAGCCCTGTTTTCGGAAAGACGTTGATTTGGGTCATTACCTCCCCGGCTATCTGTATGAGAACTCAACTCCAAAACGAAAGTAGGGTGGTCCCTTAACAGCGTATCAACATACAATAACGAGTCTGTTGATGTGATGGTAGCATCATTAACAAATGTCCACTTGTTGAAATGGTACCGTACCTCTGGCGTGTGGTAAGGCTTATCTGGAATAAGGGTCATTTCGATAACAAAACTTTCACCATAAGTCAATCCAACGGTAGAGAAATGCTCACCTGTTTCGTCCTTAAAATAACCTTTCTTCTCACCAAGTGTAATGTGATAATCGTTTCCAACCGTTACATAACGTGACCCGTCTGGTTTTTTATCCCACAACTGGGTTGATCCGTCTTTTTTAGTGTACCCCTCCCAAGTTGAGCCATCTGTTGCTTTTACCGTTACCTGTATATCTGGAATTTTCACGGATTTTTTTCCAAATTCCGTAACAATTACGCGTAAATCATATAGATTCGGAGGCAATTCGTAGCGGTAAATATCCGCTTGAAAATGCCCCTCAGGGTCTTTACGTTCTGAGGTAAAGTATCCAATTCGACCATCGATTTCATACAAGGCATAATCGTTGTTTTCGGAATTCAATGGGTAACCGAGATTGGCAGGACCTGACCATTTCATTTCGCCTTCTGCTTTGTTCGCTTTAAACATATCCAAGCCACCGAGTCCAACGTAGCCATCGGAGGCAAAGTAAAGGCTTCCATCCTTACCGAATGTTGGGAACAACTCATTACCGGGTGTATTTATCTCAGGACCAAGGTTTGTAACGCCACCCCATTCTTTCTTTTTAGTATCATAGGTCGCGTACCAAAGGTCTTTCCCTCCTTGTCCTCCCGACATATCGGATGCAAAAATTAAAAACAATCCATCGTCGGTAACACAAGGGTGACCAACTGAAACACTGTCATGGTTTTTAAGGTTTAATCGAATTGGCTCTGCCCAATCCTTCCCTTTAACTTCTGTTACCCAAATATCACAACCCAAGTTTTGTTTTTTAATACTTGGACAACGGGTAAAGAACATTTTTCTGTATTTTCCGTCAAAACAAACGGCTCCTTCGTGGTCATCTGTATTGATTTTTCCCATTGCATCGATCGATTTAGGCTCTCCCCAATGGTTATTTTTATCAATTTCGGAAACGAAAATATCGGTGTAACTATCACAAGAAATAGGATCTAATCCTCCTACGCACCCTTTTCGACTGCTAGAAAAATACATTTTGGTCTCTTTTCCGTCACCGAACACAGGAACCATCTCCAACCCACCCTTATTGATAGCAGTTTGGTTTTCAATCTTGTGCCTAGTTTTGTTCGCCTTGAAGTCTTTAGCAGCTTTACAGGACTGAAGACCCACTGCCGCACGCGTATCGGTAGGGACAATCTTCTGGTAGAGCTCATAGCTCTTGATTGCTTTTTCGAATTCCCCCATCATGCGAAGCATCTCGGCATTATTGAAATGAATCTCAGGAACGAGTTTTTGGTAGTCAAGAAGTACAGCCCTTTCGTACCAATCGTGTGCTTCCCTGAATCGGTCTGTAAAACGATAGGATTCTGCTGTTTTAAAGGCCATTTCCGCCTTCAGCATAAGCGCCTTCTCATTCGTCTTTACAATCTTATTGTATGCTAAAGCAAGCTTTTCAGCCGCTTCACAATAATTGAAGCTATTATAATACTTGTTTGCCTCATCGATATATTTCGATTGACTGAATAAGGAAGTTAACATGAAACAAGCAACCAGAAGAAGTAGCGTTTTTTTAAGCATGGTAGTTATTTTCATTAAACAATTACTGTTGTTGAACCTCCAGGGCTATTAGTTATTTAGCTCTCAGTTTTGGTTCAAGATGGGTAAAAATAACGAAAGAAATTTGAAACGAACACATCCACGCACCGAAATTTCATGTTTTATCACCTTTGACATCATCTTGACAAAGGTTTTCCACTCATAAACTGCCTCCATTTATCGAGTAACAACGTAAAGCCATCTGGGGGAAGACTGGTGAAAACAATGTGCTCTTTGGATGTAGGGTGTTTGAATCCAAGCGTGGCAGCATGTAGGGCCTGCCCAGGTAATAAAGAAAAGCAATTCGTAATAAAACGTTGATACGATTGTGAAGGTTGACCACAGAGTAGCTTGTTGCCACCATACTCCAGGTCATTAAATACAGGGTGACCAATATACTTCATGTGCACGCGAATTTGATGTGTTCTTCCGGTCTCCAATTGACATTCCAACAAGGTTGCGTATCCAAAACGTTCCAAAACCCTATAATGCGTAACCGCATGTTTACCCGTTTCACCCTGAGGGAAAACGGTCATCATTTTACGGTTTTTTGGTGACCTGCCGAGGTGTGCGTCAACGGTACCATCTGTTTTAACATCTCCCCAAACAAGTGTTTGGTATTTACGCTCAGTCGTTTTGTCATGAAATTGCTTGGCCAACTGATTCAATGCACTTTCGGTTTTGGCGATAACAAGTAACCCTGTGGTGTGTTTATCAATTCGATGAACCAAGCCCGGCCGGCCGTAATACTCTTCACTTAACTCCGGAAGGTTTCCAAAATGATGAATAAGTGCGTTCACCAATGTCCCAGAGTAATGTCCGTATCCCGGATGGACGACCATGTCTGCAGGTTTATTCACCACAATCAATTCACTGTCTTCATATACAATGTTCAATGGGATATCTTGAGGGATCAACTCAAGCTGCCTTATCGGATAAGGTAGAACGATTGCAACCTCATCCCCAGGTTTTACCTTGTAATTTTGCTTTGTTGTAGCACCATTCACATGAACAGTACCATTCTTTGCGGCTATTTGAATTTTACTTCTTGATGTATTCGGCAGGCGGTCTAGCAGAAATTTATCTACCCGAATTATTTCTTGCCCTGGATCAGCTTTAAAACGATAATGCTCATAAAGATCCTCTTCGGAACTCTCCAATTCCTCCTGGTCTAACATTTCCTTATAGCTTGATACACTTATAGAACTTTGATGCCCCGTTAACCTGGAGGAAATAAACCCCTTGAGGAAGCATACTGAGATCAACGGTCGCTTGTCGAACGGATTGGACTTTTTGACCCTCGGTCGAATAAACATCAACGAACTTAACCTCTTGATCCCCTTTTACATGGATTTCAGTGGAAGCTGGGTTGGGAAAAATAGAAAAATCAGAAAAAGAGGTGTCATTTACCCCTAGACCAATGTCGTCGTTCAAGCTTGTCGAGAACAAGGGGCGAATCATTACCGATCCGGGTATCGAAGAGGTTACCCAAGAAATCCCTCCATTCAAACTGTACAAGGTATTGGACGAATTGTCGAGGTTTTTATCCAATCCAATGTTCAATCGGTCAGAATCAAATTGCCTCCAGCCGACATAGAATACGCTTCCAACCGGAAGTTTAAGGCTGTCTGGAAAAAAGTAGGCATGAAACGCATTTCGTTCCGATTCATAAATGGGTTGTCTAGGAAAGAACACATCGTCTTCGTAAAGAATTTGACCCGGTTCTCCGCCATCGTCAGCCCAAACAGTAAGTAAAAATAATTTTCCTGAAACATCATTGACACTGGGAACAAAATGCATGGCAACACCGAACAAGGAATCTTCCTCATACGCCTCATACCTTATGGCTAAGCGAGCCTGATTTCCTGTTGGTCCATAAGCGGCTTCTGCCGTACCATCGTCCCAGCTGTAGTAGTTTCCAAAATATTGGATGACCTTGGTTGTATCGTTTTGTGGGTCGTTCGGAAACTGTGCAGTAGCAGAGGCCTTGATTTGAAATACTTGTTCGTCACCCGTCTTGGTAGGATCAAATGCGTTCGTTCCAGACAAATCGTGAAATGAGGTGTAGGTTGTTAAGGGGCTGTAGTTTGGCATTCCTCCGGACAAGGTTTGCCCAGGTAAAGAGTAATTTTGTTCGGTTACTCCATTGTATGCCACAACGATTGTTCCGTTTTGGTTGTTTTCCATTAAATTCGAACCATTATGTACCATGACCGGCAATGCATTTTGCATTTTTCCGGAAGGATTGTTCTTAAAATGATCCCATGGAACTGAGGTGTAGTCTTTTATCAAACTCCCCACCGGATAGGAAAACGCAAAGTCCTTGAATAGGGTATCCTGATAACCGGATAGAGCCCTCAAATGCACGTAATCGATATGAAACAAATCCAACATTCCGGAGAGGGAACCATAATTTTTAAATCGGAACTGAAACCCTTTTTTCAGGTATTTCTGTTCTGTCACTTTTAAATGACCTACCTTAAAGGTAGATACAGCGCCGCCTGATGTACTCCAAACCCTAAACCATTGGTCCAAATCTACCGCATAGAACTCCAACACTAAGGAATCAGATGCCTCAGGCACATCACCCAAGCCCTCCTTTTGATACAAAAAACTAAAGTAAACGGAATCTCCAGGCGTTTGGGTTGACAAATCTATGGGCTTGGAGGTCAACACGTCTGCGTAATTGGAAAAGGTGGAGCCAAAAGCATAGGGATAACCATGTTCGTCTAACCCATCAAAAGACACCACTCCAAGTGATCGGGGATTCAGTGCAAAGCGGTAATTATGGTATGCCTGATTTTCAAGCCAGTAGGCATTTGGATTGTTTAAGTTGTAAAAAAATTGCGTAGCGGAATCTTGTTTAAACTCGGGATTTGGAATCCAAACCGTATCTGACACATCACCGGCAACAAGGGTATCATAAATAAAATACGGCGGGTATAGATCAGTGGGAGTGTAAACGACAGGAAAACTTGTAAAATCACCCACTTGGTATGTTGTTGAAACAAACGGAATATCCTGATAGGTTGCCGTGTTAATATCCACCACCCTTTTGAACGTTTGTTGTGCGGTCAAAGCCAAGGAGTTATTTACCGGCAACAATGTTGACTCATCCAGAATGAGGTATTCTTTTTGACTAGTTACACCAGGATCACCGAAACCAATATCATATACTTGGAAATGATTGCTTGAAAATTCATCAAAAAAAGGCAGACTAAGCGTGTCAGGATAGTATATGAAGGTGCTGTCAATGCTTCCATTATTCTTTGCGCAGGGAGCCTTTTCTTTTGACCTTCCAATCAAATCAGGATTTCCTGTTAAGGGCGCTTGTGATTCATATTGCGCATAAGCGAACATGTTCCAAACAGCTAAAACCAATAGAATAGGGTATTTTTTCATGCCTGTTAATCTTATTGACCTCCCCCTTTGCGGGCATAAACAGTAATGGTTGAACCAGCCTGAATCTGAATACCTTCAAGGTATTCTGGGTTCTGGCTTTCAATTACCGCACTGAGTGAATCCTCGCGGGTAGCACAGCCCTCACACACCAATGTTAGCGATAAATTGCCCGCACCTGAGACCAAGTTTTGTGCTTCTGAAAAAGTCAATCCGTTGAGGTCAATATTGTCAACGGGTGGGCCCATGGCATTCTGCCAAACGATTAGTGTGATGACCGATCCTACCGGAATGCGCTCTCCTTCTTTGATTTCTCTTCCCTTGTAAAGCTGCTTCTCTACAGCCCCATGTAAATTATTGGAAGTTTGGTAACGAATAACGTATTTCAACCCGCGACTTTTTAAAATATCGACGGCAAAACTCTCTTGCTTATCAACAAGCGAAGGCATCTCGACGAGTTCGGTGCTTTTGGTCACTTTAAAACGAATAATCCTACCTTCTTTTACAAAAACTTGCGAAGTTGAGGTTGCTTCAGGATCCTGAAAAATGATGGTGCCGTCCGGCTTTTTTGGATCGTACACGTATTCGATGATCTCGTATTGCAATTCGAGTTCTTCAACTACAGGTTGAACATCTTTGATATTCTTCCCAATAAAATTAGGGACCTCTATTTTTTGGCCGTGTGAAGTGTAAGCGTCTAGGTAAAAAATAGTTGCCCCAATAACTACAAGGTAGAAAAGGAGCATAAAACCAAATTGTCGGAGAAAGTAACGGCTCCCAACAAAGGTTTTTATTTTCTGAAACGCAGTGAGATTACTCATTGAAATCAAAGATACGCAATTGTGCGTTCAAAGTCTAAAAGTTCGGGGAAAGTTCGTGTGATTTGTAAAAATCGTCAATGCATTGGAAGGCTTCATCAGCCGTGTCAACAAGGGAAAACAGTTGCATGTCATGTGCGGAAATATTATGTTGGTCATGCAACATGGCTTGCTCAATCCAACTCAACAAACCTTTCCAGTAGGATGAACCTACTAATACAACCGGTCTTTTGTTAATCTTTTTTGTTTGAATGAGTGTCAAGGCTTCAAACAATTCATCTATTGTTCCAAAACCGCCTGGTAGGATAACAAACCCTTGCGCGTATTTCACAAAAATGACCTTGCGAACGAAAAAATAATCAAACTCAAGGTTGTGTTCAGGATCGATGAATGGGTTGTGGTTTTGCTCAAAGGGCAAGTCGATATTTAAACCAACTGATTTCCCTCCCCCTTGTTGCGCGCCTTTGTTTGCAGCTTCCATTATACCCGGACCTCCGCCGGTAATAACCCCATATCCAGCTTCTGCAAGCTTTTCCGACAAGTCAATACCAAGTTGATAATAGGGGTTATCAGGTTTGGTTCTAGCGGAACCGAAAATAGAAATGCATGGGCCTATCTTAGCCATTCGTTCGTAACCTTCTACAAATTCAGACATGATTTTAAAAATCGCCCAACTGTCGTTGATCTTAATGTCGTTCCAGTCTTTTCTAATTCGGTTCATTGGTAGCGCTGATTTCGTTAGGGTATTAGTTGCGATTTTTGACGAAAATAACACAATTTGAGCAACCCCTGCTTCTCCGAACTGATTATCCGGATGGATTTAATATTTTTAACAACTCATGCGTTATCTTTTCAAAGCAGTCTTTATCCTTTCCATTCTTTACATGGAAAAACTTGCCGCTCAAAGGGATACTATTGATACTGACAGCTTGAGTTCAAAAAGGTTTTGGACCGTGAACACATTCTTAGCTGGCACTACTTTCGGTTCACATAGCGCGTTGTATTTTATTTGGTATAAAAACGAACAACTTGAACCTTTCCATTTTTTCAATGACTGTTCAAATTGGCTGCAAATGGATAAAGTTGGACATGGTTTTACCGCTTACCATCTAAATCGAATCTCAAGCGATATGTATCGTTGGAGTGGTGTCCACCGTGACAAAGCGACCTTGATTGGACTAGGCTTTTCTATGACTTACCTTGGCATTCTCGAACTTATGGATGGGTTTAGTTCAGGTTGGGGATTTTCGGGCTGTGACGTTTTGGCCAACCTTTTCGGAAGCACACTTTATTCTGGACAGGAACTTCTATTCAAACGCCAATTTATTATACCAAAATTCTCGTTTTCGAGGAGTCCTTACGCCGCATACCGACCTGAAGTATTGGGATCAACTTTTTCTGAAGAATTATTAAAAGACTACAACGGTCAAACCTACTGGATGAGTTTTTCTCCTTTTGGTTTTTCCAAAAAAACAGCTTTTTTGAATTGGTTATGCCTTTCGGTTGGATACAGTAGCGATCAGCAACTGGTTGGTAATTCCTCCTCTTATGAATACATGGAAAACGGAGAAATCAAAACGTTTCATGCCACGAGGCAATGGTTGTTTTCACTAGATATTGATTTAAGCCGAATACCTGTTAAAAAAGAATGGTTAAAAAAGACCTTGAAACAACTGAATTTAGTGAAAATACCGTTTCCCACTTTCACCATCAATCCATCTTCACAATCCTTTCATTGGCTTTACTTCTAATCGAGCAGATTACTTTTTTACTAAAGGTATGTATAAGGTGAAATCAACGACATTTCCTTCTTTGGAATCAGGCTTCATCCCAAAGAGTGTGCGATCAATTGTCCCACCTCCAGAAAGGACCGGATACCGTTTTCCTTTTATTTCCTGTTCTCCTAAATAAGTTAAGGCAACGCGAACTGTTTTTCGTTTACCCAACATGTCAAATTCACCTTCCAGGTAATAATTCTCCCCTTCTTTTGACAAGGATCGACCTTTGTATTTCATGGTTGGAAAGCTTGCTACATTAAAATACCCGGGCTCCATCAAGGATTCATCTCGGTATGAATTAAAAGTGGATAGGTTACTAACCTCCATCACCACGTTGACAATTGCTTTTTTCTGCTTTGTGTCTAGGTCAAGGTTTCCTGACACGGTGGCTATGACACCTTTTGTCCTTCCTCCTTTCGGCCCGAGCTCAAACGTGATTTCTGCTAACTTTTCTTCAAAAAGAAAGCTACCGTTTAAACTGTCCAAAGGAAAGGTTTTAACCTCCTTTTTGGCTTCAATCTTATCTGAACCGGATGTTTTTGGAGTTCTGTTAACCTCCTTCGTTACAGCCTTACTGACAGTCAAAGCTGAAACGCTAACCAATACGGTCAAAATGGTTACAATCAATACACTTCCCCCCTGTCTTTTTGCTGTAAACAGTGCAGCCAATCCTATACCCAAAATCGATGAAATTACCGCATCTGAACCTCCAAGATCTGGTTTTTGAGTTCCTAACCACCAACTAAGCAGGGTGAAACCTCCAAAGAGCATTGTAATGAGAATAGAAAATAGTGCAGACCGCTTGCTTTCGGCTTGTACCTCATAAACCCCAAGGGAAGCAAGCCCAATAAGGAGGGCAAACAAATTAGAACCTTGCGATAGATCTAATACTTGTTCGGTCTCCGTTCCCCATAGAACTGGAAGGATTCCCAAAGCGAAAAACAAGGGACCAATTGACAACGGCTGTTGCTCCGAACTTAACAGGTATCCTACGATTAAGTATACGGATAGTATTACTATTCCTCCATTGCTAAAGAAAAAGAACAGGACATAAACGAGCATTGCAAGCAGCAAACCTGCGTAAACGGAATGAAGGTATGGCTTCTGTTCATTTTCTACTTGCCTTGTTAAACGTACCATCCCCATTGAAAATACGTAACCCAAACATGAAACAATTAAGCTCAAAAAGGCAAAAATCCAACCATAGAAGAAGCTAAATTCATTGCTGACAAATGCTTTATCAAATGTAAACAGAGGTACGAAGGCAAGGATAGCCATCAACGTAACGTTTAGAAAATGACTCTTTTTTTGAAGCCAAAAAGAAAGGAAGGATGCTCCAACTAATCCTGCACCTAACAACCAATAAATTGTTGCATTTTCAGTGAAGCCAGACCCACTACTTGCGTGAAGGTAGAGCCCGTATCCGATTAAAGACAAGAGCGGAACTTGTAATTTCTTCCACTTTTGTTCTGTTAAAAGAACATCGGAACCGATTGCGGCGATTACCGCTATGAAACCAATAAAAAGCACCATTATTATATTTTAAAGACCTGTTCTTTATAACAAGTTAAAGCAGTTGATTGTTTTTTAAATCCAGTGCATTCAATAAATCGGCCTCAGGGAAACTCAAATTACCCTCCAATGATGTGAGATGCTGCATGCGGTGACAATCGGTACCAATAAAATCAATCGCCTTGGCCTTTAACAAGCTTTCAGCTTGCTTTTTGATAGTGGGACCATAATGACCAAAAAACGAATTGACATTTACTTGAATATTAACGCCTAACTCTCTTAATTTCAACGCATATTCGACTGAACCATGGTAATACACATACCGTTCAAAATGCGCCAGAATGGGTTTATATCCCGCCATTTGCATGTCAAAAAATAACTTTTTTTCATGGGTTGGTTCAGAATAAAAAGAAAATTCGGTAAGGACATATTCTTTTCCGATGGTCAGTAGGTTTCGCTCCTTCGTCTTTTTGAAGAGGCTTTCATCGAAATAATATTCCGCTGCAACATCAATCTCAAGTGAAACACCCAATTTATGCATTTCTTCTCTCAATTCTTGGCCTTTACTTAAAATGTCTGGTTCCGTATTGGGATAGACCTCGTTCATGATATGCGGTGTAGTAATGACTTTCCGGTACCCAAGTTCTTGAAACTTCAACAACATGGCGAGGGTTTCGTCCATGGAACGGGATCCATCATCAATACCGGGAATTAAGTGACTGTGCATGTCTACCGCCCAGTCTGAGATGTTAAGTTTAGATTCGGAACGAGGCTTTCCGAACCAGCGAAAAAGTGGTGGCATTCGTTTTTATTATCTATTCTTGTACATGTTGTCGTAATATGTCTGGTATGATCCACTTGTTACCTCATCCACCCACTCCTGATGAGAGAGGTACCACTCAACGGTTTGTTCCAATCCTTGTTCAAATGTTATGGTTGGTTTCCATCCCAACTCATTTTGTATTTTTGTTGCATCAATGGCATAACGCATGTCATGTCCTTTGCGATCGGTTACGTAAGTAATGAGTTCCTCGGATTCGCCTTTTAAACGACCGAGCTTATCGTCCATTAACCGGCATAGGAAGTGAACCAAATCAATGTTCTTCCATTCATTCAAACCTCCTATGTTATAGGATTCACCTACTCGTCCTTTATGAAATATGACATCAATAGCCTTTACGTGGTCTTCTACCCATAACCAATCCCTTATGTTTTCGCCTTTGCCGTAAACCGGTAATGGTTTTCGGTGAACAATGTTATGGATCATCAATGGAATGAGCTTTTCTGGAAAATGATGGCTGCCGTAGTTATTGGAGCAATTGGAAACTTTAACCGGGAGGCCATAGGTATGAAAGTAGGCGGATACAAAATGGTCGGATGACGCTTTAGATGCGGAATAGGGACTTCTCGGATCGTAAGGAGTAGTTTCGGTAAACAATCCTTCTTGCCCCAACGAACCGTATACTTCATCGGTGGAGACATGGTGAAAAACGTGTTGATCCATATCATTCTTCCAGGAATCGAGTGCAGCTTGAAGCAGGTTGACCGTTCCTACCACATTGGTCATGACAAAATCCATAGGTCCTTCTATGGATCTATCTACATGGGATTCGGCAGCGAGATGAATCACATCGGTTATACTAAATTCGTTAAAAACAGATGCCACCGTTTGTTTATCTATGATATCCGCTTTGATAAAGTGGTAATTTTCACGTTCTGCCACATCCTCCAAGTTTCTGAGGTTCCCCGCATAGGTGAGTTTATCGAAGTTAACGATAAAATAATTCGGGTATTTTTTCACCAAATGGCGCACCATGTGGGAACCGATAAAACCAGAGCCTCCGGTAATCAGTATTTTTTTATCGAACTGTTTCATTACAACGACCAATAATCCAAATCGTTTATTTTTCCTTTATAAATTCCCTTTACATCGACGAAAACACCTTTTCCATCACGCAACATTTTTTTGAAATCATTTTCGGAGAGTTGCTGATACTCCTTGTGATTTACGGCTACTATAATGGCATCATAATCGTTGGATGCTTTGGCTTTCAATGAAACACCATACTCATGTTTCATCTCGGTGGAAGAGGCGTGTGGATCTAAGATCTCAACCTTCACTTGAAATGACTTCAATTCATTGATGACATCTATCACCTTTGAGTTTCGGATATCGCTCACGTCCTCTTTAAAGGTTGCTCCCATCACCAGTACTTTTGCGTCTTGAATATGTTTTCCTTGTGCAATGATGCGCTTCACCGTCTGTTTACCGATGTAAAATCCCATCGAATCATTGATATACCTTCCACTAGTGATGACTTTGGAGTGGTATCCGGATTGTTGGGCTTTGTGCGTAAGGTAATAAGGATCTACTCCAATACAATGTCCTCCTACCAGACCGGGGGAAAATTTAAGGAAATTCCATTTCGTTCCTGCGGCTTCTAACACATCGAAGGTGTTTATTTTTAGCTTATTAAAAATAATGGACAGCTCATTGATCAAGGCAATGTTCACATCCCTCTGCGTGTTTTCAATTATTTTTGCTGCCTCTGCGACCTTAATAGAGGGTGCGCGGTGAACCCCAGCATCTACTACAAGCTCATAGGTTTGCGCTATTTCGTTCAATGACGTTTCGCCGCAACCTGAAACAACTTTCACCACGTTCTTTAATGTATGGTTTTTATCGCCCGGGTTGATTCGTTCCGGACTATACCCCACCATGAAATCTTTTTTAAACTTCAATCCCGAACATTTTTCCAAGACGGGAATGCAATCCTCTTCTGTACACCCTGGGTAAACAGTTGATTCAAACACAACATAATCTCCTTTTTTCAACACCTTCCCAACTGTTTCGGATGCTTTTAATAACGGAGTGAGGTTAGGCAAATTGGCCTCGTCTATAGGAGTGGGCACAGCCACAACGAAAAAACGCACATTCCGCAGGTCTTCCGGTTGATGCGTAAACACAATGTCACAGCCTTCAAAATCTGCTGACTCTAATTCGTTACTCGGATCAATTCCTTGCTTCATCAATTGCACTCGGTCGGGGTTGATGTCGAAACCGACCACTTTTAACTTACGTGCAAATTCCAATGCAATGGGCAAACCCACATAACCTAATCCAATCACTGCCAATTCTGCTTTGTGATCTACTAACTCTTTAAAAACCTTCTTGTTCATTACGTACTTTGTAAATTCGTTCAATAATTTCTACCACTTTTAATCCTTCTAGTGCATTTGTGGTGGCGGAAGATCTTCCTTTCAGTGTATCAATCACATTTGTGATTACGTAGTTGTGGTTTGCGGCGGAGCCTTTATAAGCGCCGTAATCGTTACCAGGATTGGTAGGCGCCAATTCAGGCATAGTGTAATCGGAAATATTACAGACTTCTACTTCGTTCATGTATTGCCCTCCGATTTTCACGCTTCCATTTTTACCAATGATGGTAATGGAGCTCTCAAGGTTTTGGTTTGCAACAGCTGTGGAATAATTGATGCAACCCATTCCCCCATTAATAAATTCAAAGTTTACCATGCCAGAGTCTTCAAAAGCAGTAGAATCGGCATGGGTAAAATCGGCAAATTTGCCTTGTATATGGTCAATATCTCCAAACAACCAATACATAATATCGATGAAATGAGAAAATTGGGTAAACAAGGTTCCTCCGTCTAAATCAGCCGTACCTTTCCAACTTCCCTGTTTGTAATACCTATCGTCTCTGTTCCAGTAACAATTCAACTGAACCATGAAAATCTCTCCTAAAATTTCGTTATCTATTACCGACTTTATCCATTGCGATGGCGGAGAATATCTGTTTTGCATAACGCAAAAAACCTGCCTTGAAACTTGCAGCGACTTGAAGATAACCCGTTCGCAACTTTCTTTGGTTAGCCCCATTGGTTTCTCGCATACGACGTGTTTTTTAGCATCCAATGCGTCCAGACATTGTTGCGCATGAAAACCATTGGGGGTACATACGTTCACCACTTCAAAATCGAGTTGGGCTGACAACAGTTCCTCCCAGCTATGAAAAAAGGGCACATCAAACCCTATGGCTTCGCACGCCTCTTGGGAACGCACATCCACTATTGCTACGAGTTCAGACTCCGGATCTCGTCGTATCATTTCTGCATGACGCTTGCCAATATGTCCAGCGCCCAATACTACAAATTTTATTTTTCGATCTTCTTGATTCATGTTCAATTCATTTCAGTCGGTCAACCTTTCCGGATACCAATTGATATTCCTGTCCACTTTCAGGACAAACAGCCCTTCCTTCTACATTAAAGGTTAAGCGATGCCCATATTCGCTCATCCAACCAATTTGCCGAGCAGGATTTCCAACCACCAAGGCATAATCGGGTACATCTTTAGTAACAACAGATCCAGCACCAATGAATGCGAATCGTCCAATGTCGTGACCACATACCACTGTAGCATTCGCACCAATGCTTGCTCCTTGTTTCACGAGGGTTTGAAGGTACTCGTTTCTTCTGACAATAGCACTTCTGGGGTTATTGACGTTAGTGAACACCATGGAAGGCCCTAAAAAGACATCGTCTTCGCAAACAACACCTGTATAAATAGAAACATTGTTTTGAACTTTGACGTTTTTACCCAGCACCACTCCTGGCGAAACCACAACATTTTGACCGATGTTGCATTGTTCGCCAATAACACAGTCAGGCATAATGTGCGAAAAATGCCAGATCTTTGTTGCATCTCCAATCGTGCAACCTGAATCAATAACTGCCGTTTCATGTGCAAAAAATCCCATTACCGAACGATGTATTTGTCAAAATTATAATGCTCATTTTCCCAAAGTTCGTCTTGGGACAAAGACTGAAAATAGAAATAAGTCCTTTTCAACCCTTCTTTTCGATCTATTTTTGGTTCCCAATTCAGTATTTCTTTAGCCTTCGAGATATCTGGTTGGCGTTGTTTGGGATCGTCTACAGGCAAGTCATTGAAGACTATTTTTTGCTTTGTTCCAGTCAATTGAATGATTTCATTGGCAAAATCCAGTATACTTATTTCATCGGGGTTTCCGATGTTTACGGGGTAAGGATAATGGCTGTGGAGAAGGCGAACAATTCCTTCCACTAAATCGTCGACGTAGCAGAATGAACGGGTTTGTTTTCCTTCGCCAAACACGGTTAAATCTTCTCCTCTCAAAGCCTGACCAATGAATGCGGGCAAAACACGTCCATCGTTTAAACGCATTCGTGGCCCATACGTATTAAAAATGCGCACGATGCGCGTTTCCAATCGATGAAATGTATGATATGCCATCGTCATTGCTTCTTGAAAACGTTTGGCTTCATCATAAACCCCGCGTGGGCCAACGGGATTTACATTGCCCCAATATTCCTCCGATTGTGGATGCACGGTTGGATCCCCATACACCTCAGAAGTGGAGGCAATAAGGACTCTTGCTCCTTTTTCTTTGGCAAGTCCGAGGCAATTATGTATACCCAAGGAACCTACTTTCAAGGTTTGAATAGGGATTTTCAAGTAGTCAATTGGGCTGGCGGGCGACGCAAAGTGAAGGATGTAATCCAAGGGACCAGAAACGTGAATAAATTTTGATACGTCGTGGTGGTAGAATTCAAATTGCTCCGAACTGAATAGGTGTTCAATATTTTTTAACCTTCCAGTAATCAAATTATCCATTGCCACCACCCGGTATCCATCGTTAATAAAGCGGTCACAAAGGTGGGACCCTAAAAACCCGGCAGCTCCTGTAATTAATACGCGTTTATGCTCGTTCATCAGCTTAAAGTGTATTTCTCCCTATTGAGGCGTAATAGAATCCACTATCGTTCATTTCCTGAGGGTCGAATAAATTTCTCCCATCGAAAATCACGGCGTCTGACATCAATGCTTTCATTCGATCTAAATCAGGGTTACGAAAGATACTCCATTCGGTACAAATTACCAATGCATCGACATTTTCCAAGGCCTCATATTCACCAACGGCATAGGTTACTAGGTCATTTAATTTCCCTTTTGCATTGTTCATCGCCTCCGGGTCAAACACAGTAACATTTGCTTTCTCCTTAAGCAGGTATTGAATAATTGTAAATGCAGGTGCTTCACGAATGTCGTCTGTGTCAGGTTTAAATGAAAGTCCCCAAATAGCAATCCGTTTATTGGCTAATGTTCCACGAAAGTAATTCCTGATTTTTGGAATCAGTACTTTTTTTTGCGCTTCATTTACCTTCATAACTGCCTCTAGGATGGTAAAATCAAAACCCGCTTCTTTTCCGCTTTTGACAAGGGCTGAAACATCCTTTGGAAAACAGGATCCACCGTAACCAATACCTGGGAAAAGGAAGCGCTTACCAATGCGTGAATCGGAACCTATACCTATCCGTACCTTGTCGACATCGGCACCAACTATTTCACAGAAATTAGCCATTTCATTCATGAAGGTGATCTTCGTTGCAAGGAAAGAATTTGCAGCATACTTGGTCAACTCCGCCGATTTTTCATCCATATAAATGATTGGATTTCCTTGTCGCACAAAAGGCTTGTATAATTGCTCCATCACTTTTCTAGCGCGAATTGAAGATGCTCCAATAACGACCCGTTCAGGCTTAAGGAAATCATCAACCGCGAATCCTTCACGTAAAAACTCAGGATTGGATACCACATCAAAAGGCACCATAGCATGTTTTGCAACTTCGGCATAAACGCGCTCTGCAGTACCAACAGGAACCGTGCTCTTGTCGACAATAACCTTGTACTCTTTTATCAATTTTCCAAGTTCATAGGCGACCCCTAGTATATAACTCAAATCAGCAGAACCATCCTCATCTGGCGGGGTAGGAAGTGCTAAGAAAATAATTTCGGCATCGGCAATTCCTTCCGATAAGCTGGTAGTAAATGAAAGGCGATTTGCTTTTAGGTTGCGCTCGAAAAGCACATCCAAATGTGGTTCGTAGATCGGCACTTCACCGGAACGCATTCGTTGTACTTTGTTTTCATCAATGTCAATGCATACCACTTGATTACCTGTTTCCGCGAAACAAGTACCTGTGACCAATCCTACATAGCCTGTACCAACAACTGCTATTTTATGCATACCTAATTAAAGAAAGGTTAATTAAAGAAAACTTTGACATGACTGCAAATGTAGTCCAATTGGTCGTCCTCCATTTCTGTGTGCATCGGCAGAGAAATCACACGCTCGGTCAACCAATCCGTAAGTGGCAATTCTTTTCCCTCTTCTGCAAAAGCATCAAACATTCGTTGGCGATGAGCAGGGACAGGGTAATATATCATGGATGGAATATCCTGTTTGGCGAGGTATTCATTCAACTCATCCCTTTTATCACCCCGTAATTTTAAGGTGTATTGATGAAAGACATGCGTAGAATAGGGGGCCTCAAACGGAACAATAAGCTCAGAAAGCTGGCTAAAGACTTCATTGTATCGGTGTGCCAGAGTCCTTCTCGCGAGGTTATATTCGTTCAACTTTCGCAGTTTTATACGCAAAACAGCCGCTTGTATACTGTCTAATCTGGAATTACATCCAACTATATCGTGGTAGTACCTTTTGCTTTGACCATGGTTGGCAATCATCCGCATGTTGGCAGCCAATTCGTCGTCGTTTGTGCAAATGGCCCCGCCATCGCCAAAGCAGCCTAGGTTTTTCGATGGAAAAAATGACGTACAGCCAATATGTCCGATACTTCCCGTTTTTTGAATGTTTCCATCTGAAAAACGGAATTCACACCCCATGGCCTGTGCGTTATCTTCGACCACGAATAAGTTATGATTATTCGCTATGGACATAATTTCTTCCATATTTGCTGCCTGACCATACAAATGAACGGGAACAATGGCTTTGGTTTTGGATGTAATGGCTTGTTCTATCGCTTTTGGATCGATGCAAAATGTATGTTCATCTACCTCAACAAAAACCGGGGTTAGTCCAAGCAAAGCCATGACTTCTGTAGTGGCGATATAGGTAAAAGATGGCGTAATAACCTCATCTCCAGGCTTCAGTCCAAGTGACATTAACGCAATTTGCAGCGCATCAGTACCGTTCGCACAAGGGATAACATGCTTCACACCAAGGAAATCTTCCAATTCTTTTTGGAAAGCATGTACCTCAGGACCGTTTATGAACTGCGCTTTGTCAATCACCGAGGCGATGGCCGAGTCAACGTCGGTCTTTATATGCTTGTACTGCGACATTAGGTCGACCATCTGAATTTTCCTCATGGGAACATACCTTTTGAAACAAGAAACCAAAGATAACGCTTCTCTGATAAATTTAGGGTTTTGAGCGTAATATTATTGTAAATGAGCTCAAAAGGATTCTTAGATTAACCCAAAAAAACTTCTTTTTCTTGTTGAAGAGACTAAAACCATCAAATTGCTGTTAATTTTGAACAGTGCGGACATTGATTTTTATATTTCTACTTGGCAATTTCACGGTTTTTGCTCAACGTAACGTTAAGGATTCAGTTATTTCTACCCCTCTGGTCGCAGTGCAATACGGCGCCATGTGGCCCGGTGGTGATTTGGCCGATAGGTATGGGTACATGAGCCATGTAGGTTTTAGTGCAGGCTTTAAAACAAAAAAAAACTGGTACATAGGATCGGACGCTAACTTTATGTTTGGCAACAGGATAAAAATGACCGGAATCTTCGATCATTTGGTCGATTCCTTTGGAAACATCACCGACGTGAATGGCGATACCGCGATTGTCATGGTTTTTTCAAGGGGCGTTCATGCCAACGTTGCATTCGGAAAGGTCATTCCCATTTGGAGTCCGAATAAAAACTCGGGAATTTTAATACATGCCGGGGTAGGATATTTACTTCATCGCTTGCGTATTGAGACCCAAGAACAGGTCGTTCCGCAATTGGAACTGGACTATAAAAAAGGATATGACCGACTGACAACAGGTGTCAATTTTCATCAATTTGTAGGTTATTCATTCATGGCAAATGGGGGATTCCTAAACTTTTATGGAGGTTTTTACATTCAGGAGGGATTAACACGAAATAGGAGAACCATTTTCTTTGACCAACCGGACATACCTGTTTCAACCGACTTGCGATTGGATCTTCAATATGGGCTTCGGATAGGCTGGTATATTCCTTTTTACAAACGGCTTCCAAAAGACTATTACTACAATTGATGAGGCGGCTTTACACCCTTGGCATTTATGGACTAGGCTTTTACATGAGGATCGCGGCCTTATTCAACCAAAAATCGGCACAATGGGTACAGGGCCGAAAACGCTTTTTCAAAACAACTAAACCTATACTCCATCCCAATGTTTATTGGTTTCATTGTGCATCGCTGGGCGAGTTTGATATGGCGATCCCTGTTATGAATTTACTTAAAGCCAAAGACCCCTCGATTTATATCCTGGTCAGCTTTTTCTCTCCATCTGGTATGAATTTCTACCACAAGCGTAAACACCCTGCCGACCAAGCGGTTTATTTACCTCTGGACACGCCCAAAAACGCACGGAAGTTTCTCGCACACTTCCGTCCGAAATTTGCCTTTTTCGTAAAGTATGAATTCTGGTATAACTTTCTGACAGAATCTAAGAGGGCCAGGGTAAAAACAATAAGTATTTGTGCCAGCTTAAGAGAAAACCAGGTGTTTTTCAAATGGTACGGATTGTTCTTCCGAAAAACACTCGAGCAATTTGACTGGTTTTATGTACAGAATGACAAAACAAAAAAACTCTTAGGGAAATTGGGGCTTTCTAACGCCTTGGTTTCTGGCGACACACGATTTGATAGAGTGATTGAGCATAAGAAAGGACTAAAACCTAACGAACGAATTGAGGAATTTTTAAAAGGAGAGAAAGCCTTCATTATCGGCAGTTCCTGGCGTAAAGACGAGGAACTCTGGTTCAACTACTTAAAAAACAACACGTCACAAAAAGTCATTCTTGCTCCTCATGAAATCGATACTGGACACATCGATTTTCTTCTAGAACATTTAAAAGGTTATGCACAACTGTTTACAAAACAAAATGAAGCAAACAAGCACATACTCATTTTGAATACGATTGGACATTTGTCAGGGGCATATTCATATGGTTCTTTTGCATACGTGGGTGGTGGATTTTCAGGTAAATTACACAATATCTTGGAACCAGCCGTTTATGGCCTACCTGTATTATTTGGGCCAAATTTCCAACGGTTTCCTGAGGCGTTACAATTTATCGAAGGGGGCTTTGGGTTTTCGGTTGATTCAGAGGTAACGTTGGAGGAACGCATCCGACATGTCCGGAAAAATATAGTTGAATTAAGCCAGAAATCATCTCATTTCGTGATGCAAAACCAAGGTTCAGCAGTCCGAATAATTGATCACCTCTCTGCGTTTTATCAGCGTTAGGCGGAACGCCAATCTAACAGCATCATTTCATCGCTTTTTGGAGAATGGTAGTTGAATTGAATATCACGCATTAATGGTTCAATTGATTTCCACTTTAAGCTTCGTGTTGGGGTGACAGCAATAATTTGCCGGCCGGGTTGTTTCCCTCCTGTGCCTATAAGCTTTTTAAGCTTGCTTTTTGCTCCTTCCTCTACGTGATGAAATTCTGGAACTAACGTATAGCCTCCATTGCCATCAACCATTTTCATTAAAATATCGACGTTCCCACCCTGGTAATCCCAATGCTCTGCCTTTTTGGGGTCAGTCAAATCACAAAATGACAACATTTGGCTTCGCAGGCAATTGCCCTTGTTTAACAACCACGGTTTCAGTGCACCCAATTCACTCGTGGTTACATCTTTACTAGGATGATCAGAGATGTAAATCTTCATTGCCTCTTCAAACAAGTTAGTCGTTCGATATCCCGGTGCAGTAAATGGACCTGCCATAAGAAAAACATCCAACTCCTTTCGTTCAAGCGCAAGCAAACCATCTTCGGTTTTCATCTCATACAACAGAAGGCTTAATTCGTTGCGCTGCTGCATCCATGTTGGGTAAAGATCAGGAACAAGGTAGGCGGCAATCGTTGGAATTACGCCTACACGAATTTCTTCTTTGAACGTCCCCTTCTCCTTCAAAATCAACCGTTCAACTTGACCATATTCCAGAAGAATGTTCTGTACAATTGGCAGCAGTGCTTTCCCAAAAGAAGTAAGCTCAATGGGGTTTCTGCTTCGATCAAAAATCGGAAAACCAAGTGTTTCTTCTGCCTTTTTAACCTGCATGGAAAGGGTAGGCTGGGTAATAAAACAACGCTCACTCGCACGCACAAAATGACGCTCTTCCGCCAAAATTAACAAGTAGTGCATCTGTTGTAAACTGATCATGTAAGCTATAGTTTTTAGTTATTACTTTATAAAAATAATCAATCTTATGAATAACCAACTTTGCCTATTTTTGTTCCTGAATTAAAAAACGAAAAGGAGCTCAACTTGTAAACTAGTAAATGTGACTGGTTCCCGAAAGGCAACTAAATCACGTTGAATATGGTTTAATTTCATTTGGGAAAAACCTTTAAATGTTAATTTTGTTATTCAATTAATACATAAACTAAAATCATAACAATGGGAGTACTAGTAGGAAAAAAAGCGCCATCATTTAAAGCAGCAGCAGTAGTGAACGGAGGAGAAATCGTTTCTGATTTCTCACTAGATCAGTTTATCGGAAACAACCACGTATTATTTTTCTTTTATCCAAAGGATTTTACATTCGTTTGCCCATCTGAATTGCACGCTTTTCAATCCAAATTGGGCGAATTCGAAGCACGCGGCGTAAAAGTAGTTGCGTGTTCAACAGATACCGAAGAATCACACTGGGGCTGGCTGCAAGTACCAAAAGCCAAGGGTGGTATTGAAGGGGTTACCTACCCGATCGTCGCCGATACGTCTAAAACCATTTCGGAAGCTTTTGGCGTTTTAGCTGGAGAGTATGAATACGACATGGAAGGAAATTTGACGGCAACAGGACCAATGATTGCCTATAGAGGACTATTCTTAATCAACAAAGAAGGAATCGTCATGCATGAGTTGGTGAATATGTTTCCTCTTGGAAGAAACGTAGATGAAGCGTTGCGAATGGTGGACGCTTTACAGTTCTTTGAGCAAAACGGAGAGGTTTGTCCGGCAAACTGGCACAAAGGAGACGAAGGAATGGTAGCAAGTTTTGACGGGGTTGCCTCATACCTTTCTAACCACTAAGTATTCGATTCATCAAGTAAATTACATCATAATAGAGGCTGTCCTAGGACGGCCTTTTTCATGAAATGTCTCCACGCTCAACATAATTGAGGTCTTTTCCAAAGGTTTCCTTCAACCTCGAGAGCGACCATAAAGCCAAGCTCAAAAAAAGAAGTCCAACAAGCAAGGCAGATAATCCTGTGCTGATATTTATGGAAATAAATCCGGTAAAAAGTAAGGTGATTAGGTTCACCGAACCTCTTACAAAATTCGGAATCGTATTGGCTGCTGTGGAACGTATGTTTGTGCCAAACTGTTCTGCAGCGATGGTTACAAAAATAGCCCAATACCCAGTCCCAGCGCCCAAAAGGAAGCACATAAAGTAATAGGTTTGGATGCTAATACCACTCATGAAGAAAAGAAAAATACCCGTAAGAATAACGGTGAATGAGAGGTAAATAAAGACCACTTTTTTCCTACTCCTTAATACTTGGCTTAATATTCCGGCAAGAAGATCACCCACTGATAAACCAATGTAGGCATACATCACTGCTTGACCATTGACAACCCCGTCTACGCCAAGCCATGGTCCAAAGTTGTCTTGAGAATTCATAATCAACAACCCAATCACATACCAGATGGGGATCCCAATTACTATACAATGCATATACTTGACTACATTTTTCCTATTCGTAAAAATCAACCTTAAGTCACCTTTTTTAATATGCTCTTCTTGATTTACCTCCTTGAAAAAATCCGATTCTAACGTCCCAACGCGCATCAGGAGTAAAAGTAAGCCCATTGTGCCACCAATAATGTAAGCCACTTGCCAATTAGCGAAATGCATTCCTGTTAAACCCAAAAGTAAGTTTCCAATTGCTTCACCCTTCATGCCAACAAGAGAGGCAACCACTGCACCCAACGCACCAAAAGTAACAATGATCATAGTTCCGTATCCCCGTTTCTCTTTGGACATCGTCTCAGAAACAAGGGTAATTCCTGCTCCTAATTCTCCTGCCAAACCAATTCCTGCAATCACACGAATTACTGCATACGTAGGGACATCTGCCACAAAGGCGTTAGCAAGGTTTGCTACAGAATAAAGCAAAATAGAGCCAAACAATACTTTGAGCCTTCCTTGTTTATCCCCTAAAACCCCCCATAAAATACCCCCAATGAGCATTCCGAGCATTTGCATATTAAAAAGGAATTTACCCGTTGCGGCTATTTCCTCTACCGAAGCACCTGACATGATTTGTTTGAGGCTTTCGGCTTTAACCACGCCAAACAAAACAAGGTCATAAATGTCGACAAAATAACCCAAGGCCGCGACAACGACCAACCAGATTACCTTATTCGATTTGAGCTTATTTCCTTCCATACCACTAAGTTACTGATTTCAGTAGAAATCACACCCCATCCAAGCCTTCTGTTCTTTCCCTTTCCGTATCTTTGTGAAAGTGGAATCGGATGAATTGTACATGCAGCGTTGCTTAGATCTTGCTCGTCTCGCCGGGTCAACTGTGTTTCCAAACCCAATGGTAGGATGCGTAATCGTTGCAAAGGGAGAAATCATCGGCGAAGGGTACCATCGTAAATACGGCCATGCCCATGCAGAGGTAGATGCCATAGAGGCGGTTAGAGAAAAAGAAAAGTTAGAAGGTGCTACGTTATATGTTTCACTCGAACCATGTTTTCATCACGGAAAAACGCCCCCTTGCGTTGATTTGATCATAAGGTCAGGAATACACCGAATTGTCATTGGATGCAAGGATCCCAACCCTAAGGTTGCAGGGAAATCCATACAGAAACTAACAAGCTTGGGACGGGAAGTACGTTGCGGTGTTTTGGAAAAGGAGGCCATCGCTTTAAATAAGCGCTTTTTTACCTTTCAGCTCAAACAACGGCCATATATTACACTTAAATGGGCACAATCTAAAGATGGCTATATGGACCGCATTCGGATCCCAGATGAAAAAGGCGTGCATTGGATTAGTCAACCTGAAACCCGCACACTTGTTCACCAATGGAGATCAGAAGAACATGCCTTATTGGTCGGAAGAAAAACGGCTGAGGTAGACAACCCTGCGCTAACCGTTCGAGAGGTGTCAGGACAGAACCCTGTTCGTGTCGTCATCGACTCAAACCTGCAACTTTCTGAAAAAAACGCTGTATTTCAAGGAACTGCACCTACCATTGTTATAAACAAAATGCGTTCAGAAGTTGTGGGCAATGTGACGCTACTTAAGCTGCAAGACATCCATATAAAATCCATCCTAAACGCATTGCATCACTTAGGAATATGCTCTCTACTGGTCGAAGGCGGCAGTCGGACCTTGCATCATTTTATTTTTCAAAACATTTGGGACGAGGCACGTGTGATTGTTGGTACAGATTGCTTACTTGATGGACTTAAAGCACCCGTTCTTTCGGCCATACCAACCAGGCAATACTTTTTTGGCAAAGACCAAATCATTGAATACCAGCGAACATGATAACACTCCTTTTAGCGATTGCTTGCTCTTGCTTGATTTTCATTCTATTCAAGGTATTTCCCCTTTTTGGCATTGACACCTTTCAAGCCATTGTGTTTAATTACTTTGTGGCCTTTTCAAGCGGCTGGCTATTATACCATGACCAATGGAAACCGGGTAACTGGTCGAGTAGTGATTGGCCTTATTACTGTATTCTGACTGGTATCCTCCTCATTAGTTTATTTGTATTCATGGGGCAAAGCGCGCAAAAAAACGGCATGGCAATGACCTCTGTGGCGGTTAAAATGAGTATGGCAATTTCGGTCATTCTGATGATTGTTTTTTACAAGGAGCCGGTTGGATGGGTAAAACTATTAGGTATCCTGAGCGCATTGATCGGGGTGATTTTAGCCTCGAGACCTGACCAGAACGATACTTCTACTCAAAACCATGCCTGGTGGATGCTCATCGTACTGTTTTTAGGTAGTGGCGTGTTGGACTTTGTATTGAACTACGTTCAACATGCGCAATTAGGCACCCTTACACCCTCCCTATTCAGTGCGTTAAGTTTTTTGGTGGCCGGCGTCATTGGACTTCTATCTTACTTCAGTCCGTTAAATAAAGACAGAATACCGTTGCATTGGAAACACGCCATCGCCGGCGTTGCATTGGGCATTCCCAATTTCTTCTCCATTTTTTTCCTGATGCAGTCTTACACAGATTTGGCGTGGGAAAATTCGACGGTGCTAACGACCATAAACGTATCTATAGTCGTCATCACCTCTATTATAGGTTTCCTGGTCTTTAAAGAAAAACGATCACCTGTAAAATTAATTGGATTGCTTCTTGCTCTGTTCGCCATCTTTCTTTTGGTTCAGTAAATCATCCAACGTTCAGATTTGAAAATCATTGAAATTGTTTCATTCGCCTCCAGTTGGATGGCGGCTTTTTAGCATATTTGTAGTAAATGCACAACTAATTATGAAAATTTACCCCTTGAATACCGGCTATTTTAAACTGGACGGTGGAGCAATGTTTGGCGTGGTACCAAAAGTCTTATGGTCAAAAACAAACCCTTCAGACGAGCAAAACCTATGCACATGGGCAATGAGGTGCATGCTTATCGAATACAACAATCGACTCGTACTCATTGACACGGGAATCGGGGACAAACAATCTGAAAAATTTTTCTCTCATTACCATTTATCAGGAAATGACTCGCTGGTGGGAAACCTTAATCTATTAGGTTTTACCCCGGATGACATCACCGATGTGTTTCTTACCCATTTGCACTTTGATCATTGCGGAGGTGCCATCGCATGGAACAAAGACAGAACGGGATTCGAGCCCTTTTTTAAGCGCGCAAAGTATTGGTCCACCCAAAACCACTGGGAATGGGCTACTCATCCAAACCCAAGAGAGAAAGCTTCTTTTTTAAGTGAAAATATACTTCCGTTGCAAGAAAGTGGGCAACTAGAGATGGTAACCAGAGAAGGAAATAAATCCCTCGAGGTTTTCCCCGGAGTTGATGTACTCTTTGTAGATGGTCACACCGAAAGCATGATGATCCCAATCATTCATTACCAAGGAAAAACGATTGCATACATGGCAGACTTGTTACCAAGTACAGGGCATATACCACTTCCTTATGTCATGGGTTACGACACACGACCACTTATCACCTTGACGGAGAAAGAAACTTTTTTGAAAGAAGCCGCTGAAAATGATTTCATTTTATTTTTCGAGCACGACAGCCTGCATGAATGTGCTTCATTACATGAAACTGAAAAGGGCATACGACTGAAAGAAACCTTTCGGTTTAATGAAATCTTTCATTAAGTGCTTATTCCGTTTTTCGGTCCTTAAAGATTGTTTATCTTCGTATTAAAAAATAAGCATGGACAAGTATTTACTCGAAATTCTAAAACAGGTAAACACCATCATTATTCCGGGACTGGGCGCACTCACCATCACCAATAACAAAACAGGTGAAGCCATGTTTTTGCCATACCTGAAACACGACGATGGCAACCTGGCAAAATTTATTGCTGAGAAGGAAGGTATTGACTTAAACGATGCAAAAAACATCATCGCACGTTATGTCAGAGAAATTGAAAGCAAATTGAATGTAGGTGACACCTATGACATGTTTCGATTTGGGTCGTTTTCCAAAAATGCGGATGGCGATGTTGAATTTCATTCTTGGCATGAGGACAATCAAACCAAGGAAAATGAAAAACTTGATGAGCATTCGTCTAAAAGCAGTGAAGAGGTTTCTCTTGTGCAGGATCCTTCTGAAAATCTCACAAAACAAGTAGAAATAACTAAAGAGGACATCCCCGAACCGAAAGATAGTCCTATTGTTAGAGAAGTTACGTCACCCGAGCCCTCTTTACAACCTGTAGATGAAACCACAGTTACCCCCCAAGATAAAGTAGAAGGTAGCGACCCTGTGAAAACCTTTGACGAAGCTGTAGAATCGACTAGCGCAATCGAAGTGAATGTAACAGAGGAAACCACGGTTGTTCATTCCCCACCAGTGGATAATACACCAGAGCCGACGTTAAATGACCCTAAACATGAATCGAAGGTAAAGCAAACACAAGAAAAGACTACAAACACGTCCTCTGTTATTTCAAAACCAGAAGAATTTACAGCAAAAGATGAGTCACCTAACAAGAAGGTGATAGAAGCGGCAACGGCCGAGGTCAAGCAAGAAAAAAAGCCTTCCACTTCGGCAACGGCTGAAAGTGTAACCAAAAAGAGAGGCGCGTTGTTTTATGCCATGGTGGCAGGATTTGTTCTAGTTATTGGTGGCTCCTTAACCGTCGCCTTGTTTTATAACAGCCTCGAACCTTACTTGCCTTTTGTAGGCAAATCAGAAGCAGATACCACCATCGTGGAAACCAAAAAGCAAGAACCTGTTTTGGAAGAATCAGACGAAGAAAACACCACAAATGAATCGTCTTCCATGCCGCCTGAAAATTCCAATACGATGGATGAACAATCAGCTACAACCAATCAAAACACTTCCAATAGCGCCAAACCAACCTCCAACAGACCACCTATTTCAACCAACGGCGAGGGCAAATATTATTTGATCGTTGGTTCATTTAAAGTAAAAGGCAATGCTGAACGTTTTTCCTCTAATATAAAAGAGGCTTCAGTGATAGCATGCAACAACGCTTATTATGTTGTAATCGGTAGTTATGATTCTGCAGCTGAAGCCAAAGCCCATTTGAAGGATGTATCTGGAAATTTCAATCCTTGGGTCTTTCAGATACCTTGCTGACGGTTGCAATACCTCACCAGATCCAACAAACGATTTGAATAGCCGGATTCGTTATCGTACCAACCAACCACTTTTACAAGGTTATTGACAACACTTGTGAGCCGGGCATCGAACATGCAACTTACTGTGGTACCGATAATATCAACGGAGACAATTGGGTCTTCTGTATAACCAAGAATCCCGTGCAATTCATACTCAGAAGCTTTTGCCATGGCGGCATTTATTTCCTCAACCGTAGGTGGATTCCGAACAACCATTGTAATGTCCGTGAACGAACCATTTGGTACTGGTACTCGAACACCGCATCCCCCTATTTTTCCTTCAAGTTCAGGAAAAATACGGGTAAGTGCTTTTGCTGCTCCCGTAGTTGTGGGGATAATCGATTGTGCTGCAGCTCTTGCCCTGCGTAAATCTGAGTGAGGAGAATCGTGAAGTCGCTGGTCACTTGTGTAACTATGAACTGTCGTTATGTAAGCACTTTCAATTTCACAAATCCCCTGTAAAACACGAAGCATTGGAGCTGCATTGTTTGTTGTACAAGACGCATTGGAAATAACACAATTTTCTGGCTTTAAAATGTGCTCATTGACTCCCAAAACAACGGTAGGCGTTTCAATGTCCTTGGGAGGAGCAGAAAGTATGACGCGCTGCACGGAATTCCCAAGATGGGCAGAAGCCAATTCGGTCGTCAGAAAACGCCCGGAACACTCCAAAAC
This sequence comes from Crocinitomicaceae bacterium, assembly GCA_044372835.1. Taxonomy (GTDB): domain Bacteria; phylum Bacteroidota; class Bacteroidia; order Flavobacteriales_D; family Crocinitomicaceae; genus M0103. The sequence goes on along the minus strand of JBILRE010000009.1, from coordinate 22,597 downwards.
GGTTTTAACTTGACATTCCTCCCAAGGGATATCTTCAGGATTAGAAACCTGATAAAAACGAATCCGTTTACCGTGCTCGAAGACCAATTCCTGTCCATCTATATGGAAATTCCATTTCAATCTTCCGTGAACACTGTCGTACTTGAGCAAATGTGCCAGTGTTTCAATATCGAACAAGTCATTCACCGCTGCCAAATGTACATCTGGGCTATCGAGACAAAGGCGGCAGACATACCTTCCGATACGCCCAAATCCATTGACCCCTATGGTGTTTCCTTCAAGTCCCATCCCGAACAAAGGTACTGAATTAACTTTAGGAAACGTAAGAAAAGAAAGCTACTACGCGGTTAATAAACCACCTGAACAAATCCTTGTTTTTCTACTTCTTCTCCCCCTTCAAAGGAAGCTTTTATGATGTAAAAGTATGTTCCCTCCTCCACAAGTGTTCCGTTCATCGTGCGACCGTCCCATGAACCTGAAGGATCAAAGTACTCGTAAATCTTATTCCCCCATCTATTGAGAATCACGCAATTGAATTCTGATATACCTCCATATTCAACGAAAAACAAATTGTTCCCGGCCAACGAAGAAAGGGAGATAATGTTGGGTACCTCTATTTCACATACCTTAATATCAACAAAAGCGGAATCGATATGCGTATGGCAAATATTGGAACCTGTAACCACATAATACCCGGTTTCACTTACAACGATGCTGGGTGTAGTTTCTCCTGTATTCCATACAAACTGATCCACCGTAGGATTTTGCTGGGCGTATAAAGTCACCGAGGCACCGGAACAAATACTGGTGTCATTCACTTCCGTATATGCTAAAGGAGGAAAATACACTTCAGCCGACAACGTCATATCGCATTGGTTGTCGGTATAATTAACCGTATATGTCCCAGGAGTGGAGGTGTAAATCACTGGGTTATCACTCGAAAACTGGGAAAAACTAATAGCTGTATCTGCAGCAGACCAAACGCCACCATCAAAAGCGACGGTATTTCCTACTTGGTACTGGTAATTACATCCTATACCCTCTTCGAAAATATCAGGAGGAATAATCATCGTTAAATCAGATGATACTGAATTGTTGCAAATACTATCTGTGAAAGTAATGATGTAGTTCGCAGTTGATGAAGCAATGATACTCGGGTTTAACACCGCTGGATTGGGTAGAAAAGTGATGTTTGGCGAGGCTGTTGACCAAAATCCTCCCGAGTAACTCTGAGTTCCTTGCACTTGATATTGAAGGCTACACATGACAGAATCATCGAAAATCTGGGGGTAAGGCACATAGGTTATATTAGAGCTGACTGTCACGTTACAGGCGTTATCTGTAAAACTCACGGGGTAAGTTCCTGGCCCTGATGCATTAATGGAAGGGCTCATACTGGTCGCAGAAGGTAGGATAGTGATTTCTGGAGCAGTAGACGACCAAACTCCACCGTTGGCGGCCGATGTACCCGTTACCTGCAGCGTCATATCACAGGCAATGGTGTCAGGGAAAATTGATGGTATCGGTTGAACATACAATTGGACCGTCGTATCATACGGACATCCAAAATCATCAACAATATTGTAGGTGTAATTATATAACCCCTGTGAAGGTGGCGTAACCACAATCGCCGTGTCGTTCAACCCGGAGGTAATGGTGGGATCTGTAGACCAATAATCGGTTACTACATAATTTTGGTATCCCCCTAAACCGGGGAAATAAGACCCATCGAAAAATAAGCCCCATTCAAAAATGTATCCATCATCGATCCCTAAATTATCCTGAACAAAAATAGTCCAATTGCCGTTCACTGGACAACCAATGAAATTCGTAAATGAAACCTCAGGTTGATAAACCACATCGTTATTCATGGATGTACCACCAGTAAGCGGAGGCGTATTAGATGGAACAGCTGGTACCTGAATGGTATTCCCTAAATTTTGTGTCATGGAACCATTGATGGTGTTGAAAACCGAACTAAAACAATATTCCCAACCAATTCCAGCGCCACCTCCTCCGGCGTCGTCGAATGGCTGACCTAGGAATGTGCCTCCACCACTGTTTCCTCCCGGAATCGCCCCTGCACCATACGAATTGACCAAAGGGACAATTTGCCCAGAGGGACATTGCAACCAAATTTCCAAGTCACCCAAGTATGAGTGCTCAATAGTAATACAAACCTCATTGAGGGATTGCGCATCAGTTATGGTTGCATTGCTTGGAAATCCAGAAATAGGTATCGAAGTACTGTATTGCTGACCCGAGCCATCGGGGAGATAGGTCAACCCTGCATACGATCCACCTAATTCAAAAGAGCCCTCTGGAATATCAACACCTACCGTATCGGTTTGAGAAACCCCACCAAGAAGAACGGTACTTTCTCCAACGCAAATGGTGTCTTCTAGTGGGCCTGTGCCAAGAAAACTGGGCAATTGGGAAACCCGCACTTTACAAAGCAAGCGCTCCGACTGTGGAAAGACATCAGTCAATTTGAGGTCAACCAAATACCCTGCACGTGCTGGTGGCGTGAACCAAATGCTGTCGTTGTTAGGATACGTTCCTCCGTCAGAAATATTCCATTCAAAGTCAATCGTAGCATTCACATCTTGCGAATATCCATACCCTGTTGTCTCCTCCGAATAGGGGAAATCGGGGGTTGCAACAAACAAAATACTATCTCCAAAACAGATATCCACGAATCCAGTGTCAATTGGATTAAGTGCGTTTGGTCCGGTTCCATTGATGTATGCCTCAATGTGTGGTTCGAAAGGCTGAAATTGATTACCACACTGCACGTTCGCTAACCATCCTGATCCTTCGTTTGCTCCATTCGAAATGAACACAATAGTCAAACACCCACTTGGATTGTTCCAAGTTGCCTGATTGGTGAACCCAGTGGGATTTGTCCCTGAATTGTAAACACCCAACAAAGGTGAATTGGTAGTTGGGCCGTCATACACATAAATCGAATCGGAGGGATCCACGTTGAATGTATATCCGGCATTAATAGCCATTGTCAAGGAAACTTTTGTTCCCAGATTCAAATCGGGACAAAAAGTAATGGTATCGTTATAATTAGCGGGATAATTGGCACCAGCACCTGGATCTTGGAAATTGTTTCCTGAAACACCAAAGGTATTGCAATCAATTGGGCTTGTTGGCGGGTATCCAGGATCACCCATGTTTACCATCTGTGAGAGTGCCATCTGGCTAACTGCAACCAGAAAAGAAACTAAAACTACATGTACAATCCTCATGGTTTCTTGGTTTTAAGTTCATTCATTAACACCCATTCGGACTTTACTACAAGCATTTTGTCTGTACCTGAAAGAGGAATGTATTGATTTCGGCTTAATATATCTAGTCCTAGGCTAATAAAGTTGGAGTCATTACCTATAACTAGGGCACGTTCTTGCTCGATTCCTTCCATTTTACCCGAAGGACGTGCAGTGATGTAGTACGCATGATCGAGGGCATATACCAACATGGCAAATTTCTCAGGATTCTCGTTTTTCAAAACGACCAATTCCGTTTCGCTGTAGCGATTTAGAAGCCTGTTGTCAATTGATTGAGCAACCAATGTTCCAAAACAAGAAAGAGTAAGTAATAAATAGAGCGATTTTAACATAAGATGTAACGTTTCGTTAACAGACAGGTTTTGTTAAAAAAAAGTTGCATTTGGGGAAAACCTGTCGGTAACAGTCTCCGTAAAGTTAATAATTCGAATTAGTTTTGCAAGGCAACATTAAGCGCTTCAAAAATAGCTCATGGAAAACAACAAACTTTCAGAAATAGCCTCTCAGGTCCGCAGGGATATCGTTCGCATGGTAGGTGACGCAAAATCCGGACATCCGGGAGGCTCACTCGGTTGCGCTGACTTTTTAACCTTACTTTATTTTGAGGTGCTCAAACACCATCCCGCCTCGTTTGAAATGAATGGAAAGGGGGAAGACTTGTTCTTTTTGTCTAACGGCCACATCTCCCCGGTTTGGTACAGTGTTTTGGCACGATCCGGCTATTTCCCTGTGGAAGAACTCGCTTCCTTTCGAAAACTGAAAAGCCGATTGCAAGGACACCCTTCAACCGATAAAAAATTACCTGGAATCCGAATGGCATCAGGATCCTTGGGTCAAGGTCTTTCGGTAGGTATTGGTGCTGCCCAAGCAAAAAAACTAAACAACGACCCTTCGTTGGTATACACCCTGCATGGCGATGGCGAATTGCAGGAAGGTCAAATTTGGGAAGCGGCTATGTATGCGAGTGCACATGGAGTAGATAACCTGATTGCCGTAATCGATGACAATGGCCGTCAAATTGACGGAGACATAGAAAATGTGCTGTCCTTGGGAAACCTTCGATTGAAATGGGAAAGTTTTGGATGGCTGGTTCTTGAAATGGACGGGCATAATTTCTCAGACATGAAAAACACACTACTTAAAGCACAGAGTGCTTGCGGTAAAAAGCAACCAGTCGTCATCCTTATGAAAACAGAAATGGGAATGGGTGTCGATTTTATGATGGGAACTCATAAGTGGCACGGTTCAGCGCCTAATGCCGAGCAAATGGAACGTGCGCTCGAACAACTTACCGAAACCATTGGGGATTATTGATGAAATTACGCCTTTGGATCTCTTGTTTGTTTTTGTGCGGTATGCATCACATGCACGCTCAAGAAAAGCTCACTCGTATTCTGTTCATTTTGGATGCTTCCAACAGCATGAATGTGGAGTGGAGCGGAAAACAAACCCGAATAGAAGCAGCAAAAGAACTTTTAGCAGCTTCCATAGATAGCCTGCGCGGATCTGCCAACCTGGAAGTAGCCCTCAGGGTATATGGGCATCAATCCCCTGTAACGGCTACGTATCAAGACTGCAACGATACTAAATTAGAAGTTCCATTTGGCCCCAATAACTACGATGCGATTAGGTCAAGAATTAAAACCATTCAAGCGAAAGGAACTACGCCAATTGCAAGATCATTGGAAGCAGCAGCAGGTGATTTCCCTGACACCATTGCCAAAAATGTTATCATCCTAATTACCGATGGCCTTGAAGCATGTGACAACGACCCGTGTGTCATCGCAAAAAAACTGAAGGATAAAGGAGTTAAGGTAACCCCTTTTGTCATTGGAATTGGATTAGACCTTTCCTACTTGGATAAATTCAACTGCATCGGTCAATACGAAGACGCACAGAGTAAAGAATCCTTTAAAAATGTGTTGACAGGCATCATTAAAAAAGTACTTTACAATACAACTGCCCAAATCAACCTGAACACCATAAATAAAGAACCCAAAGAAACCAATGTCACTATGTTCTTGTATGAGGCGGGCACCTCTAAATTGAAATATACGTTTGTGCATACCATTAACAAATGGGGAAATCCGGACACACTCATTTTAGATCCCAATATCAAATACGACCTTTTCGTAAATACGCTTCCTCCCATCGAGAAAAAAGACATCAGCATCATAAAAAACAAACATAACACCATCATTCTGGACGCCCCACAAGGTTTTATCAAGGTGCGAATGACATCAGGTTCGTATTCCAATGCGGTTCTCACTAGAATCATGCAGCACGGCTCAACAAGTACGTTGAATGTTCAAACCCTGGGCATGGACGATAAATACTTGGTGGGGAAGTATGACCTTGAAATTCTAACCTTGCCAAGAATTTACCGAACGATTGAGGTAACTCAGAGCACAACTACGTATGTAGACATACCAGCCTCGGGATACTTGAATTATATGTTTTTCGAACCAACCATCGCTCAACTTTTTGTATTGAGGGAAGGAAATAAGCCCGAATGGGTCTGTAACTTGGACGATATCGCCAAAAATGGCATCGTGGAACTACAACCAGGAAACTATCGCTTGGTTAGCCGCACAAAGTCTGAAAAAACGAGTATTAACACCCGGGTAAAAGACTTTAGAATAATTTCAAACAAAACAGTTAAAATCAACCAATGACATGAAGAAATTTGAAGTCTACGGACATAAAGACACTCGTTCGGGTTTTGGAGAAGGTTTGCAAGAGTTGGGTAAATCCAATGAAGATGTCGTCGCACTTTGTGCTGATTTAACGGGATCAGTCAAAATGGATGCCTTTCAGAAGGACAACCCAGAACGCTTTTTTCAAGTGGGTATTGCCGAAGCAAATATGATGTGCCTCGCAGCAGGGATGACCATTGGAGGAAAAATTCCTTTTACGGGAACATTCGCTAATTTTTCTACTGGGAGGGTGTATGACCAGATTCGACAATCAATTGCCTATTCAAACAAGAACGTGAAAATCTGTGCATCTCATGCAGGTCTTACCTTGGGAGAGGATGGTGCAACCCACCAGATCTTGGAAGACATCGGCATGATGAAAATGCTTCCAAACATGACGGTTATTGTACCAGCAGACGCCAATCAGACCAAACAAGCAACAATTGCCATTGCGGAGCATCAAGGTCCGGTTTACCTTCGTTTCGGAAGACCGGTTATGCCCATTTTTACACCAGACGACGCAACTTTCACCATTGGTAAAGCAGATGTACTATTAGAAGGAACAGATGTTACCCTTATCGCTTGTGGGCATTTGGTTTGGAAATCGATTGAAGCAGCTCAACTATTAAACGATCAAGGGATTTCGGTGGAATTGATTAATATGCATACGATTAAACCACTCGATACGGAGGCCATACTTGCCTCGGCCAGAAAGACAGGTTGCGTGGTTACGGCAGAGGAACACATGATGAATGGTGGCTTGGGTGACAGCGTAGCACAAGTGCTTGCACGCGAATTTCCTGCACCACAGGAATTTGTTGCAGTGAATGATTCTTTCGGCGAAAGCGGTACTCCCATGGAACTCATGACGAAATATGGCATAGACACCGGTGATGTAATGAATGCGGTCAACCGTGTGCTTCAGCGGAAGAAAACCGCTGCCCTCGCGATGTAAATCTCTTTTTATTATGGAAGATCGGAAAAAAACGTTTCTTCATTCTCTGGGACAGACAAATGAAACGCCGTTTTTTTTGGATGTTGATCGTGCGGAGGGAATCTATATTTTCGATAAATCAGAAAAAAAATACATGGATATGATTGCCGGGGTGGCAGTCAACAACATCGGGCATCGACATCCAAAAGTGATACAAGCCATCCGCAACCAAATTGACGCCCATTTACATGTCATGGTGTACGGAGAATTTGTGCAAGATGCACAGCTTCATTTATCCCAAAAATTACGAAGTCTCCTACCCAATAACTTGAACTGTGTATATGCCGTCAACTCAGGAACTGAAGCCAATGAGGCCGCGCTGAAATTGGCGAAAAGGGCAACAGGACGCTCAGAGCTCATTTCGTTCAAAGGATCCTACCATGGTTCCACACATGGTTCTTTAAGTGTTTCTGGAAATGAAGTAAAAAAACAGGCGTACCGTCCTTTATTGCCAGACATTCGTTTTTTGAAATTCAACGAACCTGAAGACCTTAAAGAAATTACAACACGAACTGCCGGTGTCATAATTGAAACAGTACAAGGAGATGCCGGTGTACGAATTCCGGATGCATCTTTCTTGATAAAACTCAGAGAAAAATGCTCAGAGGTTGGCGCCGTGCTGATTTTTGACGAAATTCAATGCGGCATGGGCAGAACCGGGGCTCATTTTGCCTTCGAACATTTTAATGTCGTTCCAGATGCCTTGACGTTAGGAAAAGCCCTTGGTGGAGGTATGTCCATTGGTGCACTTGTTTCAAGCACAACATTATTAAACCATTTCACCACTGAACCGGCACTTGGACACATCACCACTTTTGGTGGTCACCCTGTTAACTGCGCGGCAGCAGCGGCATGTGTCGAAGTTTTGGCCAACGAAATTGACTACAAAGAAGTGGAACGTCTTGGGAAATTATTGGAAGAAACTATTGGTTCACATCCCGAAATTATTGAAAGCCGTCGCATTGGGATGATGTTTGCCTTTGACATGGCATCTGCAGAGCGCGTTTCAAAAGTGGTGCATGCTTGTTTAGAACGCGGACTTATCAGCTTTTGGTTTTTATCGCACCCATATAGCTTTAGGATATCTCCACCGTTGACTATCTCTGAGGAAGAAATTATTCAAGCTGGAAACATCATCCTAGACGCCATAGAGGCAACCAAAGGAGCTTAATGAATCACGTTAGGTAATTGAGTTGTTTCGTCCTTGGAAAAGAAGCGAAGTGAACTCGTGTTCACACAATGCCGCGTGTCTTTATCGGTAAATCCCTCCCCCAAGAACACATGTCCAAGATGTCCCTTGCAATTACCACAAATGATTTCAGTTCGCATTCCATCGGCATCAGGCACACGTATGACGCTTCCTTCAATTTCCTGATCAAAACTAGGCCATCCGCAATGAGAATCGAATTTATCGTCTGACCAATACAACGGATTGTTGCAACGCCTGCAAAGGTAAATACCAGCGTCTTTTTTATTGTAATAGGTGCCTGTGAAAGGACGATCAGTTGCTTTCTCAAGTAGTACTTTCTGTTCTTGTTCGGTCAGTTCATTGTATTTACTCAACGAATCCTTTGCCACCGCTGTAGAATCGGTTGATGGTTGTCCGTTGCATGAATAAATGACTGCTGACATCAGAAGAAATAGGATTGATTTCATGTTTTTAATTAAAACAACTCTAACATGCATATGGTTCAAACAGGAATTTTATTGCCCCAATAAGATATGATTTTAGAACATCCATCCCAATGTGAATCCGTACGAAAAGCCGCCTTCTATCCGGTTTTTCATCAAGGATGATTGAAAAGCTTCGAACAGATCTGTTTTTGTTTTAGCATTCAACAAGATTTGCCCATTGATTTGGACCAGGTTACACCTTAAACCGAAAGAAACAGCATGCTTTTTCAGTGAAAACAGGTAATTAAATCCGAAAAAAGACCCAAATCCTAGGTCCATGAATGTGGAATTCCGCTCTCCCATGATTGGAAATGGATGGAAGCCGTCGTAAGAATTCAACACGGAACCATCAAAAAAGACGCCCAGTGGATGCATGTACTCAATGTACTGTTCGCGTTTAAATGCAGCACCCACACTCAAATATGCCGTTGTATAAAACTGCAATATTCCATTCTTTGGTACTTTCCAATTGTTTTCCAAAAATACCGATCCAATGCGAAAACGGTAGGTGCTAATGACCTCACCAAATGAAAGGTAGGTAATATTCGTATCGGTTAAATGAAACAATAAGTGTTTGTCAAAAGAATGTATCGCTAACCCGACATTCCGAACTTCACAACCCATGTAATTCAATGCTTTAAACGCTTTTTTTTCTCCAATTGGACTTGAAGTGGAAACCATGTAATCCAAGGAAAGAGATAAGTTGGCTCTATTTTGTGCTGAATTCAAGCAAAGTGTAATGATTCTATTTGGATGCAGCTTTCGACCTTCAATCCTCAATGAATCCATCTGAGCAAAAACGGAAAAGGCACCTACAACAAAATATAGGCTGTAAAGAAATCGCATACGTTTTCTGCCATAAACGCATTGTGCTTAAAGTTATTATGATTTACAACAAACGGCTTTATTTAGCTTCATCCAGGTTTTTCATAGACGCTTTAAGTTCAAGCTTCATGGCGATTAACATGCTGCACATCGCCCAAACAGGCACCGCCGCTTTATCGGTGTCTAGAAAATTATTGATTATGCCATGAACAAAATACGTCGTGAGCGCAAGTACCATAATTAAAATCAAGACCTTATTTCTACTATCCTCTGACGGCCATTCGTAATAGAGCCTTATACCGGAATAAAAGATCGCAATGACTATTAGAAAAATAGTGATCATGCCTACCAAGCCCATTTCCGCCAATGGACCCAAATATTCGCTATGTGCATTTCCCATATTCCCAAAGTTGGTGGAAATGATAGTCAAATTTTCGGGTTCTTGAAAGCGCGCATATTCAAAGGCATAGGTTCCCGGACCAAATCCAACCAACGGGCGTTCCTGAAACATGGCAATAGCACATGACCAACGATTGATCCGTTCTAAATTCGAGGCATCCGTGGTGACATTTGTAGCTGATTGCAACCGTTCACCGAACTCCTCCGTGGTATGCTCGTATTTATTTCTTGCCAATTCCATTTGAATCGCATCCCATGAAAAAAACAAGGTGATTGAAGCGATCAGCGTTACTCCGGCTACAAGGTAAAACTTCACTCGAAAATGGATTAGCGCCCAGACTCCAAGTGCAGCGATCACGCTCAACCAAGCTGCACGAGTATAGGAAAAATAAAGCCCAACAAGTATGATTGCACTAAAGGCAATGATTACCGCTTGAAGCAAAGGTGTGTTCTTTTTCAAAAAATAAAGACCGATGACGAGCGGCGTTGATAAAGCTACTATGGCACCATAGATCGTGTGGTCCTTGAAAAAAGGCCACATGACCCAATGGCTTTCTTTCTCCCCAAAACGGTAACTAGCGTGGACTGTGACGGTGTACAATACAACAATCACCATTCCGATTACGAAAAACCAAATAAACCGTTCCCTGTTTTGCTGTTTACGAAAGAACCATGTGCCCATGAGCAATATCGGAATAAAAAACCAGAGCCGAGCAAGTAAATACTTGAATGAGGCCACAGGGTATTCGCTGGTAATCGAGGTAAAAAACACCCATAACACGTAAAATCCTACTGCTAAGACAATGGGGTGACGCCAAATTTCAGGTGGAAGTATGGGGTTTCGAAACTGCATCCATAACAGCAGTAACATGAGGCCAAATAATAAAGGTTCCGTTGGAATAAACAAGCCAACACTACCTGTGTATTCTTCAATGTTGATGGAAAGTGGTGTAAGGAAACCCAAGGACAGGAAAACCCACTCAGTCTGATAAATAGCGGCATATACAATAGCCAATGCTAAAGGAAAAAGCATATAAAATGCCTGATCTGTCCAAATGAGGTAGGCTGAAAGTCCTAAAAAAAGGACGCTCGATAGACCCAAAAAAATCTGTCTCAATGAAACAGGCATATTAGGATGCTGTTTTACGCAGGTCCCTTACCCGTTCGGAAATCAGTAGGGCGAATACAATGAAAACGAAGCCTCCTAAGGTCGCTAAAAGGACAATGATCATACGTTTAGGCTTGTCTTTTTTGTCGGCCACAACGGCACGTTCAACGACGAACTTATGATTGAATACCGCATAAGCGTCCGATTCAGCCTGTTCATAGGATACCTGAAATTGCTCAAGCTGCATGATTTTCTCGTTCCGGATAAACTCGAGACCATCGAAGGTAGATCCGTTTTTCATGTTGACATCAATCGTTCGCTTGATTTCGGCTTTCTCGTTTGGGTTTTTCGCATCAACATAGGCCTGAAACAAATTGGTTCGGCCATCGAGGGAAATTACACCTAAAGTACTCAGGGAATCCAATTTCCCTAGGATTGAATCCCTTTCCTTAATCAGTTGTTGTTTTTTACGAAGGTTGATCTCGTAGGCAGGCCAGGTACGTTCACGAACCATTTCATTCTTCACTGTATCGATCAGGTCAACAATTTTATTCGCCATTTTTGCAGCCAAGACAGGGTCTCTGTCAAGAACGTCAATCTGAATGGATCCGTAGCGCGTTCGGACAAACAAGAAATTGTTGCCGTATTGTTTCACTAATTTGTAATACTTGTTCGGGTCACTTTGATCGATGTCATAGTGTTTCATCAAGTCAAATTCCTTGACCACACGGTCGCGGATGCGGGAGGATTGTAAAATCTGAACCAATTGCTCGGCATGCTCCTCTTCACCAAAATCCATTGCCGCCGCTTTCGCATTTCGTTGTTCAGAGAATGAAACGGTACTGGTTGCTGCAGGGAAAACAATTGCCGTTGAACGGTAAACCGGGGTCATCAACAAAGAAACCACCAAGGCGAGCACTGCCGAGGCACCTGTGAATCCGAGAATGACGAGCCTTTTTTTCCAAATAAAAACCAACAAGTTTTGACGTTCGCGGTCCAGCGTGCTTTCTGATTCTTCCATAGTTTGCTCCAAAACGAGTGCGAAGTTAAAGAAATTCAAGGGAGTAGAAAAATGACCTCCAAGTGGAATAACGAAATTTTAGGGAATGTATTGAGTTACATCTTATCAAAAAGCACGTAAATCGCCGTATACCGTGCTGCCTTGCCAACAAATATGGCCAATGCAGAGGGTAAAAACGGGACCTTAAAAAACCCAAGAAACAATACAAAAACATCTCCAACTAAAGGAACCCACGCCAAAAATCCTAACCAAAACCCATGACGCTCAATAAGCACCTTGTAATTCGACTCCTTGTTTTGGTTATAACCAAAACGTTTCAGCCATTTTACCGACCCTAAACGGCCCACGTAATACGTAGTATAGCTTCCTAAACAATTTCCGATTGTTGCAACTATAATTAATGGTACTACAGGGAAATCTTTGTACAGCAAAGCGATAAAAACCACTTCCGAGTTTAACGGAAAAAGGGTGGCCGAAATAAAACTAGAGAGAAAGAGGCTCCAATATGCCATCCTGATTTATCTGGTTTGAACGATAATGAGTCCTTTTATTTTAGGACAACTGGTAGGGTTGATGAAGATTGATTTTACCTAAGTTTCAGTCAGCTTTATCAGAACCTATTGTATTCTTAAAAAGCACTATTATAAGCCTGCTTTTTTTATTAGCCAGATACATAAATAAAGGTACAATACATCCATTCCCTACTTCAATCCGCAACTTTGGTAATCTTGCCAACCGAAGGAATAGTTCAACGATTTACATGCCGCATCAGCATCGTTTTTGGTGTCTTCAATCGCCACATTTGTAACAATCGGGTTCCAATCTTCGCCATTGACGATTCGAATACACTCGCATTGGTAGGTCTTTTTACAAGAAAAAAGGGTCAGCGCTAAAACAGGCATTAAAAGTAGTTTATTCATAATTCAAATGTATTAAATTAGGTTAAACACTCAAAATCAAGGCTTACATATCAATGTGTCAAATACAGGCGAGAAACCTGCCCAAACACCAAGCGCTCCTCCTTTAATGTTGCTGGGTAAATTGATTGGTGTAGAAAAAGGATTTCCGGCACTGCTCATCTGAACGTATTTTTTCTCCAAAAACTCAAAAGTGGTCCTATCCAATTTAGAATACTTGATTACCACCGTATCGCCCAGTTTATATAACCCCTTAAATTGATCAGGAACGTTAGGGTCGTTCCAGACTGTTGGATTTTCATAAAAAAATTCAAAATTAACACCATTGAAAAAATCGTCGTCAAACACAGGATTAAAGGTCGGAACAAAAGAAGGATCGATGGGATTTCCATCAGGCCCGGTATTGATTCGGCGAACTTCCCACATGTAGGCATCGTATTGATTGGCCGGATCGTCTAAACGCGCCCATGAAAACCCATACCCCGGTGTTGCTGGCTCTTCTTTCCAATACAATTCGGTTAATGGAATTGGCGGCTGAATGGTAGTGGTGGAGGTATAGGTTTTTCCCTCAAAGGTCACAGTCAACTCATAGGTTTTTCCAACTTGGCCCCAAATATCGGTGTTGAAGGAGGTGTACGCACACAAGTGCAAAGAAGTGAGTTGTGCCACGGATACCCCAAAAATAGCTGCTGCCATTTGTTCAGAACCAGGAGGTAAATTGTCTGAACAAATTTCTTCTAACACCACCGTATTCGTTCCATCGCTAACTGTAACCGTTGCCCCTGAGACAAAACCGCTTAAGAAATTTTGTAAGTTGGTCGGCGCATACACATCTTTGGAACGGGAGATCAGCACCAATGGAGGCATACCTGTTTCTATTCTCCCGTCAATGACCAATTGTTCTTTATAACCCGGAATATCGATTTTCACCTCCTTCGTACAAGAAGTAACCAATCCCAATAATACTATGTATAACAACCACCGCATGCTTTAAAATTCAAAGTTCCACGTAATACTCGGAATAATAGGAAACAACGTGACCTGTTTTACGGTGATTTTAAAGTCTCCAGCCAAAAAATCTCCGTCATTGTCAACATACAGGAAGAAGGGATTGGCTCGGTTGTAGGCGTTATAGACCGATAATACCCAATTGCTGCGTAACTTGCGCTTGATCTGAATTTCTTCCCCGGTATCAGGATCTGTTTTTAGTTTATATGCTTTATCGTAAAAGGTAACAGATAAATCCAACCGATGATAGGGCGCCATTCGCGTAGAATTACGTTCGCCGTAATTGAAAAGCAGGTTCATGTTTTGAACATACCAAGAAGAAGGAAGTGTCAGTGTGTTGCCGGTGGCATAAATAAACGAAGCTCCGAAGGTCCAACGTTCATTGAGTTTGTAGCCTGCCACAACCGTCAAATCATGCCTTCTGTCGTATTTTGCAGGAAATACATTTCCGTTATTTAAATCAGGAAATTTTCGTTCCGTTTTAGACCATGTGTACCCAATCCAACCTGTCAACTTTCCATAGGAGCGCTTTACAAATAGCTCAACCCCATAAGCCCAACCTTCCCCGAAAACCATGATGTTGTCGGTATTGTCGTTCAAATTATCACCAGGAAGAGCTCCTTCTTTGAACTCAACCAAGTTTTTCATGCCTTTATAATATACTTCCACCGATGTTTCGTACTTATCGTCCTTAAAATTCTGAAAATAACCAAGGCTCGCCTGCCATCCTTTTTGAGGCTTTGCCCTATCTGTCGTAGGATACCAAATGTCGGTCGGCAATGAAACAGCGCTCAAAGAAGTCAAATGTACGTATTGGTAATTGTAGGTATAACCTGCCTTTAAAGAGCTGCTTTCCGAAAGCAACCAACGTCCAGAAATGCGTGGCTCCAAACCTTGGTAGAACTTAATCAAGTCTCCCTTGCCATAGGTTATAGTGGAGTCGGGTTTGGAAATATCGCCTTTGATGTAACGGGTGAAAGGGCCAACATGCTGAAAGGTGCTATACCTTAACCCTGCATTGATTTTAATTTTCTCATTTAGATCAAATTCATCAAGAAAATACGCAGCACTTTCATGGCTTCTTAGAAGTTGAGGGTCCCCTGTGTCAAAAACAACCTCGTCGGTGGAGGCAGAAACACTCGAAGGATTGAAGGTATGGTAAATATAATCTACTCCCCATTTCAGTTTGTGCCGTACCGAAGGAAAATAGGAAAAATCAACTTTGCCGCCTATATCTCTAATTCCAGAGTTCAGGGTGATGCGAAATTCATCTTGCTCCGAACCAAAACTGAACCTGTAATCGGAAAACGTAGTGGTAGCGTTCATAAAAAGCTTATTGGTAAACAGGTGGTTCCAACGAAGTGCTGCAATACCATTTCCCCAGGGCATATTGACCTTGAAATCATCCTCGCGGCTATTGAAATAAAAAACGTCTTTTCCGTAATAACCACTTAAATAAATGCGGTCTTTGTCACTCAGTTTATAATTGAGCTTGAGGTTCATATCGTAAAAGTAATACCCAGATCCCGCAAATGGTGATGTGTCCGGAATAGCTGCTTTCATGATTAAATCAACATATGTCCTTCTACCGGAAACAATAAAAGAACCTCGGTCTTTTTTCAACGGCCCTTCAACTGTTAACCTCGAAGAAATCACGCTTATCCCCCCCTTAACCTTTATGTTTTTGTAGTTACCCTCGTTCATGTTGACCTCAAGTACGGACGACAAACGTCCACCATAATTGGCAGGAATACCCCCTTTGATTAAATTGACGCTTTTCACTGCATCTACATTGAATACCGAGAAAAAGCCAAATAAATGTGCCGCATTGTAAACCACCCCCTCATCGAGCAACACCAGGTTTTGATCGGGTCCCCCTCCCCTAACATAAAATCCTTGTCCTCCCTCGGATACGGAGGATACGCCAGGCAATAATTGAATCGTCTTGACAATATCTACCTCGCCCATAAATGCAGGGAGCGTTTTGATTTTTTCTACTTCTAGTTCTATCTGACCTATTTTAGTGGAATTGACATTGTCTCCTTTTTTTGCATTCACTTTCACTTCCTGAAGGTCTTTGACATCGGAACCCAATTCTAAACTAAGGACAGCATCCTGATTAAGGTCCACCGTTTTTACAACCGTCGCCATGCCCGTTGCACGAATTTCTATGTCATGAATCCCTGCTTCGATGGTTAATGAATAAAATCCGTAAGTGTTCGTAACGGCTCCTTGCTTCAAAGCTGGCACATAGACTTTTGCACCGATTATAGCCTCACCAGAAGCTGCCTCCGTGATGTATCCACTTAAGGTGTTTTTTTGCTGACCAAACAACACAAAGGAGGATAAGAAAAAGCAGCACAGAAAAGTTGTAAATTGTTTCATTTTCATAAGAAGGACAAAACTACAACAAGTGAAACGCATTTTAGTTGTCGAAAATAGAATTTAACAAAATGTTTGCTCAAAGCGAAACATTCATTTCAGGCGCGCATGAGAAATGGTTTTAGGTGCTTCAAAGTGCATTCTATCTATGACGTTCGTTGTTAAAAAAAGTTAAGCCTGAATCGGTGTGGGTTAAGCCCGCTAAATTCGTATGATGCCTAAATTAAAAGTCAACCGTATTGTAGCATTGGTAGTAGTTGCGCTTGTAGCCTTGCTGATTATTCAAGCATTTCAGACAGTGCAGTTATACGACCGAAAACACACCGAATTTGAAACGAACCTCGCCACATCATTGGAACGCATTGCTATCCGACACGAAAAGGCAGAAGATATCCGACGGTATTTGAAAATTGTCAACCGCGATTTCATTGGACAATACAAGGACATATTGAAACAAGAATTCCAGCACCTTGTTTCCTCGGAGGAATCTATTTCCATTAAGGATACCTCGATGCTTGAAAACGGTGAGATTCACAATTACCTTATCATTAAAGGCAAAGCCTACGATTCACTAACGGGCTTATCAACGGAACAACGTGTTTTAGCGAGGGATGTACGGGAGTTACGTGATTTATTTGACAAACAAAAGAAACAATTGCCTTACAATGATTCATTGAAACTTGCTATTCAATTAGATCAGCGGGTTTTACAACAAATTTTCAAAAAAGCTAAATTCGTGAATGACATTATGGTGGAAGCGTTCCGAAACAATGTTTATGAGGATCCAGCTCACCGCATTGATGTTTTTTACCTTGACTCCGTTATTAAGACGGAGTTGGATAATGACAACCTGCCGCATAAATACCGTTTCATGGTTTGTAATGAGGCAGGTATACCCATAAAATTTGCTCAAACGTCCTCAAACTACAACCTCAAATTGGACACGCTTCTTACCGGAAAAACAGAGCTATTTCCAAGCAATATACTAGATGAAAACATTTACCTGCACATCTATTTTCCCAAAAAAGGGGCTTTCTTATTAAAAGAAATGTGGGGCTCATTGGTAATTAGTTTAACCTTGATGTTTTTAATCATCGTTGCTTTAATGTTTATGTTTAAAACCATTATTGCACAGGAAAAATTAGCTGAGATGAAAAACGATTTTATCTCGAATATGACCCATGAATTCAAAACCCCTATTTCAACCATATCCCTTGCATGCGAAGCAATGAATGATCAAGATGTAATAAGGGAAGGCTCGGCTGAATTTACTCCTTTCATTAAAATGATCAATGAGGAAAACAAGCGACTTAGTACGTTGGTAGAACGCATTCTACAAAGTGCAGTACTCGATCGTGGAGAGTTAAAATTGAACAAGGAAAAAATCATAGTCAATGAAATAATTCATGACGTGGTACAGAATGCCCGTTTCAGGATTCTAGGTACTGGAGGAAACATCCAATTGAATATTCCTACAGAACTGATTGAAATTGAAGCAGATCGCATGCATTTTACGAATATCTTTTCAAACTTAGTGGACAATGCCATCAAATACAGTAAAGGACAACCTGACATTACAATAAATTTGACAAGAGAAAATAAACGTATCCTTCTTTGCGTTTCAGATCAGGGAATCGGTATAAAACGTGAGCATTTGAACAAAATTTTCGATAAGCTGTATCGCGTTCCGACCGGAAATGTACACAACGTCAAAGGATTTGGCTTGGGGCTCAGTTATGTTAAGGCAATTTGCGACATGCATCACTGGGAGATTCAAGTCAAAAGCCGATTTGGCCTAGGGTCACAATTTACAATTGTATTAAATGGAAAATAACATGGAAAAAAACTGGAAAATACTTTTAGCAGAAGACGACGAAAATCTAGGGCTTTTACTCAATACATATTTGCGTTCAAAGGGTTTTGACGTCGAACTTACACGCAACGGCAAGCGCGCTTTTGAGAAATTTACGGGAGGCGCTTACGACCTTTGTATTTTTGATGTAATGATGCCACAAATGGATGGATTTACCCTTGCGAAAGAAATACGGGAAATTGATAAGCATATCCCCATTATTTTCTTGACAGCTAAATCAATGAAAGAAGACAAGCTCACCGGATTCGCTGCCGGCGCCGATGATTATTTGACTAAACCTTTCTCCATGGAAGAATTATTGGCACGAATCAACGCGGTTATGCGGCGCGTTGAAGCAGCTACACCACATGAACAAGAAAAACTATTTATTGGTAAAATAGGATATGAACCTGAATTACGCATCCTACAATTAGAAGAGGGGGCGAAAAAACTCACCACTAAGGAAAATCAATTATTGCACTTGCTCGTTAAAAATCAGAACGATATCCTAGATCGACAAGCAACGCTCCGAGCTATCTGGGGAGACGACAATTACTTTAATGGGCGAAGCATGGATGTGTATATCGCCAAACTTCGTAAACTACTCCGAGAAGACCCAAACCTAGAAATCATGAACGTTCATGGAAAGGGATTCAAATTGATCGTAAAAAGTTAATCCCTAAACAGCTTGAGCTACAACCTCTTTGACTTCGGGCAAATGTGATTTTAGTAAATTTTCAATGCCTCCCTTGAGGGTGGCCGTTGAGGATGGACAACCAGCACACGACCCGCGCATTGCAACGGTTACAACACCTTCATCAAAACCCAAGAAGTCTATTGCACCTCCATCGTTTTCAACAGCAGGACGCACATATTCGTCCAACAAATTACGAATCGCTTCATCGTACTCTGATGGTTCAAAAGACTTCGTAACTCCGTTTTCAACTGTTGTAGATGGAATAGGTTCAGGCATTTGTATTAGTATATCCTTTCCTTCAGACAGCCAATTCTTTACCAATTCACGAAGTTCCATGGTAATAAAGTCCCATGGTACATTGTCGGTTTTAGTAATGGACACAAAATTTGCAGATAAAAAGACCTTTTGAACAAAAGGAAACTGGAATAAGGACTCTGCCAAGGGTGAATAGCCTTTCGCCTGTGCTGCCGAGGTAAATTCAACAGATTCATTGTTGATTAACAAATATTTATTCGCCACAAACTTCATAGTGGAAGGATTTGGCGTCATTTCGGCATATACTGTAACAGGCACTTGCATGGTATCTAATTTTTACAAAAATACAGAATAATGTTTTGATTGAACTTGTTATAATAGTCCGGGTGAATGATTTAAATCTACCATTTATCAAGTGGTATAAATCCAATCAAAAAAAGAACTAGGTGCATGAATAGAAGGTAAAACCAAAATTGATTTTTGGAACGGTTTAAGTATATTTTCGTTGATTCACGTAAGAAAAAAGAACTGTAACTTTCAAAAACCACAACAGCCCACTATAACTGCATCATAAAACTTGTTATCTGCATAGACTACATCATAGGTAACAAAGTAAAAACAGGTTAAAATCAACTTATGATAAAAGAAAAAAGGAGGGCTCGCTTGCCCTCCTTTTTCCTAGACCTTTTTAGTTTTTAACGCAAACTATGTTTAACTATATCGGTAGAAGTGGTTCCGTTTGTTACTTGGATGTAGTACATCCCTGGGGTTGCTGTCATATCAGCTATGTGATAGACATTGTGACCGTATTGAATTTCAACTGATTTGCTGTACACTACACTTCCGCGCGCATCCGTGATGCTAAGTACAGCTGTTCCGGTCATTTCCTTCGTGTCAAGAGCAACAGAGAAGCTGTTCGCACTTGGGTTTGGATAGCTCACCAACTGAGTGCTATTGATTTCCTCACCACATGTCACTGCTGCAACATTAAAGACCTCGAACGCGCCATCGTTGTCGTACTGAGTCAAGCGGTAGTAGTTGACACCTGGTTGAGACGTTGCATCCAACAATTCATAACCCAATACTTGCGTTGAATTTCCTGCTGCTGCCACCATACCCAAAGTTGTCCAGTTGATTCCGTCGCGGGTACGTTCCACTACAAAGTGGCTGGTATTGTGCTCTGAAGCCGTAGTCCATGTTACCTCTATCTGCTTCTGATCATTGCAGTTCGCCTGGAAGGAAATCAATTCAATTGGAAGCGAGGTCGGGGAGTTCGTCACAGTAAACGGTGAGAAATCAGACACGCCAGATTGTGTTGTCCATGTATAATTATTTCCATCCACACCTGTCGTAAATGATCCAGAAATACCAGTGATATTCTCCCAACCTGCGCCGTAGTGCATGAACTGACGGTCAGCTGTACCATTCACAAATCCATTGACAAAATAAGGCGCATTATCTATGTAGGACAGTGTAACATCCACTGCTCCGTTAGCTGCTGCCGTGTAACCAGCCGCAGGCGTTATGTGCCACATGCGTCCAACATTCGCCACAGAAACTGCGGTTCCGTTGTCCTGACCATTTGCTGTTACCGCATCCGCAACGCGTACACCAAACGAATAGGCTGCACCAGCTTTGTTCAATGTTACAGGGTTATAAGTTGAGCGACCAACAGGATATAGCATGGAACCTGTCAAGTTGCGACGTAGCTCACCTGAACCAGTGGTTTGAATGTAGCTTGCGCCACTTCCTCCGTTGATTGTGGAAGAAGCCATGTTCAGGTTATTGGCACCAAGGACAAGATCACCGCTTGTTAAGGTCAACGCCCCTGTCACCGCAATCGGTGAAGATAATTGTACATCACCCGTACTATTCAATGTTAAGTTATTGAATGAAATACTAGAACCTGTTGGTGCACTGATTGTTGACAACGAAGAACCGTTGAACGTTACCGTACCTGTACCTGCAACAAAGTTTCCAAATTGTGTCCAGTTTCCTGCAACGTTCAAGGTTCCGTTGTTCATGGTCAAGGTAGCACCTGTTTCAACCGTAAGGTTTTGTGCGCTCACGTTGTTTGCATTCGTATTTGGCTGTATAGCTACACAACTTTGGTTCACTGGAATGATGACATTCGTTGTAGTCGTTGGTGCTGCAGTAGCAGGTACCAAGTTGGTTCCGTTGTACTGAGACCAATTCGAAATGGTCGCGTAATCAGTGCTTGTACGGCCGTGCCAGATCAAGTCGCCAGAACCTAGCGTTGTTGCAGTTGTTACTGCATTCATATTTACTGTAATGTTTGCTGTTCCCGTACACCCCGCGGCTGTTGTTCCTGTCACCAAATAAGAACCAGAAGTTGTCGGGTTGAACGCAACACCATCGGTTACACCGTTGTTCCAGGTATAAGAAGCTGCTCCACCACCGGTTAGGGTAAGTGATTGACCAGAACATACAGTAGTTGGATTCGCAGAGGCAGTTACGGTTGGATTAGCATTTACGGTAAGTACACCGGAAACGTTGGTTGTTCCATTCCATATTCCACCACCTGTTCCACTGAAACCTCCGTACTGGTAACATCCATTGCCTAATGAATAGCGGAAGGTGTAGTAATAAGTATTCGGAGCAAGACCTGAAAGCGTTGCCATGAACTCATCGTTATTTCCAGCTTGCGCATTGAATGTAGCATTGCTCCAAGCACCGGCTGCCCATGTGGACGGATCTGTGTTTGCTGAATTCACACCTACTTGAACCGTCAATCCTGCTCCAGCACCTGCGCTTTCTGTAACACCCGGCTCATAGGCTTGCCCATAAACGGTGTACGTACCCGTCTGACAGATTGAACCTGTACCTGGGAATTGCAAGTTTGCCCAATCGACTCCGTTAACAGTAAGCACACCGTTTACGTTAGAGGTACCGTTCCAATATCCTCCTTGGAAACCACCGTACACGTAACAAGCGGTTCCATTGTTCGAATAACGGAAAGAGTAGTAATAAGTACCTGGGGCAAGCGTTGAACCAATGGAACCTACGTATTCGTCGTTGTTTCCAATTTGTGCATTGTACGATGCATTGGTCCATGCAGCAGCTGGCCATGTGGCAGGGTTGGTGTTTGTTGTTGACACACCTACTTGTACTGAAATTCCAGCATTTGCACCTCCAGCCGGCGTAAGGCTTGGCTCATACACTTGGCCATATACGTTAGTTGAAGCACCACAAGCTACAGTTGCACTAGCCGGCCACTGAAGGTTTGCCCAAACGATGCTCGGACTGATGGTAATTGTGTTTGTCACAGCTCCTGAACTTGAACATCCGAGTGGAGAAGCGTAGTTCATTGTCATCGTTTTACTTCCATTGGTCAACCAGGTTATGGTGATCGTGTTGGAAGTAGATGTTCCACCGCTGTTGATTGTATAATCTGTACCACTCACACCGCTAGGCACCCAAGAGTAATTTGTTTGACCAGCAGTAGCAGTGTA
>JBILRE010000014.1:0-91787 GCA_044372835.1 Crocinitomicaceae bacterium | reverse complement strand
TGTTGGCTAAAAATCCATGTTTGACTCCTGACCAAGTTGAGTACATCCTTAAAGAATCTGCCGTAAACATCGATGCATTGAATCCTAACTATATCGGTAAACTAGGTGCTGGTCGTTTGGATGCTGAAGCTGCATTGGTAATGGCTGCTAACTTCAGTACATACACTGTTCAAGGAACAACCGCCGTTGAATGCACCAATATGACACAGTCTATTTCCCTTGATCTTGCGAATGTTCCTGCTCCTTTTAACGTGCGATGGAATACCAACGATACCTCTGTTGTTCTTGGGCAACTTCAGGGAGGAACTTACTCCGCCACGATTAAAGACGCTAACGGATGTCTAGCCTCGTTCAGCACAAGCCTTGACACTATTTTGCCTATCGTTATTGAATCAAGTGTTTCACCGGTATTGTGCAACGGGATGAACAACGGAACGGTTGCCCTTATGGTTGCCGGAGGAACAGGAGCGTATGCATACAACTGGAGCAACGGGGCTGCCACCCAAACGGTAAACGGATTGACTGCAGGAACGTATACAGTAGAAATAACCGATGAAAAAGGATGTACATCTGAGCTAAGCGCTGAAGTTACTGAGCCTGCTGCTTTGCAATCGGCTGTAGCGGTAATGGATGGAAACATCCAGCTTACTGTAATAGGAGGAACCTTCCCATACAGCTACGAATGGAACAATGGAACAGTGGAAAGCAACATCAACGAGGCGACTCCAGGGTTTTACGAAGTGCTTGTTACAGATGCAAACGGATGCATGGTTAGCTCCAACACAACCGTTGAGCAAACGAGTACAGCGGGTATTGAAGAAGGAAACAACATTGAGTTCACTGTATACCCTAACCCTGCCAAGGAGAACGCTACGATTCAATGGAACAACGCCGAAGTAAGCACTGTGGAATTGATTACCCTAACTGGAACAGTAGTAAAAACAATCGATGCCGATCTTTTTGCAGGTCAAACACAATTAAATGGTGTCGCAACAGGTGAATACCTTGTACGAATCACCACAACAACAGGTCAAACACACATGAATAAAGTCATCTTCTTATAAAAAACACATCAAGTAACGCAAACGTGTTTGTTTCATACCTTCGGGTAAATTGGTTCAGAAAACTGCCGGATTTACCGGCAGTTTCTGTCTAATGGCATGTTAGGATTATCATAAAAGTTCGCTTAGTTAATTTGGAAGAGTCTCCCTATCCTTTGGAATGCAAATAAAAAGAATTTTTAAGGCCGTAAAGATCTCAACAGCTCAGCCATTCGCTCTACTTGAACTTTTCTCGAGTATTTTTCTTCCCCGATTGAATGACATGAAATGTGACCTGAGGTTGAAAACTCCTTCCATAAATCGGTTAATACCTCTCGCAACTGGACGGCATCTTTCACCACAATGCCTGCATTTGTCTCCTTGATGAGGTCAGCTTGTAAATTTTTGGATTCAGAATCAAGTTCTTCGATTCGGTAATACTTTTCTTTCAGGGTGTTGGCTTCTGGATCATCAGAATAACACAAAATTATTTTTCTACGCAGTCCCAAATAGTCGTATATCTTAGTTCCCATATACGAATAGT
Organism: Crocinitomicaceae bacterium; assembly: GCA_044372835.1. Lineage (GTDB taxonomy): Bacteria > Bacteroidota > Bacteroidia > Flavobacteriales_D > Crocinitomicaceae > M0103. The sequence continues at coordinate 90,203 of JBILRE010000014.1, read as the reverse complement.
AATTGAATAGGAGGAGAACATTGTTTTTAGCGAGTTTTTCAAGTACTTCTCCATTTGGTATTCTTGGTGTGATCGATACATGGTCTTTAAGGGCAGGAAACCTTTCTTCGACCATGAGTGCTAATTTATCTTGAATGTTGGTGCCATAAAAATTGAGCCGAAACCTTGCATTGGGTTGATCTTGAATAAATTGAGCGCTGACTCTCAAAAAACTCTCAATTGGATGCCATTCGTAAATGGTTCCAACAAAACCTATGTTCAATTCGTCCGTGTCCTGTGGAATGGAAGCAACTGCTTCAATCAGATTCGGGTCATACCCATTTGGTAAGATAGTGAAAGGTTTATTACGTACAATGGTATTTATCTTTCGTTGCATAAAACTAGACACCGTGGTAATATGAGCTGCTGAAGGCACGATTTTCTTTTCCAAAAGCCTGTTCCAAGAGGACCAAAACACATTTTTTCCATACTCCTGATTATGCGACCATGGATCGCGGTAATCCGCAATCCATGGTGTACCAAATTCTTTACTGAGTTTTGAGGCATAGGAAAATAATACAAATGGGTCACCTGTAGCTATGATTACATCTACCTTATTTTCGTTCAGGTAAGCTCTTGCCGCTTTGTATACCTCAGATTTAGGTCCGATTGGCAAGGCGAACTGCATAATTTCATAATATGCAGTAATTAATTTTCGAAGAAAGCCAAATCGTTTTTCTCCGTAAGAAAGCATGATGCGGTTGCTGAGATTGGGCCGGTATGGACTGCGCAAGATTGTGCCATAATCCGAATGTTCAACCTCAACGTTTTCTGACCATCCGGGTGCTATATAATCAAGATGATTACCATAGGTGTTTCCCCATTGCCGTGTTACGACAACAGGTTCCACATCAAATTCTAACAAGTATTTGAACCAATTATAGGGCCTTAATCCACCTACCGAAACATAAGGCGGAAAATCATAGGCAAGTATGAGTACTTTTTTTTTCACCCTTTAATTGGTTTGAGTAGTTTGCCGAAAGATACTTATTTCGACTCATTATTCGGTTTGGTTGGATCCTGAAACTGTGTTTAAATATGAAATTCGTTCAAGTTTTTCCATTTCCATCGAACGATTTCCGAATCGTTTTACTTTATACAATGCATTGTCCAACAATCCTTTTGGATAATGGCCTTCCAAGCCTTTATTAATTAATTCTGCAAGTCCAGAGGTAGTACCAGAGGTCCATTTCCAGCACGTTTCGTCGAAAAGTTCCTTATCGTATTGCAAGTCTGAAACGATCAATGGAACACCAGCGGCCATTGCTTCCAATGCTGTGTTGGGTGTTCCATCACTTACTGGGGTCATTACAACCAAATCAGCTGCTTTGATGCTGGAAATCATTTGTGGCGGAGAAAGGTAATCTAACATATCCCATTTCAGTCCCTTTTTTTCAAGCGTTGTCAACTTCTCCTTCATTTCCTCAAAGTAATGTTTGTCGTATTGCTTTCCGCGGATACCCAGAAAATGTAATTGGTTTAGCTTTTGTTCAGAAAGGATGGATAAGGCCTCCAGTTGCCTATTTATGCCATAAATAGGATGCATAAACCGTGGGGAGAAGAGCTTGAATCGCTGGTGTGTCTCTAACGGGTAATGGCCCGAAGCCGATGTTATTTCTGCCACATTTACTCCTGTTCGAATCAGGTGACTTTCTTTGCCAAAAAGATCCTTGACAGCCTGAACTTGGAGGGAAGATGTTGAGGTGATGGTGTTCGCATTATGAAATGATCGGGAAAATAACCTGAATAGAAACCTATGATAAATTCCTTTTAAAAAGGTGGTTTCCTTTAATTCGGGAAGTACCCTTAAAACATCGGAACCTCGGGTGGATATCACCGAGTGACCTTGGTAATTTCTCAACCATAGTGCATATGGCGTGGCAAAAAGCACATGTACCACATCAATGGAATATGTCTTGGTGAGCAATTTAAAATCTCGGTAGGATTGCCTGTTTTTGAAAGGCGTTCGGATGGAAAAGGAAGGCAAGGATTTCGTGAAAATGATTCCCTGTTTTGTGAGTTCCTCAATCAATTGGTCAGAAGGATGTTCCCTTGATTCACAACAAAGAAAAATGTTGTAAATCGCTGATTTTTCAGCAAAATAGGACATCCATTTGATGTTATGAATGCTATTGGGGTCGGCGATGTATAGAATGTTTATTTTTGATTTAGAAGCCATGTTTTAAGCACATAAATGACCCAAAGCCGATGGGTATGGTCGTGTTTTTCCGTCTGATGTTCGTTCCAGATCCGTTCCAGGTAGGCTTGATCGAGTGGAATCTTTTCATCTCGGTTGAAAATGACTTCAGCCACTGGTTCCTTCCAGCCCTTGCGCATCCAATCTCCGATTGGTATGCCAAAGCCCATTTTTTCCCTGTTCACGAAATCTTCTCCAAAATACTTCTTTGCAATGTGATAGGTTAGGTATTTGTTCTGGCCATTTTTCATCAACATGCTATGAGGTATTTTTGCCGTAAGTTCTGCCAGAGGATGGTAAAGGAATGGGGACCTCAACTCGAGTGAATGAAACATTGTAGCCCTGTCAGTTTTCACCAGATAATCGTTCACAAGCCGGGTTTTTATGGATGCATACAGGATCTGATCAAAGGGATTGTTACAGTAACGACGTGCCTCTTGAACCTGGAGGGAATGCTCTGATAATACAGGAGAATGCTTTAAAAATTGTGGTGCAATCCTACCAACATCAACCGGGGAAAAACCCATTGACCTTTGAAGGGCCTCAGAAAGGGTATGGCTATCTTGTTTCATTACCCCAATAAGGTAAGTGAGTTTTTTGGATTTAAACAGCTTATTTATAAACGAAAGCAAAGGCGATATTGCTCTTGAATTATACCATTGTTGCATTCTCCACGCCTGATTGTACGTTCGATACCCTCCAAAGAGTTCATCGCCACCATCGCCACCAAGCACCACTTTAATTTCTTTTGAAGCGAATTGAGCAACGTAATGTGTAGGTATTTGAGAAGAATCGGCAAACGGTTCACCATATTCACCCAGAAGTGTTTGGATGCTGGGCAAATCGTCAATACTAAGTACAATTTCATGGTGGTCTGATTCGGCCAACTCAGCAACTTTGGCAGCATAAGGCAATTCATTGAAGCCCTCGTGTTCAAAACCAACACTAAAGGTTTTTAATTTTTGACCGTATTGCTTTGCCGCCATTAATGTAATTAGGGAAGAGTCAATGCCCCCACTCAAGAATGTGCCCACCGGAACATCTGCTACCAGACATGCTCCAACGGCTTCTTCCATAGACTTTTCAACCTCCCGCAGCCATTCGCGCTCTGTAAGGTTTCGTTTCATCCGATAATCGGGATGCCAGTAACATGTTTTGACGGTGTCATTTTGGGTAACCTTCAGAAAATGACCCGGTTCCAGTTTATGAATATGTTTATAGATGCTATTTGAAAGGGGTGTGGTCATCTCTGAAAAGTAGTAACCAAGGGCATATTCATCGATTTCAAATGAAATCGGTAAGCAATAAAAGGACCTTATGTCGGATGAAAATGCGGTGAAAGCAGGTTGTGTGCAATAGTACAATGGTTTTTCACCAAACCGGTCACGGTAAAGAAACAATTCATCAGCGAAGTGGTCATACAACGCAATTGCAAACATACCAGTAAGAAGCGAGGGAAGTTTTTCTGTCCCAAAACAAACTGCTACTGCAAGAATCACTTCTGTATCGGATTGTGTTATGAATCGATACCCATGTTGAATGCATTGTTTACGGAGGTCCTGATAATTGTAAATTTCACCGTTGAAGACCAAACTGTATTGGCCGTTGGAACTCCTCATTGGTTGGTTAGCATCCGTTGATAAATCTATGATGCTTAGTCTTTTATGGATAAGTCCAAGGCTGCCGGTATCCGTTGTCTTTATGAAAATCCCTTCTTCGTCTGGTCCACGGTACTTGAGTGGAATCGCCATGCTTCGCAGAAGTCCTTCATCCGGAACAGGACCAGAGGATCGATGGGTCCAGACACCTGCTATTCCGCACATTTCGTTTTGTTTTTGTAAAGGTTCATAAGGTTCTCGCAATAATGTTGCATTGAAAATGGTTCCACGAAATTCCGAGCAAACAACTTCATTTCAGCCATTAATTGCTTTTCACCCCAAAGATACGCTATTCGTTGAGCAAACTGAACGGGATCGCGCTCCTTAATTAGGAAGCCGTTCTTACCTTCTATCAACAATTCTTTATTCCCGCCGCCATCGAGACTAACCACAGGTAAACCACTGGCCATAGCTTCAAGAAGGGTTAACCCAAAACCTTCTGTAATAGCACTATGAACATAGATGTCAGATTCCCAAAGAAATTTTTCTACGTTATCTTGCATTCCCAGAAGCAATACCTCATTTTCCAGTTTAGATCGTTCGATTGTTTTCTCAAGTGTTACTCTTTGGTCTCCTTCTCCAACGATCCTTAATAGAACAGAAAGCCCCATAGATTTTAATTGAGCAACTGCTTCTAATAAAAAAGCATGGTTTTTATTGGCGTCTAACCTTCCAATACTTATCAAATAGCAGGTATTGTTTTCCTTGGGAGTTTCTACCTTTTCTTTCGCAGAAAACTGTTGAATATTGATGGCATTGTGAAGCAATGAGATATGCTTTAAGTCGCTTGTTAAAATGCCTTTCAAGAAATCAAGAATGTCCTCAGAAATCGCAATAAAGTGATTCCCGCCATTTTTTTTGTATCGGTTAAAAAGGTAGTTCTTTTCGAAAAAATTGGTCCATGTACGTTTGTTGGTTAGATCGGTTAAACACAATTTTGAAAATGACCTCATGCGGTCGTGTCCATGCGAAAACCATTTTGCTTTAGGATAATAACAGCTCCTGGATACGATTTCAGCTTCAAACAAATGAGAGTGGATCACATCGGGTTGGAATTTTTCAATTGCGTTTTGCAAGGCGCTTATTTCAAGGCGATTTTTTTTTAAAATCGATAAGTTAACGGAGGCAGGAACTATTTCGATGTGAGAGGCAATTCCCGAGACGTTATATTCCATTTTATTCTCAAATAAAATGAGTTTTATTTCAATTGAATTGTTTTGTATGAATCCTCTAACGATTTCGATAACCAAACGCTCTGCTCCTCCTTTTTTAAGATTGGGAATGATATGGAGGATTTTCATATTATGTGGCAGTTAGTTTGAACAGAAAATAGGATTACGTTATTGTTTACCCACATTCTTATTGGTTAATTGTTTGAATATGAATAAAACAGGCTTCAATTGATATCGAACTTTTCTTTTCTTGGGTCATTTAAGAAATGCGTCTAATAATTCATGATATTCCTTTTCAATATGTTTAGAGTATTCAACCACTTTTAACGATAACTCATCATCTGTTACTTCTAAGACCCTTTCAATTGCCTTTTTAATTTCCCAAGGATTATCGTATTGTTCCACAGTTAATAGTTCAAGTAAATCGGTATCAAATTTTAAGTATTCATTGTTGTAACTGGTTAAGCATGGTATTCCTTGAGATAGAGATTCCGTGAATACTTGTCCTCCCATACCTTCACTAAAGGATAAGTGTAAATTTAAAGTCATTTGAGATAAGAGATCAATAAATTGATGATGGTTCATAAACGGATGAACAATAATTCTGTCCTCAAAGCCAATTTCTTCAAATCCGGTGTGAATAGTGGTATGTATTTCCGTATTATCAACTGCTAAGGCACCGGCAATCTGATTGTAAAGGTTTTTATTGAAACTGGTATTTCCGAAGATTCCTATTTTGATTTTAGCGTTGTTCTTGTTTTTTCGATCGGAATGATTCATGAATGGCAATGGCTTTAACTGCAATTGAACGCAATCAATAGCAAATGTTTTTTTGGCCCATTTATCAAGGCCAGATTTAACAAATCCCAACCGTTTGATCTTTCCCGACTGCGTGTATTCAATTATTTTTAATAGTTGTTTTTCGTTTTTTGGTTCTGAAAGTTCACTCAACGCGCCATGAAATATGACATTGACATTTTCATTTTCACAGAGCATGTCAAGAAAAACGTTCATGGAAACGGGCAAAGTACTAATGATGATTTTGTGAAAATGATGTTTTTTTATTTCAGTTGCGATTTGATGGAACTGAGCTTCATCTAATAAAATTTGCGAATAATAAGCGGGTAATACGATGGTACTTTTGGGAAATAAATTTAGCGTGGCATTTTTTACACCCAAAAAAGAACTGTCCGTATGTTGAATACAAATAGCAAGGTTAGGTTCATTGGAATGAGCAATTTTAGAAATAGAATCCAATATATCGCCAATATCGGCCACATTTTTTAGTTTTTTGTTCAGAATTTTTTTTGCGAGCTTAAGGATCATTTTTTCAAGGAATAATTTTTAAATAATTGGCAGCTGAAGATGTTTTTCTTTTGTAGTTGAAAAGAACCTTGAAGAAACTTTTTTTTAATATTTTTTCAACCTCTTTTCTAATTTGGTATTGCGCTAACATTTCATCATTCACTCTTTCAGGTTTGTTTTTTATTATCCTTTTGGTGAAAAAATTATCCAATTGAATACCTGTCAGATTGATAAGGGCCATGAAAAAGAATGTAAAACGGCCATAGATTTTTAAGATAAAAAGCCATTCAGAAAGGGATATTTGGATCCATTTGGGTGCTTTAACCTTAAAACTTCCTCCTTCGGCATGAATCACTGATGCGTTGGGTGTAAAAAAATGTTTGTATCCTTTTTTTATGAGTCGCAGTGACCATTCTGTATCCTCTCCATACATAAAGAAGTCCTCATCCAGGTAGAGCCCTTCGCGATGTGAAATGTTTTTATTATAAAATAAGTAAGTTCCCCCTAGCCATTTGGTTTCATGAAAGGTTTTATGCAATGCTTCCATTTCAACGAATGTTTTGTGTTGATCCTCTTCTTTTATACGCAAAAGACGAAAAAGCAAAATAACGATGGGGTGAGCCAACAGAATTTTTCGTAGGTTCTTTACCTTAGGTCTTGAATTGAATTGTATGTTTCCATTCAAATCAATGAGCTGACAACCAAGAAAGCCTATTTTTTGATTGGTTTTTTCTAACGCGATGTAATCGTTGTAGGTATTTAGTAGAGTATGTTTATTCACGATGGTATCGGAATTTAAAAGCAAAATGTATTTACCAGTGGCGTTTTTTATTCCAATATTGTTTGCCCTTGCAAAACCAGCATTGTAGCCTGAATTGATCCATTTTACATTAGGAAACAAACCTTTAATGATTTGCTCAGATTCATCTTCAGAATGGTTGTCTACGACGACAATCTCAAACGTTATCTTTTCGGTATGTTCAATAATGGATGCTACGCACTCTTTTAACAGATCGGGTGTTTTGTAATTAACAATTACAATTGAAACATCAATTTCCATTTTTAGCTGTATTTTTCTGTTTTAAACCCGTTAACTGAAAAATGGTAAATGCCATTCAAGTAATGATTCAAACGTTCCATTTCTGTAGCGTTTCCTAATGGCATACGGGCAAGCGCCTGGTGATTTTTTATGCGTTTAAATATATTTCCAGGCTGATTCAGCGTGGAGGTTTTAAATCCTGCTTTTTGGGCCAATTCCGTGTCCCTTTTTGCTACATCAAAAAGACCTCCGAACGGATAGGCAAAATGTTTAACGTCCATACCAATTTGTGCCTCAATTTCTTTTTTTGACGCCATCATTTCTTGTTCTACCCATTCTGGTTTTTGTTGTTTTGTAGAAATGTGGTTCATCGTGTGCGCACCAATAGTTATCAGCGGTTCTTGAGATAAGCCCTTGATTTCTTCCCAAGTCAAAGAAAGTGACGCGCAAAGCGTTTCAAAATCCGCTGAGGTTTTGTTAAAAGCTTTCATCATTACCTCCAAAAGTTCATCACAAGGAATTGACTTTATTGTTTCACTGATTGCCCCAAATTGTTCGTAGGCCTTTTCGGTATGGTCCCATTGAAATTCCCTCTTACCAAGTGATGATTCAAATGTTATATTAGTTGAAGTTTTGGCATATTCTTCAAATAAATACCACCACAAGATACCATTTCCATTAGGCAGGCAATTTGTAACATAGATGGTTGCAGGTACTTCGTGTTTTTTTAAAATTGGGAGCGCATGTGTCAAGTTATCGCGGTAACCGTCATCAAATGTTAAGCAAACAAATTTTTGTTTTAAATTGATTTTATGGTCCAACCAATCCGACAACTCATCTAGGGAAATGAAGGTGTATCCTTTTTGTTTAAATAGCACGATAAATTCCTCCAATTTACCTGGTGTAATGGCTAAATCTCTATTTAATGTATAGCGATTTCTGTCTTTTTCGGGCAATACGCGATGCAACATAAAGATTACCCCTTTACCAGCAAAGAAGGGGGCGGAGAAAACACCTTTCGTTTTGACAAAAAATCCCAATATTTTACGTTCAAACCAATTCATGTCTCAAAACGTGTCATTATCTGCACTGGTAAATTTGAGTGCATCTAGTGGGATTTTATCTGTGAAATTAATTCCTCCAACCGGGTATTTAACCGACATAGGTGCACCATATTTCTTAAACATCATTTCACCCCAAGTGTTGGAGCTGCTATGAAATCGTAGATGTGGTAATCCCAATTTGAATGCAATACGCTTCAATCCGTTTACAACGTCTAAAAATTTTTCATCTGAACATTTTTCCATGTCTCCAATAAGCAAGAAAGTGTCATCAAATGTTAACCAAACATTGATTCCTCGAACGCGTATCAAATAGTTTTCTTTATAGGTTTTGTAGTTGAAAAAATCAGAGGAATGATCTACGACGGCAGTTTCAGGGGCCATACATGAACTTTTGAACGGTTCACCTTTTCGCCATTTTTTTAGTTGAAACCGGCACCATTTGTTGTGAACAGCCTGAGGGATCCTGAACAAGGTTTTCAGACGAATCCAAGGAATACATTTCACACGAATCAAATAGGGGGTAAGGTCATCAAAGTGTGACCATCCAAGTCGTTTTATAAATCCGGGGAACGAGTTCTCATTGGGAAAACCAAAAACACAATGGAAGCCATTTTCTTTGCAATATTCATATGTTTTCAGTGCCAACATCGTAAACAACCCTTTGCCTGTATGGTCACTGTGGGTCATCGTATCTCCCGATTGAGCGGCCAAATACAATGTTCCTTTGTATTCAATTTTACAAGGATACACACCATAAAATGCTGCAGGAATATTGTTTTCGTCATATGCAATGAAGCCAACATAGGCGTCACCAAAATCTGTGGTATGTTGTTTTTTAATAAAGGCCTCCAGATTGAGATCCATTCCAAAAGCACTTTTGTATACGATCTTAAGATCTGTTAAATTGGTTTCAGAAATTCTGGAAACTGAATAATTACTCATTTTTCAAAAATTTCTTTTTTAAGAACCGGTACGGAGCCAATACGAATTTCCCGATTTTAAAGTCTGGCGTTTCAATTATCATTTTTGCTTGATAAAACTTTTTCTCGTACAACTTCATCCAAGTTATGGAATGTTTTTGAGAAACATATGCTCTTATTGAGTCAATGTTCTTGTTCGCAACGTCAACAGTTCTCGACTTTTCTTGAATACGCACAGAAAAGTGAATTTGGTTAAGATGAACAAATTGCCATTGAGTATTGCCCACACGAATCCAAAATTCCCAATCTTCTAAACCTAATTTGCTCAGGTGTATATCGTAATATCCAACCTCTTCAAAAACGCTCTTTCGGATTAGGCAACAAACCGCAATTTGGTTCCAAACTAATTGTTTTTCAAGGTTAAATGCTTCTTGAATTTGTACTTTCTTTTGTGCACCAAAAAATTGTAGATTTCCATAAACGACACCAATTTTTTCGTCGGAGGCCATTGTTTTGAGTCCTTCTGAAATGGTTTCTTTTGCTATGAGGTCATCTGCATCGATAGGAACAATATACGCGGCATTTGTTTTTTCAATGGCTAAATTTCTTGCAACACTCGGTCCGGCATTTTCCTGATGAAGGATGTGGATTTTTTCGTTGCCTTCAAATACCGCAAGCTTCTCAATGGATAGGGGGTCTGTACTGCCGTCATTGATGATCCAAACCTCAAAATGGCTATGGGATTGATTAAAAATCGAATCAATCGTTTCTTGAATGGTTGAACCGGCATTATAGTATGGAATGATAAAAGAAACTAACTGCGAACTCATCCTTGTAAAAGTTTATGAAAGGCATTAAAATTAGCCTCAATCGTGTATTTCGTAGCGATTGAATGTTGATTGGTTTTTACGATATTCTTAATATAGTCAGTGCCAAGAGATGAAATACTGTCTTTTAATTTCAATGATAGATCCTCTGCATTCTGAGGCTCGAATAAAAAAGGATATTCAGGTGTAAGTAATTCTGCAATGGAAGGAATCATGGATGCAACAATTGGTTTCCCATAGCCCATATATTCAATTAAGGCATTTGGGCTTCCTTCACTGATACTTGTTAAAAGGCAAATATCCGAGGCATTTATTAACCCTGGAACGTCATCAGAAGTGCCAACGAATAGCACGCGACTTGGAGTCAAACCCAAATCAAAACAAATAGACTTCAATGAACTGGCTTTTGCCACATTTTTTTGATTGCCGGCTAATACTAATTTTAAATTTGGATGTTGTTGCAAGGCGATATGAAATCCTTTAATCAAGGTATCATGGTCCTTTTCGGGAAAAAAATTGGCAGCCATGAAAAGCATCAGTTCCTTTTCTTGAATACCCAATTTTTCCCGCCATTCATTCCGTTCCATTTTGATAGGGATTACTTCAAAAGGATTAGGAATAAACGCAATGTTCTTATGTCCTAATTGATGCTTTTGACGAATAAAATGACTCGCAGCAATGGAGTTGGCGGCATAAATAGGATTAAATTTCAACGCAATTTTTTCAAAAGTGTTTAGTGGAATATGGAATTCCATTGCGATTTGAAACCACAAACATTTTTTTACACCGGCAAACTTATAAGTAGAAGCAGACAATACATTGCAATGGTACGTAAAGGGAATGACCGCATTGATTTTTTCTTTTCTTAAAGCCCTAGTAAATTGAAAATAGACGGATAGTCTTTTCTTTCGATTGTAAAAAGAACCAAAAGGAATCTTCAAATTCGTATAGGTCAAATTTGAAGATTCGAGTAAAGGACATAAATTTCCGGAACCATTGTCTAACGCCCACACTTCAACCTCATACAATCCCGAATCTTGTAAAGATTTAGCAATGTAGTAGCCTTGTTTTTCAGCACCACCTAAATCAAAAACAGGAAGAAGAATGAGTATTTTTTGCTTTCTGGGCATGCTAGATCATGTTACTGATTGGATATAAACTTTCCTGTAATTTTTTCAATCCAATTCGAATATCTGTATTGGGCTTAAAACCTGTAGCTTTTTTTAACTTCTCGGAACTTCCAACCCTTCGTTCTACTTCATAATCGTACCGATTTGCGGGTGATTCTATCAGTTTAATTTCAGAAGTTGAATGTGTTAACTCTTTAATGTAATGTGCTAATTCCAAAATAGTCATTTCGGTTTCATTGGCGATGTTAAAAATTTCGGCACCCTTCGAAACCTCTGTCAATTTTATCACCGAACTAATTGTTTCTTCCACGCTTGTGAAATCGCGTGTCTGTTTGCCACTTCCGAACACAGTTATTGGTTCATTTTTCAACGCTTGTTCAAAAAATCTTGGTATAACCATTCGGTCGTCTTGTCTTGGCCCATATACATTAAAAAAGCGCAAAGATATGGACTCTAAACCTCTTTCCTCATAAACAGCTTTGAGGTAGATTTCGTTATATCTTTTAGCCATGGCATAGCTCGTTCTAGGATCAATCATAATGTCTTCATCTACACTTTTCTCTATGGCAGAATGGCCATAAACACCACTTGTAGAAGCATAAATTACTTTTTTGATACCATGTTTTAATGCTGCATAAACAACATTTTTTGTTCCTTCAACCTCTGTTTCCATTGTTTCTACAGGATTCTCAGCCACAATATCTACCCCCAAAATTGCTGCAAGGTGGTATATGTAGTCACACTTTTCAGCTAAGCGAATCACGAGGTCTTGATCCCTAACATCTCCTTGAACCAATGTTATTTTACTTAAAATGGCACTTTCAATTTTATTGCCTCTCAACAGGTTGTCTAATACAACAACTTCATGTCCTTGATTGGCCAAGTAAGCCGTTAAATGACTTCCTATAAACCCTGCTCCTCCTGTAATTAGTACTTTCATTTCTATCAGTTATATTTTCCAAAATCGTATTTCAAGCGAAATTCGTGTAACATCGGCATTAAAGTTATACCCTCCGCCATGAACCAAGTAAGGAGAAAAAAGCATCACTTCATTTTCTTTAGGGTTCGGTCGGATCAATGATGGAATTTCGCCTTGAATGGATATTACGCAAGGAACGGTGTAGCTTGTTCCATTCAAAATAGCTCCATCCGCAGTGCGTTCAATTTCGGACTCCTTCAACAGGTGACTCCCCGGTATCAGGCCCAAAGCACTTTGATAGTTGCTACCACAGATTGGCGTGTAGATATTAACAGCATCCCGCAACCGATCGAGCCAAACATCTCTATGCGGTGGATTGTTATCCTGAAAATTTTGAGGTCTAACAATTCTAACAAAGAAATTATTCATATCCACATGTTTTGCTTTGGTGCAAACTGGCTGTCCAATAATTTCAGAAATTCGTCTATTAACCAGTTCAATATCAATTGGGAATTGGTTTACATTCCAACCTGTTTGAATCAGTTTAGCGACCTTTAAATGCAATTCATCGTCAACGTACAAATGGTATTTTTCCAATTCAAAAAGATCGTCAATTTGACTTCCGGCTTCAATTATTTTATCTGAAATCAATGTTTTAATGCCTAGCTGAATTTGTTCAAAGTCTTCAGGATTCAAAAATGCTTCAATACTGAAGCCTTGGTTGTTCCAAGCGGTATTTTCAATTAAGTTTTCATCTTTAAGCAAAAGAATTTCCTCATCACCTACGAACGTATTGCCCTCTAATGCCAGGGATATTAAGTGTTCGTCCAACTTGTAGTTTACAATCATTCTTTACAATTATTCAGGTTTAACCAATGATGAATAAAGTGACTCCATTACATGGATATTCGTATCAATATTGTAATGTGTATTGGTGTAATTAAACTGCTCATCTGCCAGATTTTTTGCAAGAGTTGGATTCCTTAACACCTCTACACTTTTATTTGCAAAGGAATTTAGGGAATTAAACATTGGAAAAAAGGGATAAGATTTGGCATGTACATTTTTTCCAAAGTTCCAGAATAATTGAGGGATTTTAACCGTACTGACATCAAACCCAACCCATCCTCCGGGTAACCCATGGTATCCGTGGAGCCAAACCAAATCCAATTGGTCTTTTAATGCGGTAGTTGTAACACTTTCTTGATGCCCCCTAAAAAACACTTTACTACTTAGGCCTAATTGATTCACATACCTGCTTACCCCTTCTTTTTCTGGGTCCCCACTGCCGTAAATATGAAATTCTGCTTCCGGTATTTGATCCAAAACAAGTTGAAATGCGTATATGAAAGGGTCTAATGGTTTAGCGGGAGTTAGCCTTGTGAATATGCCTATCTTCGGGGATGTTGAATGTTGGTATTCTGACTTGAAATGTGGATTCTCAAATTTGAAATTTAAATTATAGTAAGTGTGTTTATATTTAGGGAATTCTGAAAGTTCGACCTCAACTTGTCCTTCGTGAAAACCTGAAACAAAGTGAAATACTTCGTCTTTAGGAAAAGCTTCGTAAGCATGTTTCACTTGGTATTTTGAATTTTGAATGTGAATGAGCAATTTCCTTTTATTTTCGGGCTTTATGTATTTGTATATTTCTTTCAGGTTATATTCTCCCATTACAGAAATGCAATCATATTGATCGAAAAAAGATTTTATTTTTATTCTTTCATCTTGGTAGGGGGCACCCAACAAACGTTTTTTGATTTTTTGTTCAAAAGTAGGTGCTACAGCTTGATTGACTTCATCCATAAAATGAATTTTCGTACCCAATTCGAGGTGTTTAAGGTGATAGTAATCGATAAATCGGTTACTTGCATTCAGTGGCAACAGACAAAGTATTTCTGTGGTGAAAACATCCTTATTGATGCCTCGGTCTAATTCGTAGGTAAATCTTTCTGTTCCAGCTTGATAAAATTCTGAAACCACAAACAATACTTTTATTTTACTTTTCATGTAAATAATCGATTATTGTATTGCAGATAAAATCAATATCATCATTTGCTAATTCATAGTAAAAGGGTAGGCGCACCAAGGTGTCTGAAAATTTATCGCAATTTTCCAGTACCCTTCCATCGTGTTTATTATGGTAGTACGGACTTTTGTGTAAACTTAGGTAATGAAAGACGGCCAAAATTCCTTTACTTCGCATATATTCCAGAAGATTAGTTCTTTCTTCCAAAGAAGGCATAATTAAAGCAAATAAATGTCCGTTATTTGTTTTCTCTGCTGCAAATTCTAGAAACGTGAAATACCCTTTGTCCGAAAGCGGTTTGAGTTTTTCGTAAAAAGCGTTCCAATGCGCAATTCGTTTTGCCTGGATGCGATCAATATTTTCCAGTTGTGCATAGAGAAAAGCGGCAATAATATCGGATGGCAAAAAGGAGGACCCTATATCCATCCATCCGTATTTATCTACTTCGCCTCTATAAAATTGGCTTCTATTAGTGCCCTTTTCCCTTATTATTTCCGCACGTTTTGCGAATGTATCGTCATTGATAACCAACATTCCGCCTTCACCTGAAATCACGTTTTTGGTTTCATGGAACGAAAATGCAGCCATATGACCAATTCCCCCCAGGGGTTTGCCTTTGTAAAAAGAATCGATTGCCTGTGCTGCATCTTCAATTACAAAAAGATTGTGACGTTCTGCAATCGACATGATTTCATCCATATCGCAGGCAACTCCGCCATAATGAACAGGAACGATGGCTTTTGTTTTGGGTGTAATAAGGGCTTCAATTTTTGAAACATCCATATTCGGATGGTCGGGAAGTGAATCAGCAAAAACAATTTTTGCTCCCCTCAATACGAAAGCATTTGCCGTTGATACAAAAGTATAGGAAGGCATAATCACTTCGTCATCTGCCTGTATGTCAATTAGAATCGAAGCCATTTCTAATGCGTCTGTGCAAGATGTCGTTAACAAACATTTTTTGAATCCATATTTTTCCTCAAAAAAGGCATGGCATTTTTTGGTGAACTTACCATCACCAGAGATTTTCATGGATAAAACGGCCTCCTCGATGTAAGCGGTTTCTTTGCCAGTTAAAAAAGGTTTATTGAAGGGGATTCTCATGATTTCATTCTTTTTGCAGGAATACCGACATAAATTCCTGGTTGTGTCAGATGACTCACTACGGTTGCTCCTGCACCCGTTCTACAGTCAGGGCAGGTTGTTAGTTTTTCACTGAAAATGCTACCAATCCCCAAAACATTTCGTTCACCAATCTGCGTGAATCCAGCAATCAGAACTCCTGGCGAAAGCATGGAATGAGCCCCGATCTTGCAATGATGGGAAAGATTACAGCCATTGTATAGTAGCACATTGTCTTCGAGTTGGGTTTCTAGCTCCAAGTGACATCCTGCCATTACCACACATCCTTCACCAAGTTGAACAGAAGAGTCGACGAAGGCATTTGGATGTACAACCCGTGCGAAGGGTATCGTGTGTTTTAGTTGGCTAAAAATAGATTCCCGTATATGCATGTGCTTGTACCCAATGCCGATCAATAACTGATCAAATACACCATCTGTGAATTTTTCCAACACCTGCTCAATTGTCCCCAAAACAGGCAGGTTGTTTATTTTATGGTGAACAGGAAGGGTGTCATCAAAATAACCCACTACATGTCCGGTCTTACTTTCTTTGCACAGATGAGCTAACTGAACACCGAGGTCCCCCGCACCAATTATGGCTATTTTTGCGCTGTCCATTTCATGTACTTTTTACTCTCTGAACCTTCGTTTAAAAGCAGATCAATAATAGAAACCTGATGGGTAAACGCACCATGCAATTGCGTGTATTCCGGATAACCTGAATAATCCATCCATCCAACGGAAATTCCTTGTCGA
Source organism: Crocinitomicaceae bacterium (assembly GCA_044372835.1). GTDB lineage: Bacteria > Bacteroidota > Bacteroidia > Flavobacteriales_D > Crocinitomicaceae > M0103. Next base: position 74,024 of record JBILRE010000014.1, on the reverse strand, counting down.
TTGAATGCCTGTTCATCAAGGTAACCTGAGGCCGATTTACCACTGATGTAATGCGTTCCGTCAAGCATTTGGACCGCCTGAATAAGTCGTTGGTTTCGGTCTCCTTGTAAATTGAGTTCAGAAGAGCGAACAATAGGAGTTCGAATTCCCAAAAGGGCATTTATCCCTTGAATAAAATGAAGGTTTATTTCCGAAAGACTGTTCATTGTGGCTCCCTCGTAAAGCGAGTGCAGTTTAGGTCCGTAATGTTCATAGCACCTAGCTTTCGCATAATTATGATGAATCGCGTTCCAATGTTTGGTTTGCCAATTGGCAGAAGCTACCTTGGTTTCCGAAATGCGCTGATTCAATTGTTTTTGAACAACAGGTACTGAAAGCCAAAAAGTACCTGAAGGTGTTTTAATCTTGTTCCGATTTCTCCAATCGTTTTTAGTGTATTGGACTTCGTCGTAGACCACAAATGTATCGGCCATGCCAATGATGTCAAAATAACCTTTCCATGGGATATAATTGGATTGTATGATAGCAATGGACTTCATGGCTTTGTCCATTCAAGTTTTGGTCGAACGGCACCATTTATTTTACCATAATAAGCATGGTCTCGTTCCCTGTCGATTACCTCGAACTGTATGGCATTGGGAACCGAAAAAAGCGCCCGCATGTCACTTGTCAAAACATACAAATTGATGCTGAAAATCCCATCATTCATTAAATTCCCTGGTATGTGACAAATGCCAGCTATTTCACCATTGTTACTTGTTAGCACATTTCCCGAACCAAAAACAACTTCTTCAGAGGCACTGACCAGATCAAAAGCGACATGAAGTGCATTCAACTCAGAAGAGGAGAAGCGAATAGTTACTTTAATTTCCTCTGTTATATTCGGTTGTTCTGGGGAAACACTCAAGTGGCGAAGAAATACGCCTTCGTTTCCAGGGGCATCGTTTTCGGTTTCAAAGTTCAGGCTTTTTATCATGGCCGATTGTTGGTTCGCAAGGTATACATCAATCGCATCTGTTGCAGAGCCGTTAAAGGCTAATTTACCTTCCTGAAGTAAAATCCCTTTGTTGCAAAGTGCCTGCACAGCCACAAGGTTGTGGCTTACAAAAAGGACGGTCCTTCCTTCATTGCTGACATCCTTCATTTTCCCCAAGCATTTTTTTTGGAACTCGGCATCTCCGACGGCTAATACTTCATCGACAATGAGTATTTCAGGTTCCAAATGTGCAGCCACGGCAAAAGCGAGGCGGACATACATACCGGAGGAGTACCTTTTTACAGGTGTATCTATATACTTTTCCACACCTGAAAAAGCGACGATTTCATCAAACTTGAGTTTAATCTCCTGTTTGGTCATGCCAAGTATGGCCCCGTTCAAAAAGATGTTCTCCCTTCCCGTTAATTCAGGATGGAAACCGGTACCAACTTCCAGCAGGGAGGCTACTCGGCCCCGTATGTTAATTCGACCTTTAGTAGGCGAAGTTACTTTCGATAATAATTTTAAAAGCGTGCTTTTTCCGGCGCCGTTTTTCCCTATGATTCCTGTAACATCACCTTGTTTTATTTGACAATGAATGTCCTCTAGGGCCCATACATAAGCTCCTCCTGTATTAACAGTTCTATCATTCTTTTCCGTCAGCTTTTCGTAGGGATCCTCTAGTCCCCTGAGGCGGTGATACCATCTGTTCAAATCGTGCACCAATGTTCCAGTTCCAACTTGTCCTAGACGGTATTGTTTGTATATATGTTCTATTTCAATGGCATTCATAAAGCCTAACCTAAAGTTATACCGTGTCCATAAAGTTTCGTTCCGTTCTGTTGAATGCTAACAATCCAATGAAAAGAACACATAAACTAAGTAGAAATGGATAAATCAATACACTGACTGAAGATTCACCGACCCCTAAAACCGCCATCCTGAAATACTCGATTAGGGAGGATAGAGGGTTTATTTCCAGTATGTTGCGTAATGTCCCGCTCGCAAATTGTAGAGAATATATGACGGGGGAGGCATACATTAACAGTTGAATCCCAAACGAAAGTAGAAATGTTAAGTCCCGATATTTGGTTGTCAATGCGGAAAAAAAAATTCCAAGTCCCATAGCCAAAATGGCCGTGATTACGAGTAAAAATGGCACCAATAAAAGATGGTAATGAAAGTGCCAAGTGAAGCCGCCAAAGGTGGATAGATACACCAGAACGATGGCTAATAGAACGGATTGAATTAAAAATTTTATAAGGTTTGAAATCACCACAGAAATAGGAATAATAATCCTTGGGAAATAGACTTTTCCGAAAACGGATGCGTTGGAAATAAATGTGTTAGATGTTTTTAAAAAAACCTCTGAAAAATAATTCCAAATGGTAATCCCAGATAAATAAAAGAGTATCGGGTCACAATTGTTGGTAGGTATACGAGCCACTTTACTGAATATTACAACGAACATGGCAGTCGTGAGTGCTGGTTGAATAAAAAACCATAAAGGTCCTAAAACGGATTGTTTATAAACCGTAATAAAATCGCGTCGTACCAACAACATAATAAGGTCCTTGTACCGCAAAATTTCTGCGAAATTTAACCGAATTAAGGCAGGTCTGGGCTCTATTATTTCGTCCCAATTTTCTCTCAAATCATTGGTTTTAGGAATTGATTCCATGGTTCGTAGCGCGGTAAAGTTACTAAAGTACAAAAAAAAGTGTGTGACCACTCGTTTACACTGATTTATAAACAAAATTCGCCTGTAGCATATCATGGAGGTCGGTCAGTTTCTACCTTATTAAAGATGGTTATAAATTGTTTTTTTCTCGAAAAAAATAAAGTATCTTTACGAGTAAATTCTACGTGAAGTACTCATGATCAAACAAAAGATTGTGTCTTTTTTTGCGGTGTTATCCTTGCGCTTGTGCCTTGGTGTCATTCCTATATTCACCGCTTTTTTCAACTTGCGGGCTCAAATGCCTCCTGAATTAAGACTTCCGGAAAACAACCTGATTACTAAGGAAAGTAGCGTTCTTTTCAAGTGGAACGATAATCCATTGTTGTCGGAAAACTATCAGTTTCAACTTTCACTGAATGCGGGGTTTACTTCCCTAGTTACAGACATTCAAACAACAAATGCATACTATTTAGCATCAGGAATTGGTTCCGTTTCACCGGTGTATTTTTGGCGTGTAAGGACAATGAATCCAACCTCGGAGTGGTCTTCCGTTAACATATTACATTATTTTCATCCGGGTTCAGTGACAGGCTTGACAGCTTGGCTTGACCCTACCACAGGGGTGGTCTTAAATGGCACAAAAGTTCAACAAATCCAAGACCAGAGTGGACTTGCAAATAATGCGAATCAAAACAATAATGTTCAACAACCCTTGTATGTTGCTACGGATTCATTAATCAATTGTAAGCCGTCTGTTAAGTATGATGGATTAGATGATTTCATGGAAATGGCTGACAATGCCTCGTTAGATTATGTTGATGCATTTACAGCACATACGTTGGTTCGTCCTCGCGTGGCCGCAGTAAATAAAACCATCTTGGCAAAATGGGATTATCAAACACAAGGGGCATGGGCCTATCAAACCGAGTTTGCTGTAGCCGATGAGTTGATGTTTGCCCCGTGTTTCAACATCACCGATCCCGGGAACCAAAAATCATTTACCCTGAATGCCGATATGGCGGCTCAGAAACCAGCACTTCTAACCTTAGTTTACAATGGAAATCTGTCAACCAAAGTAAGGTTTTATAAAAATTTCAATCCTTTATTGACCTCCTTAGTTGGGACAATTCCATCCTCTCTTCCAAACTGTTCAGCTACCCTTAAGGTGGGTAAGTATGGTGGAATTGCTACCCGATACTATGATGGAGATATTGTTGAAGTGCTTATTTATAACTCGGACCTTGCGGATTCAATACGTAATAAGGTGGATGGTTACTTGCGTTTTAAATATGCCCCATCGGTTGATCTTGGGAATGACACCTTAATATCATCGAACGGCTTGTGCGGTAATTTAACCATTAAGCCACAAGGGAAATACCAGTCATATATATGGTCTACCGGTGCTGTAACCCCCTCAATTCTGGTTACTTCCCCCGGTGTTTATGGAGTTACGGTTACCGATTTTCTGGGAAATAGTTCAACCGATTCTATTGTAGTTTATCCCCCATACAATATGAACTACCCTTCCAGCAATGAATTGTGTGAGTTTTCAAGCAATACATGGTCTCCAGCATACCCAAGTCCTACTTTTACATACTTATGGCAGGACGGATCTACGTCTCCCACCTTCACCTATTCACAGCCTGGTCTTTACCACGTGAAAATTACCGACCCACTGGGGTGCTTCATTCAGTCGGATACGGTAACCATTGCTCTTGATGATTATACCACCACTGCTTTTCTGGGAATTGATACAAACTTATGTTCAGGGAATTTTTTAGCCCTTCAGGTGGGCGCCAGCGAGACCCAATCCTACCTATGGCCTGATGGCAGTACGGCAAATCAATTTGCGGTTGATACAACTGGAAATTATTTTGTGGAATCGGTAAACGTAAATGGATGTCTGGCGAAAGATACCATTCATATCAATGTAGTCGGAATTGCACCAAATGCTGCGTTTTCATTCTCGAATGTTTGTGATCAATCGGTGGCTACTTTTACTGATAACAGCCAACCAGTAGGTACATCCCCAATTGATGCGTGGCAGTGGGATTTTGGTGATAATAGTACTTCGACCGATCCTTCCCCTACGCACACCTTCCCTGGCGCAGGTCAATACGAAGTGGAATTGTATGTTTCACAAGGTGGTTGTGGGGCATTTCGGTATGATACCATCGTCATTTATCAGCTACCAGTCGTTAATCCTGCGTTTTTGGGACATTGCCAGGGAGAAGCCATCACCTTCGTCGATTCGAACAATTACTTCGGAGGGGGAGATTATTTGTGGCAATTCAATTGTGCGGCATTGCCCGCCGCTCAACAAACATCATTCTTCGCTGTTCCAAACCGAACATTCGATACTGCAGGCGTATTCAATATCTTCTGTCAGTATATTGACGAAAATGGATGCTTAGATTCCATAAGTCTACCGCTCACAGTAGATCCAACGCCGCAGTTGCAATATGCGTTTAGTTCTGCTTGCCAAACTACCCCAATACAATTCACGTTTACCGGTGAAACGGTTCCTAACTCTACTTTTCTATGGAGTTTTGGGGGACAGGCAAGTAGTACAAACATAAATCCGCAACACACATTCAATAGTTTTGGAGATTATACCATTGATTTGACCGTCACGAACGAATTTTTATGTTCTGACATCCTGCAAAATAACCTAACCATTCATCCATTACCACAGGCTCAAATGGGACTTGGTCCCTATTGCGCAGGCACCTTCATGACGATGAATGATGCATCTACCATTCCCGTTGGCACTATAGATGAGGTCACCTGGGTTCTCAACCAAACCGATACATTACAAGGGAGTGCCCAGTCCTTCCTGATTCCATCACTAGGGCAACAGCAGGTGGAATTATTCATATCCTCCGACCAAGGATGTGCATCGTACCTGAATCAATTTATAGACGTCCAAACTGAATTAAATGCATCTTTTACCTCAGAGAATTCGACTGTAGCAGTCGGTGAACCCATTTCTTTCGTTAACACGAGCTTGGGAGCAAATGCTTCTTTGTGGAATATGGGAGATGGTGAATTTTTATCTGAAACGGATGTAACATACACTTACGGTAGCGAATTTGCTGACTCTGCGATACAAGTTACGTTGATTGTGATGAACACAGAAGGTTGCCTGGATACGGCATACCAATCTATTCAAGTTCTTGCACCACAGATTGATCTTCAAATTGCTAATGTCTTTCTTGAACAACAGTCTACCTTCTATACCATTGGTGTACAGCTCGTGAATACGGGATCTGTGAAACTCAATACAGTAGACCTTCTAGTTAAATCTGAAAAAGGACAGTTGCTTTCTGAAACATGGGAAGGAACCTTGTCACCAGGTGAGGATACGATTTTTGTGTTCAATGGCCAATTGGCATTAAACACTGCATCAGCTATTGATAATCAGCCATATATTTGCGTTACAGGAAAAGGTTTCGATGTTAACGGAGAGGCTGAAACGGACCTTTCCAACAACCTCGCATGTAAACCTGTTGGGGAAGACGGGCTTATTTTAATGACTATTTCACCGAATCCAGTAACTGAACTAATGTCGTTAGGAATAATACTTTCTCAAACGGAGAACGTCAAGGTTGATCTGTTGAATTATGCAGGTCAAATCGTGGCATCTCTATTGCCCGAAACAACCCTCAATACCGGTACGTATAACTATACGTTTCCAACAAGTTTTCTTCGAAAAGGAATATATTTTATACGTTTAACAGGAGATACGACTGAAAGAATCCAAAAGGTTATGGTGCAGAACTAAGCGGTATTTCCTGTTCTTTTTTTTCTCCTGTTTGTTCTTGCCCCTCCTTCCTGTTTAGTGCCGTAAAAATTAAAATTAGGAAGGGAAGTACAGGAGCTTTAAACCGCACTAAAACCCCAAATAAGATGGATGTGAATCCAGCGAAATATGCTAAAATAAGTGCGAATACAAGTGCATAGATTAAAAATTCATTCTCTCGAATAACGGTAATTCGCTGTTTTAATCCTCTTTTGAAAAAAAACTGAAAGGTTAAAAAGAAGAGCAATAGGCTTTCTATTCCGTTGATTATGAGTGATATACTCAATGATTCCCAGATATAGGGCCGGTAAATTCCAGCTACAATTGAAGCAGGAGCGGCTTTTATCATTCCTGTGGTAGAGTAATCCGTAATGCCCAGATTATACCGGTTTGAACCGTAGGTTTTATTGGTGGTCATATCCTTATTAATTACCTCTGCTTCCTTGAGTAAATCCTGAGAAAAGGAAGAACTCAAAAAGATGAAAATTCCCAACATGACAATAACCAAAATGCCGAGCGAAGACAAGCGACTTTGGATTGTTCCTGGACCAAATTTCTTTCGTAATCGGGACCCATATGCAAAAAGCAGTGGAGCGAGGGCAGTTACAACCATAAAACTCCGCACGTTCCACATGATGTATAAAAATACAATGACGCCAAGCCAGTTGAGTATTGAACTTTTCTTATCAAGTGATATTAGCTGATACATATGATGTAAAAAATAACAGACGCTAATCCACATTACGGTGTCCTTTGAAATGCCTCCACACCAAAAACTTAGCGAAGGAATAAAAAAGATGGAAAGCGCAATATGCCAGTCACTATGCAATCCAAAACTTCGAACCAGTTCGTAAAGCCTCATGCTCGCATTCGTAGTAATAAAGGCCACAATCAATGACATTAACAAGTAGCCTTTGAATGAAACAAAGGTGATTACAGAAGCAAGTTTACTGATGAAAAAACTTTCCTTCTCTCCGTAAATTCTGGTGTCTGGGTAACCTGTTTCGATCTTGAAGTTTTCATACACACTTCGGGCATCATCCGTACGCCACATTTCTTCAAAATAGGATATTGGGTCATGCCAGAATAAGTTATTCAATTTAACCGCTCCATCCCAGAACCCAATTGAGTCACCTCCAGCCCCGTAAACGAAAATGTAAAAACTACAATTGGCGGCAACGAAAGCAACTTTGAACAAAATAGCCGGCATATAATAACGGTAATAACCCAGATCTTTGTTGCTGTTTTTTTTAACGTATGCCAATATGAGTATGATGGCTAGGCCTAAAATGGTTGAAGAAATGTCCAAGGCCGTGAAGAACTCGTACTTTTTATCAATAATAAATTCGGCTGCAGCGGTGTTGTTCATATCGTACTTTCCTCAGCTAGAAATGATGGTAAGGTTCGCCTTTTAAAATGGTCATCGATCGATAGAACTGTTCCATAAATACAGATCTAGCCAGTTCATGACAAAAAGTCAAACTAGATAGCCTTATCCTCGCATGTGCACGTTCATAGACCCCTTCTGAAAATCCAAAGGCTCCGCCAATTACAAATATAATTTGCTTACCCCCAAGGTTATACCGATGCTGAATGAATTCCGACATTTCCTTGGAAGTAAAATCCTTTCCTCGTTCATCTAACAAAATTACCTGATCCGTGGGTTGCAGTTGTTTTAGTATCAATAGCCCCTCTTGAGTTTTTACTTGTTCACTGAATTTGGAATCGATGCCTTTAATGTCAGGTAAAAACAACAGCTCAAAATCGATGTATCGCTTGATTCTTGATAGGTAGAATGATTCAGCCTCTTTATAAAAAGTTTTTTTTGTAACGCCGATGCAAATGAGCTTGATCTTCATTGGAATTGCTAAATTAGGACTAATTCACTAATAACGCCGAGGTTACAACAGATTTACATCCGGTCATTACAGTAAAAATCAATAATCTATTTTGGGCACGAAATTTGCTAGAAGCGGACGCGTTAAAAAAGTTAAACATGCCTTTATTATTTCAGCTTGTAACCGCTATCGTGTTTTCATTGTCCTTTCAGGGCGACATTCCTTTTACAAGTATTGAAAAGGCTTTTGCATCTCAGGATGCTACCGCAATTGTGGGGTTTGGAAAAGAAAAAATTATCTTAAAAGTACTTGGAAAGGATGGAGTATACAGCCATGCTCAAGCAGTTTTGGTGCTCAAGGATTTTTTCAATCGTAAGCCAGGCAATTCATTTAAATTCTATTTCAAAGGAAAAGAATCCCCATCGGGCTGTTTTGCCATTGGTACCTACGAATCCAAATCGGAAACTTATAGAGTAACTATACAATTTGCTAAAATTGGAGCCGAGCAAAAAATAGAAAGCCTTACCATCGAAAAAGTGTAATTTTGGTCTTTTTTGGAATGACTGAAGAGCTCATTAAAGAAATCATTAAAAACGCATTAGCTGAAGATATTGGAGATGGAGATCACTCCTCTACAGCCTGCATAGATCCTAATGCTATAGGCGAAGCTAAATTATTAGTTAAGGAGGCGGGAATTATCGCTGGCGTAGCCTTGGCAATAAAAATTATTCATATAGTTGATGAACGTTTGAGTGTTACCGTTTTTCATGAAGATGGAAGTGCTGTTGTTCCTGGTGATATTGTACTTAAAGTAAATGGCCCGGCACAAAGCATACTATCAGCAGAAAGGTTGATACTAAATTGCATGCAACGTATGAGTGGTATTGCCACTATGACAAAATCAATTGTTGATTTGGTAAAGCATACCAACGTAAAGATTTTGGATACGAGGAAAACGACGCCAGGATTAAGGATCCTTGAAAAATGGGCTGTGCGAATAGGAGGGGGCCACAATCACCGTTTTGGCTTGTATGACATGGTGATGCTCAAAGACAACCATATTGATTTTGCAGGGGGTATCACCACTGCTGTTAAACAGACGAGGGCATACCTGCAGGAGATGAAGAAAGAATTGAAAATAGAAGTGGAAGTCCGTAATAAACAAGAGCTGCTAGAGGCGATAAGCACTAACGGCATCGATCGAATTATGTTGGATAATTTCACTCCCGATCAAATTAAAGACGCAATGCCCCTCATTCCTTCAACCTTAGAAGTTGAAGCCTCTGGAGGAATCACCATTGAAACCATTGCAGATTATGCTGAAACTGGGGTACATTTCATTTCAATTGGTGCACTGACCCATAGTGTAAAAAGCTTGGATCTGAGTTTAAAGGCAGAAATCAATTGACATGCTTAGAGTCATCTAGCAAGTCTTCCCTGGATTGAGGCTCTTTTTCCCCCGTAAAGAAAAAGGAGGTTAAAACGGCTGCCATTCCTAAACCGATTACCCACCAATGGAAATCGAAGCGCAATAGTTTCATTCCGAAACCTACAAGTGCAAGACTTGATCCCATCCAGAAAAGTAAATGGTAATACCTTTGTTTTTCAATTTTTCGCTGGTTTATAAGGTTTAATATAAATCCGAACGCGCCAAACATCATAAAAAGCCAAATCGCTGTTTCCCTCGAAAAGACAGAACTGCCAACTTGGCCAAAAATCCTGAGTGCCATGATAAAAGCACATGAAAAAACAAGGTAACCAGCTTTCCGTAGAAAATCGGGGTTCATATCGACTGACGGTATTGTTTCAATTCATGAAGAAAAGTCGGGTCATCTTCTATTTTACTTCCAATCACCACTAAATTTGCCCCAGCGTCATGGGCTTCTTTTATTTCACTTAAAGTCCTGATTCCTCCTCCTACAATTAAAGGATTCCCCAGTTCGTTCACTTTCTTTATGACATCTGTACCTATTCGGTTCATCGCACCACTGCCAGCATCAAGGTAAGTTAATTTTAGTCCCAAGAGCTTTCCGGCCAAAGCCGTATGAAAGATGACATCTATATTGCTTTGAGCAATAGGATTTGTTCCACTGTATTTTTCTACGCTTGTAACCTTGCCTCCGTCCAGAAGTAAATAGGCGGTAGGAATGACCTCAAGGTTAGATTCGATTAGTTTTTTGGATGCTTCCACATGATGACCGATTAAAAAATCAGGATTCCTTCCAGATAATAAGCTCAAAAACAAAATGCCATTCGCGCGGTCAGAAACTTGCACGTGTGAACCAGGAAACAGTAAAATGGGCAGCAAACAATGTTGTGTGATAAAATTTAACGTGAATTCCAATTCCTGAGAGGTACATGAACTGCCTCCAACCAAAACAATATCAGCGACATTCGTTTTTAACCTTTTTAAAAATTCAATCGGATCCTTTTGATTGACAAATTTCTCGGGGTCAATCAAAACTCCGATGAGTTGTTTGCCGTCCTTAATTCGATTGTATATCTGATCAGATGCGTTCACAAGACCCCACGTTAATAGAAAGTACAAAGTCCTCTCTAACAAAAGTAGCCAATTTTACACGAAAAGCTTGATCATCAAGAAGAATGCGTCCATCAAATAGCAAGTCATCAAGCCGTTTCAACTGAAGTTGATCCTTAAAAATAATTCCTCGCCTTCCCGCCAACTTATAGAGTGTTTCCTTTAGTGACCATGCCATGGACATTTCCATAGGATCACTAACATCCAAGTCTTGGACTTCTGCCTCCGATAAAAATTTGGGCCATAAACGACACGCTTTTTCTTGGATTGTTTCGATATCTACCGCCACAGGAAACTCAAGATTGTGGGCAATGACAGTTGTGTGCCTATTGTGGCTGATGGAAATAAATCCTTTATTGTCAATATAAGGTGAACGGTTTGATGTGTATTTCAAATCCTCCCCCTCAAACAATTGACGAAAAAGTATCCGTGTTGCCGTAAATTCGCGCTTACGGGAAAGGCTTTTGAAATGTGCCATCTTTGTAAACTCTGTTTCCGATAGAAAAGATGTAAATTCGTTCGGATCAAAGTCATTGAACCGCATTAAATGAACTACCGAACCATATTCCTTTATCTCAGAGTGTTCAAACATGACCCAAGTTTACACAATTTTCAAGAACCGCTTTGTTAGACTTGTATCATTTCAAGAAAAAATGATCCAAATCATCTTTTAAAGGAACAGCTTTTCACCTACTTTCGTCAATAAGTGTTAAAAAACATTGAATTTTATTTTTATTTAACGGGCAATTTATACGAATGAAAATTTCTATATTTACCACTTTCTTATCGTCAACCGTTTGAAATTATACGTAAAGCTTATGTTGAGGAAAATTAACTTATTGATTGTTAGTGTTTTGTCTGTTTGGTCGTTGTCATATGCCCAATCTGGTCTTGGAACAATTCGTGGAACCGTCACCGATGGCGATACAAAACAAGCCATTCCTTTTTGTACTGTTAAATTATTGCAAGGGGGAAATGTTAAAGGGGGGGCAACCACCGATTTTGACGGAAAGTTTCAGATTAATTCTGTTTCTACCGGTACGTATGATGTAGAAGTTAGAAATGAATCTGAGGGATATCAGCCCTACAGACAGACCGGTGTAATTGTATCAACCGATAACATCACCTTTTTGGATGACCTTTCAATAACCAAGGCAAAAGAGGTGAAAGAACTTCAAGACATTAAAGTGGTGGCCTATCGTGTTCCACTTATCGATAAAGACGGTGGAGCCTCTGGAGCTACGGTAACAAGGGAGGATATCGCTAGATTGCCAGTGCGATCCGCTGCAGGAGTCGCTTCTACCGTTGGTGGTGTAAACACCGATGAAGGTAGCGGTGCCATTTCTGTGCGTGGTTCGAGGTCAGATGGAACTTATTTCTATATTGATGGGATTAAAGTAAGGGGGTCGTCAAACTTGCCTAAGTCCGCTATTGAGGAGGTTACGGTTATTACCGGAGGAGTACCGGCTAACTATGGTGATGTTACGGGTGGTATCATTTCAGTAACTACAAGAGGTCCTTCCTCTCAGTACTTTGGATCTATGGAAGCCGTGACATCTGGTTTCTACTTTAGTGGAAAGGACCCAGACGGTTACGACGGTAAAGTGCTCGGAATGGATAAGTTTGGCTACAACCTAGTAGAGGGGATGTTCTCAGGACCACTTTGGATGCAACGTGATTCTACAGGGGCCAAAGTACGTCCGCGGTTAGGATTCCTGGTTTCTGCCAACTTAACCGACGAATTAGATAGCCGTCCGCTTGCTACAGGAGGATACCGTATCAAAAAAGAAGTTCGGGATGATTTACTTGCTAATCCACTCCGTCCAACATCGACAGGTCAAGGTACTTTTCATAACGCTCTATTCCTAAGTCAAGACGATTTCGAATTGGTCCCTTGGAGAATGAATGCTCGAAGTACTACGGTTTCAGGTCAAGCCAAAATTGATGTGAATACGGGCCCATCCGTGAATCTTACTTTTGGAGGATCGATGAACTATGCTTTTGGTAAGAATTATTCCTACGGCGGCTCATTGCTCAACTTCTCTAATTTTGGGGTCTCTAAATCACTTGACTGGAGGGTCTTTGCTCGCTTGACACAGCGTTTTACTAACGACAATGAGAATTCCGCTTCTAAGTTGAAGTCTTTTGTTTACTCATTAATGGTGGATTATTCGAAATCCATGGACGATGTGTACGATCCAAAACACCAATACCAGATGTTTAACTACGGACACGTGGGTACGTTTACAACAACTCGAATCCCAACTTATGCCATGTTTGACTCGAATGGAGATGGTGAAGTAGACATGAAACAACACGACGGGTTCAAAGATATAGAGGTGGCATTCTCTCCTTCTGAAACGAATGCGGCACTTGCTGCCATAACCACACAGTATTACAATATTTATGGAGGAGACCCTATCGGGAACTACGAAAACTTATTCCAGATTCAACAAGGAAATGCCCTTCGGAATGGGGATGCCCCTTCCAGTGTATATGGAATATGGTCAAACATCGGTACCCCTTACAACTTTTTTGGGAAATCTGAAAACGATCAGTTGAGAGGTACAGGTCAATTATCTGTTAACTTAGGTGATCACAGCTTATCCTTTGGATTCGAAATTGAACAGCGATGGGACAGGGGTTGGTCATCTGGAACGACAACGGGTGGAGGTACTAATGGCCCATTAGGAATTTGGCAAATTGCCCGTCAGTTAACCAATTTCCACATAGAGGAGTTGAATTTACTAAGTGGAGATACAACAAACCAAGGTTCATTCAAAGCAATTACCTATGAGCGTTTGAATACAGGTTATGCCTATACTTCGGGACTTGGCGAATACGGAGGTCAGGAGCAAAACGATAACCAGTCGTTCTTCGATTATAATTTGCGAAAGAAGTTGGGTTATGCGGTAGATGGATTGGATTACATCGATATCGATCAATACGACCCAAGTATTTTCACATTTGACATGTTCTCACCTGATGAATTATTGAACAGTGGAAATTCTTTCGTGTCCTATTATGGGTATGACCACACAGGTAAGAAAGTAAAGGGAACGACTGATATCAATAAATACTTTAATGAATTCGACGAGAATGGAAACTATAGAAGGTTCGTTGGGGCATTTTCACCTACCTACATTGCAGGTTATTTGATGGATAAATTTGCTTTCAATGACATCGTTTTCAACGTGGGTGTTCGTGTGGATGTATTCGATGCCAATCAACCGGTATTGAAAGACCCTTACTTATTCTACAACGCCCGTACTGTTGCAGAAGCGAAGCAATTGTTAGCTGACGATCCGACACAATACAGCTGGGTGGATATTCCTGAATCTATGGGAGATGATTACACAGTGTATGTAAACGATGTGAACAATCCTTCCGCGATTAACGGTTTCCGTGTTGGAAACAACTGGTATAATGCAGATGGTATTCAGATTGAAGATCCTAAAGTGATTCGTGGTGCAACAGGTATCCAACCATGGTTGTTGAATCCGGGGCAGGAAACCCCAAGCGCTGACGCATTCGAAGATTACAAAGCGCAAATCAATGTAATGCCAAGGATCGCTTTCTCTTTTCCAATATCTGATGAAGCGTCTTTCTTTGCGCATTACGACATTCTTACTAAAAGACCTACCTCAGGTTTTAGATTTGATCCATTCGAATACCAGTTCATCAATTCCCGCAGCGCGATTATAAATAATGCGAACTTACGTCCAGAAACAACAGTGGATTACGAATTAGGCTTCCAACAGGTGTTGACCAAAACATCTTCATTGAAAATTTCAGCTTTCTACCGTGAGCAGCGCAACCAAGTACAGTTGTTGAATGTGTTTGAAGCTTATCCTGCAACCTACAAGACCTTTGGAAACAGAGATTTCGGTACTGTGAAGGGAATGACCATTGCTTACGATTTACGTCGTACCGGAAATGTACGGATGACGGCTAACTATACGCTTCAATTTGCAGATGGAACCGGTTCCGATGCAACATCCGCCTCATCACTTGTTAATGCGGGATTGCCGAATCTAAGAACAATTACACCTTACTCTTTTGACCAACGTCATGCTTTTGCCATTACCTTCGATTACCGTTATGGTGAAGGCGAGGACTACAATGGTCCGAAGGTGGGAGGATTAAATATTTTAGAAAATACAGGTCTTAACCTTGTTGCAAACATATACTCAGGTAATCCATATTCGAATCAAACATTCATTACCGATGAGGGAATTGGCAACTTGAATGCTGGTTTGAATGGAACGTTAAATGGGTCAAGGTTACCTTGGTCTTACCGCTTAGACCTTCAATTGGATCGCACATTTGAATTCGTTTTCGGTGGAGAAGGAGACAAAAAGAAATCTACGTTCTTACAAGTTTATTTCCGTGTGACCAATATTTTCAATCAATTTAACGTGTTAGGTGTTTACCGTGCAACTGGAAACTGGAACGACGATGGTTATTTGGCAGCAGCAGCGAGCCAGTCCTCTATTCAAAACCAGTTGGATGAACAGGCTTTCAGGGATTATTACACCATGAAAATTCAAAACCCTTTCAATATAAGTGCACCTCGAACAATTCGTCTAGGAGTAAAATTTGATTTCTAAAGATTTTTATATAACAATATGAAAAAGCAAGTATTAGCATTTATTTTCGGATGTGCCATCGTTTGGTCAAATGCGGCATTGGCTTACTTAGGTCCAAATGATCATCCCAAAAACGGGAAATCTAAGCCTACAAATACACTTAAAGGTGCCAATTGTGCGCCAGCTACGGCAAAACTGACAATGGAGTTCAATGACGTAAAAGCGTTAATAGAACAAGGCGGCAGCATGTTTCAAAACCGTTCTGCTGGGGTTGCCTCTTACGAAATTCCTAAGAACAGCGGTTTGCATGTTATTTATGCTGGTGCCTTATGGATGGGAGGAACCGATGTTAATGGTCAGCTTAAACTAGCCGGATTGCGTTATCGTCAAGGTAATGATTTTTGGCCGGGTCCACTCACGGTCAACCCAGGAACAGGTAATTATAATCCCTTGAATCCTGTTGGTGACGATGCAGTGCGAGATTTTGGAGAAGCAAATATCGACCCAGACCAATGTATTGCTTATGATAAGTTTTATACCATTCGCAAAGCGGAGGTAATCAAATTCAGCAATTGGTGGGAATGTCAGAATGTGGTTGGAACCGAAGGTTGTGACGACATTTCCGAGCCGACACCTGATGAATTGAATCGGATATATAACTGGCCTGCGCATGGGGATGTTTCTCGTGGTCAAGATTACTTTCTAGCACCATATTATGACCGAAACCAAGATGGGGTTTACAGCCCGGCCGAAGATGGAGATTACCCATGGTATGATGATATCTTAGGAAAAGATGATATTGAGTGTGGTATCGACCGCCGTATTTCTTTATATGGTGACGAAACGCATTGGTGGGTATTTAATGACAAAGGAAATATTCACACAGAAACAGGTGGCGATCCAATAGGAATGGAAATACGTGCACAAGCTTTCGCGTTTGCAACAAACGATGAGGTAAACCGAATGACTTTTTACAACTACGAATTGATTAACCGAGGAACTCAGACCTTATTTAATACTTACTTCTCTCAATACCTTGATGCTGATGTTGGGAACTATGCCGATGACTACGCAGGCTGTGATGTTTCTAGAGGTTTAGGATACATGTATAACGGGGATTTAAATGATGAATCGGATGCTGGTCGTATAGGATATGGTGAAAATCCACCTGCTATTGGTTGTGACTTTTTTGAAGGACCATATCAGGATGCTGATGGCTTGGATAACGTTGGGCCCTATTTTGATGAGGCAAACGACACCCTGATTGTACCTTCTGTTCTTGAAGCGCTTGCGGGAGAAGGAATAGTGTACAAAGGCATTGGTATTGGATATTCAGATGGCATTGTGGACAACGAACGTTTCGGTATGCGTCGCTTTACCTATTACAATGCTCAGTTTTCTTTCCCTTATACAGATCCACAAACTGCCGCACAATTTTACAATTTTATGAGTGGTACTTGGGCGAATGGTTCTGAAATGTTCTATGGTGGACTTGGTTATGAAGGTTCAACAGGTGTTACAACTGTTTTGTCTGATTACATGTTCCCAGGTGATTCCGATCCATTATTCTGGGCAACCGGTGGTACGGATATGACAGGTACACATCCGAACGGCTGGTCTGAAGCTACTGATAATAACCCTCCTGGTGATAGGAGATTTGTTCAGTCTGCTGGGCCATTTATTCTTAAGCCTGGTGCGATTAACAACATTACGGTTGGTATGGTATACGGCCGTGGAACCGATGGGGATTTGTTCTCCTCTGTCGAAGCAATGAAAAGAGCCGATACGAAAGCACAGGCGTTGTTTGATGCATGTTTCAAAATTCTGAATCCTCCTGCCGCTCCTAAAATGGTCATTCAGGAACTGGAAAATGAGTTGATTATCATGTTGGACAATACATCTGATATAGAGGCTTATGAAGAAGAAGACGAAATCAATATTCCAGATCCGACAGTCGATAGGTTCTATCGTTTTGAAGGATACCAAATTTTTCAAATGAAAAATGACGAGGTGGGAGTAGCTGATATTAACGATCCAAATAAAGCACGTTTAGTTGCTCAATGCGATTTGAAAAACGACATTTCAAGAATAATCAATTTTGAATTTGACGAAGCATTGGGTTACGCCATACCAACTGAAAAGGTGGATGGAGAGAATACGGGACTTCGCCATTCCTTCAGATTAACTGAAGATGCGTTTGCAACTGGAGACCGTGCATTGGTAAATCACAAGACGTATTATTATATCGCTGTTTCCTATGCGTTTAACGAATTCAAAAAGTACAATCCGAATGATCCATTATCACTAGATGGTCAAAAGATTCCGTATATTTCTTCTCGTTTGAATTACGATGGATCTTCTATAACGGCTATTCCTGCTATTCCACACAATCCTTCTCCGGAAAGCTATGGTACCAATCAACGAATAGAATATGGTTCCTCTCCTCGAATCACGCGCCTTGATGGTTACGGAAACGGTAATAGGTCACTTGAGTTTACCGAGGCAACACTTAGCTCTATTCTGAACAACGGATTTGTAGAAAATCCAGAATATGATTACGGCGCAGGACCAGTTAATATTAAGGTGGTTGATCCTTTGAATCTTGCTCCAGGCTATTTTGAAATCAAGTTCAGGGATTACGCAACTAGCTCTTCAAACGGTGCCGATACTGCTTCTTGGGTTATTTATCGATACCAATCGAAAGGGGAACTTCCGATTGATTCAGTTGCTTCCGAAGTGTCAATCAACAAGGATAACGAACAAATTATTCCACAATGGGGAATATCCGTTCAAATCTATCAGAATAAATACTACGGTGAAGCGGGTAATCAATCAGTAAAAGTCACTGATATGATTGACGCATCTATTGAATTTGAGGACTCTTCCAAGAGATGGTTGAATGGAATTCCAGATAACGATGCGTTTTATCCGACCAACTGGATTCGCTCTGGTGACTATTCGCCTCAGGATCCGGAAGATTGCGATGAAACCGTGCTTCCTTACCTGAATCCGTGTAACTATAAAGATGAGTCTGGTCAAGACGACGACAAGAAATTTGCTAAAATCCTAGGAGGAACAGTTGCCCCTCATCGTTTGGTTGGCTATCAATCGGACTTCATGCCAATGGCATATTACAACTTATCTTCCCCAGGTTCGTCGAAAAACAATGCTTCGATTAGTTTCTTACCAAGCGTTAATATCGTATTAACTAACGATAAAAGCAAGTGGACAAGATGTCCGGTTATCGAAATGGGACGTAATACGAACTTAAATGTTGGTGGTGCTGCTCCTGGTGAAATGCGTAAAAGTCCGAGCGTGGATAAAAATGGCAATCCTGATGGGACAGGAAACGGAATGGGCTGGTTCCCTGGATATGCTGTCGATCTAGAATCAGGTGCAAGGTTGTACATGGCATTTGGTGAAAACTCATTCCTTGGAGCTGAGAATGGTGCCGATATGATTTGGAACCCAACAGATCGACTTGTAGATGGTGTTGGTAACCCTTTGATGGGGGGTGTTCATCCAATTTATGTGTTTAGCTACAAACAGAAAACCATAAACAACTTTTCTTCAGGTTTTGACTTCCCGGCTTATGTAAAAGCAGACGCAGAGAGCAATGGTGGGAATTTCCTTTACAACAAATGGTTAGAAGTAGAAGGTAATAGTTCAACGGCTAAACGCGAATTGTATGGTAGTTTAACATGGATAGCTTATCCAATTTTGAACGAGGATCAACAATTACTCGCTACCGATGCGACCATCAAGTTGAGAATCAATAAAGAATACAAAAACTTTATTGGTTCAGGCGAAAACGGTGGACTACCAATGTATTCTTGGTCAATGGATAACATTTCAACAGAGTATTCCAGCCAAGATGTGTTAGTAGATGCATTGAAATTGATAAACGTTGTACCAAATCCATATTATGCCTTTTCAGAGTATGAAAGAAACCGTATTGATACACGTGTTAAAATTGTGAACCTACCTAAAGAATGTACGGTAAACATTTACACGATAAGTGGAAAACTGGTTCGTACGTTCAAGAAAGATAGTGAAATTACTTCCCTCGACTGGGACTTAAACAACAACAAAGGAATACCAATAGCTGGTGGGGTTTACCTCATACACGTAACGGTTCCTGATGCCGGGGAAGTAGTCATCAAATTCTTTGGTGGAATGAGGCAAGTGGATCTTCAAGGTATTTAAGGAAATGCATCCAGAAGTAACGAAAGAATGAAAAACATGAAAACATTGATAAAAGGAATTGCTTTAGTTGGCGGTATAAGTATTGCGACAATCTCGTTAGCTGGTAACGAAGACCGCGTTGGTTCGGCTGGTGCTTCACACTTGTTGATTAATCCATGGGCTAGAAGCTGTGCAGCTGGAGATGCTGGAATCTCTTCAGTTACCGGCTTAGAGGCACAATATATGAACATCGCTGGATTGGCGTTCGTGGAGAAAACGCAAATCAAATTCAATTACACAAATTGGATGGGTACAAGCGCCGGTATTGCTTTTAATTCTGCAGGTATTGCTCAGCGACTTTCCGAGACAGATGTCATTGCAATCAGTGTACAATCGTTGAATTTTGGTGATATTCCAATTACTACTGTGGCCAACCCTGAAGGTAACATTGGTTTCTTTACACCACGTGCAAATATTTTTAATGTGGGGTACGCGAAGTCATTTTCCTCCTCCATTTATGGTGGGTTTAATTTTAAGGTCATTTCAGAAAGTATTTCTAACTTGAAAGCAACAGGAGTGGCGTTTGATGCTGGAATTCGATATGTAACGGGTGAGCGTGATCAAATTAAATTTGGAATTGCGCTGAAGAACATCGGTCCAGTTATGAGCTATAAAGGAGATGGATTGGCTCAACAAATTCAATATTTGTCAACGGAGTTTATTGCTACCCTAGAAGAACGTTCCGCTACCTTTGAAATGCCTTCGTTGCTCTCAATAGGTGGTTCATACGATTTCATCTTTAATGAAAATAATAAGTTGAACCTAGCGCTTGGATTTACGGCAAATTCATTTTCGAATGACCAATACCGTTTAGGTTTAGATTATGCAATGACTGCTGAAAAAGTAGCATTTAACTTGCGCGCTGGTTTCGTTTATGAAAAGAACCTATTGTCTGCTGAAAATCGTTCGAATGCGTTAGTAGGGCCATCTTTTGGTTTTTCTGTAGATGCGTTGGTAGGTAAGTCAAAAAGCGGTTTAGGGATTGAATACGCTGCTCGTGCAGCTGGCGTTTTTGGTATCATCCACACTATCGGAGCTACGATTAGCTTAAAATAATTTTTTTACTATATTTGTTTAATAAGAGGGCTGAGTAAGCTCTCTTATTTTTTGTAGCTATATCAATCATATTATCATGTCACAATTAAATTACTATACAGAAGAAGGCTTGAAAAAGCTTAAGGATGATTTGCACGATATGAAAACGGTTCAACGTCCATCTATTTCAAATCAAATCGCCGAAGCACGAGATAAAGGTGATCTTTCTGAAAACGCAGAGTACGACGCTGCCAAGGAGGCACAAGGTCTTTTGGAAATGAAGATAGCCAAATTGGAAAACATCATTGCCAATGCACGGATCATAGATAATTCATCCATAGATGCAAGTAAAGTGTACATTTTGTCCCATGTGAAAATAAAAAATGTAGCCAATGGTGCAGTAATGGAATATACACTCGTCGCTGAAAATGAGGCTGATATAAAATTGAAAAAAATATCCATAGATTCACCCATCGGAAAAGGGCTTCTTGGTAAAGCACAAGGTGAATTAGCCGATGTTCAAACCCCAAATGGGGTAATGAAATTTGAAATACTTGAAATTTCGCGCTAATGCCTTCGGTGTTTACTAAAATGATTCAAGGAGAAGTTCCTTGTTATAAAATCGCTGAAAACGATCATTGCCTCGCATTTCTTGACATCATGCCGTTACAATTGGGTCACATTCTCGTTGTACCAAAAGTTGAAGTTGACAACCTGTTTGATTTGTCAAATGATGAATACGAACATTTAATGTTCTTTGCCAAGAAAGTTGCTGAACAGATTAAAAGGAAGATGACCTGTCGAAAGGTTGGAATGGCGGTGATCGGATTGGAGGTTCCGCATGCGCACATTCACCTGATTCCGATTAATTCTATGGGTGACATGAATTTTTCAAACGAGAAACAGCAGCTTTCTTCGGAAGAAATGCTTGATTTGCAAAGGCGTTTGGCATTTGAATTGGTTTAGCTTCATTTTTTGAGGTTTCATTAATGTTTTTCGAAATGAAAAAGCTTTTTCTTTTCATGTTCATTGCTTCGTTGCAGTCGGTGATGGCGCAAAAAACAAGTATCTTGTTTATAGGTAACAGTTTCACTCACATGAATCAAATGCCTAAGACCTTTGAAAAGATTGCAGAATCGTTAGGTCAAGAGGTATATGTGGAGATGAATGCCAAAAGCAATCATACGTTAAAAATGCATAGCGATCGCTCCGAGTTGTATGAGGCCATAAACTCGAGAGATTGGGATTTTATTATGATTCAGCCTTTTAGCCGAGAAATGATTTTCAGCGAAGACTCCATCGAGCAGGCGACCATTCCTTATTTCAAACAGTTGCTGGATTCCATTTATGCTAATAACGCCTGTACCAATGTAATGATTTATCAAACTTGGGGGTATAAAGATGGTTTTCAAGAGGATTCTTTGAGCAACTCCTTCGAACGAATGACAACCCGCATATCTGAGGGAGTTATGCGTTTATCAGATCGATATTCGTTGCCAGTCGTACCCGTTGGAATGGTATGGAATGACCTTATTAAATCTGGCTATGGAAATTCACTTTACGATCCCGATGGAAGTCACCCAAGTCAGGAAGGTTCCTATTTGATTGCTTGTACCTTCTATGTTAGCTTATTCAAAAAATCATTGGACGGTGCTTATACGAACGGAGTACCTGCATCGAAAGTTTCCCAAATTCACCGTGTTAGCTATGATTTTGTGTTGACCAATGTGGACCAATATAAACTAAGGGAGAACAGTTTTTTCGTTCAGAAGGTCTACAACAAAACCGCACCAAGGTTAATCCGTTGTAAGGCTTATTATACTAAAGCGGATTCGCTTATTTGGCATTTTGGAGACGGTTCCTCTAGTCGAAACCGCATTGTGAAACACCATTATAAAACACCTGGAAAATATACGGTGATTCTAACTGTTCATGACAAATGCGGGAAAAGGGAATACCGAACCCCCATTGAATTTATCGATCCCAAGAAGAAAAAAACGGGTTAATTCTTTTTCAATGTCGTTCCAAACATCCGGTCGGTAAACTGCTGAATAGGCATCAAAATGAAGGACAGTTTTTCCTTTATCCAGGCTAAATGGTATATGAGCCATACAAAAATGGCGATGAAACCAATTGCGCCTAGAGTAACCTCCCAGGGATTGAGTTTGTTGTGAAATAATTTGGTCAACCCCATTCGTGTAATGCTGCCGTAAAGAACAATCATGTGTAAAATGAAAATCGTAAGCGTATTCTGTCCAAGTTGTAAAAACAGATTAGGTTTGATTTCGCCAATGATAATTTCAAGCGTCATTAAAAAGCTGAGAAACATGAAAACCATCCCCACACGTCCGAACAAATAGTCCATGTAGTATAAATGGTAAGTGATGTTTCCCAACAAGTGATCCATTTGTATCAATATTTCTTTTCCGAAGAAATACAATAAGATACCTATAGACCCCATAATCATGGGCGCATACCAATGTTTTAATTGCGTTTTATGGGTATAGAAAATGGTTCCCAATGCACCGCCAAACATGGTGTAACCCAACCACGGAATGATAGGAAACATGGAATGATCCCCTCTAAACATGTTTTGTATAAAACCTGGGGCTCCCTGGGGTAGGTAGTATCCTTCAGGCAAGGTTTTTAGGTACATTTCTGTAGTGAAAAAGGCCAATCCAGCCAGTATAAAATAGCTCCACAAAGGAAGTACACGAATCCATTTAAACAGGCCGTACAAGCTCAGCAACAACAGAATACCAATACCGATACATTGCAGAATGTGAAAAGAATTGAATTGAAGCAAATACCCCCAGAACAACAATTCAAACGCCCGCTTGAATCCTTTTTTTACCCTGAAATTTTGAAAAAATGCTTTTTCGTCATTGCCGCGCAGTAAATAGACAAAAACAATTCCGGTTACAGTCAAGAAAGTCGGCGCTGTAAACCCCCGGATGTAACGCCAAGTGGCATAAATAGGATTTTCTAAATCCCTGTACATGTCCATCAAAGAATCGTCAACAAAATGCCCCTCGAGCATCAATAATATGGCAATTGATCGTGCCATATCAATAAATTGAAGCCGTACCTTTTTTTCATTATTTAAGGAAACATCCGTTGCCATTCTTGTTGTTTTTTACAAATATAGATAAATGTTTTCCCGGTCAAAGACCGTTTTCCTTCAATCAGAAGGATTACAGGTTGATTTCATCTAAATGCTTATCCTAAAAGTAACGCAATTTGGTGGAGTGAAAGGACATTATTTATCGAAATAATCCTGTTTTTCGGTAAAACTTCAATTAGTTTCATTTATTTTTGGCGCTCTGCAAGAAACAGGTGAATATGTGGCGAATTTTTAAAATGGAAGGATTTGATAAACGCGTTTTTGGCCTAGATTTATTGCGTTTTATTGCCATTTTTATGGTACTTATTGGACATAGCATGATGTTCGTGCCAGAACCAGTGAAAAAGGTATGCTACAAGTTCATGCTTGACGGTGTTGGGATTTTCTTTGTGCTAAGTGGTTTTTTAATTGGAGGTATTCTCATTAGAATTTTGAACAAGGAAAATGCCATTACGTTTCCAAATTTACTTGATTTCTGGAAACGAAGATGGATGAGAACCTTGCCGGCATACCTGGTTGTTTTACTTTTCCTCTTAGTTTATACAGCAATTTTTCAGATTGATAAACTGCCAGATACTTGGTACCGCTTCTTTTATTTTGGACAAAACCTATTTGTTCAAAGGCCGTCCTTTTTTGCTGAAGCATGGAGTTTAAGTATAGAAGAGTGGTTTTATTTGTCTGTACCACTAGTATTGTTTACCACCTTGTTTGTATTTAAGACGCCTGTGAAATGGACGGTATTAGGCTGTGCAATAGGAATAATAGTTCTGGTTACGTTCTACCGTAGCTACCTTTTTCACGCCTACCCTTTTTCCGGAAATATCGCGGATCTTTCAAAATTTAAGGACTACATTCATTTATCGATTGAATACCAAGTGGTTCCCCGGCTAGACGCCATTATGTTTGGGGTATTGGGCGCCTTCTTCGCACATTATTTTTCGAAATTCTGGAATTCATCTGTCAAGTACCTTTTATTCACCATAGGTATAGGTATTTTATACTTCATTAAGTACCAAATGGGTAAGTCCTACGGAGAATTTGCCGTCATTTGGGTACCAACCCTAAAGTCGCTCGCGGTTCTTTGTACCCTTCCGGTATTTTCTACGATGAAGAATGGCTTGGGCAAATGGACCAATTGGATCACTTTCTTTAGTCTGATTTCCTATTCTATGTATTTAGTGAACCTAAATGTGGTTTCCAATACCATAATTAAGAAATGGTTCAACCATCATTACAGTGGAAAGATGGCCATAGCAGACGATTGGTACATTAATTTCATTCTTTTCTGGTTGTTAACGATTGGAATTTCATTTATAATGTATCAGTGTATTGAAGTTCCGTTCATGAAATTGCGAGATAAAAACAAAAAATAACAATGAATCGGCGGTCGATTATACTTAATGTACTGATTTTTAGTGGCATTTTCTCTTTATTCTTAGCCATTTACATTAACCAGAGGGGAAGAAATCATTTCTACAAGGCGAGTGACAAGCGTTTTCACTACACTGGAAGGTTCGATTTTTCAGAGGAGGATGCGGCAAAAGCTTGGGCTCCTGGTGCATATATTGAGTTCAAATTCGTTGGTACCTACTGCGATTTGGTGATTGAAGATGAGTACCGCCATTTTAATAAACACAATTACATTGTGATTGTCTTGGACAACGAAAAACCTAAACGCATTCGTTTAACGGATTATTATAACCAAATCAAGATAGGTAAAGGGCTTAAAAAAGGCAAACATACCGTTCGGATTGTTAAGGCCACTGAAAGTTATTTTGGATATATCAAATTAGTGGGTGTCTGGTGTAAAGACTTGGTGAAGTTTAAGAAAACTAGAAAATTGTTGTTCGAATTTATAGGAGATTCCATTACCTGTGGCTCAGGTAACGATAAAGAAACGGACGATGCCAGTGGAAACGCATGGTCTGATCTCGAAAACGCGTACGTTGCTTTTGGGCCTTTATTGGCAAGGCGTTACAACGCAAGTTGGATTCTAAGTGCGGTATCAGGAATTGGTTTAACCAATAGTTTCACTGAAAGCGATAAGAATATGCCCGAAATGTATCCTCGTATTTCGCTGGACGAACATGCTGGTAAATGGGATTTTAAGTCGCAGCAACAACCGGATATCATTGTCATAACGCTCGGACAAAACGATGGGCTTCAAAAGGAAGAAAAGTACATTTCTGCGTATAAAAAATTCATTTCATTCCTGAGGAGCAAATTCCCGAAAAGCATCTTAGTTTGCTCCAATAGCCCAATGTCGGAACCAAAACTTCGGCTACACTTGAATAAATGCATACAGTCGATGGTTTCTTCATTACGGAAATCAGGTATGAAAAACATCTACGCGTTTTATTACAAAAAGAAGTATAATTCTGGGCATACCAAGCATCCGTCTAAATCAGAACATTTGCAAATGGTGGGGGAACTTCAGTCCTTTTTTATCCAACGGGGATGGAAAACGGAACAAGACCTATTGGACTTGAGAAAAATGAAATGAGCCATCAGAAATCATAGCCCTTCGCCCACAATGGGCAAAAAAATGGGTTTTTTATAGCCCAATACAAACAATTGCGCATTGAAATGAAACAATCCTTTGGGTAATTCGGATGTTCGTGTGAATACGACCTCCATTTCCGCTCCCGGTGGAAGCGTATTTAAAAGGTTATTCTTGGGTTTGAAATAGGTACTCCTGATTTCGGAAAAACGAAGGGTATCTAATCCTTTGTTTTTGATTTTTAATTGAAATGATACCGCTGAGGTGGTTTTTACCGCACCTAAATCAATCACTCGTTTGTCCAATGTTAACTGGTAGGCAAGGGTATCTTCCTCCAAGTAATCCACTGCTTTTATTTCCACTTTTCTTTCAATGGCCGCTTCAGGAGAATAAACGGATTTTTTTTGGTTGTAATAATCGTCGCTCGTTGATTTGTCTGCACGGTATTCACCGAAAGGTTCCCTGCTGATGGTCAACAAACCTCCGTTTTCAGCTGTTCCTCGTAAATACGGAGCAAAAACGGAGTTGTCGGTTTCCTGAAAATAATTCATTACCGACATAATTCTGCGTTTCGTCAAGCGAACATTATATCCAGTTGGTGCCAATGGGCTTGCGAATCCACCAATGACCACGTTTAGACGTGCACCTTTGTTCAGCTCGTCTAATAGCAACCTTTTGAAGGTTTCCAAATCTTGTATACCCTTGTCCACTTTTGAGCTGAAGAACATTTCTATTTTTTCTTCCGCTGTTTTTAAGGAATCAGGCGGGAAATTTTTCGCGTATTCCAACTTATATTGATCGATCAACTTTTTATAGTCGGTATAACCGTCCATGTAATTGATACGAGTAATGGAATCATACGTTTTGGGGTTTGGACGATCATTGTGAAAATACAAGGTCACCGGTAAATTTTCAAATAAAGTCGTAGTCGTGGTCGTAGTTGTGGTAGTTGTGGTAGTTGTGGTGGTGGTTGTAGTATCAATCCTCGGCTTTTCTTTAACAAATGCGAAAATATCGCTGCAACACGTTGGGCCTTTTTCAAAATGGACTCCCAACCGATTGCTTGTTACATAAATGGTATCCAGGTGTTTAAAATAATACAGATCGTTGGCCGGGCTATTAATGGGAATGCCGGCATTCTTCACTTTTCCTAGTTGATTCGGTTGAAAGCTCACATAACTTACATCGTAACCACCATAACCATTGTACCAAGAGGACGTAAAATACAAGGTATCTTGATAAAACCATGGGCTTAATTCATTGTCGGGACTGTTTATATCTTTGATATTAACCGGTGTGCCAAATTGGTTGCCATCGGTGATTTCAGCGTAGTATAGGTCGAGCCCCCCGCTGCCTCCGTCTCGGTCGGATGTAAAAAAAAGCGTTTCTTTACCATTGAAAAGAGCGATATGCGGCATGGTGGTATTTGCCCCGGCTTTGTTGATGATTTCCCCTAACGAATCCAACTTACTCCATTTATTTGAGTCAAATTCAGCAACCATTATTTTACAGGCATAGTTGTAATTGGCATCCTTGCACAAACTGAAATAAAACCGCTTCCCGTCTAAAGAGTATGTTCCATTTCCTGAACTCATTCCGTCAAAAACAAGTTCTTCTATTCGCTTAGGGGTACTGAAACTGTCTTTTTCTTTCAAGGATTGGTAAACGAATGTATGGTATTGTTTCGCGTAAACCACCTCTTCCTGGCCGGTTGAGTCAGCGTGCAAGGAGGAATAAATAAAATGGCCGTTATGGATCGTACTGCCAAATTCAGAATCAGGAGTATTGATGCTTTCTGGTAGTTCAAACGGAAGAAGATCCAACGTATCTTTCACATTAGAAATCGCCCATTGGCACGATTCGATTTCCCTTGCAGCTTTTCGATAGATGTACGAACTTTTGTCGATGTTCTTTCTGGACACAATGTTTTTAAACGAGTTAATTGCCTCTGAATAGTTGCCATTGTGTTTTTGCATTATGCCAAGATAAAGCAGCGACATGGGAAACAATTCCATATTTTCCCTCGAGTACACTTTGCGGTAATAATATTCTGCTTTCACATAATCCTTGTAAGCGCGCAATGCTTCGGCATATTTCCAATTAATTTCTATGGCATTGGAGTCAATTTCCAACGCTTTTTTGTACATATCCAACGCGTAGATGTAATCTCCAGAACGGTATTTTTCGTCTCCAAATTTAATGTAATGTCCAAGTTTATTTTGCGCGAAAATCACGCATGTACATGGAAGCCAAAGCGACAAAACAATCAAATAAAATCGGGACATACGCGGTGAATGACTTTTGCCGGTTTGAAGTGGTGCAGAATGTAGCGAAGGGCAATTTCAAACCCACCGCGCATGCGACTGGCAGGAACAAGGGTGGAAAAATTGATGTCGTAGCTCATCCCAACAAAAAGATCTTGGTAATCCACGCCAACACTGAAACATGCGGCGTCCAAGTTCCGATACCAAAGTCCGGCATACAATGCACGGTAGGTTGCCGCTCGTTTGACAAGGGTGTACTTCATGGAGGCCCCAGCGATAAATTCCTTGTGAGGCCCTTGGGATGAAAATTGTACTGCGGGAAGAATATCCCAGTCAAACCCTATTGGGTACATTCCTCGAACGAACATACAATGACGTATATCCCGTTGAATTTCCTGGTTGTAAAATCCCTGATCAGGACGGTTGAGGTTGTAAGCTCCGTATCCAACACGGATGTATTTTCGGTCATTTTTGTGCCACTCGTAGATCATTCCGCTACCAACCGAGGCATTCGTTTTGCGGTCATGTTGGTAGAGTTCGTTCGTCGGTAAACTTGGGTCATAAACCATTCCATTGTATTGATTGTCAAAGTAGAACTTGTCCCAGTTTACTTGTTGATGTTTCATTCCGACATTCACTCCAAAAGCGAGTAGATGAATGGAATCCGGGGTGAGTTTTAGCCTGTAAGCCAAGTTTCCCTGAACCTCGATGGTACGAAATTGACCATCACCTGCAACGTCGTGAAAGAGAAGTATACCAACTCCAAGTCCTGGGATTTTTTTGAAGCGGGTATCTGTGGAAATCGACAAAGAACTAAAGGGGACAGTCACACTACGCCATTGATCGCGGTAATTGGCAATGAACCGCTGATCTCCATTAAATTGCCCTGCGCTCGCTGGATTCTGAAAGAGTGGATTGTCGTTGAACTGAGACCAATGAATGTCTTGGCCGTAGGTCTTGACCAACGAAACCGTGGAAAAAAGGAACAGAACAACAATTCTATACACGTCAATTCGCTATCGGTTGAAGGTATGAAAAAAATGGCAGATGGCCGTAATTCGTGTCGATTTTTGTGAGTTTTGGCGATTAGTAATAGCCTTCTCCAAAAATTAAAAATAGGATAATGCCAATTAATACCAATAGTAAATAGAGCTTTGGATCTTGGTATATGGGACGTTTACTGCGTTTGGTTAAACGCTCGTAATCATGGTAAAACCGCTGAAAATCTCTATGTTTTTCGATGGTTTTAAGGTCAGGTTCAACCGATCTTTCTTTGTTGATTTTAAATGTTCTCATGTTAGTTGTTCCATAACGTTTTAAGTTTTTCCAAAATGCGGTAAACACGCATTTTTGCATTGGCTTCCGAGATGCTGTAGATTTCTGCAATTTCCTTGAAACTGAGTTGTTGAAAAAAGCGCAATTCGATTAAATCCAGGTGCTCTTGGTTCATCCCATTCAACAATTGAATTAGTTTTTCCTGCTCCTCATCAGTCATTCGTGCGGTAATCTGCGCCTCATTAAATAGGGTACCGAGCATTCGGTCATTAATCTCCACTGAGTAGGTCTTTTTTTGAGATCGAAAAAACATGTTGACTTCGTTCTGAGCAATTCGGTAAAGCCAGCTAGAAAAAGGTAAACCGCGGTCTTGGTATTGTGCAATATTCACCATGGCTTTGATGAATGTTTGCTGGGTGATATCAGCCGATTGAGCTTCATTTCCTCCTAGTCGTTTGAAAATGAACCGAAAAATACGTTCAAAATAGTGCTCATACAAAGGAGCAAAGTATTTGGAGTCTTTCTTAGCGCTTTCGATGATGTGTAATTCGTCGTTCAAGGCAATGGATTTTTATCTGTTAGTCATTGAAGCCGGGAGTTAAATGCACAGGCATGAAAAAGTAACAAATCAAGGAGTAGATAGCGCAACTGGAAGAATTTTCCCATTAAACCATTTGTTTCCGTTTAGTGCAAAGTCCACCACAAACGCGGCCATTTCATCCGCTTTTAGTGGCGCCTGGTAGCCTGGGAACGCTTCTTCTAGCATTTCTGTTTGAGCCGCACCAAGGGCCAGGCAATTCATTTGGAAAGGTGCATATTTGAATTCTTCTGCAAACAACTCAGTAAATGAACAAAGCGCTGCTTTCGAAGTAGAGTAGGCAGCTAAACCCGGAAATTTTACTGTTCCCTGGACACCTCCCATTGAACTGATGTTCACAATGTGGCCGCCGTCGCACAAATAGGGAAGGGCAGCTTGTACCGTTTCCATTACACCGATGACGTTCACTTGATAACTTTGTTTTATATCCCCGTGTGTTAATTGGTCAAAGGGTTTGTTAATCAATAACCCCGCGTTGTTGATTAACACATCAATTTTACCGATTTTGTCAAAAAGGAGTTCGGCTTGCCTCCTTACATCCTCCGATAGGTCAAAGGAATGACAAGTCACATTGGGATAAGGTGAGAAAGAAAGTTCCATTCGTTTCACGTTTCTACTCAATGCAAAAACAGTTGAATCGGATTTAGCTAATCGAGCCACCATTGCTTCACCAATACCGCGGCTAGCCCCCACTACAACAACGTTGCGCTTATTCATCGAAGCTAATGGTGAGTTCTGCGGAAGTTGGATGCGCCTGACAAGTAAGAATGTACCCGTCTTTGACCTCTTGATCGGTAAGTGAAAAGTTTAAATCCATAACGGCACTTCCTTTTAGTACTTTGGCTTTGCAGGATGCACAAACGCCTCCACGGCAAGAAAAAGGAACATCCAAGCCTTCTTTCTCTGCTTGGTCAAGAATGTGGGGACCCTTTGAATCCAAGGTGAATGATGAAACCTCGTCATCTAAAATCATGGTTACTGCACTTTTACCTTCGAAGGAACTAACAGGTTGTTGGGCTTCCTCCAAAGGTGCGGTAGGTGTGGTAAAAAGTTCAATGTGAATTTTCTCCTTGGCAACCCCAAAAAAAGTGAGTGTTTCTCTGATCTCTCGGATCATTTCTTCCGGTCCGCAAATAAAAAACGCATCAGATTTCAATAAGTCGAGGTCGGCTTTTATTTCTTCGGTGAAGGAAGCCTGTGTAATCCGGCCTGTTTTAAACCCTTCCTTCTCTTCACGGGAAAGGTAGTGGGTGCATTGCGTGTGCGTTAGTTCGGTTAGCCTACCTTCAAACATAACCGAATCATACGTTCGATTTCCATAAAAAAGCGTCAATTTTACTTCCGTATTTTCTATTGATTTTGCCATCGATAGGATGGGTGTTATACCACTTCCAGCAGCAATGGCTACTACGTTTTTTGCAGTGAATGGCAAGGTGAAACTACCCTTAGGAGCAGAAATGTGCAACTCATCACCCGCTTTTAAGGTATGGTTGATCCAGGTCGATACTTTGCCATTCACTACCTGTTTTACACCGATGGAAAGGGGTTCGTCTGGCCCACTGCAAATGGAGTAGGAGCGACGGTAGGTTTTTCCATCAATATTCGCAGCAATGTCTATGTATTGTCCTGGTTGAAAGGCGAAATCCTTTTTTAGGGATTCCGGAATAGCGAAAGAGATTTGTACCGCATCGTTCGTCAATTCCTCTATGTTCAGAACCTTTACTGCTGAGAATCCCTTAGGAACGCTACTGTCGGTTGTTTGTTTTTTAAAGATGTTAAATAGTCCCATTATTCGTCGAAAGAGATTAATAATTCATCGCTGGTAGGATGCGCCTGACATGTTAGGATATATCCGGCTTCCACCTCATCGGCTTCCAACGCATAATTTACATCCATGGTCGCGGTTCCTTTCAGGATTTTTGCTTTACAGGTGCAGCAAACACCTCCTTTGCAAGCATATGGTAAGTCGGCACCAGCTTTTTGAGCAACATCAAGGATGGATTCGTCATGTTCATGCATGTGGAGGTCAAGGCGGTCACCATCAAGGATGATTGAAACGTTGGAGGCAATGCCTACCGAAGTTGAACTGGAAACGGATTTCGTTTGCTTCAGGTTCGTTGTGAACAACTCAAAATGAATGTTTTTTGGCGAAATACCTAATTGTTCCAGGCATCTCTTTGATTCCAAGATCATCGTTTCTGGACCGCATATAAATACCTCACTGATTTTGACACCCTGAAAAAAGGCTTTGAAAAGGGCATTAATTTTTTCTCCTGAAATCCTACCTTTTTGCAGTTCGTTCCCCAAACTTTCCCTTGAAAGCACATGGATTACTCTAAAGCGATCGATGTAGGTGTTTTTCAACGCCTCTAGTTCCTCGCGAAAAATAATACTGTTAAAATGTTTGTTACCAAAAACCAGCGTTACATCACTATTTAGTTCGTTATTTAAAACTGTTTTGGCAATTGATATGAGAGGTGTGATACCGCTTCCGGCTCCTATCAGTAAATACGATTCCTTTCGCTGAATTTCGGGGACAAATGTAAATCCTCCAGCAGGAGTCATAACGTCCAGTTGATCCCCTTCCTTTAACGTATGATTGGCAAATGTTGAAAATGCTCCATCGGGAACTTGTTTTATAGCTACTCGAAGTTGGTTCTCATGGGGTGCAGAGCAAATGGAATAAGACCTCCGAATATCTTTTCCTAAAAGATCGGAGCGAAGAGTAAGGTATTGACCCGATTGATACTGATAGTCCTTTTTCAGTTGATCAGGTATTTCAAATGCTACAGATACACACTCGTCTGTCTCTTTTCGGATATTGCTAATACGCAGTTGGTGAAACGTCGGTGTCATGCTTTCAGTTTTCGTTCACAAATTTAATCAATTCAGACAACTATTTTCGAACGAAATTTTTAGCGTGTGTTCATTGAACCTAAAGGACTTGATAACCTAATTTAATGGGGTATCAGCTGAAAAATGTTTTCCTAATTACGCTTGCAAAATACCTTGCGAGAAAATCAAACACCATGAAAACAACACACATATTTTGGAGATGGGCAGTTATTAGTATCCTACTCATTGCCGCAATTACCATTTCCTTTTTACCTTCTTGTGAGAAGGAAGAACTTGTGCCTGTAGAAAACGTTGATTTGCCGGGAAGCGATGGGCTGAATGAGCCCGTTGAAAAAGGTTGGGCGCCGTCAGGTTTGTGCGGTAAACAGGTTTACAAGAGATTGTTGTTAGGCAATCAGGAAAAAGTAGGTGATGTTTATTTGTTCAATGATGCAGACTTTTTGTATGTGCGCATTTATGCTGATCAAGGGACACTCTTTCGCAATGTTTACCTTTACGTTGGACCTTATTCCAGTATCCCCCTTAATGATCAGGGAAATCCGCTGGTTACAGATTTTACGTATAAAATAGAGTTAAATACCTTGTCAGAAATGAGGAGATTCCGTATCCCGTTGTCTGAGGTGCCCGAAGCGGCCACTATTGCCTTGCATGTTCAGACTCGAGCCACATTGGCATCCCAGCATCAACTGCATCCTATTAGGCCAGCATGGGCAGAAGGAAAACCCTTTGGGACAGACGGTTTTGGGCGATTGTTTTACCATAAATTGGGTAATTGCGAAGCAGATCCAACGGTCATTTATTTGGAGTAAAAATCGATTGGACGGGAAATTCTGAAGGCTCAATAGAACAAGTTCTTTTACCAAATGTTCCTTGTGTAACTTAGTGGAATTAATTACATTTGTTAACGTAAATTTTGGGTATGAAAGAGGTACAACTTTCTGAGCTGGAGCGCAGGTTTCAAGAAAAAATTGACAAGGGTATTAAAATCGAACCGAACGATTGGATGCCCGACGATTATCGCAAAACCCTTATTCGTCAGATTTCGCAGCATGCGCACTCAGAGATTGTTGGTATGTTGCCAGAGGGGAACTGGATTACTCGGGCTCCTAACTTACGCAGAAAAGCGGTTCTCTTAGCAAAAGTCCAGGACGA
The DNA here is from genome assembly GCA_044372835.1 of Crocinitomicaceae bacterium. Classification (GTDB taxonomy): domain Bacteria; phylum Bacteroidota; class Bacteroidia; order Flavobacteriales_D; family Crocinitomicaceae; genus M0103. The sequence continues at coordinate 39,550 of JBILRE010000014.1, read as the reverse complement.
AGCAGGGCATGGTCTATACCTTTACAGCGCTGTCGAAACCTTGGGAGCTGACCGCGAAGAAACAATCGACGATCTACATAGCGGAAAAGCGAAATATTCCTCCATTTTCAATTATCCCACCCTTACATGGGCAGACATGGGGGCCATTGGTTGGTTGGTGGACGGTGCAGCCATTATGAATCAGGTGCCACTCTGCCGTTGTTCCTACGGACCCTACGCACGTGCCATGGTGAGGATATGCAAAGAGGAGTCGTTTCATCAACGTCAAGGGTTTGAAATCATGGCCAAACTGGCGCAAGGAACACCCGAGCAAAAAGCCATGGCCCAAGATGCACTGAATCGTTTTTGGTGGCCAGCATTAATGATGTTTGGCCCTAATGATGCCGATTCAAAGCACACTGCCCAATCCATGAAATGGAAAATAAAACGGCATACCAATGACGAATTGCGTCAGCAATTTGTAGATGTAACAGTTCCTCAAGCTGAATTGATTGGACTTACTGTTCCCGATACAGATTTGCGTTTCAATGACGAGACGGGTCACTACGAATACGGCGAAATTGACTGGAGTGAATTCTGGCAAGTCGTGGAAGGAAATGGACCATGCAACTATGACCGTGTAGAAACCAGGAAACGAGCAAAGGAAGACGGTGCCTGGGTACGTGAAGCTGCAATGGCTTATGCTGAGAAACGGGCAAAGAAAAAAGTGCATAACCATTATATCAATATATGACATCATCTACGGAATGGCCGCTATGGGAAGTGTTTATTCGAAGCAAAGCGGGTTTGAATCATAAGCATGTAGGAAGTTTGAGGGCAGCGGATGCCGAAATGGCCATTGAAAACGCTCGAGATGTGTACACACGCAGGTCAGAGGGAATCAGTATTTGGGTCGTAGAGTCCAAGCTGATTTCAGCGTCAGATCCATCAGAGTCCGATAGTCTTTTTGAACCTTCCGACAGTAAAGTGTACCGACACCCCACCTTTTATGACGTTCCTGACGGGATTTCACACATGTAAACGCGCATTTCATGAGCCCACACGTTGAATATTTACTGCGTCTTGGAGACGATTCATTGATTTTAGGTCACCGTTTGTCTGAATGGTGTGGTCATGGCCCTATCTTGGAAGAAGATATTGCTTTGACGAACATTGCGTTGGATTTGGTCGGTCAAGCAACCACTTTGCTCGAGCATGCAGGAAAACTCGAGGGTAAGGGTAGAAACGAGGACGATTTGGCTTACTTACGTGTAGACCGGGAATACAAAAATACCTTGTTGGTAGAACAACCAAACGGTGATTTTGGACACACGTTGATGCGTCAGTTCCTTTTCGATGCGTATCGTTTGCCCTTGTTTGAAGGACTTTCCTCGAGTCGCGATGCACAATTAGCAGCCATTGCGGCTAAATCCTTGAAAGAAACGCGATACCACCTCAGGCATTCCTCCGAATGGATAATCCGTTTAGGTGACGGAACAGAAGAATCCCACGAACGTATTCAACGAGCACTTGATGTATTGTGGCGTTATGCAGCAGAATTGGTAGAAACCGATGAGATTCAAGTAGCAGCTGAAGCAGAGGGTCTTGCTCCGTCCATGGAAACGGTGCAACAACAGTGGCATGCTCAAGTGCACAACGTTTTTCAAGAAGCTGGAATCAGTATACCAACGAATAATTGGGTGCAATCTGGTGGACGAAAAGGAAAACACTCCGAACATTTAGGGTATATTCTAGCTGAAATGCAGTACGTACAGCGGGCCTATCCGAACATGGAATGGTAACACTTTCTGAAGTCTGGAACTTGTTGGATGAGGTGTTCGATCCCGAAATACCAGTGTTAACTATACGTGACTTAGGTGTGGTCCGTGAGGTGGCTTTTAGAGAAAATTACTGGGAAATCACCATTACGCCGACGTACAGCGGATGTCCTGCGATGCAAGTCATTGAGGACGATATTATGGCAAAATTTAAAGAGCACGGCATCGACAATGTTAAAGTGCAGTTGGTTTTGTCTCCCGCATGGACAACCGATTGGATTACGGAGAATGGAAGAGAAAAACTTTTGTCCTATGGGATTGCGCCACCGCAAGACGAACCCGATAAATCCGTTCTTTTTGCCGATCCGGTAAACGTTCCCTGCCCACGATGTAAATCAACCAATACGCGCATGGTAAGCTTGTTCGGCAGTACCGCCTGCAAGGCGCAATACCAATGTAACGAATGCCAAGAACCCTATGATTATTTCAAATGTTTGAAGTAGGGATGGTATTAAAGCTTCTTTAAACCAATCCGTTTGCGATGGACATCCACTTCCATCACTTCCACTTGAACATGTTGATGCAGGGAAACAAATTCACTCGGATCATTAACATACTGATCAGATAGGTTGGATTTGTGAATCAGTCCATTTTCCTTGATGCCAATGTTCACGAACGCACCGAAAGCAGTTACATTCGTTATTATTCCCGGGAGTTTCATACCCGTACGTAGGTCTTCGATGGAACGGATGGTATCGTCAAATTCCAATACCTGGGCTTGCTTACGTGGGTCACGCCCCGGTTTTTTTAATTCGCTCAGAATATCGGTAAAGGTAAAAGAGTCAATATAAGGAAAGTCTTTGGCATTTAGTTTTCCCACTAACGTATTGTTTCCAACAAGTTCCTCGATTCCAACCCCCAAATGCTTAGCCATTTTATTCACATGGGGATAACTCTCCGGATGTACCGAAGAATTATCCAAGGGATTGGTAGCCCCTGATATACGTAAAAAACCTGCGGCTTGTTCATAGGCTTTTGCACCCAATCGTTTAACTGATTTAAGTTCTTCCCGGGATTTAAATAAACCGTTTTCTGTGCGGTGGGCGATTACATTTTCTGCCAGACTTGGTCCTAGGCCGGATACATAGCTAAGTAAATAGGGGGAAGCGGTGTTGACATCCACTCCGACAGTATTTACACTGGAAAGTACCACATCGTCCAACGATTCTTTAAGTTTGCTTTGATTCACCTCATGTTGATATTGTCCGACACCTATGGATTTAGCGTCGATTTTTACCAATTCTGACAAAGGATCCATCAACCGGCGTCCAATGGAAACGGCACCACGAACGGTAACGTCAAAACTCGGAAATTCTTTGCGTGCGATTGGACTGGCCGAATAGATGGAAGCACCATCTTCTCTTACCACGAAAACAGCTACTTCTCTATCGAACTTAGTGCGTTTGACCCATGTTTCTGTTTCACGTCCTGCCGTTCCATCGCCGATGGCAATTGCTTCAATTTTATAACTTTGAACCAACTGCGATAACTTGGATTGCGCTTGAGCAAATTCTTTTTGGGGTGGGTGAGGAAATACGGTGCTATTGTGCAATAATTCGCCCTTCTCGTCTAGGCATACGATTTTACAACCGGTTCGGAACCCAGGGTCTATGGCGAGAATGCGCTTGTTACCCAGTGGTGGAGCCAAAAGCAACTGACGAAGGTTGGAAGCAAAAACCTTGATGGCTTCTTGGTCGGCTTGTTCTTTTTTCAGCGATATACACTCATTTTCCAAGGACGGTTGAAGCAACCGTTTGTAGGCATCCTTGCACGTTTTGGCTATTAATTTTGAGCATTCGTCGTTCCCTTTTACGAAGTAACGTTCGATTAAATCAATTGCCTCCTCATCCTCGGGTATGACACGTAAGCTAAGTAATCCCTCTCTTTGTGCTCGGTACAAAGCCAAAAAACGATGGGATGCTGAACGTTGAATGGACTCACTGAAATCAAAGTAATCTCGGTATTTAACAGCCTCGGTTTCTTTTCCTTTACTTACTTTGGTGCGCAATACAGCCTTTCGTTGGAAGAGGTACCTCAGTTTCGATCGCACACCTGCATGTTCGTTCATCCATTCGGCTATAATGTCGCAAGCGCCTGCCAATGCATCCTCTTCGTCAGGTATGTCGGAACGCGTATAGCGGCTCGCCAATACATATGGATCTGCACCTTTTTGAACCATAAGGTCTTTTGCCAATGGTTCAAGACCTAATTTTCTCGCTTTCTCTCCTCGAGTCAGTTTTTTTTGTTTATAGGGAAGGTAAAGGTCCTCCAATATTGCGGGATCAAAACAGTCCATAATCCGCTTTGATAATTCATTCGTTAGTTTTCCTTGTTCCGAAATGGCTTTGCAGATGCTTTGCTGACGATGAATTAGCTCATCAAATGCTTTGGATAAATCCCTGATTCTACCAATTTCAAGTTCATCCATACCATTGGTTCGTTCCTTTCGGTATCGGGCAATAAACGGAATGGTACTTCCTTCATCCAACATCGAAATAACGTTCTGAATGAACTTCTCGTTCAAGTTAATGTGTTGATGTATGTAATCTAATTTATTCATAATTTTTAATGAAAACAAAGCTCGTTATTCTATGCTAAAACCGTCATTTCAGTTAATTCGATTTGTTAACAAATTCTGAATTTTTTTAACGGTTCGCTTTAAAAGACTAAATTGAGCGCCTTAATTCCTATTAAATGAAACAATTAGTTGGGTTTTTATCCCTTTTATTTTTGACCAGTTTTGCCTATATCAGTTATGTAAAACAAGGTACTGCCAGTTATTATTCTTCCAAATTTGAGGGTAGAAGAACGGCTTCAGGAGAAATCTTCAGGCAAGACAGTTTAACAGCTGCGCATAGCTCGTTGCCTTTTGGAACAAGGGTGAAAGTTACGAATTTGAAAAATGATTCTGTTGTGATTGTGCGTATTAATGACCGTATGGGAAGTAAAACCCGCATCATTGATTTGTCGTTAAAAGCTGCAAAGAAATTGAATTTTGTCAGACAAGGACTGACACAGGTTCGAGTGGAAAAAATAGAGTAATGAGGGTATGCAACGAAGGGAATTTGTCACACTCATCGGGGCAAGTATGATTTTTCAGCCTTTTCGATCGTTGAGTTACCTTTCGAATGTACTGCCTAAGAATGGCTCGTTGATGCCAGTTTTATTTGTTGGCCATGGTTCCCCAATGAATGGTATTGAGGACAATGAATTTTCACGTTATTGGACGAAACTCGCACAGGAGATAGTGCGTCCGACAACAGTGCTATGTATTTCGGCACATTGGTTGACTAGCGGGACCTACATTACCGCCATGCCGTCGCCAAGAACAATTCACGATTTCGGTGGTTTTCCTCAAGCGCTTTTTGATGTGCAATATCCTGCTCCGGGCAATCCTGATTTGGTAAGTCAGGTTTCAGGGATGGTTCAGCATACGCAAGTATTGCACGACCATGATTGGGGCTTGGATCATGGGACTTGGACCGTTGTTCGCCACATGTACCCCGAGGCTGACATTCCGGTATTGCAACTGAGTATCGATATCCGTCAACCTGCTTCCTTCCATTATGAGTTGGGAAAATCGTTGGCAGACTTGAGACGAAAAGGAGTGTTAATCATCGGGTCAGGAAATATGGTCCATAACCTTGGTATGGTGGCTTGGGACAAGCTCGATCAGTCTTTCGGATACGATTGGGCGATTGAAATGAATGCCATTTTCAAAGAGAAAATTACCAATAACGACCATAAGGCACTTATTGAATACGAGTCTTTAAATCCAGCTGCAAGATTGGCGATTCCAACGGTCGACCATTATTACCCATTGCTTTACGCACTTGGGCTTAAAACGGAGCAAGACAACGTGCAGTTTTTCAACGATAAAGCGATGGCAGGATCATTGACAATGACTTCCGTACGAATTGGTTAATTTTACGACATGTCCTTGTTCAAAGACCTTTTTGTTATTGACCTTTCCACCGTGCTAGCCGGTCCTTCGGTAGGAACTTTCTTTGCTGAATTGGGGGCCAAGGTCATTAAAATTGAACATAAGCGCCATCCAGATGTCACACGTTCATGGAAACTGCCTTCCGAGGATTCAACATCTGCGATTTCAGCGTATTTTTCTTCTGTTAATTATGGAAAAGAATACCTCTCTTTGGACCTCACATTAGGTGAAGATTATGACGAATTTTGCCGATTGGTGGTCAAAGCTGATGTAATGCTTTCCAATTTTAAAAAGGGAGACGACCTCAAATTAGGGATAGAGGACGAACGACTTTGTTCATTGAATCCCCAGCTTATTCACGGGAAGGTCAATGGCTTTGGTTCCGAAAGCGATCGAGTTGCTTATGACCTTATTTTACAGGCAGAAAGTGGATTGATGTCTATGAATGGGGATGAAGATGGTTCACCAACCAAAATGCCGGTAGCGTTCATCGACGTATTAGCAGCCCATCAACTTAAAGAAGGGATTTTACTTGCTTTGTTGGAGAGGAAGGATACCGGAAGGGGAAAAGCAATTAGTGTCTCACTTTACGATGCCGCTGTGTGTAGTTTGATGAATCAAGCATCTAACTATTTGATGACGGGAGAAATTCCAAAACGCATGGGAAGTTGTCACCCAAACATTGCTCCGTACGGGGAATTGTTTGTCACGCAAGACCAAAAGGAAATTACCTTTGCCATTGGAAGCGATCGTCATTTTAGTGAATTATGCCGTTTTCTTGGTTTGGCGGAGTTGTTAAAAGAGGAGCGATTTCGTACCAATGCCCAACGGGTGATAAATCGACTGGATTTAGAGATAAAATTGGGAGAAAAGATCCAACATTTTACTGCCCAAACCTTGATGGATCATTTCATTTTGAAGCATGTTCCAGTGGGATTGATACGCAATGTGGGTGAAGTATTTCAACAGCCGGAGGCTCAGCGCTTGATAAGGGAGGAGAATCTTCAAGGAATAACTACCAAACGAGTTACTTCGATTGCATGGAAGGAGAAATAGCTATTCGTTGCCCCATAACAGAAGCCGAATGGCAGGAGTACTTTCATTTAAGGTACGAAGTATTGAGAAAGCCCCTAGGGCAACCCGAAGGTAGTGAGCGCAACGAGGGCGATGCTAAGGGCGTCCATTTCGCATTGTATCAATCGGGTGAACTTTTAGCTATTGCACGATTAGACGAGGTGGATCATTTTGTAGCTCAAGCGCGTTTTGTCGCTGTGAGGACTGAACTTCAGGGGAAGGGGTTAGGTAAAAAAATCATGCTTGCTTTGGAGGAATATGCCCGTCAACAAGGTAAAGCAATGATGCTCCTACATGCAAGGGATTATGCGTGCGATTTTTACCTCAGCCTTGGCTATAAAATCGTCGAACCTTCGTATAAATTATTTGGCGTGCTTCAGCATTTCCGAATGGAAAAGACGTTGTAATCAGAATTTCGATTTTCGCATTCCTTCTTCTACTTTTCGCGATAAAAACTGAAAGAGTAGCTTGGCATCTTTTTCCGGAAGTTTCATTCCGAACCGAATGGGGACTCCACGGAACTCGAAAGATAAGCGCTCTCCACCACGAATCCAAGGAGATGCCTCCCAAACCGCTTGAATGGATTTTTGTTCTGGTTGATCGACACGCAGTTTAGCAATATTCTCATAGTAGTAAGGTATGGAGCGGCCAAAACCCCTTACCGAACGTTTGTAATGCAGTGCAACTTCATCCAGTTTAAGCAATTCTTTGCCCCATAAAAGCCAAAAGAAACTGCGTGTTACCCGCACGGCATAATAACTCCAAAAGGTCATGAAAACGATCAGGATGATGTTTTCCTTGTCTGTTAGTTTCAAATTGAAAAACGACCAAATTACAGTGCAGCCTATTACCAACCACATAGACACCCAAGCACCCATGATGCCTTTCACCCAAGCACTTGCATGCGGGTAAATCACCACGGTCGTTTTTTGCTTGGAATCTACAAAACTGATGCGTTCACCAATCCATTTCATGGAGTAAAATTAGCTTTTTTCATCGACGAAAAAAAGGGCTACCTGATGGGCAGCCCTTAATATTTATTGAAATCGATGGTTATTCGATGATTAATTTTTTCATCATGGTTTCTCCATTCACTGCGAGTTCTACAAAGTATATTCCAGCGGAAAGACCAGCGGTATTCAATTCAATGGTGGAAGCACCATTCATTGATCCATAATTCCGGTTCGCAATCACTTGACCTGCAGCATTTCGGAAGGTTAAATCCACTTGACTTTCTTTTTTCAAATGAATAGCAACCGTTGTATTTCCCGCGGTAGGGTTGGGATATACTTGCAAGGTAGCATCAGGTTGGTCAAAAGACTGCTCATTAGATCCAGAAACAGTTCCGTAGACATAGCCGTTGTCAACCGCTTGATCAATCGTTGCCTTGCCAGCGTTGTCAATTTGGCCGTTTGGATCAATCAACATTCCGATGATGTGCATCTGAGTTTCGTCCCAACCAGCAGGTAAGATAAACAAGAAATTAACCGTGTGGGATTCACCTGAAGCCACAGTGGATGGAAAGCTATTTGAAAAACCATCAAAGGAAGGAAGAATCGCACGTGCAACATGGTTGTATACCATCTGTGCAGCCGGTACGGGATTTGGCAAGGCTTCGAAACCTCCCATTTCGCCATTTGCTCCACCTGCATACGCATTTGATTGGCTCCATCCTGCTCCAGAGCCGGTAACACCGTCTTCTGTCAGTACACAAGCTAATTTATAGTTGTTATCAGCTGCATTCTGGAAATCAGCTGTAACGGAAACGTACAACATTCGTGAAGCTGGATCCCATGTTGCACCATTTTGAATAAATGCTCTTGGTGCCGATTGAAGTCTTTGAAAAAACTGAGGTCCCATTCCAGATGGATCCACTTCTGTTCCGCGGTCAACAAAGGCTCCAGGGTATCCGCTGATGAGGTTTCCGATGGCGGCGTCGTAGTCAGTTACCGTCATAGGATCAGCATTGTGCACAGCGATTCCTGCCCAGAATTCGCCATAATTCTCTTCATAGCGGTCCATGAATACAGCCCCTCTCGGACACCATTGGCACCATGTTCCGGTTCCTTCTTCGCCAACGACCATTTTACCAACCGCTGGAACAACTGGGTCAACAATGATGCCTGCTGTGTTGTCAGCTGCTACGTCATCGTTTCCACCATTAATGTTTGAGATCACTGCTTCAGCTAAGTTGGCGCCTGTAAGTAAGTTCAGACTTGCAAATGTCACGGGGTAAGAAGCCAAGGAAGCCAAGTTGATTCCTGTAACATTTTGAGTGTAAGGGGTACCACCATAATTCAAGGTGAGATCAAACGAGGTTATCGGTGTATTCCCCGCATTCATGACCGTAATAACAGGTTGAACAGTTTGTGTAGCAATTACTCCGCCCATGTTGTGACCGGCAATAGCGGCATTTAAATTGGACAAACTATAGGGTTGGTGGTCAAAACTGACATCATCGACATAAAATTGACTTCCTTGAAGAGGAAAGAGGTCAATCGATGCCAAGGCATTCACACCATTTTCCCAGACGCCAATTAATTGATTATCCACGTAGGCTTTCCAAATACCTAGGGTAAGATTGGCTTCAATTTTTAATGTAAACCACGCGCCTGAAGTGTAGTTACCCGTTGCCAAATCGGCGGTAATTCCATCGTCAATGGAAATTTTATTATTGGCCATATTAACGTTTAATGCCCATAAACTTCCAATGGTTTGTGATCCCTGAAAATTAAAGTAAGCACTTTTTGTAGCGTTGACAAAGAAGTCCGCTTGAAAGGTAAACGCTCCTGTGTTGTACAAAGGACCAAAATCCAATACGCAGTCTTGAGGGCCGCCGCTTGCTGCAGTAGAGTTAAAATAAATGGAATTTGTTCCACTACTAGCTTGAGCGGTAGAAACGATTCCATCTTCAGCACCTCCTTCTGTACCGCTCCAAGTGGTCCAATTGGTAGATTGGGGACCAAGCGCTCCAGTTGTGTAGGCTTCGAAATCGTCCGAAAAAAGTTGGGCTTGTGATTGAAAGGTAAGTCCAAGCAATCCCAAGAATAGCGTAATTTTTTTCATAATGTGTAGTGTTTTAAAGAATCCAAATGTAAGAAAATAAAATTATTTCAGGTACCTGAAGTCTTGCCCATCCTTGATTGTCTGCAAAACAGCATACATTAGACGAATGGTGTTTTCAACGTCTTCTTTTCGAGCTGTTTCCACCGTGGTGTGCATGTACCTCAAAGGCAAGGAGATTAGCGCACTTGTAACGCCTTCATTGGAATAAGCAAATGCATCGGTATCTGTACCTGTCGACCTTGATGCTGCAGCCCTTTGAAAAGGAAGTTTTTCTTTTTCCGCCGTTTTGATGATTTGTTTCAGAAAATTGTTCTGAACAGCTGGTCCGTAGGTTAAAACCGGTCCTTCTCCCGACTTCAAGTCTCCGTTTTCTATTTTGTCGATCATTGGCGTATGTGTGTCATGACAAACATCGGTGACCAAAGCCACATTGGGCTTGATGCGGTGGGCAATCATTTCCGCACCTCGTAAACCTATTTCTTCCTGCACTGAATTCACAATGTACAATCCGTATGGCAATGTTGTTTTGTTTTCATGAATCAAACGGGCCACCTCGGCAATCATGAATCCGCCCATCCGGTTATCAAGTGCACGACCCACGTATCTGTTTTTATTAAGTATCATGAACTCATCCTCAAAGGTTACCACGCAACCAACATGTATTCCAAGATCCTCCACTTCTTTTTTTGAATCACATCCACAATCGAGAAAAATATTCTTCATGGATGGCGCCTCGTCTTTTTGTCCGCGCGTGTGAATTGCCGGCCAACCGAAAATCGCTTTGACAATTCCCTTTTCTGTGTGAATATTGACCCTTTTGGAAGGCGCAATCATGTGGTCGCTGCCGCCGTTTCTTCGGAGGTAAATAAACCCATCTTTAGTGATGTAATGCACAAACCAGGAAATCTCGTCAGCATGTGCCTCAATCACCACCTTATATGTTGCTGTTGGGTTGATTACCCCTACAACGGTGCCATAATTATCGGTGAAATACTCATCCACATAGGGTTTGATGTAGTTTAACCAGATTTTTTGTCCTTCCGATTCAAAACCTGTAGGACTCGGATTATTTAAGTACTTTTCAAGAAATTTCTCGGACTTTGCTGTTATAACGTGCTTCATAAATACATTCAATCTTGGTTAACGCATGAGGGTAACATTCCCTTTTAAAATATTTTCCTCGCCGTCAATGCAGACCGCCTGGAGGTAATAATCGTAAACATCCGGATTTACCGGTTTTCCTTTGAATGTTCCATCCCATCCCACGCTTCTGTCTGTTGATTCAAATACGAGTTCTCCCCAACGATTGTAAACACGAAAAAGCATGCTTTCAAGTAACATTCCTCGGACGTACAATACATCGTTTTCATTGTCACCATTCGGACTAAACGCGTTTGGGATATAAATGTATGGAGGGCCACAGATATAACCGTAGACCTTTACTACAGCCGTATCCGATTTCTCACAAATCCCATCGGAACCAACTACGGTGAATATAGTTCCCTCTTGAAGGTTCGAAGTAACAGCGGAATCTGCATTCGCATATGAAATAAGTAAAGGGGGATACCAGGTATAGGCTAAATTAGTTGGTTCCGCAAAGAGTGTGGTACCTGTTCCTTCTGGAACAATCGAAGGGATGGCAGAAGCTTGAATGCTTTGATCGGTGAGTTGGCTGACGGCTATAAAAATGGAATCGTTCACGATACATCCGTTATTTGCCGAGGCAGTAATGTATATGTATTGTGAAATAGTTGGTAAAACCAATACAGTGCTCTGTAAATCGGAACTAAGTAACAACGAGTCCGGTGACCAATTGTAGGTGAAATTAACTGTTGGACTTAGGTTAACAGCAACAATGGTACTTGAATCTCCCAAACATAGTGAGTCAATACCATTTAATTGCAGTGATGAGCTTATAAAGCTGACTACCACGCTGTCTATTTTTGTACAACTTATATTTCCCGCTAGAAGGTAATAGGTGGTTGTTCCCGGTGGCGTGATTTGCAAAATAGAATCCAATACGGAATTGTTCAGGGTATCAGAGAATTGGAGGTTCGAAGACCAAATGAAATAGTCAGCAGTGCCTTGGCTATTGGCTGTAAAAGTCATCGGGACAGGTGAACAGAGTTCTGTAACCGTTGGAACGCTAAGCGAAATGGTATCAATAACATTGATTGTAATTTGGGCGGTGTCCGTCAGCAAACATACGCTGTCCGTGACATATAGGTTGATGGTGAATGCTCCCGGAGAATCAAAGGTAACAGTAGGGTTGAAAGTTAGGGAATCAGTAACTCCATTGCCAAAATCCCAAAGATACGCATCGCTAGCGGTGGAGAAATTATCGAAAGTGACAGTAAAAGGCAAGCATCCTTGCGTTTGATCTGCAGAAAATTCTGCTACAGGTATGAGTTGAAAATCAAACTTAAAGATAAGGTTGTTACAATTGGAGCTGAGGTTTTGACTGGACCATGCTCCATTACTTACTGGAAAATCTGAGTTTCCGCCGCAGCCTCCGCAGACAGATTGATACACGATTCCGTTTTTGTCGAAGCGTGAAGTACCTCCGTCCACATGTTCTTGAGCTGAATTCCCACCTAAATAACTTCCGTACAAAATATCCTGAAAATCACGCTTGATTACGAGAAGGTAAAAGTCAAATCCATTCGGTGGATTGGTTTGAAAAGCACTAGGAGTAACCGGCATGCCAGACAATGGTGTTCCCTGTAAAATATTGGCACCCCAGCCAGAAACGTATGCATTTCCGCAAATGTCTACGAGAAAAGCTGCCGGTGAAATATTAATGGATGGTGAACCATTTCCGAAAACCGTCGAACGAAGGTTGGCCTGTAAGTTTGGACTGAGTTTAATGATGAACTGGCTGCTTCCGGGATTTGAGTAGGGGGAATTGAAAACTGGAAATGTTCCTCCCACCGATTGACCCAATACAAATACGTTGTCGTTGCGATCAATTTCCACAAAAAAGGCTTGGTCCACATTGTTCATTCCAAGATAGGTGGCTCCTAATGCAGCCGTTCCTCCTTGCTGTAGTTTCAGCACAAATCCATCTGCTTTTCCCCCTCCATAAGCTGGTTGGTAACCTAAGATGGTAAAAGGCAAGTTGCTAGAACTAGTGCCACCTGCAACCAACACATTGTAGGAGGAGTCAACTTTCACAGAATAACACGCATCGTTGTTGGAACCGCCATAATAAGTGGACCAATTCATTGCATTGAGGTTGGATGTCAAACTAAAAACCACCCCATCTTGCATACCTGCATTGGTTGATTGAAGGGCATTCTGAACAGGAAAATCATTGGATCTTGAACACGATGCTACGAGGCAATTCCCTTGTTCATCCAACATGATCTCTCCGCGAAACTGATCCCCGTAATTAAAAGAAAGGGAGTCGTATGCAGCGACAGAGCTGTAGTTTCCGGATGTAACCTTGTAATTTACACCGTCATTACCTGAACCTCCGACATAAGTCGACCCTAAAAGGTTTTGGCCATTCGCACTGAATTTAGCTACGAATATATCGGTACCCGTTGTGCCAAAATTGGTCCCGTTAAAATTAACGGATAATGCACTTCCTCCACCGTGGTTTGGTTGGTACCCATTTTGAATGGGAAAATCAGTCGAGGAAGTAACGCCATAGATATAAATATTGTTCAAGGCATCGCAAATAAGTGAATTGGCGGTTTCAGTACCTTGAAAATTATCGCCTCCACCAACGAACGTTGTCCAAAGCATGGTGGTGCCATCTGAGGAATATTTTGAAATGAATGCGTCAGTCGTAGCTACATTCGTACTCGCAACGGTCAAGTTGGAATTCACATCCCATGCATTCGGGTCCGGAGTCGGATACTGGTTGCCGTAGATGATTCCAGCAGAGTAAGCAGTGCCGTCGTAACCATAAGTGGCTGTCATTCCAAAATTATCTGTAATTGAACCTGAGTAGGTGGCAAACACAAGCTCGGGATCAATAATCAAGGTAAGGTCTTTTCGGTAATTTCCAAGTTCAAAACTTACCTTGTTTTCGGAAAGCTTGAACGAACAGGCCACCTCTACAATCTTACCATTGATGACCTGATAAGCGTATGGCTTTCGTTCGGTGATTGTACCCAAGCTAGTTTGAGCGACGAGTTCGCCTCTGGAGTTGATGGCAAGAGATTGAATTCCTTCGTACGAGAATGCAATTTGATCGGTTGATACTTCCGGTTTTAAATGGAATTCGTATTTCAACTGTTCTCCCTGCTCAATCAATTTAAGATTGACACCAGAATAAAAGTCTTTAAGGACAGCTTCACTGTAGCCCCGAACAGTACTGGCCCATTTGTTTTTATCGTTCCCAATAAAAAAGTTGTAATAGTGTTGGGTTGCCGAACTCTTTTCAATGTTGGAAACCTGAGAGGCTCCATGGAATTGAATGCGCACCAGTTGTTGTTTTGCCAGAGGCTCTTCAGCAGTTGTGAGTTGACCTTGATGCAGTTTCCGAATGTTACCGATGTCATAAAGTTGAAAAACAAACGATTGCTGTTGTACCCATAAATGCCCGCCTTCAAAGCTTGAGCGAAACAATACGTCGGAAGGCCATTGCCCCTTATTTTCGATAAATGAATGATGAATTGAATGGGAATGCTCTATCTTTTGGGTAAACCCATAGAAGCTAAGGAGAAAGAGAAAAAATGTGCTGATACGAACGATATAGGTACGCATATGCATTATAAACTTCGTTTGCCCTAAATTAAGGAAAATATCAACGATTTATTTTTTTTGTTCTCAAATATATGAGATCTATCGGCTACTGAACAAACATATGCAGGTGATTTAACCACAAAAAAAGCGTAATTTAGGCGGTAAAAATGAACAAAAATTTGAACCGTATCCAAGGACTTTTTGGCACCCGTTATCCCATTGTTCAAGGTGGAATGATATGGTGTTCAGGTTGGAGGCTTGCCTCTGCTGTATCCAATGCGGGAGGGCTTGGACTGATAGGTTCAGGATCTATGTACCCCGATGTGCTGGAAGAGCATATTCAGAAGTGTATAGCGGCAACCGACAAACCATTTGGAGTGAATCTCCCAATGCTTTATCCTGATATCGATAAGCACATTGAGACCATCATTCAATACAAGGTCCCCATTGTTTTTACCTCCGCAGGAAATCCTAAAACCTATACCGCCTACTTGAAAAGCAATGGTGTAAAGGTGGTACACGTGGTCAGTAGTGTGAAGTTTGCCTTGAAAGCACAAGAAGCAGGTGTCGATGCGGTTGTAGCTGAAGGATTTGAAGCAGGCGGACACAACGGACGCGATGAAACAACCACTTTTTGCCTGATTCCAATGGTTGCTGAACAAATTCAAATTCCATTGATCGCGGCAGGTGGAATTGCCAATGGTAGCGGGATGTTGGCCGCGCTGAACCTGGGAGCCGATGGCGTGCAATTGGGAAGTCGCTTTGTAGCAACGGAAGAATCCAGCGCTCATGCACTTTTTAAGGATAAAGTGGTTCACGCCAAAGAAGGCGATACACTTTTAACGCTGAAGGAGTTAACACCAGTTCGTTTGCTGAAAAACCCTTTTTTTCAGCACGTTATGGAGGCTTATTCACGGGGTGCCAGTATGGAAGAATTAAAAGAACTTTTGGGCCGCGGACGAGCCAAACGAGGCATGTTTGAAGGCGATATGAACGAAGGAGAATTGGAAATCGGTCAGATTGCAGGACTCATTCACGATGTAATCCCGGCCGGAAAAGTGGTGGAACAATTGATCTCAGAGTACCATATCGCTTTAAAAGCACAAAACACAGAAAAATTCACATTTTAATGATACAATTTGAACGTTTTCAACTGGAAAATGGATTGAAAGTCCTGTTTCACAAAGATATCACAACTCCTATGGCTGTTGTCAATACATTGTATGATGTAGGTGCCCGCGACGAATCAGAGGAAAAAACCGGTTTTGCCCATTTATTTGAACACCTTATGTTTGGCGGATCAATCCATATTCCCGATTTCGATATGCCGCTACAGCGTGCCGGTGGAGAAAGCAACGCATTTACGTCCAATGACGTGACCAATTACTACGATGTATTGCCCGCACAGAATATTGAAACAGCCCTTTGGTTAGAAAGTGACCGCATGATGTCATTGGCTTTCACTGACAAAAGCCTTGAAGTGCAACGAAATGTTGTTATCGAAGAATTCAAACAACGGTACCTAAACCAACCTTATGGTGATGTTTGGTTGAAACTTCGACCATTGGCATATACCGAGCACCCCTACAAATGGGCGACCATCGGAAAAGAAATTAAACACATCGAGGAGGCCACAATGGAGGATGTGAAAGCATTTTTTCACCAACATTATCATCCTGCTAATGCGATACTTTGTGTGGCAGGGAATTTTGAATTGGAAGAAGTGAAAAACCTTGTCAACAAATGGTATGGCGCTATTCCAGGTAAAGTCAAGCCAGCGCGAATTTTGCCCATTGAACCGCCACAAAACGAGTTTAGAGAACTAACCATCGAAAGAGATGTTCCTGCCAATGCGTTTTATTATGCCTTTAAAATGAACGAGCGACGCGATCCGGAGTATTACGTCGCCGATGTTATTTCTGATGCGTTGGGCAGAGAGCGATCATCCAGACTTTACATAAAGATTAAAAAGGAACTGCAACTGGCAAGTGAAATTTCGGCCTATATTACCGGCTCTTTTGACCAAGGATTACTTGTTATTTCCGGTAAATTAAATCCCGGAGTTACCTTTGAACAACTGGATAAAGCGCTTTGGTCCGAATTGTCCCGAATGGCAGAAGAAAAACTTTCCGATGAAGAATTGAACCGATTGATGAATAAGATTCATACCTCTCGTGAGTTTCAAGATCAAGGATTATTGAACCGGGCAATGCACCTGGCACATTTTGAATTACTCGGGGATGCCAACGGAATCAACGAAGAGGCATTGATTTACAAGAAAATAACTTCCGATCATATTGCCTCGGTTGCTCAAAAGCTGCTGGACAAAACAAATTGCTCATTACTAAAAGTAAAATCTATCAAAAATGCTTGATCGAACACTGGCACCCGGACTAAAGGAAATAGATGAAATATCTTTTCTTACTCCTAAGATCTTTGATATTTCGGAGCACACCAAGCTCTATTTTATGCAGGAGGTTCAAAACGAAACCGCACGTTTGGATCTCCACTTCGATGCAGGAAGTATGCACGGAAACGAAGGAATTGCATCTTTGGTCAATGGCTTGCTTTTGTCTGGAACAGAGCAATTGAGTTCCACTGAAATTCATAGTAAAATCGATTCGTTGGGTGGTTTTTTTGAAAGCGGAATAGTCAATGAAGGTGCAGTTATTAGCATTTATTGCCTCCGTGAGAACCTTATGGCCATTCTGGATATTGTACATGATGCACTCAATAAAGTGTCGTTTTTACCAAAAGAAATGGAAGAACAGATCAGCGACCGAAAGCAGAAGTTACAAGTTAGTTTGGAAAAGGTAGGCGTTTTGGCTCAACGGGCTTTCCAGCAGCGAATGTTCTCAGGAACAAGTTATGGAAGGATCTTACAACTGCATACCTATGATCAGATCGAACGAAGTGAATTGATTCGCTTTCACCAAGACCATTACCTTTCTGGTTTGACACGGGTTGTGGTGGTGGGTAATATCAACCAAGACGATATCGACCGCATCATAGATATAACAGGTAATTGGGCCACAAACAAAACACCAACGTTCCACTCTTCCTTTCAAAACCTTCGTGGTGCCGTTTACGAGGTTAAAGATGGAGCTTTGCAAACCGCCATTCGTGTGGGAAGGACGCTTTTCAATAAGAAACATGCTGATATGCACGACTTTCTGGTATTGAATACCGTTTTAGGTGATTATTTTGGCAGCCGACTTATGTCCAACATTCGTGAGGATAAAGGTTTTACCTACGGGATTGGATCAGGTGTCGCAGAGATGAATGAAAGCGGTTATTTTTACATCGTAACCGAAGTTGGAAAGGAGGTTCGTGATGCTGCAATGTCCGAGATTCGAAAAGAATTGGAAAGGCTCCAGGAGGAATTAATTCCATTGGAAGAACTCAATTTGGTCAAAAAATACATGGTAGGGCAATTGCTTAAAAGCGCCGATGGGCCCTATGCGGCGATGGATTTGTACCTCGGCGTGGAACCATTTGGGCTAACCTTCGAATATTATAATGAACATATTGCGGCGATCAAAAAGGTAACTCCTGAGAGGCTTCGGGAATTGGCGCAAAAGTACCTCCAATGGGAGGACATGACCGTGGTTTCAGCAGGATGATGCATGTAATCTATACGATTTAACGTCTATTAACGTTATTAGAAACTGCGATGCGTTTTTTACTTTCCATAGTGCTAACCGTAAGTCTTATAGGCACAGCCCGTTCTTCTCATATTCTTGGAGGAGAACTTACATGGAGTTGCCAGGGAGGAAGCTATATCTTTACTCTAGCATTTTACAGGGACTGCAATGGGGCAGATATAAATGCTATTTCAGAAATAATTCGTGTTTGGAACCATCCAACACTTACCACTTTAACCTTGCCTTTTGTCTCAAGAACCGATATTTCTCCCCAATGCACGGAGGTTGCAGGTGGACCAGAAGCCATATCTTGCGGTTCAGGTCCTAATGCCGGAAATGGTCCTGGGGCCATCGAGAAAGTCATCTATGAGAGTGCCCCAATTGCCATATCAGGAATACCTCCTGCACAGGGTTGGGTTTTTACTTACGATAACTTTTCGCGTAATGGAAACATAACCAATTTGGATTCTCCCGCTTCCTATGGAATGACTATCACCGCAAAAATATTTCCCAGCGGAGCAACAGCAGGTACTTGCGCAGATAATTCACCTGTTTTTCTACAAGCCCCTAATTTTGTTACGTGTGCAGGTCAGCCTTATACCTACAATATGAATGTGATTGATCCCGATCTAGACTCGATTTCGGTTTCGTTTGGGACATTATACAGCGATTTTCTAACAGGAGTTTACAACCCACCAACTAGTCCAGTTATGGTTCCATTTGAGTCTGGATTTTCTGCATCCTCTCCGACACCTTCACCGGCAATGAATCCGGGAAATGTGAGTGCACAATTGGATTCCCAATCTGGCACCTTATCATTTACCTCGGCTATGATTGGAAATTTCGCGATGAAATTGGTCGTGAAATCTTTTCGCTATGGAAATTTGATAGGGGAGGTAGAACGCGAACTCCAGGTAAGTGTACAAAGCTGCAATGCTGCTAACAATGCTCCCGTTATTGTTCCACCCTTTCCAGGAAATTCATTTGAAACGACCATTGCGGCTGGAAGCTTGGTGAACTTTACATTCGCAACCAATGACCTTGAATTCCTCCAAAACGGAAGCCCGCAATCTAACAGCATGCAGGTAAGTGGACCAATGTTCGGAACGAATTTCACGTCCACCTCCGGTTGTGCAAATCCACCCTGTGCCACCTTAAATACCGCCCCCATCATTACCGGAATCCAAGGTGTTTCTGTTGATTTTAGTTGGCAAACGACTTGCGATCATTTAGTAGGAACCACTGGGAATGGCCAGGATGTCGTTCCGTATCATTTTGTTTTTCGGGTACAAGACGACTTTTGCCCTGTGCCAAAGGTGGTTTATGCAACCATCACAATAAATGTACTGAATGAAGGAGTTATAGAAGCTCCACAGATTTCGTGTATTCAGGCAAACGAGGCCGGAGATGTCACATTGCAATGGGTGCCAGTACTGAATCCCTTTGGAACTTTTGTCGAATACCAGGTGCATTCCGTTCAGAATGGTTTGCTAGCCACGTTGAACAATCCTGCAACCTCGAGTTGGACAGAACCTGGCGTCACCCAACAAAACGATTATTTTCTGGTGGTAATATCAGGTTGCAATGGCAACGCAATACGTTACAGCGATACCTTGGCGAACATCTTTTTGGAGTTGAACAATCCTTCCAACGGAACAGCGATTCTCCAGTGGAATGCGCCTTCCGCCAATGCTTCTCAATTTGCAAACGTTTATTACCATATTTTACGTGAATACCCTGTCGGAAATTGGGTATTGATGGATAGCGTGCCTTACGGCGTCGGATTTTACAAAGACACGATAGACATTTGTGAATCCTTCTTGCGCTACAGGGTGGTCCTACCATACCAAGCTTGCGACATGGTTTCCAATGCACCCGGAGATGATTTTGAGGACATGTTGACGCCAAATATTCCTGTCATCTCCTCCGCTTCAATAGATTCTACTACCCAACAAGTGCTGATTAACTGGAACGAAAATCCACAACCCGACACATATGGATATGTTGTTTATTCGGTTGATAACAACGGTTTCCTTTTTGAATTGGATACGGTGTGGGGAATAGGGAGTACCTCTTACCTTCACAATGCAGATATCACCACAGGACCGCTCACTTATGCGGTTGCAGCCTTTGATTCATGCGTAACCACTGCAGTACCGCCAACTTTCCAAACGTCCGCTAAATCAATTTTACATAGCACAATGTTCCTTACACATGTTTTGTCGATTTGCAACAATAAGGTGGATCTTAATTGGACACCCTATTTGGGTTGGGCAGCAGTGGATCGCTACGAAATTATTGGAAGTAAAAATGGAGAAACATGGCAATCTTTTGGTTCCACCGACGAAACGGCTTTTTCCGTTTCGGTCGAATCACTGGCGGATTACTGCTTTGCAATCAAAGCGATTTCCCCCTTGGGCGATACATCGTTTTCTACGCGGGTATGCCTGACGGTCATCGCACCGACCCTTCCAGCTTTCCATTACTTGCAAGTGGCTACAGTGAACAACGGTACGGTTGAACTCAAGCATTTAATTGATCAATCGAGTGGCGTTGCAGCTATTTCATTTGAGCGTCAGAATTCCAATGGGCTTTTTGAATCGATAGCACAAGTTGCTGTATCAAACAACCTAGTTACTTACACCGACTTGGATGTGGAGGTAAACGAACAAAGTTACACCTATAGGGCAAGGTTAATCGACAGTTGTGGCAAGCCTGGTGCAGTATCTAATATCGCTCGAACGGTATTATTGGACATTCAATACGATGAGGTGCGCACGGTGAATTATTTGAACTGGTCTTCCTACATTGATTTTGATGGGCAGGTACAGCAATATTACCTCTACCGTGGCCTCGATGGTGTATATCCCGGCTCGCCGTTAGCGATTCTTTCCAAGGATGTTTTTTCCTATCAGGACGATGTGAGTGCATACAATTTCACAGGCAAGGTATGTTACCTCATTGATGCAGTGGAAGGAGACAACCTTTACAACTCACCGCAGGTGAGTCGTTCGAATGAGGCTTGTGCGGTTTACGATCCCATACTTTATGTTCCGAATGCGTTCTTCCCAGATGGAATCAATAAAGTGTTCAAACCTGTCATTTCATTGTTTGATCCTGCCAATTTTTCGTTTTCAATATACGACCGTCTTGGTCGCATATTGTTTGAAACCAACGACCCACAACAAGGTTGGACAGGTGAAATAACGTTATCAGGTGAACGTGCGGGGCCTGGTGTATACCAGTACTTGATTACCATGCAAGACGGTCAGGGAATTTTGATGACACGCAGGGGCCACGTTACGCTCATCGATTGATGTAAGATGGAAAATCCCTAAATTTAGGCTGTGAGGCAAATCCTTATTATCCAAACTGCTTTTCTTGGCGATGTCATTCTGCTCACTCCGCTTATTCAGCGTTGCAGCGAACGTTATCCTGATGCCGAAATCGATGTATTGGTGAAGAAAGGCAACGAAGCCTTGTTGGCGAATCATCCGCAGGTGAGAAAAGTATTCACTTTCGACAAGCAGGGAGGGAAATGGAGAACTATTATGGGCCTCATTTTTCGCTTTCGAAAAGAACGATACGACCTCGTATTGAATGCACACCGCTTTTTTAGTTCGGGTTTTATAGCATGCCTTTCAGGGGCAAAGGAAGTCGTCGGTTTTAATAAAAATCCGCTTTCCTTTTTTTACACGAAAGCCTTGCCCCATGAGATTGGAGACGGAACACATGAAACTTATAGGAACCTTTCTTTATTGGAAATCGAACCTATTTTTCCGCTTCCGAGACCGACCTTATTCCCTTCGGAATTGGATGTGGATTTTGTGCAACCCTATCAGTCTGAGCCATATTTCTGCTTAGCACCAGCCAGCGTTTGGTTCACGAAAGCTTTGCCAAAAAACAAATGGGTAGAACTAGCAAACCGCTTAATTGAAAAGGGAACCGTTTATTTGATGGGTGCACCTTCAGACATTTCGCTTTGTGCTTCCATCTCCAGTGCCGTTGGATCCGATCGCTGCGTGAATCTTGCGGGTAAATTGACATTGCTGCAATCTGCTGCATTAATGAAGGGAGCGCAAAGGTGTTTTGTTAATGACTCAGCTCCGTTGCATATGGCTTCAGCTATGAATGCGCCTGTCACAGCATTTTTTTGTAGTACGGTTCCCGAGTTTGGTTTTGGACCTGTTTCGGACGATTCGCAGATAGCAGAAGTAACCGATTTACCCTGCCGACCTTGCGGTTTGCATGGCTACAAGCAATGTCCAAAAGGCGATTTCAAATGTGGGGAATCGATGGGAATTTCCGAACTGAGGATATAAAAGAAAGGTAAGAAGAACGGTCATTAGGTAAGTTCAAAAATATTGGTTGATTTTCCGGTGCTCCTTTGATTCCTTTTTCTCAGCTATAGCTCAGTTGTAGCTCAGGTTGGCACTGTTTATGGGGGACATAAGGAAGTTATAATTTTCACGTTCATTAAATGAAAAAGGGTAATGAAATTGCCAAGACTATCCTTATATTTGGGTATAAAGATGAAATAGATGAATGTAAACAGATTAGCAATTGATTTTGGTTTAAAGAAATTTTGCCTTTCAATTATATCCCTCCTCCTTCTCTCTGCTTGTGTTACACAAAAAGCACCATCTTATGCGTACAATGGAAGCGATGTTGCCACAATGGGGAGGCGAAACGAGTTATACAACGATATGGAAACCTTGGGAGGTGCGGTTCCGGATAAGAAAATCATTTATTCCACCTATTTGACCTTGTTGGCGAACATACCAGATACGGCAGTGGTGAAAATGGGTGAAATAGCCAAGCGCATGGGGGGCTATGTTCAAACCTCGGGTACAAGCATGTGCACCATCCGTGTTCCTGAGGAAAAACGCAAAGAAGCCGAGAAGGAAATTGAAACACTGGGTAAAGTGGAAAGTAAATCCACCACCGGAGAAGACGTTACCAACGAATATGCCGATCACGCCATTCGCCTAGAGAATGCTCAGAAAGCAAGACAACGTTACCTTGACCTGCTCGCCAAAGCTGAAAACGTGGAGGCGGCTTTGAAAGTGGAAAAAGAGTTGGAACGACTAAATGAAACCATTGAATTGTTAAAAGGTCAGATGCAACGCATCGATCACTTAGCTCAATACGCTACCATTACTGTCTATATAAAGGAGAAGAAAAAACCGGGTATTATCGGTTACATCGGTGTGGGTATTTTCAAGGCAGTGAAATGGCTGTTTGTTAGAAATTAACCTAACCGAAGTTCCATCACAAAATCCTCCATCCAGAAACCTGAACCAATATCGATGTTTTCTTCCCTTATTACCATGAACCCAAGGTGCTTGTAAAAGTCAACAGAGTCGTTAAAGCGATTGACATTCAACACAATGGAGTGAATTGAATTTGTTTCAGCAATTTCAATCGCCTTCTCAATAAACATTCGACCCCATCCGTAGCCTTGCTCCTCGGGAAGCACATACAGCTTGTGTATCTTTAGTGAGGTGGTGGAAGGGTGATTCAACTCAATTCCCATGAATCCTATAGGTGCCTCTTTTTCAATTAGCCAAAATTGATGACCTGCTGATAGTTGTTTCTTTAATAGTTCCACGTCGTACATCCAGTTCAGCATGTAGGCGATTTGTTCGGTACTCAGTATTTTCTTAAAGGTGGAAGGCCAGGTGCGTCTGGCCAGGTCCTGAATAATCGATGCCTCTTCGGTTTTTATCTTGATCAGTTGGGCGGTACTCATTGCCTGATGAACGCTTGTTGTTCGATTCTTCCTTTGATTTCCAAGCGAATGCGGTACGTTCCTGATGGAAGATCGCCCACGAAAACTTTTGCATCATTGATGCTACGTTCAATGACCTTTCCTTGCATATCAATAATGTAGACGGTTTTCGGCAGTTCATCAACAACCGTGAAATGCAATTCTACTTGAGCAGGATTGGGGTACACCGACCAATTCATTTCGGTTGAGATTTCTTCCGTGCCAACCGTAATCAATGCCAATTTTATGGCATGGTAGGCATTTATTTTTCCAAATCCCCATTGGGTGCTACCTCCCAATGGAATGACACCGGTGTTCACATCTTCGCGTGCTGTTTGAATAATGATTTCCTTTACTTGTTGCGCAGAAAGGTAGGGATTGGCTTCTAGAATTAATGCGACAACACCAGTTACCATAGGTGAGGCCATTGAAGTGCCTGAAAATTTGGCAAAAGGGTAAGTTCTTCCATTAAAATCAACCGAAGACTGGGATGAAAAGGAAGCATCTGTATACGACGAAATCGATGATGCTACTGCTACACCTGGCGCTGCAATTTCAGGTTTTATCACTTCGTCGTAACGAGGACCAATGCTTGAAAAACTGGCAATGGTACCTCCAACGTTTTGCCCGGAAGAGGTTTGGTAAGTAGCTGAATACGCTGCAACGCTTAATAAACTGTTTGTACAAGATGGTTCGCTGATGCCGTAATTGTGGTCACCAGGAACCGATCCAGCTCCAAAAAACGAGAAGGGCATTCCCCAATTTCCCACATCTGTTGATAGTTCGGTTACATTCCAAAAGTGAACAATGCCGCTATCTGCTTTCGATTTCAGCAACACGCGTAAATTGGGATTCAAACATTTTACCCTTAAGCGCATTTGAGGCCGCCCATTTTGAGGATGAGCCGCATCGGCCGAAATGTTATACCAAATGGTGTCTGCACCAGCCAATAGAAAAGTGTCAATGTACTGATTGGTATTTGTAGTAGAGTAAAATGGACTTTCATTTAATAAGGTGCTTCCGGTTGAATTATAGACCATGAGCCCGTTCTCAAAGCCATGACCAACCTCGCCCCAGGCATGGATACTTTGTCCCCACATGTTTGGATTCGCTGCATAGGAGTAAAATTCAATTCTCGAGCGAAGCGAATCTGCATTGAACTCCTTTTTTATATGGAAATTTACGTTCCCGTTGTTACCACCGGAATTGCAAAACACAACACCTAATGCAGAATAACCATCTATGGCTTGACTTAATAATGAATTTCCGTCCAAAGTCCCCATGTGGTAAAGTCCCCAACTCATGTTGATCACAAGTCTTTTGCTTTCTGCCTGCGCCTTATTGTACATCCATTCCCACGCATCAAGTACCGCTCCTTCATCCACCAAGAAAGTAGTAAATAAAAATTGCGCATCGTATGCTACTCCCCGGTAGTTGGTTCCGGCGCCGCTTCCCCCAGCTATTCCCGCTACATGTGTACCATGCGTAGCATAACTGTAGATGTTGGCGGTATCGCAGCCCACACCCAAAAATTCAGGCAGGGTGGTGTATTCCGTTCCATAAGTAAACCCAATCGGTGGAGGGCCATCTGTTTTAAATTGATCCCAAGCAGCTAAAATTCGAGTGTTTTCAAGTAAGGTGTCATAAAACATGGGCGAGGAATAGTCAAAACCCCAATCAGTGATACCAATGAGAACGTTTTTTCCAGTGTAGGATTGTGGCAAATTGATTCCTTGGTGCACACTGTCGGCTCGAATGTCGAGAATGGCTTTATCCAGCGTTGGTTTAATTTTTCCTGCCAATTGAATGGACTCAATTCCTGGCAATTGATGCAGTTGACCCAATAAGTACAATGGAATTTTTAAACTCACCACTTGGTTGATAGGCGCTCCAACTTTAATTCCCATTTGTAAGAGCGTTTTGGTATTGAAACTTACCTTGGTTTTTGCAAGAAAGGAAACGTATGTCTCTTGTTTTATGATTTGTACTGCAAAGCGTTCTCTCGTTTCGGGACTCAGCTGGTTGTTGTTGGAACGAATGTCTTTAATAATTAATGAAACATCTGCTTTCGTGTTGGCTGAAATTCGAACCTGTCCTATACAAACAACACTCAAGAAAAGGAAACAAAAAAAGGAGAGATGGCGCATGCTAAACTTTCTAACAAATGTACAATTTATCGATGAAATCGAACCATTTTGAAACGAATGGACCAAGATTCTTGCACACGCGAAAGAACAAGTTTTGAAAAAGTTTGTTTATTTTGGACTTTACATTGTCATCAAGCCATGTCATTTAACACCGCCATCACCAAAGGAATTCAGATCACGGTATCTGCGACCTTTAGAGCGGATTTGTCCCAACTGCCAAATGGACATTATTTTTTTACCTATGATATTTCGATTCAAAATACCAATCCTTGGAAAGTCCAGTTGCTTCGCAGGGAGTGGCACATTTTTGATTCCTTAGGGCAGAGAGGATACGTCACTGGTGAAGGTGTCATTGGAGAACAACCCTCGCTTGATTTTCAAGAGACCTTTCAATATACGAGCGGCTGTTCTTTGCAGTCTGAAATAGGTTCAATGAGAGGATTTTACACCTTTTTAAACACCGAAAATGACCAGTACTTTGAAGTTGAAATCCCCCCTTTTCAATTGATACACCCCTGTCGGTTAAATTGATTTCTTGGTATTCCCGGGTCGTATGAACGAATAAATATGTTTGTTACTATTGGTTGCATGTAACGAAGACATTCGTTATTTTTAGCCAAATTTTTTTTATGTCAAACGCCCATTTTAATGTCCCAAAAGCGGTTAATGAACCTGTAAGATCTTACGCGCCAGGTACTTCAGAGCGTGAAAGTTTACTTGCTACATACCATAAAATGTACAACCAATCCCCGATTGATGTGCCCATGTACATTGGCGATGAGCAAGTTAGAACAAACGATAAGCGGACGATGACACCACCTCACGAGCATCAAAAAGTATTGGGCCATTTTAATTACGGTACCAAAGAACATGTTCAAGCGGCCATCGATGCAGCCTTGAAAGCAAGACGTGAATGGGCAGAAATGCCTTGGGAAGAACGCGCTGCAATCTTTTTAAAAGCGGCTGATTTATTAGCGGGTCCTTTTAGAGATCGGATGAATGCATCCACTATGTTGGCACAATCCAAAAATGTGTTTCAAGCAGAAATTGATGCGGCATGCGAGATGATAGACTTTTTTCGGTTTAATGTTCAGTATATGTCTCAAATATACAAAGAACAGCCTGAATCCTTGCCTGGAACATGGAACCGATTGGAATACAGACCCTTGGAGGGATTTGTGTTTGCCGTAACCCCTTTTAACTTTACCTCCATTGCAGCGAATTTGTGTGCTGCGCCCGCAATGATGGGAAATGTCGTGGTTTGGAAACCGGCAGAGAGCCAAGTTTATTCCGCACAAGTTATTATGGAATTGTTTCAAGCCGCTGGACTTCCGGATGGAGTGATCAACATGGTAACAGTCGACGGTCCAGATGCAGGAGATGTCGTTTTCAAGCACCCTGATTTTGCTGCGCTGCACTTTACAGGTTCAACTGCTGTTTTTCGTCACCTATGGAAAGAAATTGGAACCAATATCCACCATTACCGAAGTTATCCGCGCATTGTGGGAGAAACAGGAGGAAAAGATTTTATCATGGTGCACCCTTCCGCACATCCGGCGGAAGTGGCCACAGCGATGGCCAGAGGAGCGTTTGAATTTCAAGGGCAAAAATGTTCAGCCGCTTCAAGGGCATATATTCCTAAGTCGTTGTGGGAACAGGTAAAAAACAGTTACCTCGATCAGGTTAGTTCTTTTAAACTTGGAACGCCAGAAGATACATCCAATTTTGTAAACGCTGTTATTGACGAACGTGCTTTTGACAAAATCGCTTCATACATTGATTTTTGTCATGCGCAATCGGATGCACATGTCCTCACCGGCGGGAAATACGATAAATCAAAAGGCTATTTCATCGAGCCAACGACCATTGTAACAGATAATCCCGGTTTCAGAACACTTTGTGAGGAAATTTTTGGACCGGTTCTTACGATTTTTGTATACGAGGACGACAAATTCGAGGAAACATTAGATCTGGTTAATGATACCTCCGATTATGCGTTGACAGGCTCCATCATTTCAAAAGACCGTTATGCTATTAAGTTGGCATCGGATCGATTGAGGCAAGCAGCAGGTAACTTTTACATCAACGACAAACCCACCGGAGCCGTGGTTGGACAACAGCCTTTCGGTGGTGCTAGGGGTTCCGGAACCAACGATAAGGCAGGTGCAGCCATGAATTTATTACGCTGGGTTTCCGCACGAACCATCAAAGAAACGTTCGTTCCTCCGACAGATTACCGTTACCCGTTTTTGGGATAAATACGATACATAATTTTTCTCTTAACATCTACCCCTAAACTTTTTAGGGGTATTTTTTTTTATCATATGTGATATTTTCAAATGTTGGTCGTATAGGAATTGAAACCTGTTAAAAACGATCAAAGCAAGTATTCGATAAAAGGATTTTTGCATTGGTAAAATGGCCTTTTGTTGCCAGCCAAGTTTAGACAGGTGACCTCAATCAACCTGAAACAAATCAACTATGCGAACCAAAAAACAAAACCTAACCCCATTGTCCACAGCAAAAAAAATGCGAAACATTTTTGAGGCGGGAAAAGATTCCAAAGGTAAATTAACCAACCATTCAAGAATTAAAACGGAGTTAAACGAGGTGTCCAACTACTTGGGCATATCAACAGAGCTCAGTTTTTTGTTCTCCAATGTATACGTTTATAGCATGCAAAACCAAGCCCCGGAATTAACCAATATCGCTGAACATTTTGGCTTGGATATTTTTGATTTTGCGCCATTTATTGAGCAGATTGATTTACTAGTAAGGAAGGGATACCTGCGTAGAAAGGTATCTCGACGTCGACACCAAGATAATCAATTGCGCAATAAAACCTTTTTAATTGATGAGGTATTACACAACGCTATAATACGCAATTTGCCTTGCCCCAAGGTGCAAGATGGGAGTGATATTTCTTCCCTCGAAGTATTGCAACAACTAAACGATTTAATAAATGACGCCATTGAAGGCGATGTTTTGCCTGTAGAGCTCATCGATGAGGCCTTCATTCGAATGAAGGAATTTGCCCACCTTCCCGTGATGAAAGAATTAATTGACCTCGAGGTAAAAATGAATTATAAACTTATATACATTTATGTCATTTGGAGGACTATGAATGGAGCGATTGGCATCGACCTTGATAGCCCATGTGACGCTGTGTCGATTACCCGAGCAGAAAGGGTTCGTCTTATACAAGAATTCACCGCCGGCAAGGATCCCTTATCAAAGTTGGAACTCATTGAACTTAAGGAGGGTACTTTTTCAAATGATTTAGAGGTTTATCTTACTGAAAAATCCGAAATGATGCTTGAAAAAGAGGCGTTATATGTCCCTAGTAAGAAAAGGGAAAAACGCAATACTATTGCCCCTGAAACCATTTCCAGCAAGACATTATTTTTTAATGAAGAGGAGGAAAAGCAGCTTTCAGCCATTGAAGACCTTTTGAAAGAAGAAAATTACCGTGAGATTACCGCCCGAATGAAAGAAAAAGGCATGCAAAGTGGTTTTAATATCCTTTTTCATGGTTATCCGGGAACGGGAAAAACAGAGTCCGTTTACCAATTGGCAAGAAAAACAAACCGCGAAATCATCAAAGTAGATGGTTCACAGACAAAATCCATGTGGTTTGGTGAATCAGAGAAAATGATGAGGCGTATTTTCCGTCAATACAAAGACATGAAAGAACTAACTTCCGTTCATCCGATACTCTTATTCAACGAAGCCGACGGAATTTTGACCACACGTAAGACTAATATGCAGTCTGGGACATCCAATACCGAAAATGCAATTCAGAATATTTTGCTTGAATGCCTAGAACAATTTGAAGGCATTTTTATTGCCACTACGAACCTAGCTCAAAACCTCGATAAGGCTTTTGATAGAAGGTTTTTATATAAGATAGAGTTTCATCCACCCCACAACGAAACGGCGGTTCACATTTGGAAAGATCAATTGCCTTGGCTTACTTCCACCGAATGTAAAAAGCTCGCTTTGGCGTTTCCTTTCAGTGGCGGTCAAATCCAAAATGTGGTTCGTAAATGTACCGTGGATGAAATTTTAAAAGGAAGTCGAGCTACTTTTCTCATGATTTGTACACACTGCGAACAAGAGTTGCTTGATCGAAAGGGTGAAAAAAAACGAATAGGATTCTAGGATACGGTGAATTATTCGATGAATAGTTCAAATGAATAACCTTTTGACCCGCACTTTTATGGACAAACCTTAATATTAAAAGGAATATGATTAGTTGAGCGGCCCTTATACGAACGAGAAAAATACCAATTCGATTTTGCCCTCAGCAATTTTTAAAAGTTCGCTTGAAATACAAAATCTGAAGTTCGGAAACAGCTCTTTTTTTAAAATGTTGTAAGTTTGTGCTAGATTATTGAACCGGATAGAGGTACAATTTTAATAAAAATGCATTATGAAAAAACTGTTACTCCTTTTAACCTTGATTTTTGGAACACACGCCGCTATGTTTGCGCAAGTTCCCGTGTACGTAACGAATACCTCAAGTCCAGCTGCTTGTGATGGATACGCTTACCTTGATTCAAGCGTGGTTATAACGAATATTTCCTGGATGGGTAATGGAGCTATCCTTCAGACGGGTGGTACATACATCGGTAATCTCTGTGCAGGCACGTACATTGTTTCGTATAATACCTCTAACGGGACTTCGATGACTTCGACGTTTACGATTGGCTCCGGTTCCGGAAATCCGTGTTCCACATTGCAATTGGACGTAACAGTAACTTACGCAAGTTCGGCAAGTTCTTGCGATGGTGGCGTCTCGTTGATTGCCTATGGGGGAACAGCACCATACACATATACATGGAATAACGCAATGGGAGGCGGTCTTATGAATAACCTCTGCGTCGGCAGCTATTACGTTTGTGTAACGGACCAGAACGGATGTGTTTCGTGTGATAGCGTTATCGTACTTGACTCATCTGCAGTTGATTCAGTGCTGATATTCAGCAACAATCCATTCCCAAATGGTACCGTTTCCGGAGTGTTGGTGACTACCTCCGTTGAAGATTGCACCTTGGATTACCAAAATGTGGGATCTGCAACTGTCACTGCTACAACCCCTTTGTCCATTGATTCTGTTTTAGTGACTTGGACGCTATACGATACAACAGGAATGGTGGCAGCAACGTACAATGTGGTTTATTTTGTCCCAGCACCAAATGTTGGAATTTTTAACCTCTCTTTAATCGTTTATTGTTCCCAAAAGTCCACGAATTACAATACCATTCAGGTTAACGATCAAATCCTCATCGAACAAAATAATATAGTAGAATCGTTGAATACTGCGTTCAAAGTGGTGAATCCTTTAAACGATGAGCTCAAACTATACATTCCTGAAACCGGTTCTTATCAGTTAACCATATGCAACCTTGAGGGCAAAAGGGTCTTTGAACACTTCGTAACATCCCAAGGGTGGATTTCTTTCCCAGTGCAGCATTTGGAAAAAGGAATGTACTTGTTGACCGTTTTTGATGGTTCAAAAAATGCTGTTTCAGCTAAGGTAATCCGTTAATTGAAAGCTTAGTCAAAGGGCTTTCATTAGTCCTTTCTCTAGGAACAGCTTACTTTCTGTATTATTAAGGTATAAGGATCCTGTTCCGAGACCTTGAGGCAATGAGTTATTGAATTCTCCACAAAATTGGGAAATTGCGTTCAATCCAATGTTGGATTCAAGAGCCGAAGTCATCCACCATTGAATTTGACGTTCTTCACACAATTGTATCCACTCTTTAGTTCCTGAAATTCCACCGTGTAAACTTGGTTTTAAGACAAGGAATTGTGGTTTCAATACATGGAGCAATTCAATTTTTTTTGTAGTTGAATTTATACCTATGAGTTCCTCGTCCAGCGCGATGGGAACGGGACTAGTGGCGCACAACATGGCCATTTTCTCCCATAAACCGGCAGAAATAGGTTGTTCAATGGAGTGCACCTCTAATTCAGCAAGTTGATCCAATACCGTGCTAACCCTGTCTGGTTGGAAGCCACCATTGGCATCTACCCGAAGGGTAAGTTGTTCGCTAGAATACGATTCTCTTATGTTTTTCAATAGTTTGTACTCCTGCAACCAATCCAATGCACCAATTTTTAATTTGATTGTATCGTAACCTTCCGCCAATTTTTGCTCCACTTGTTCTTGCATGAACTCCTGGTTTCCCATCCATATCAAGCCATTGATTGGAATGGTACGTTCCCCACGACTGAAAGAATTATTGAAATAAATGCGTTTTCCTCCCGATTGCCAATCTAATAATGCTGTTTCTAAGCCGAACAAAATAGATGGAAAAGAGGAAATATTGCCAATATGGCCGAGCTCGTTAACGGCAGAAATAGCATTGGATTGTTCCAAATGGGCGTTGAGCCAATGAATCACTTTTTTTGTTTGATCGTGTATATGCTCTTCAAAGGCTGATATTTCCGTGAACTCAGGGCTTAGTCCTTCAATGATACTGATCTCTCCCTTTCCCGTAATTCCATTTTTGGTTAAATGCAAAAACCAACTGTTCTTTTCATACATGATGCCTCTACTTGTTCCCGCAGGATGCTTGAATTGCAGCGGAAAATGTTCGATTTGAACACTAAAAAGACTCGAATCAGCCATGCCAAAGAAGTATTAGGAAGAGCAGCAAGGAAGTGAAAAACACAGACAAAGCGACTACCTTTAGCTCGGGGTCGTATTCTTTCGCATTTTTTACACCCATTACCTTGCGTAAATGAAAAAGGAGCACGGCCAAGGGAATATACGATACAACAATCCAATCATTCTTTAATGCGACGGTCCAAATAAGCAAGCATACAATACCAACTAAGAGAAGTATGGAATGATACATTTTGGCGAAATCCTGTCCCATCATTACTACCAATGTTCGTTTTCCCATTTGCTTATCGTTGCTGTAGTCGCGCATGTTATTCAGGTTCAAAACAGCAGTGCTCAACATACCGATTCCTGCCGCTGGAAAAAATAACTGTACATCTAATTCACCTGTATGCATGGGATAAACACCACAAACAGTAACAATCCCGAAAAATAAAAACACCATTGGGTCTCCCAAACCAACGTAACCATACGCTTTTTTACCAACAGTATAGGTTATTGCAGCAATTATACAAGCGCTAGCCAACACAATGTAAAAAACACCTGTATTCCCTGACATGTGGCGTGTGCCAAAATAAATCAAAAGTCCAGAAAAGAGAATGGAAATGAAGACGAACAAGGAAATCGCTCGTTTCATCTGAGCAATCGAAATGGTACCCTGCTGAATACATCGCGCAGGTCCAATACGGTTTGCATTATCGGTACCTTTAAGTCCATCACCTAGGTCATTCGCCAGATTAGAAAGGATTTGATAGCAAATGGTTGTGGCGAGTGCCAATAGCAAAACAGTCCATGAGCCCTTACCAATGGAGAAGGCGGCTCCAGAACCGACCAATATTCCTGAAACCGATAACGGTAAGGTCCGCGGTCGAATCGCCTCTATCCAGTTTTTTACAGTGCTCATGGTTTTCCAAACACTTTCGTTACGAGGAATGTTCTTTTGAATGTTCCCTTTTTTCGTTTAATTCGTTCAATTGTGGGTATTTTTTTCAGTGCTTTTTTAGATGATTTATCAAAGTGATTTGGCTGACTTATTGTAATTTTAATTAATCCCAGATCTCGTTCAGAAGCGAAAAATAGTCCAGGCAGTTTCGCCAATTTGGTGTCGGTTACATAAATTGATCTTAAAGAGTCTATTCCCCATAGGCACTCAGGTAGCGATTGAATGCCAGAACCATGAAGATCAAGCGTTGATAACTTTTGAAGAGAACAGATTGCATTAGGTAAGGATTCAAGGCGCGGGAAGGTTCCATTCGTGGTAGAAAGGTTGACTTGGGGGAAATAGGTTTCGCTAGCGCAAGGATTTGACCAAGTAGGATGGTTTTGATGCGAGCAAAGCGAAAGGGTGGTTAATTGGTTAAGCCTGCTTATTCCCTCATTCAAGTGGATTATTGGATCACACGTGTGAAATTCCTCCAACTTCGGAAGGTCAAAAACGGACGGGTCAATAGCAGTGCTCGTACCGTTGTGCAAATGCAGTACATTCAAATCCGGAAAGGTACCAAATTTCGGGAACGATAGAACCTCCCCATACAGGTATAATTTTTCCAGCTTAGGCATTTGGATGTGTTCACTCGCCAACTTAATTTTCCTGGAATCAAAGTGCAAAAACACAAGATCTTTGAGAAAAAGGGCCTCCTTGTCGATGTAGGTTAAGTTGGGGGTAATCAATGTAAGATGCTGCAATCCATCGAGGGCTTTAAATTCATACGGAATGGTATTTAGTACTTGGTCTTCAATGATTAATTCGGTTAATTCGCTTAGTTGGTAAATACATTTGGGTAAGAAAGTGGTGGAGAAATCACGAAGATGGAGTGCGGTAATTGCAACAGAAGGGAAGGGGTAGGGGAACGAGTTAATCCCATCGCAAAGTAAGGAATTCAAGCGACCATAACTTAAAAGTTCTACCGCGTTGTCACCCTCTACTAGCCGAATGGCGGTAACACTGTCCGAATGCATTTTTGAAGCCTCTTTAAGGGTGACATACCTTGGCTGGGCACTCACGAATCCGTTGTTTAGGAAAAGAAAAAAAACAATAATGAAAAAGTGTTTATTTCGGACCATGCGTGCGCGAAGTTACAAATTAACCTTAAGTTAGTACAGGCAAGTTATGGAATTGAACAAGGCAAAAATATCCCCTCCAAGGAACACACTTTGTGAGATGTTAAACCTGGATTTTCCATTAATTGTGGCGCC
Source organism: Crocinitomicaceae bacterium (assembly GCA_044372835.1). Classification (GTDB taxonomy): domain Bacteria; phylum Bacteroidota; class Bacteroidia; order Flavobacteriales_D; family Crocinitomicaceae; genus M0103. The sequence goes on along the minus strand of JBILRE010000014.1, from coordinate 4,564 downwards.
GATGTTTTTGGTTTCCAATGAAAAGATGGTAATAGCTGCCATTGCTTCCGGTGCAACTGGGGCTATTCCTGCCTTGAATTACAGAAGCCTTGATGATTTAAGAAGAAGTATCCGTAAAATTAAATCAGCTACCAATGGAGCATTTGGCATCAACCTAATTGTTAATAAATCCAACCCTAAATGGGTGGCACAATTGAGGGTTTGTTGCGAAGAAAAGGTGGCATTTATTATCACCTCTTTAGGATCACCTGAAATGGCAATACGAGAGGCACATCGAGCTGGAATGCTCGTTTTTTGCGACGTAACAGATGTTCATTATGCCAAAAAAGTGGAAGCACTGGGTGCCGATGCACTAATTGCAGTAAATAGCCATGCCGGTGGCCATGCGGGTTCCACACCCCCTGAGAAATTGATTCCTGATTTAATCAATCATTGCCGTATTCCGGTTATCTCTGCAGGTGGTGTCGCAACCGGTAAAAAGATGAAGGAGGTAATGGAGTTGGGAGCAATTGGTGTTTCGGTTGGAAGTCTGTTTATTGCAAGTGATGAATCAGACGTGGCCAACGACTATAAACAGGCATGTGTTCAATATGGTGCCAAGGATATCGTTTTAACAGAAAAACTTTCGGGCACACCTTGTACTGTAATTAACACACCCTATTTGAGGGAAATAGGCACAAAGTTGACGAGATTCGAGCGCTGGTTACAACAAAACCGTTCGGCTAAGAAATGGTTTAAGATGCTGCTATTTTTAAGAGGCATGGGTAAATTAAGAAAGGCAGCATTCAGTGTAACATATCAAAGTGTTTGGTGTGCAGGTCCATCGATTGAGCATGTGTATTCTATCCGTTCGATCGAGAATATTATTTCTGACATGAAGATCGATTTCAACGCATCGTAAGCGTAAGATTACAATCGTTTAAAACGTGGTGCCAATCTTTTTTCTACTTTTGAAAAAAATAAACACCTGTGCTTTTTATTACCGCTTTGGAATTACAAGAATGGATTCAATCGGACAAGTCCTTTGAACTGTTAGATGTCCGTGAGAAGTTTGAATATGAATTGGGTAACATTGGTGGGGTAAATGTACCAATGAGTGAAGTGCCCGAAAAACAGTCGTCAACTACTTCCAGTGGAAAAACAGTTATCCTGTGTCGGTCTGGTAAACGAGCTGAAGCGATAGCAAATGTCCTCGAAAAAGAGTTCAGAGTCGAAGAAATATATGTTCTAAAGGGAGGACTGTTGTCTTGGAAAGAAGAGGTAGATAATCAACTCGAACTTGATTAAATGGAGGCACTGAAAACCTTTCTGGATTTTTTTCTGCATTTAGATCGGCAATTATTTGCCCTTATTCAGGAATATGGCGTCTGGGTTTATGCCATTTTGTTTTTAATCATTTTTGTAGAGACGGGGCTCGTTGTAATGCCTTTTTTACCTGGTGATTCCCTCCTTTTTGCTGCAGGTACCTTCTGCGCGGGATTTACAAATGAACAAGGTGTTACAGCCGAATTAAATCTATGGATCGTATTGTCTTTACTTATTGTGGCGGCGGTGATTGGAGATGGGTTAAACTATTTTCTTGGCAATCGAATTGGCTTGAGTATGCTACAATGGAAAATCAAAAATCGTCCGTTGGTGAAAGAAAAGTATATTAAGCAAACCGAAGCTTTTTTTGAGAAGAATGGGTCAAAAACCATTATTATAGCTCGCTTTGTACCTATTGTTCGAACCTTTGCTCCTTTTGTAGCAGGAATTGGAAAAATGCAATACACGAAGTTTTTACGCTATAACGTTATTGGTGCTGTACTTTGGGTGCTTGGTTTAACCATGTTGGGGTACTTTTTCGGTAACCTGAAGGTCGTAAAAGAAAATTTTGAAACGGTCATTTTTGGCATTATCGGAATTTCCCTGTTGCCTATGTTGATTGAATTCATTCGGGCAAAAAAGAAAAAGGAAGATGGGTAGGTATGGCCTAATTGGCCGGAGCCTAGAACATTCTTTTTCAAAAACGTTTTTTGAAGCGTATTTTCATGAAAATAAAATCAACGCCTCGTTTGAATTAATTGAATTGGCAGAGCCGGATCAAATCCCTTCGTTGCTCGAACAAAAAATAGACGGACTCTGCGTAACCATTCCTTTTAAAGAACAAGTTATTCCTTTTCTAGATGAATTGAGCGATGAGGCAAGGTTAATCGGTGCAGTAAACGTGCTCAAACCATGCAATGGAAAATGGATTGGGCATAACTCCGATGCATATGGGTTCCATCAATCCATAAAACCTTTTCTGACCTCTGCACATGAACATGCATTAATCCTTGGCACAGGTGGGGCTTCGAAGGCTGTTCAATATGTGTTGAAAAACTTGGGAATAACCTGTTTTTTTCTCTCAAGATTCCCTAAAGGCGAAAGGCAATTTTCCTACGATGCCTGCAATCAACACATGATTTCAGCATGTAAACTGATTGTAAATTGCACGCCGATTGGAACCTTCCCAAATGTAAATGAAACACCAGAAATTCCTTTTCAGTTTTTAACAGATCAACACCTAGTAATCGATTTAATCTACAATCCCCCTAAATCCTTGTTTCTGAAAAACGCCTCGATGCAGGGTGCAACCACCTTAAACGGTGCATCCATGTTGTCTCATCAAGCATTAAAAGCTTGGGAGATTTGGAATGCATAGTATTGATTGCGAACAATTTTTTACCTTTAAGGTATGTCGGAATTAATGCAACTGATTGCAGAGGGTGAACACGTTTGTCAAGATTTTAAGTTTAGAATCGACGATCAAAAAAAAATTGCTCGAACCCTTTGTGCATTTGCAAATACGAAAGGAGGACGCCTATTGGTAGGGGTTAAGGACAACGGAAAGGTTTCAGGGTGCGACCCTCAAGAGGAATTTTTCATGATTGAAGGTGCCGCCTCTAGTTTTTGCAAACCAGAAATTCACTTTCGCTCCCTTGTTTGGCAAGAAGAGATGAAGCTGGTGTTGGAAATTGATGTACCGCCATCGACCAATGGCCCGCATCGAGCTAAGGACGATACTGGTAAATGGCGCAGCTATGTTCGGGTGCAAGATGAAACACTAGCCGCTAATAAAATAACAGAAGGCGTTTGGCATGAACGAAAAAACAAGACCCCAAGACCTGAAACATTCGCAACGGATGAGCTAGCCCTGCTGAAAACTATTGCTTCCATGGAGCCAATCACACTTTCCAAGCTATATAAAAAAACCAATTTACCATTCAAACGGGTTGACCGACTTTTGGTATTGTTTATCGTTTGGGAATTGGTTGAACAAATTATCGGGAAGGAAGGTGCCAAATACGTTTTGTCGGAGACAGGACAAAGCGCTTAACGGTATCCACCTCACAAATTTTCCTAAAACAAAACCTTTGTCAGTTTTAATTGTTAAGTTTAGAAAGAATTTAAATAAGTTTAGAAATGGGTAGACCACCAACAAGACCCGCTCGATTAAAAGACGGTTTTTATATTGAAGTTAAATCACAAGGCAGTGGTGCTATACTTGTTCGTAGGGACACTCGGGAGCAAATGATTGTTGCTGCAGAGGATTACTCCAGAACAAAAGAAGTTGTGATTCGAGGCGAAATGAAAAACGACAAATGGATTGATTAATAACGACCCTCCTGATTGGAGGGTTTTTTGTACATGAAAAATTCCGTTAACTATATTTTTTGGCTATTCTTTTTTTTATTGATTCTAGGATTAATTCCTGTCTCCCTCCTTTTGAATCAAGTTTTCTTAGCCAAAGCCTTGGGTATTCTTGCCGTGGTCTCGTTATCTTTCGCCTTGTGGGTTTGGAAAAGACAGCTTGCCGAGAAATTTGGAGCAAATAATCGGATTAAGGTTAACCTAAACGATGTGTTTTGGTTGAATCAACATGTTCCATTCTACACGAACCTCAGTAAATCAGACAAAATAGTTTTCGAAAACCGTCTCGGTTTGTTCTTAGGCGCCATTAATTTCCGAACAACGCTAAAAGATAAGGAAGGCAAGGAAGCGCTTTTATTCCTGGGATCATCAGCTATTCAAGCGTTCTGGGGTTTCCCTCCAATTGCGTTTGTCTCCATTGAAAGCATAGGGATTTCTCCAGTGGAACAAGATTTAATTATGGACTCGACAGGACAGCCTTTAATGTATAATGTTGTTTTTTCTTTGCCTAGGGTAAAAGAATCCCTAATAAATGGATCTTGTAAAGAATTATGGAAGCCGGTTTTCTCCTTAGAACAAGATTATTTTCTTAGCGTTAGCCAAAGAATGGAGGAAAGTAAATTTCATTACGAGGTTTTCCTCGCGTGGAGGAATTAAGCTAAACTTGTTTGATTCATTCAATGTTTCATTTTTTTTTACGTTTGAGCGTACTATAAGTGTAACATTTTGAGACCTTTTGCGTAATAGCACCCTGGGTTAACAGAGAAGTTTTCAAAAAAAAGCAAAAAACTTCTTGTTGAAAAGAAAATAGTGTTTATCTTTGCAGCCCTGTTCGAGCGAGACGGTTAATAAAAAGGTAATAAAGAGGTTTATTTGGTATTACCACGAATAC
>JBILRE010000013.1:0-91956 GCA_044372835.1 Crocinitomicaceae bacterium | reverse complement strand
ATGCGCAGAGAACCTTTCATGTTGTTCATGTGTTCGCTTTAATACAACCCTATTCCCAACGAAACAGTGACATAATGCTGAATGCGGTAGGTATTCCAAAAAGCTTCATTAACCACATCTTCCATGCTTGTCCCGTATAGGTAGTCATTGGATAGATTCATTCGGTTATAGGTTATGCCCAGTATGATCCATTTTTTCCAGTCTTCTTTAGTCAGTTGAAGTGAGCTTAGCTTATCCTTGCCCCAAAAACTGAACGGTTTGCAATAGAGGGATGCACTGTATATTTTTTCAACCTGATAAAAGGCAAAATCTGAATCGCCATTATCAATCAAGGGTGCATCGCTGTAGCCATAAACAGGGAATGAAGCATATCCTCTTTTTACTTCGAGTAAAAAGCCACCGTACTTTTGTGGAAAAGGGGAATACTGTAGTCCGATGTTTCCAAAATAATTGCCTTGAAAATAGCTTCCATTGTTTTGATTGATGGCATCGTTAAAAATCGAGGAGGAAAAAGCTGATTCTGCCGTAGAATTGTCAGGAGCGAAAGAGGCATTGAATGATGAGGTAAAGCTACTTGCTGGTTCCCAGCGGGTAAGTCCTTTGAAAGGCTTTAAATCAATACAGACTCCAGCGATGAATTTTTTGGAAAAAAAGCGGGCGATATTCACACCGGTACTTAAGTAAAAACCATTCATGTTAAACCCTTTATCTACAAAGGTATTCCGGTAATTTAAGCTTCCACGAAAGAACCTGCATTGCTCGTTACTGTCTGGTTTTAGGAACGTTAAATAGTTATTTTGACCGATGCCAGAAAGTGCCACGTTTGCAAAAAAAAGGATGAAAAGATACCTGGGTTTAACTTTCATGTATGGCGCTAATGTATTGAATATTTTATAATTGTCCTTTTGGATGGGGTTTAATTGTTTTTAATAACTCGGAAAAGCGAAAAAAACGCGGTATTAGCCGCGTTTTTAAAACAATAAGATACACACATGGTTTGCCTTTGGAAAACCTTATCCATTCAATAATTCTTTTGCAATGGCAGAAATCACTTTACCGTCTGCCTTACCTGCCAACGATTTAGTGAGAACCCCCATGACTTTTCCGATGTCCTTACCACCTGTAGCGCCTGTGCTTTCAATGGCTTGTATAACATGCATTCGTACTTCTTCTTCGGAGAGCATTTTTGGCAAATATGCTTCGATTACTTGCGCTTGAAACAATTCGTCTGCGGCAAGGTCTTCCCTGCCTTGTTCTTTATACAAGGCATATGTTTCCATACGTTGTTTATGCAGTTTCATGCAAATCTTTACACCAGTTTCATCGCTTACTTCTCCTCCAGATCCAGAGGTCGCTTCAAGCAATAATTTGGATTTTATATCCCTCAGCGCAGCCAGCTTTTCTTTTTCTTTGGCGAGCATGGCCGCTTTAATATCTGCGTTTATTTGTTCAGTAAAACCCATGATCAGTCTACATTATCATGTAAAAACTGGTTATTCCCTAAGGTGACGTTGCCTGAACCCCTTTCACCCACACCAAAACGACTTACAACGTTTTCCTGGCTTTTACGCGACTGATCCAATTCAACGTTTCGACGTACATAGGCAGGTTCTTGTTCAAATTCCGCCATTCCCTCTGCATTCTTTAATTTGATGGTGTACTCTTGGATTTTCATCATGCGCTCTTGCGTGCGTTTGTGCTGTTCTTCCATAGAAGGCACCTGACGTGTAGCTGATGATGATAGCGTGCTTGATTTCAAGCTGCCATTTAATTCATGGACAATTTTCTCCTCCTTTGGTTGGGATAATTCAGTTGTGGCATTAACCTGTAACTCTGGTTTTTTGGTTTCCCATTCAATTTGATTCGTCTCTTCTGGTTTTTTGCTTTCAATGTTGTTCTCCAATGGTTGATTGGAAAGAGGTTGAGAAAGTGGACTGGGTTGGGTTGCTTCGTTTGTTTCTTCCTCTGGTTTTACATACATGATGGGTTTGCTCTCCTCAGCTGGAACAAATGTATTGACTTTCTCGATGGGTGAACCAAGGGGCTCAACAATTTCCCTTTTGGTTTCCGTATCCAGGACTTTGACTTCCTTAGCAGGTTTTGACTCAAATCCGGTAATTGGGTTCGACTGAAAACCGGTAGCAATGATGGTAACCGAAAGTTTATCTCCAAGTGTGGGATCGTATCCATGTCCCCAAATGACATCAGCAGTAGAACCTGCTTCTTCTTGAATATAGTCCGTAATATCAGTGATTTCATCCATTAATACCTCTTTATCACCATACGTAATATTGAGTAGAACATATTGAGCTCCCTTAATGTCATTATCGTTAAGCAAGGGCGACGATAAAGCCTGTTGTACCGCTTGGGTAGCGCGGTCTTCTCCTTCTACAGCAGCACTTCCCATAATGGCAACTCCGCTGTCTTTCATCACGGTTTTGACATCATTGAAATCGACGTTAACAGATCCGGTAACCGCTATAACTTCAGCAATTCCTTTGGCTGCCGTAGTGAGGACATTGTCAGCCTGAGCAAATGCATTTCCGATGGTGAGGTTTCCAGTCATTTCACGCAAGCGCTCGTTGTTTATTACCAACAACGTATCAACGCTTTGACGCATCTTTTCCAAGCCATCCTCAGCTGACTGACGTCTTTTTCGACCTTCGAAATTAAAGGGAACAGTTACAATACCAACAGTTAATATCCCCATGGATTTGGCCGTTTCGGCGATAACTGGGGCCGCACCGGTTCCTGTACCACCACCCAATCCAGCTGTTACAAATACCATTTTGGTATTCTTGTTCAGTAAATCCTTGATGTCATCGATGTTTTCTATCGCTGCATTCATTCCGATTTCTGGAATAGCACCTGCGCCTCGTCCTTCGGTTAAGGAAGGCCCAAGTTGAATTTTGTAAGGAACTGGAGAAATATCCAATGCTTGTCTGTCTGTATTGCAAACAATAAAATCAACGCCAAAAATGCCTTGATTAAACATGTGGTTGACTGCGTTGCTTCCGCCGCCGCCTACGCCAATTACTTTAATGATTGAATTGGTGTCTTTTGGTAAATCGAACTCCATAATATGTGTTTATTGTTGTAATTATCAATTATTTATCGTCAATTTCGTCATCGCGAAACATATTTCCTGCTTGATCTAGAAATTTCTTAAAAAAGGAACTTCTGTCTACGCCACTGTGTCCTTGAACGGTACCTGAACTAGCCACATCCGAATGAACTGTTTGTCGGTCAAGGGCTTCAAAGCCTTTGAGAACGAGGCCAATACCAGTCGAATACATGGGGCTAGCTAATTCTTCAAGGTTGTTGTTGCTCGCTAAATGTTCTGTAGGATAACCGATGCGTGCATCCATTCCAGTCATGTACTCAAACAATTGGGTAATATGTTTCAATTCGGCCCCTCCACCGGTAACCACGATGCCACCAATCAGTTTTTGTTTATAGCCTGAATTGATGATCTGGTAATGCACCAGTTCAATGATTTCTTCTACGCGTGCTTGAATGATGCTGGCCAGGTTTCGGACAGTGATTTCTTTGGGCTCTTGTCCTCGAATTCCTGGAATACACACCACCTCATTTTCCTTCGTCTCGGATGCCAAAGCCATTCCAAAACGCACCTTCAACTCTTCTGCCACCGATTTTAGTATGGTACATCCTTTCTGTATGTCCTCGGTAATGATGTTTCCGCCAAATGGAATCACGGCTGTATGGCGAATGATACCCTCATGAAAAATGGCCACATCTGTTGTGCCTCCACCAATATCTACGAGTACCACACCTGCTTCTTTTTCTTCGTCAGAAAGAACCGCATCGGCAGAAGCAATCGGCTCAAGAATGATGTCTTGGACCTCCAGATTAGCCCGTTGAATACAGTTTTTTATATTCATTAAGGCAGCTACATGCCCTGTAATGATATGAAAGTTTGCCTCTAGTCGTCCGCCAATCATACCTATTGGCTCTTTGATTCCCTGTTCTTGATCAACGATGTACTCTTGAGGTAACACGGTGATGATTTCTTCTCCAGGCTGCATAACCAACTTATACATATCGTCGATTAAGGCATCGATGTCTTTTTGCGTAATATCGGTATCGAATCGATCCCTGGTATGAATGCCCCGAACCTGAAGACTTTTTATGTGTTGACCGGCAACACCAACGTTGACCACCCTAATCGTTAAATCACCATCTACCCGGTCCTCCGCTTGGCTCACCGCTTTTTTAATGGAATCTACAGTTTGCCGAATATTCGCCACTACTCCACGCAAAACCCCTAACGATTCTGCCTTGCCCATAGACAATATTTCTATTTTACCATGTTCGTTTCGTCGACCAACAAAGCAAACGATCTTAGTGGTACCGATGTCAAGACCAACAATAATCTTCGATTTAAGTCCCTTCTTATTGGATAGTTCTGTCGTCCGTGCTTTTGCCATCTTTTTTTGTGTTTCTACATACTACCTGATGCGTGAATTTTAGGTTTATCAGTTCATACGTGTCCCAACCTTCGTAGGGAATACCCTCTTTATAAAAAACCTTTAACTTGTCAAATTTTTCTTTTACTTCTTTATCTGTTGAAGCCGTTCCAAAAACAATGACCTGTTCACCAACCATTGGAATTAATACCAAGTCACCGCTTTTCTGAACATGAATTTGACCAATCAAAGATTGCAGAAAGGGATCATTACAAACATAGTTTGAAATTCGGTAAAGATTATCGAGTTTTCGAATAGTTTTCAAGGAATTGTTGTTAATAATTTCGGTGACGGAAACCGAGTTTTTACGATCTGAAATTTCTCCAGTAATGACTACCACACGGGCACAGTGCTGTGGACTCGCTGACATGATTTCACCATCTGAATCGAGGTAAAAACTTTCGCCATACTTGTTGTAAATACGCGCAATAGGTTGGCGTGTTTCAATGTCAATGCTCCAGCGGTCTCCTACTTGTGCAAACACATCGACATGACGCACCTCTGACATCTGTTTTATAAAGGTTTCAATTTGATGAAGCTTAAGCTCCTCTTGAGATTGACCGTTAAAAAGGTATCCGTTGCGTTTTAGGCGTGTAAGCAATTCATCCTCGGTGAGAAGGGGGTGTTCCCCGTTCACGTGGATAGCTATTTCCGGTGATTTAAGTACTTTTTCTCCCTGGGCATTATACGCTAGGCTAAGAAGTGTAAAACAGCCAAGCCCAAAAATAACCCACAACGTAATACGCATCCAAGGTTTCATGTTAATCGTCTTTTTATAGGTTCAACAATGCGATCGATATCCCCAGCGCCAATGGTTAATAGTATGCCCTCGATGTGTTCACTTGCTTCAATGGCTTCTGTTGGACTCATCAAGTATTTTTCTTTTAGTTGAATTGCTTCAAACAATTTTTCACTGTTGATATCAGTAATGGGTTTTTCACGCGCGGGATATATGGGCAAAAGAATGAGTTTGTTCAGTTTTTCCAATGCATCCACAAATCCAGTGAAAAAATCCCTCGTACGAGAGAACAGGTGGGGCTGAAAAATCCCTGTAATGGGCTTATTAGGGTACATTTCCCTAACCGCCTGCAACAAAGCGTTGATTTCTGTTGGATGGTGGGCATAGTCATCAATAAATATGATACGCTCACTTTTGAAAATGTATTCAAAACGCCTTTTTACTCCAAGAAAGGAAGATAAGCCAGCTCGAATTTCCTTTTCCGTAAGTCCGAGCTGCTCGCACATGGCCCATACAGCGAGTGCGTTTTCGGCATTATGTATGCCTGGAATCCCCAGAACGACATGCTCAATAGACCTGTTGCTAGCTTGAATGTCCATGCTAAATTCACCGTCGACGAAGCGGGTCTGTGTTGCTGAATAAGCTGCCTCCGGACAGTTTAAACCATAGCGTAACGTTGGAACCTTGCTTTGAATGGGTAGACCTTCTTTAACGACTAAAAATCCATTCGAATGAGTTAAGTCGGCATAGGATTGAAAGCCCTCGTGAAAGGTTGTTGGGTCGTTGTATATATCCAAATGATCGGGATCAATGGAGGTGATAATCGACGCATACGGATGAAGATTAAGGAACGATCTGTCAAATTCATCTGCTTCTATGACGGTATATTTGGCGTCTTTTTTTATTAGTAAGTTTGACTGAAAGTTGCTTGAAATGCCTCCTAAAAATGCATCACAGGAAAGACTAGATTGATTTAAAACATGGGCAAGCATAGTGCTTGTTGTTGTTTTTCCATGTGTACCTGCCACTCCCAATGCTTTTGAATGCTTGGTAATGAGCCCCAGCAATTCCGATCTTTTGACCACCTTAAAAGCATGCTCTTGGAAATAAACCAGTTCCTTCATTTCATGAGGAATAGCAGGTGTATAAACGATTAAGGCGGTTTCTGCATTTAAAAAAGGTGACGGTACCTGGTTAATGTCGTCTTCGTAATGAACGAACATTCCTTCCGCTTCTAATTGAACGGTTAAATGAGTAGATGTCTTGTCGTATCCGCCCACAATCCAACCTTTTGCATGCATGTAACGTGCTAACGCTGACATGCCTATTCCACCTATTCCTATAAAGTAAACAGATTGGAAGGTAGAAAGTGAGAATGGCTCTTTATCCTTCATTTGATCTTGGCGGTTTGTTCAATGACATCGACAATGTCTTGCGATGCATTCGGTTTTGCAAGTTGTTGAATGGAATGACTCAATTGTGCTTGCAAGCCTTGGTCGTTCATAAGTTTCAATGCTTGCGGGATTAATTCTTCAATGGCTTCCGAATCTTTGAGGATCTTTGCAGCATCCTTTTGAACCAATGCCAAGGCATTTTTTGTTTGGTGGTCATCGGCCACATTGGGGGACGGAACAAGAATGACGGGTTTTCCAATAAGGCAAAGTTCGGAAACAGAAATGGCGCCCGCGCGCGACACGATGCAGTCTGCTGCTGCGTAAGCCAGGTCCATTCGATCGATGAATTTTAATAAATGAATAGTGTCATTTTTAGTTGTTGAAAGGGCAGCAAGCATTTCTTTGTGGTAATAGGCGCCACACTGCCAGATGACTTGTATTTCGGATGCACATAGGGTTTTCAGATGGTGTAAAATGGCTTGGTTGAGCGTTCTTGCTCCCAAGCTACCGCCAATAATAAGCAAGGTTTTATATTCCTTATTCAATTTGAAGTGCGCTATTGCCTCTGTTCTTTTTCCGGCTGTTTGTACCATGTCAGTTCGTACAGGATTTCCGGTCAAATGAATAATTTCTTTTGGGAAATAGGCCTCAAGTCCTTCAAAAGCAGTGCAAATGGCCTTTGCCTTTTTGGATAGAATCCGGTTTGTTTTTCCAGGAAAAGAATTTTGTTCTTGAATAATGGTTGGAACACCTAATATACTAGCCGCTCTTAAGGTCGGTCCGCTGGCATAGCCTCCAACCCCAATTGCGACTTCAGGTTTAAACTTTTGAAGGATGCGCAAGGCCTGAATCATGCTCCAGATGAGTTTGAAAGGCAGCAAGAAATTTGAAAACGTGAATTTTCGCTGAAATCCTGAAATGGGAAGCCCTTGAATGGTGTAACCCGCTTGTGGAACTTTCTCCATTTCCATTTTTCCAAGAGCACCCACAAAAAGGATATCAATGTGGGGATTTCTTCTTTTTAACTCATTGGCAATGGCAATGGCTGGAAAAATATGTCCGCCTGTACCTCCACCTGATATAATGACGCGGTTTAGTTTCATGTCTCGACCAATGCGTTGATTCCGTTGTTTTTTTCCTGCTCTCTTTTGTTGATTCCTTCAGCAAAACTCTGTATCACACCAAGCGCAGCGCAGGTCATAATCAAAGCGGATCCTCCCATGGCGAGCAAGGGCATGTTTTGACCCGTTACCGGCAACAAGCCACAACAAACCATCATATTGACGGATGCTTGTGTCAGTATTAATATACCAATGGCTACACATACATAGGATTCAAATAATTTTTCTGTTTTAAGTCCAATTCGAATGATGCGAAAGAGGAGAATCAAATAGGACAATGCAAGTACCACGGCCCAAATAAGGCCGAATTCTTCCACGAAACTGGCGTAATAAAAATCCGCGTAAGCTTCGGGAATGAATTCTTTAAGTTTGCCATCGCCAACTCCTTGCCCAAAGAAGGACCCATTATATATGGCTAGTTCCGCATTGAGTGCCTGCGCATTCGCAATCGCATCTTCTTTTCCATCCATTTTAGTCATAAAACGGTTTTCCCATGTCTGAAGTCGGGGAAGAATAGTGACCTCAGGTACCATTTTTTGAATACCAATAAGCAAGGCAACAAAAACGATAACAGCGCCTACGAAAGTGAACAATTTTCCAAAGGGAACTTGCCCGATGAACATAACAACTAAACAAATAAAGAACAAGAGGGCAGCGGTTGAAAAATTGTCTTTAAGTATAAGTGTACATATAATGAATACGGGTAACATAACTGGTAAAAATCCTTCCTTCCAGCTATCGAGCTTGTCACGTTTGACGACCAGCATCCGCGAAAGGTAAAGGAGCAAAGCGATTTTTGCGTAGTCAGATGTTTGAAAAGTTAAACCCACAAAAGGAATTCTAATCCACCTTCCAGCGTCATTTACCTTAGCTCCAAAAAAGAAGGTGAAAACAAGGAGCGCGATAGCAAGGACATACAGAAATTTCGTCAGTTGGGCATAGTATTTTGCATCCAACCGATGAATCCACAACATTCCTGCAATTCCAAGGCCTACGTAAAAGGTATGTTTCATTAGGTATTGAATGGGTGTTCCACCTTCAATTTTTACCAAAATGGGCACAAAACTGTAGACACTCACCAAAGAAAAAGCAAGGAAAATCAGCGTTATGATCCAGATAATCCGGTCTCCTTTGAGGTATGTCAGTACGTGTCTCATTTTAGTTCGGTCATGTACGTTTCAAAAATGGAACAGTCTGTTTCCTGATGGGGTCCTGATGAGGTAAAGAGCAAGATGCGCTTTGCCCCTTGATGTGAATGGACAAAATCAAAGGCATCAGGTATTTGTTGGAAACCCAAAACGTTTGTGTTTTCTATTTTCCCATTGAATTCATTGCGTGTTTCGCTGTGTAAAAGAATAGCATCAATGTTGGTTACTACATGTGGATCGAATTGCAACGCGTACTTGACCTCTTCTGCGCGTGCTATCCAAATCACTGGAAATGGAAATGCGAGAATCGTATTTGTGAGTAATTCTGGGTCCGAGTCGTACCAAGCGAAGATGTCCATAGACCAAAGCTTTCCATGGGGACGCATGGTGGTTAACGCCATCCTACTGAGGTCCTCTTTCCTCCGTTTTGTCAGATCAACACCGGTTTTTTTTAGATCCTTATTCGACATGCAAAAACGATTAAAGCGATCTTACTGCAGCTTTAAACTGGTTTCCACGGTCTTCATAATCCTCAAATAAATCAAAGGAAGCACATGCGGGAGATAAAAGCACTGTGTCGCCGTTTTGAGCCAAGTTGTAACTGAAAGCCACGGCCTCGGTGGCATTTTTGGCCTCTACAATGTTTTCCACACATTCAGAAAAAGTGTCTAACAGTTTGCGGTTGTCAATACCCAAACAGACGATTGCTTTTACTTTATCCTTAACAAGTGGAATCAATTCTGAATAATCGTTTCCTTTGTCGACCCCTCCAACGATCCAAACCGTAGGATTTTCCATGCTCTCGAGAGCAAACCAAGAAGAATTGACGTTTGTAGCTTTTGAGTCATTGATAAATTCAATGCCATGTACTTTTGCCACAAACTCCAATCGGTGTTCTACATTGACGAAGTCTTCCAAGCTTTCGCGTACAATTTCCTTGCGGATTTCTAATATCCTTGCTGCAATTCCAGAGGCAAGGGTGTTTTGGGTGTTGTGTTTGCCCTTAAGGGCTAATTCATGAATAGACATAGTAAATTGTTCTTTTATGTTAATTGTTAGTTGTTTTTCATCTGCAAATCCACCAAAATCCAAGGTTCGGTTTATCGAAAACGGAGCACATTGTGCCACTGGTGAGTTGTTTTTCAGGTACGCTGCGATGGTCGAATCATCAGCGTTGTAAATGAACCAGCAGTCACTGGTTTGATTTTGTAACACGCGGAATTTGGAGGCGGTGTAAAGCTCCATGTTATAGGCATACCGGTCTAAGTGATCCGGTTTAATATTCGTTAGAATGGCGACGTCAATTTTAAAGGAATACATGCCGTCTAATTGAAACGAGCTCAATTCAACTACATACCAGTCGTGTTGGTTTTTGGCTACTACACGCGCAAGACTTGTACCCACATTTCCCGCCAGTGCAACATCTAAGCCTGCCTTTTTGAGAATGTGGTAGGTCAAGAGTGCGGTGGTGGTTTTCCCGTTGCTGCCCGTTATGCCGATCACTTTTCCCTGCAAATATTGTCCTGCAAATTCAATTTCTGATACAATTTTTTTTCCAAGTGAAAGGAGGTGTTGGATGCTACTAACATGGTCTGGAATACCTGGTGATTTGACAACCAAATCGCAATGCTCCATGCGTTCCAATGTATGGCACCCCTCTTCCCATTCAATGCCTTCGTGCTCAAGCTCAGCTTTGTATTCGGGTTGGATGGTTCCTTTATCAGATACAAATACTTCCCAACCCTTGGCCTTACCAAGGATTGCAGCGCCGATACCGCTTTCGCCGGCACCCAGAACTACGAGGTATTTGTTTTTTTCAACCACTTTTAACGCATTTTTAAGGTTACAATGGTTACCACTGCAAGCAGTACACTTACGATCCAAAACCTGGCGACAATCTTCGCTTCATGTATTCCTTTTTTCTGGTAGTGATGGTGCAACGGCGACATTAGAAAAATCCTTTTTCCCTCGCCGAATTTTCGTTTGGTGTATTTGAAGTAACTTACCTGTATCATCACCGATAAATTTTCGATCAAGAATACCCCGCAAAGGACAGGAATGAGGAGTTCTTTTCGAATGGAAATTGCAAACACGGCGATAATTCCTCCGAGTGCTAAACTTCCCGTATCACCCATAAATACTTGAGCAGGATAAGAATTGTACCAGAGAAAGCCGATGCATGCTCCCACAAACGCCGCAATAAAGACTACCAGTTCCTCAGCAAGCGGTATGTACATCACATCCAGGTAATCCGCGAAACGCGCATTCGAACTAACATAGGCTAGCACCGCAAGAGCAAGTCCAATGATGGCAGACGAACCGGTAGCTAAACCGTCTAAACCATCGGTGATGTTGGCACCATTTGATACCGAAATCACGATAAAAATCACAATTGGTATGAAAAGCAGCCATCCGTAAGATTTATCGAGGTCACCAATGAGCCAATTGTAATTAAACTCGTTTCCTTTAATGAAAGGTATGGTGGTGGTCATATCATCAGTCCGAATCCACTTGTATTGTTTGGTACTATCGCTGGTATGTTCGTGGGTTACAAAGGACTCGTCAGCTTGGAGTTGGTAATCTGCCGGAACTCTTTTGTGCACACGAACATCGTCCGAAAAATATAAGATACTTCCTACCAGTAAACCCACACCGATTTGTCCGACAATCTTGGCATTCCCAGCCAGGCCTTGCTTATTTTTTCTGAATACCTTGATGTAATCATCCAAAAATCCAATCAATCCAAGCCAGACGGTGGCGAGTATCATGGTAAGCACATAAATATTGTGAAGTTTCGCAAAAAGAAGGGTAGGGATGAGAATCGCTCCGAGAATGATGATGCCTCCCATGGTTGGCGTTCCTGACTTTTCCACTTGACCTGCAAGGCCTAGGTCTCTGACTGTTTCACCAATTTGTTGTTTTTGAAGTAAACCAATGATTTTTTTACCGAAGAAAATCGAGACAATCAATGAGGTGATGAGGGCCAAGGCAGCTCGAAACGAAATGAATTCGAACAATCCCGCTCCGGGCACATCTAGTTTATTTAGAAAATTGAACAGATAATAAAGCACTATTTCCCCAGTTTATTAAATAATTCTATTGTGATTTCAAGGTCATCAAAGTCATATCGTACTCCTTTGATTTCCTGGTATTTTTCATGTCCCTTTCCTGCAATCAACACAATATCGTTTGGTTGAGACATGGAGATGGCCGTTTTGATTGCTTGAGTTCGGTCCGTAATTGCAAGCGTTTTGATTTCATCTTCCACCTGAGTTATTCCAGCGAGCATGTCCGCGATAATCGCCTCTGGATCCTCAGACCTTGGATTGTCAGATGTAAGGATCAATTGATCACTCATTTGACATGCAATTTTGGCCATTTTTGGTCTTTTGTCGCGATCTCTGTCGCCACCACATCCTACAACTGTAAGAATGCGTTCGTTTTTATTTCGAATGCTGCGTATCGTGGACAAGACATTTTCGAGCGCATCAGGAGTGTGGGCGTAGTCTATAATGGCTGTAATATTTTTAGCGCTTCGGTATTGTTGAAATCGCCCCTCGACAGAATGAAGTTCACTGATAGCCGTAAGTACATCCATTTTTTCGATTCCAAGGAGCCTAGAAACGCCATATACGGCGAGCAAATTGTAGGCATTAAAATCACCAATAAGTCGCGTAAATACCTCGGTACCATCCACACTGAGAACTAGGCCATTAAACTGATTTTCAAGTATCCGCGCCTTAAAGTCAGCCGGGTTTTTAAGGGCATAGGTTTGCGCTTTCGAACGTGTGTTCTGAACCATGACTGCGGCGTGTTTATCGTCTGCATTAACCAGTGAAAAAGCGGAATCGTTTAAAGCATCGAAAAACCCTTTTTTGGCTTCAATATAGGAGGCAAAGGTTTGGTGGTAATCGAGGTGGTCATGGGTTATGTTGGTAAACACTCCTCCATTAAAGTCCAGTCCGGTCACCCTGTGTTGGTGCACCGCGTGAGAACTGACCTCCATGAAGCAATGAGTACAGCCATCTTCAACCATTTCTGCCAATAACCTGTTCAAATTTATAGGATCTGGTGTGGTGTGCGTGGCTGTCATCTCCTTTTGTCCTATTTTATTGACGACAGTGGATAAAAGCCCTGAATGAAATCCCATTCCCATAAATACATCATGCAATAGGGTAGTGGTTGTGGTTTTTCCGTTCGTGCCGGTCACTCCGATAAGTGTTAACTTTTGAGATGGATGCCCGAAAAAGGTGGATGCGCAAATAGCGAGTGCAAACTGTGTGTCTTTTACCACCCCTTGGTAGATACCTTCAGGTGTTTCGATTGGTTCACTTGTAATAATGGCGCTGCAACCGCTTTCCAACACACTATTCAAATAGCGATGTCCGTCGGTTTGAACGCCTTTTATGGCAAAAAACAGGGTAGAAGGTCCAGCTTTTCTTGAATCGAAAACAATTCGCTCGATGGATTGAAAACGGTCACCCCCTTCACGAATGAAAGATACGTCTTGCACTATGTCGTTCAATGTCCTGTTCATGGTTCAAGTGTTATGGTTACGATTCCCCCGGCATAGGAGGGATACCCTGCGGGCAACGATTGTTTAACTACTTTTCCATACCCTTTTACGCGGGCGACCATTCCCTGTGATTCGATGAGGTAAACAGCATCTTTTGCAGTCATTCCAGTCAAGTTTGGAATAGCGTGCTTGTTGACTTTTTTTCTGCGCAAAACAACTTTATTGCGTTCCCTAGTGGCGTACATCCATTCATGACTGCCTTCCATGGTGAAAGGTGCATTTAACCACTTCAAAGACCGCTGTAAGTCGTATCGATTGCCAGCTTTGGTGAGTGGTGCACCCATTTGACGCGGCTTAGACTCGTTGATTGCTCGGTGGTACTTTAATGTTGATGCATACACCTTGTTTGCAATAGCGGCAAATACGGTTCCCGAAACTTTTGCTCCATACATGTCCTTTTTCGGTTCAGAAATAACGACAATACAGGAATAAATGGGGTCGTCAGCAGGGAAATATCCAACAAACGAGGCCTGGTAAGCTTTTTTCTTTTTGTTATAGGCTTTATTTTCCCCCAAAATGACAGAGGTTCCCGTCTTACCAGCGATTTCAAATTGAGAGGAAAACAAGTCAACCCCTGTACCTCTTTTCATTACTCCTTTTAAGCAATTATGCATCGTGCGAAGGTGCTCGTCGGAGCAAATCTTGGACTTGAGTACTACAGGATCAAACGATTTAACCACTTCACTGCCTCTTCTAATTTCTTTCACAAAGAGGGGTTTGACCATTTTCCCTTGGTTGGCTACTGCATTGTAAAAGGTGAGTGTTTGAAGCGGCGTTTGTTGAAATTCATACCCGACTGACATCCATGCCACGGTATTTCCGCTCCAGTCTTTGGTTCCGGGCTGTTTTACTTTTGGTTTAGCTTCGCCTTCTAGTTCAATTCCCAACGGTTCAGTTAAGCCAAATTGCTTCAAACGGTCAATAAAGGCCTCGGGATTTTTTCGATAGGCTTTGTCTATTACTTTAGAGATGACATTTGAGGATTTTTCGAAGGCCTCCTGAATGGTTATCTTGCCATACCCTCCGGTACGCGTATCTCTTAGGGTATCTCTTTTTCCAAAAATATAAAGTCCTTTGGCATTTACCGTATCTGTAATTTCAATCAAGTCATCCTCTAGCGCAGCTAGCAAAGATGCCAGTTTGAACGTAGACCCTGGGACTTCTTTCGTGCCTATTCCATGGTTAAATACCTCGTTGTAGTTCCCCTTTTTATCACGAGTGAGGTTTGATATCGCTCGGATATATCCTGTTTTCACGTCCATAACAATTACACACCCGAAGCTTGCTTGTTGAATTTTCAATTGCTTTTCAAGTTCCGAATCAGCCACTTCCTGAATCTCCTTATCGATTGAGGTGACCACATCTGCACCCTCAACTGCTTCTTTAACAACTTGACCTGTTCGCTTCCATCCCGTAGTTATTTTCTGCTCTATTTCGACACCTGGCTCTCCTTTCAAGTAATTGTTATATGCGCCTTCAATGCCTACTGCAATTGGTTTTTGCCCTTCAGGTTCTTTGTAATAACCCAGGGTACGGCGAAGCATTTTGCCATGAGGAAGCCTTCTTTCTTGCCTTTCCTCTGTGTCAATCAATCCACCTTTTAGTTTTCCCAATTTAAAGATGGGAAGCTTCCGCAAATATTTACGTTCCTCGTTGGTGACCTTTGGAAAAAGCATGAGGTATCGGTTGCCTCTTTTTCGTGCCTCCATGATTTTGTTGAAATATTCCCGTGCCGACGTTTTTCCCCTGAACGCTTCGAGCCCCTTGCATAGGTCCATTAAATCGGAATCGAATACTTTTTCTTCGACAACCGTCGCGTCCATGTAAATGGCGTAGTAGGTGACGGTAGTAACGAGAGGAGTGCTATTTACATCGAGGATTTCGCCCCTGCGTGGTATCTTATTTACATATTTAATGGGCAATTTTTTATCTTTTGTCGATGATGTAAAAAACAAATTCGTTCGTCCTTCGAATTGAATTTTTGCGGTTTGTATAAGCACAACCGCCATGATCACCACAAAAATGAAGTAAATCGAATACACCTTCCAGACCATCGGATTTTTCTGACTCATGCTCAATCTGCTTTTAAACGGATTACCTTGGTTTCATTTTCGGATTCTTTTAATCCCAGTTTGCCCAGTTTAAGTACCAGTTTGTATCGCCTTGTATCTTCTTCAAGCTGCGTTTTCGCTTGTATGTAATCGGCTGTCAATTCGTCAAGCTCTTTTTGGGTTCTATCCACGTCTTTTGTCAGTTGTTTTCCATAATATCCCTTTCCTACCACCAGTAAAAGGAGGAAAATGATAAAGAATATGAAGCCTAAATTGTTGAGGAAAAATTCCCGTGTTAAAAATTCCCCATTCAGAATTTGAATCAACATGCCTTTTTTTCGGGGAGCACCAGAAGGTTTCCGTTTCACCTTCTTTGCGGGAGGTGGTTGAGGTTGTATTACCTCTGGTTTTTCTATGAATTCGTTCTCAGGCATTTCGTTCAGCAATTCTGAGTTTGGCACTCCTTGACCTTGAATTTTGGTGCATTTCCTTTTCCGTAGGACTAATCGGTTTGCGATTCACTTCGGTGAAGGGCTTCAACAGGTTCCCATAAAAATCTTTGGTTTCTTTTCCATCAATTGAGCCTTTCTTAAAATAATTTTTCACCATGCGGTCCTCAATTGAGTGGTATGAAATCACCACAAGCCTTCCTCCAATATGTAAACAATCTTTTGCTTGTTCAAGGAGGTTGCGCAAAGCACCCATTTCGTCGTTCACCTCTATTCGAATCGCTTGAAAAAGCTGAGCTAAAAACTTGTGAGGCTTAACCTTAGGTGTGCAACTACTCACCGAATCAATAAGGTCGCCTGTACTTTTTAGCGGATTGGCCTCTCGTCGGAGCATAATCGCATGAACAACCTTTCGTGTATTTGTTAGGTCCGAATACGAGCGAAAGACGCGTAATAATTCCTCTTCGGAGTAATCGTTTAACACTTGTTTTGCAGACAAAGTAGCCTGTTGATTCATGCGCATGTCAAGGGGTGCATCCGTACGTAGCGTAAACCCTCTTTCTTCGGTATCAAATTGGTGAGAAGAAACCCCCAAGTCGGCTAATATGCCATCGACAGCAGGAAATCCGGCCAGCTTCAATTGATTCTTTAAAAACGTGAAATTGCTTTGAATAAAATGGAAATTTTCAGCTTCCCAAGTATTTTGTAGCGCTTCTTTATCTTGGTCAAAAGCAACTAAGGTTCCCTCTTTTGAAAGGACCTTAAAAATACTTCGGGCATGACCTCCACCTCCGAATGTGACATCCACATACGTGCCATCAGGCTTTAGGTTTAGGCCTTCAATGCATTCGTTCAATAAAACCGGAACATGGTATGTGCTCTTATTCAATTCCATCCAAATCACCCATTACTTCATCCGCCAAGTCAGCGAAATCCGCCATGTTGCCGTCAATCATGGAGAAGTACTTTGACTTGTCCCAGATTTCGACGCGGTCGTTGTAGGCAATCAGCATAACTTCCTGAACCAAACCAACACGGCTCATGTGCCCCGTGGGAATTAGTATTCTACCTGCGTTGTCAAGAGAAACGGGTTTCGCTCCTTGGTGAAAAAGGCGGTAAAACATCCTGTTTTTTGGTTTGAACAAGTTCATCTTGGAGAGTTTCTCGCTTATTTTTTCCCAACCCGGAAGGGGGTAAAGCGTCAAACAGTCCTCAAATCCTTTGTTTAACATGAAGTCACGCTGAGCGGAAGGAGGCAATTGTTTGCGCAACGCAGATGGGAAAAGAAACCTTCCTTTTCCATCCAGTTTGACCTCAAATTCTCCTACTAAACCCGCCATAGCGATAAATAATGGGTAAAAATAATGGAAATATTACCACTTTTTACCACAAAGTATGAATTGTTGAAAAGTTTATACTTGAATTCGTTCGAATGGTTACATTTTGCATACTCCAAATTATCCGTTATAACTGAAAAGATTACTGAAAAAAGGGTTTGTGGTAAATTGTGGGATAGTTTTTTTAATCTTATTGTTCGATGTGTTTTAAAGGGTGTTGAATTGTTTTTTTAAAACTTGGTCTCCCTTCTCTTTTGAGTAACTACCTTTGCGCCGTGTCAAAGAATGCCTTCAATTGGTTTTTACTGCTTTTGCTTTCGTGTATATGGGGAAGTTCCTTCATCTTGATGAAAAAAGGGATGTACGACGAAGCCGGAAAAGTTGTTTTTTCGGATACCCAAGTAGCCGCATTGCGCATGTTTATCGCATCAGTGGCGCTTGCGCCTTTTGCCTTGAGGAAACTGAAAACACTACTGAATGCAAAGGTGTTTTTCGCTATCGCTGTGGTTGGATTGCTTGGGAATTTTGTCCCCGCTTTTCTATTTACGTATGCCGAAACAGGTTTGTCCTCTGGTTTTACGGGCATGCTAAACAGTTTTACACCTGTTTTTACGGTGTTGATAGGTGTGTTGGTTTTTAAGTTGAAACTTTCTAGGAGGCAACAGTTGGGTATGTTGATAGGGACGATAGGCATCGTTCTATTGATGTTCTTTGGGAAGTCGCTCTCTTTCGATGGTGATTGGAGCCATATTTTTTCAGTTGTGCTGGCAACATTTTGTTACGCGGTCAGTTTAAACACCATTAAACATGCACTTCATGAAGTTCCAGCCTTGGATATATCCGCAGTTGCCTTTTTTCTCTTGCTTCCCTTCGGAATAATGGGCGTTTTTTCTACCGGTGTGACCGAGACCTTGCGCTATCAACCTGGTGCAACAAATTCCTTGTTTTATATTGCGGTTCTCGCTCTTTTTGGAACAGCAATATCGGTGGTATTATTCAATCGTTTGATCGCGGCCACTTCTGCGTTATTTGCGAGTAGCGTGACTTACTTTATTCCTGTTGTAGCCGTTTTTATTGGTTATTTCTTCGGAGAGAAAATGTCTTATTTGCAGATTGGATCAATGCTCATTATTTTAGTTGGCGTGTTTTTTATCAACAATGGCGGGTTCAATACGGAGCATGAATCGTCATAATCTGGGATTTTTCTTGTTGTTTTGATAAAAAGCATTACATTTGCCATCCAAATTAAAAAAAAAACACGCTATATGTACGCAATTGTAGAAATAGCAGGGCAGCAATTTAAAGTGCAAAAAGACCAAAAGATTTTTGTACATCGTTTAGATGCAGCATTAGGTTCAAGCGTTGAGTTTGACCGTGTGTTGTTGATTGAAAACGGTGGCAACATTCAGGTTGGCGCCCCGGCTATCAGCGGAGCAAAAGTTACCGCAGAAGTAAATGACCATGTTAAAGGTGATAAAGTAATCGTTTTCAGGAAGAAAAGAAGAAAAGGTTACAAGAAAAGAAATGGTCACAGGCAGCAATTTACATCGATAACCATCAAAGCGATTAACGCTTGATTTAATACGTAATACCATGGCACACAAAAAAGGAGTCGGTAGTTCTAAAAACGGTCGTGAATCCCACAGCAAGCGCTTGGGTGTAAAAATATTCGGTGGTCAAGCAGCTATTGCTGGTAACATCATCGTTCGCCAGCGCGGCACGCAACACCACCCAGGGGAAAATGTAGGAATCGGTAAAGACCATACCCTATATGCACTAACAGACGGTCTAGTTCATTTCCAAAAGAAAAAAGATAACCGTTCGTTCGTTTCTATCCAGCCAATTCAAACGGAGGCTTAGGTAGAACACATTTTACATAAGAGATTATAAAGCGGGTATATCCCGCTTTTTTTGTTAGTAGATCCCGGAGTGCCAGTTCTTGAAGTATAAATACTCTGAGAGTAATTCTTCAAATAATTCCTTGCTGAAATCGGCGCATTCATTTTTAAATTGCCACAGCTCCTCCCTCGCTTTGGATTTGTACTCTTCTGAAGGAACCGAAAAGGTGTTTTCCAAGAGTAGAAACACCGATTTATTTTCCTCTCTGTAACGCACTGTTACGTTCCATTTGTACTTGCCTTCCTTTAAATCAGCTAAAACAACCAGTTTATCATCAGGTTCCAAAGAAATGGAGCGAACCGTATCCATTGTCGAAGCGTTCGTTAAAGTAAAGTCGGTGGAAGGATTGGTCCAATCGTTGCCAAACTCGATATGCAAGGTGTCGCAAATGACGATTACTTCACGTTCAGGGAACATGTGGTTTGGTAAACGTTCGCCGGAGCTTCTGCTGGTACTTCCATATACTTTTCCAGCAGGTTTTTGAATCTTGTCATTGAAAACTACATCGGAAAAATTACCGCTACTAGTTGCTTTTTTCTTAGTGATTGCAGAATTAATGGCTTTGTAAGAATATTTTTTTCCCGAAGTTAATTCTACTACTGTTGTTCCTTTTCTTGCCACTGCCAATGCCCCGGCTGTGACGAATACAGAATCCTTTGGGCCAACAACAAAGGCTTGATCAGAGGAGGATTTTACTTTGCCTTTAAATTTGACCGTTCCTTTTTTCACCTTTACTACGATGTCTTGGGCCCGGTAGGTTGGCGCAAATAATAAGGTTAATCCGATAAGGAGTAAAAATTGCTTGAAGTAGGATATTTTCATTTGTCTAGTTTTTTCGTAGGTTTTAGCCTTCGCAGCTTATCGTAAATAAAATCAATGATCTCGAGAACTTCTTCTACCATCAACAATTGGAGAAGAGTTACACCCAGCGTTACATAAACACCTTTCTCCATCATAAATAGTACCAAATAAATCAATGGGAAGGAGATGAGGGCTAAAAGAAAGACATTGAATAACTTACCGAATTCTGTAAACATGATGAAAATCAGGTACAAAAGAAAAATAAGCTCCAATGCGAGGTAAAGAGACCAGCCTTTCCATTCCGAAAACCTTTCCTCCGGATGCAGGATGTTTTCCACTGCATTTGCATGAACGACAGCACCGGGCATAATCCGTTCACGGTTGGCCACATTCGAAGTGTCCACTGGAACGGGATGCTTGTCCTCTACATCAAAAAGATTGAAACCGTCAGGGCTTCCAAGGTGGCCAATAATCACTATTTTACCCTTTAGTAGGTTTTTTAAATCCGCTAAATAGGTAGAATCAAATAATTCAGGACCTTCTACGAACTTAAAATTGATGTCGTAATATTGATTTTCCCTGTTCAACCAGTGAACCATACCATTTTGTATGGACGAATAGTGAATGGGAAACTTACCGTCCGACTCGTCCGCTTCCTCCTTCTTGTAACCGGCTTGCTCACAAAGTTGTGAAGCAAATGTCTGGGATCCGTCTTTATAGTAACGAATGGAAAAATGCACTACTGGTAATTCAACATCTCCGCTTGGCTTATTAAAGTGAAGGGTGTTCTTAGATTCGTTGGGTATTCGGGCCATTACGGTATGCGATGAAAAGGCAATGGCTTCCTTTAATTTATTGGTGCTGGAATCAGGCTGTGTACTTTGTTTGCTAAACGTATGATCGATTCCGATAGCTGACGGTTCAAAGGTGTTAAGGCGCTCAATTACTTGACTTAGTTCGTGTCTGAATTGGTCCCGGTTGAGCGATCCTGAATTAATTAGCACCACCGATTTTTTTCTGGAAAAATGTTGCGAATGTTCGAGGCCCTCTTTCATCTTTACCCGATAGTACATATCGTTAAAGGAGAAATCTTTAGATCCAAGGTTTTGAATTTCAAACAATTGCATGAAATTCTGTTCCAAAAGAAAGGCAAGTACGATAAATAACAACTTAAAGATGCCAAAATAGACCAGAACCTTAAATACTTGGTTGTTTTTCATTTATCGTGAACAAAGATATAAAATACACGCACAGGTTACTCAAATTCTATTCGAAAGATAGGCGCTTTAAATAGCTGAAAATCAGGCCATCATTTCATTTCCATTCTGCTTTATAAACTGTAGCCTGTTATTCGCAAAAGATTTATTCAATTAAAATAGGGCGTTGTTTTCCTCAAAAGAACACGCACTCAATGAATTTTAGGGGTTCATTCAAATACCAGTGAACTTTTGTTTTGAGGTTGTTGCCATTCTTAGTATATTTAGCGCGAAATTTTAATTATACCGTATGAAAAAGTTGTACATATTAACAGGTGCTTTGTTAGGTTCATTTGTGTTGAATGCACAGGTAACACCCAATAAGGTATCTGCTCGGTACGAACGAAATGAAGTTCGTCCCGTGAACAAAAAAGTTGTGAATCAACAAAAAGTGGAAGGCCAGCAGTGGTGGCAAAATGGATTCGATGTACTTGCGGATTGGGCGCAAGTAGATGGTTTAAATCACCAAGGTGGGGATTGGGAAATTCTTTCTGCTATTCCTACCAACATCACACAACAACAGGCAGGTTACCAATGGCCAGCAACCTTCGGAGGAGCAAGTGGAAACTTTGCATTTATCAACTCGGACAATGCAGGAAACGGAGTAGCGCAAGATGCATACTTTGAGTACACACAAAACATTGACCTTAGTGGCGCAGGTTCCGCTGCCATGTACTTGGTTTTTGCAGAATATTACCGTCATTATTACGACGAAAACTATGTGGAAGTGTCCAACGATGGTGGGGCTACATGGACAACATTTCAGGTGAATCCAGAGGCTGAAGTTCCTGTGAATACCAACTGTGTTCCTAACGAGGAAGAAGTGGTGAACATTACCTCGGCTATTGGAGCAGGAGGTGTTTGGACAAACCAGGTAAAAATCCGTTTCCACTATGTGGGTGTTTGGGACTGGTTCTGGGGTATCGACAACGTGCGTATCGTAGAGGCTTGGAACAATGACGTAAAAGTAACGAACTGGTATCAAGCAACTGACGTTGCAACAACATTTGGTTTAGATTACTACCATATCCCTGCTTCCCAATCATCTTTCCCGGGAATGACTTTTGGTGCGAAAGCATTGAACAATGGGGCGCTTAACCAACCTGCTGTGGCAATGACAGCTTCTGCTACTGGAGGTTACGCTGCAACCGGTTCTACCGTTGCTATCAATGCAGGAATTGTGGATTCAGTATCCATTTCTACCCCTTACATTCCAACAGGTATTGGTACTAAAACCATTGATCTTTCAACGGACTTAGGAGCAAATACTGATGCTGCCTTAGCAAATAACCAAACTTCCATGGAGGTTTTTGTAACCGCTTACGAATACTCTCGAGATAATAACGTATTATCTGGTTCCATCAGTCAGATTTCTTCTCAAAACGACCAGCCTTTAAAAATTGGTAACGTACATGAAATGTTTGATCCAATGGATGTGACTGCGGTTAAGGTTTATCTTGCTACACAAGGTTCTGCGGCTGTTGGAAGCGAGTACTTCTGTGAACTTTGGAAATACAATGGAGTAGATGCATATGAATTCTTGGCTGAGACAGAACTTGGAGTGGTTGGAGCTACCACAGCAACTTGGTCAACACTTCCAATCGTTGGTGGTCCAATCACACTTAATCCAGGTGACGACATTCTTGCTGTTGCTGGTCACTTTGGAGGTGCTACTGAAGTACGTTTCGGTCTTGCACAAAATACATATGAAGGTTCTGTACTAGGTTTTGACGCCAACGGTGATTTGTTTAGCCTTACATCTCCTGGTGCAGTAATGATTCGATTGACCGATGACCCATCTGCTTCCGTTACTGAATTGACTAACGAAGCAGGAATGTCCATTTATCCAAACCCTGCCAACGGTTCAACTACCGTTAGTTTTGAAACTACTTCAGCTTCTGAGGTTGCGTTAAATGTAATGGATTTGTCAGGTAAAAATGTGTTCAACACAGTTCTTGGAACAGTAAACGGAACACAACAAGTGAACATCAATACAGATGCATTGTCAAACGGTGTGTACATGGTGAACTTGAACATCGACGGAAAAATTTCAACTCAGAAATTGATCGTTCGTAAATAATACACATAAAATTAAAGTGGAAAAGGGTCGGGTAACCGACCCTTTTTTAGTTGTATCACTGAACTTTGTGTACTTTTGTACTTCAATTTTACACACATGAAAGCATATGTTTTTCCGGGCCAAGGAGCTCAGTTTTCAGGAATGGGTAAGGACCTGTTCCAACAATCCGATGTGGCAAAAACCATGTTTGCAAAAGCGAACGAAATACTGGGGTTTGATATTGCTTCTATTATGTTCGAAGGATCGGATGAAGAATTAAAACAAACGAAAGTCACTCAACCGGCTATTTTCATCCATTCAACGGTTTTAGCGGCCTGCTTAGGCGACGGATTTCAACCCGACATGGTTGCTGGGCATTCCTTGGGAGAATTTTCAGCCTTGGTAGCAAACAAAACCCTTTCCTTCGAAAGTGGTTTAACGTTGGTACATCAGCGCGCTTTGGCCATGCAAAAGGCCTGCGAAGCTGAGCCCTCTACTATGGCCGCTATTTTGGGCTTGGATGATTCAGTGGTTGAAGAAATCTGTACAAATACTCCTGGTACAGTGGTGGCAGCCAATTACAATTGTCCAGGACAACTTGTGATATCCGGTGCATTGGCAGCCGTGCAGGCAGCTTGTGAATCACTCACGCAAGCCGGCGCTAAACGTGCCATGATGCTACAAGTGGGGGGTGCGTTTCATTCACCGCTCATGGAACCAGCGCGGACCGAATTAGCAGCAGCTATTGAACGTACCGCTTTTACCCAGCCGATTTGTCCCGTATACCAAAATGTAACAGCCTCGGCAGTTACAGATCCTGCTCAAATTAAAGAAAACCTTATAGCTCAACTTACTGCCCCTGTACGTTGGACACAGACCATGCAACAAATGATTGCAGATGGAGCCAGCGAGGTAATCGAGGTCGGACCAGGTAAAGTACTTCAAGGACTGTTTAAAAAAGTAGATAGGGCATTTCCATGCTCGAGTGCGGGCTTGGAATAAGCCTCTGAAAAAATACCTTGTATTTTTTTATGCAATTTTTTCTTTTTGTGCATCTGAACCAAAAATTCAGGAAAACATGAAGAAATTATTGATCATTGGATGTATGTTGGCGGGCCACGGTACATTCGCACAAGAAGCACTCGGTGAAATTGTTGGAACAATTGCTGAGAAAAATGGAACAACCATCGTAGGGGCACAGGTTTTTGTAATCGATCAGGATAAAAAATACCAGGCTTTGACTGACGTTGATGGCAGGTTTCGTATCACTGGTATTCCAGCGGGTAAATACAACATGAATGTGAAGGTATTGCGAGACACCATGAAAGGTATCCTCGCCGACGTGCCAATGGACGGTTTCTTTCAGGCGGGACTAATTCATTTTGATCCCAAAACGGTTGATTTAAAAGGGGTAACAGTGAAAGCGAATAACGGTGAAATGAAATTGGTATATGGTTCATTGCCGATTCGTGAGGTGACTTCCGAGGAAATTGAACAGAGCCCGGTAAAATTCAGTGTCTCTGCTCTTGCAACGGCTTATAATTCTGATGTGCGCATGGCAGAGGATGGTGAACTAATGTTTCGAGGTGCACGAAAAGGCGACATGATTTACTTGTTGGATGGGGTGAAGGGAAGGCAGGTGAACAATGTGCCGAGTTGTGCCATTGGTCGAATGATGGTTTATACAGGTGGGATACCTGCTAAGTATGGGGATACCCTTGGGGGTGTCATCGTTGTCGAGACCAAAAGTTACTTTGACCTATACCGCGAGTGGGAGAGGGAGCAAATGAGAAAAGAATAAATGATAAATGAAAACCGCCTTCGGGCGGTTTTTTAATGTGCTATATGTAGTTTTACCCTGCGAACACCATACGCAGTTTCGATGGACACGGTGTAGGCGCCATTACTCCATTTTTCTGCAGAAATAGGCACCGTTTCATTTCCATTTAAAGGAAAACAATAAACGACTTTTCCCATCATATCTTCAATGCGCAGTTGGCCGAAGGATAGACCTGGAATCTTTATGGTAAATTCATCTTTTACAGGATTCGGGAAAACAACAAGTCGATCTTCTGTAAATGAAACAAAAGCCGCTTCAAAAGCATGAAGCAAAGCCTGGTGGGCATTGATTCTTCCATGTCCCATTTCCGCATTCCAAGTTCCGTGAACGGTTAGGCTGTCGTATCCATATGTGGATACTCGCTCAGCAGTGGCATTCAGTATATGTCGAACCTCTGCAGCAGTGAGGGTTGGATTTTCGGACAAAAGCAAGGCTCCAATTCCAGCGGCCAATGGACATGCAGCACTTGTTCCATTAAAGCTAAGGGTGTAATCCTCATTCCCGTACCCAAGCGCGCCACCCATATCGGTAGTAGCTATTTTTACGCCCGGGGCAACTAAATCCAATCCGTCCCCGAACGAACTTCCCCACCACGTTTCGGGAGAACAATCGTTCATGCTTTTTCTTCGGTCGCACATATTACTAGCACCAACAGCAATCGTTTCGGGTAGGTTGGCAGGCCAAATGACTTGATTGATGTTGTCATTTCCAGCCGAGAAAAACAAGACCGTTCCTTTTCCATTTCGTCCTATTTGGGTGGCAAGCCGCATTTCTTCATTGCAAATGGTAGTGTCGATACTTAGGAGTGAAATGTACTCATCGGTTAGGCCAGCAGAACAACTGATAACATCTGCATTCATGGAATCCACCGAATAGGAAATTCCGGCCAAGAGGGCTGCCATATTCGTAAAAGGGACGGTTTGTCCTTGAAAACTGACGTAGGTAAACATCCGAATCGGAATCAGTTGCACATCGGGTGCAATACCGCTTACACCTTGTGCATTGTTTTGCTCAGCACCAATTATGCCCGCACAGGCGGTGCCGTGCGCATTTTCAGGAAAATCAAGTGAAGGGTATCCTTTGCTATCGCTTGTGGGCGTTGAAAAAGCATCGTAACCGGGAAGAAGTCTTCCACTGAACTCGCTGTGCAACGTATCGATACCGCTGTCCATGACTGAAACAACCACTGAATTTCCTGTACTGTAGTTCCACGCTTCGTTTCCATCTACATCTGCATCAGAAGTACCGTTAAATTGAAGTGCGCTACCCGTATTCTCTAGGTGCCATTGGTTTGGGTAAAGCGGATCGTTGCTACAAGCATCAAGTGTAAAACATTGATCTCTCTGAACGGTTTGGAACATTTCAGCATCCTCAATTGAATGCATGATATTTAATACCTCCTCGTTAAACGATGCATTTGTTTCCAATACCAGCAGGGTTGATCTTGAATGCATTGACGAAAGTTTTCCAAACGTTGAAAGAAAGCGCTTTTCATTTTCGGTAGGCGACTGACGACAACGGATGAGAATCCGATTTGTTGGAAAACTGAAATGGTTCTTTTGAATGTTCACCTCCGTTCGATACCCTGTGAAGTCGGCCGGTATTTCACTTGAAGTGAGGTACCAGCCACCAGCAAGTGGGTGAGCTTCATTCTGGTAATATGTTTGATCCACGTTGGATTCTAAATAGACAGCATGTAATGTCTGTGCATTGGTATAAGTTGAGCACAGAGTTAAAAGTATCAACACAAGTTTAAATGGGGTGAAACGTTCTAGTTGCATTGCACGAATATTAGGTTATTCCTTAATTCTCTCGGGTGAGCAGGTAGTCCGAAAGTGCGTAAAGTGTTTTTTTCTTTTCTTCCGAAAGCGAGACACCTTTTAATGCTTGAATGGCTTTTTCATGATGTTCCTGCATTTCGATTTCACACAGTTTCTTGGCGCCAATTTGGTCGTATATTTCCTTGACCTCGCTGACTTTTTTCGCAAGGTCTTTTTCATTAGAAAGCGAGTCCAATCTAGCTTTTTGTGCTTGATCCGCATGCTGGTATGCGAGCAGGTTCAACAACGTTTTTTTATTTGCTATGACGTCACCACCCACTTGTTTTCCAAACAGGTGAGCCTCTGCGTATAAATCCAGAAGGTCGTCTTGAATCTGAAACGCCATACCAACGTGCTCCCCGAAGGCATATAGTGATGTTCGATCGCCCTCATTCGCCCCACCAATTATGGCACCCATTTCAACAGCACATCCAAGTAGAACAGAAGTTTTTAGTCGAATCATTGCTCTGTATTCGTCCAGTTGAACGTCCAAACGCTGTTCAAAGTCCATATCTAGTTGCTGTCCTTCGCATACCTCGATAGCTGTTTTATTCAACAGGGAAAGCATTTTATCGAGTGGCCCTATCTTTTGGTGGCTTAACTGTTCATACGCTTTAATCATTAGTACATCTCCAGATAGGAGTGCGATGTCGTTGTTCCAACGCTCATGAACAGTCACCTTCCCACGACGGAGGGGGGCATGGTCCATCATATCGTCGTGAATAAGAGTAAAATTATGGAAGAGTTCTATTGCCAATGCACCCGGTAATGCATCCTTATGAGCAATGCCGTACATTTCTGCTGAAAGGAGTGTAAAGACGGGACGCATACGTTTACCACCAAGGGTCATAAAGTAGCGCAATGGCTCGTATAGGTTCTCAGGATTTAAGGGCAAATTCAATGCGTCAATTCCCTTATCGATGCAATGGTGTATGGGCTCCAACACTTTCATGAGTTGGAAATTAGGTTCATTAAATAGGTGCCGTATCCACTTTTTACCAGCGGTTCTGCTACTTTTTCGAGTTGGCCTTTATCGATAAACCCCTTTTTAAAAGCAATTTCCTCGATGCACCCGATTTTTAACCCTTGTCGTTCTTCGATAACCTGCACAAACTGACTGGCTTGCATAAGGGATGAAAAAGTACCCGTATCCAACCATGCTGTGCCTCTATCTAATACGGCAACTTGAAGTTTTCCCATATTCAAATAGGCGGCATTCACATCTGTTATTTCATACTCTCCGCGAGCCGAGGGTTTGAGTTCCTTGGCGATGGATACAACCGAATTGTCATAAAAGTAAAGTCCAGGAACGGCGAAGTTGGATTTTGGAAAATGGGGTTTTTCCTCGATGGAAACGACTTGATTTTGTTTGTTGAATTCCACGACTCCATAGCGTTCTGGGTCGCTGACGTGGTAAGCAAAAACCACACCTCCTTCCGGATCATTGTGGTTCATGAGCAAGCGGTCCATGTCTGAACCATAAAAAATATTGTCTCCCAAAATCAAGGCGACCTTATCGTTCCCAATAAAGTCGGCTCCAATCACGAAGGCCTGCGCCAAGCCATTTGGTACTTCTTGAACGGCATAACTGAATTTGCAACCTATGGACTCGCCACTTCCCAACAGTTTTTCGAAATGTGGCAGGTCATGGGGTGTAGAAATAATTAAGATTTCTCGTATTCCTGCTGTCATTAAAACCGAAAGCGGGTAATAAATCATCGGTTTATCGTAAATAGGCATCAATTGCTTTGATACTGCAAGCGTCAATGGATGAAGCCTTGTCCCGGATCCTCCGGCAAGTATAATTCCTTTCATATTAACTCATCGTTTTCAGATTCTCCTGAAAAAGATTCGTCTTTTACCTCCAATTGGAACAAATCAAAGTCCAACTCCTCATCGTACAACTCGAACATTGGCTCTTCAAAGGATTTTGTGGTAATTCTTCTTTCAAGCGTAAGCAAAAGACAAGGAAGGAGAATCAGGTTTGTGAATAAGGCCACGAAGTAGGTGATGGCCGATAAATATCCCAGCGCTTGCGTGCCACCAAAATCAGAGAAGATGAACACGATAAAACCGAAAAACAAAATAACCGACGTATAGATGATGCTCAGTCCTGTTTCCTGAATAGAAATCGCAACACAATCTTTCAGGTCCCAGCGTTTATGACTTAGTTCTTGACGGTAACGGGCCAGAAAATGAATGGTATTGTCTACCGTTATTCCCAAAGCAATGGAGAAAATTATAAGGGTGGATGGTTTTAAAGGAATATTAAACCAGCCCATGATTCCTGCTGTGACAATCATTGGGATTAGGTTTGGTATCATTGAAACAATAACCATCCTAATGGAGGAAAACAATAGACTCATCAAGGCCGCAATCGAAATGATGGCAAAACCAATTGATGAAAGGAGGTTGTAAACCAAATACTGGGTTCCCTCTGATACAACCACAGAGGTTCCCGTTAACGTAACATCGTAGTATTCTTGATCAATCGCTTTTCTCAATTTTTGATTGAATCCAGGCTTCGAATAATAATTAACAACCAATTCTGGTCGCGCATCAAAAGCGTATTGCATCGACTCATTTCCATTTGAAAGTACTTGAGTCAAGCTGTTCTGAACATTGGAGTAATTAGTTAAAATAGAGTCGATATACACTTTTTTTCCTTTTTCCACCTTTGCGAAAAGCCGTTCAATATCCTTTCTGTTCGGATTCATGATGCTGTCGATCATCGCCCGAATTTTATCCACCTTTGCGGCAACTTGATATGAGCCCTCGTCTTTCATTTGCGTTCGGATTCGGAGAATGCAATGGTTCGTGTCCACTAGTTCTTTAATTGAAAATCCGGCATTGTTGTTTGTCATGCTGAAATTATCGAAGTATTTGGCCAATCTTAACTTGTCGTGTTTGGAAAAAATGGTGTAATGTTTCGGGTTATTGTCGTAATAGGCCATATTAATGACTTTTACAAAGTCAACGATGGAAATGGATTTGGCAAAATCTGGGTCTTTCGCTAGCTCCTGTTGAACGGCTTCAACTTGATACAAGGTGTTTTTACCAAATAATCGTCCTTTTTCCTTGTATTTAATCATAACTTCAAACGGTACCGCACCGCCAAAGTTTTTTTCCATGAACTTAATGTCCTTTAAAATAGGATCATCAGAAGGAATGTCTCCCGTTAGATTTCCGGTAACTTTCATTTTGAAAATGCCTACAATGCCAAAAACCGTTATGATCAATGTGATAATGTAAACCCAATTTCGGCGCATTGAGGTGATAAAAACCAATTTATCCAGAAACCCGACCGCCATTTTACGGTCAAGGTGTTTCAGATGGCGATCAGGGGTCGATCTTAAAAAGGAAGCAAAAATGGGAATGAGGCATAACGAAACGACATAACACAACATGATGTTGATGGTGGAAATCATTCCAAATTCAAAGAATTTTGCCGAACTCGTGAACAGGAAAGTGAAAAATCCGAGTGCTGTTGTAACGTTCGTTAGAAACATGGCAATTCCTGTTTTACTTACCACCCTAACAAGGGCCTTCATGCGGTTGCCATGGCTAGCTAGCTCTTGGTGGTATTTGTTGTACAGGTAAATGCAATTTGGAATACCGATTACAATCATGAGCGGCGGAATCAGCGCCATCATAACGGAGATATTGTATCCGAATAAGGCAATTGTTCCCATGGCCTGAATCACGGAAACAGCTACGACTGTCATACAAATTAAAACGGCTCTAAAAGAGCGGAAAAAGAAGAACATCAATAAGGCGCTGACAAACATCGAAAGGCCTATAAAAATGTACATTTCAGCCTGAATACGCTTGGCAAGAATGACCCTTAAATAGGGAAGCCCGGCGTAATGAATCTCCCCGAATTTGCCGCAAAAATTTTCGACCAAATCCTGTATATCAAAAACGATTTTAGATTTCTTTATGTCATTTAAAAACCGTTCGTCTATATTGACCATCATGAGCGAGATGTGCTCTTGGTCGTTGTAGAGCACCTTGTCGTAGAGTGGGCTGTTACGGATTTCTTTGAAAATACTGTCTACTGATTTTTCATTGAATTGCACATCGGAGAATACCCGTTTAATTTCGAATTTTTCTTGAATCCGATTATTTTTGAGGGTAAATAAGGTAGCCTCAGATATAACCGATTCGACCCCGTCTAATTGGAGAATACTATCTCCCAACTCCTTCCACGCAAGAAGGTTTTTCTCCGTATATAAGTTATCGCTTTTCAGCGCAATGACAAACGTACTTCCATCTTCACCAAACTGCTTCTTAAAGAATTCATAATTCTGAGTGGTTGGTGATTCTTTTGGTAATACAATGCCATACTTGTTCTCCATTTTCAAACCAGTAACGGCATAATATCCCAAGTAAACCGTTACAAGTGTAATCAGTCCGAGGACAAAAAACCGATTTTTGAGAATGAAATTGGCGAGTCTATGCCACATGTAAAATGGAAGTTAAAAACAAAGGGACAAAGGTAATGAAATCAGTGGATTTGGCAAATTTTTATGGTTTGAGGTCGGTCCAAAGCCATTCAAAAAATTCCCGTTGCCAAAGCACACTGTTCTGTGGACTTTGTACCCAATGTCCCTCCTCCGGGAAGTAGAGAAGTTTGCTGCGTAAACCAAGCAACTGTGCTGCTTGAAAAGCTTGAAACCCCTCGCTTTCAGGAACCCGATAATCCAGTCCTCCATGGATAACCAATATTGGTGTGTCCCAGTTTTGAACGTAGCGATGCGGACTGTTCTTTTTATAATTTTCCTGATGTTCCTTCTGCCAATATGGACCGCCATGATCCCAATTGGCAAAAAACAATTCTTCAGTGGTCCCATACCAGCTTTCGAGGTTAAATAAACCGCAATGCGCGATAAACGTTTTGAATCTCTTTTCATGAATTCCGGCCAGCATATAGACGGAATATCCACCATACGAAGCACCCACCGCTCCAAGCCTATTTTTATCGACGTATGTTTGTTGACTTGCATAGTCTGTCGCGCTTAGATAATCCCTCATCGCCTGTCCTCCCCAATCCCCTGAAATGGCATCGTTCCATTCCTGACCGAAACCGGGAAGACCCCTTCGGTTTGGTGCAATCACTACATATCCCTGAGAAGCCATTAAGGCTAAATTCCAGCGGTAAGAGAAGAATTGACTCACCTGACTTTGAGGTCCACCCTGACAATACAATAATGCTGGGTATTTTTTATTCGCATCCATATTTGGTGGCAATACCATCCAAACCAGCATTTTCTTGCCGTCACTTGTGTTTACCCAATGCGGTTCAACTTTAGGCATTTTCAGGCTGTTCAAAAGACTGTCGTTCGCATGGGTAAGCTGCGTAAGTGTTCCTTTTTTTATTGAAACGGAAAACAATTCCGTAGGGTTCACCATTGTTTGTAAGCCACAAATCAACTGATCCCCAGCTAGGGAGAGACTTGTTAAATCATGTTGGCCATTTGAAACTTGACGATGCGTTCGTTTTTCTGTTTCAAGCTCAAAAGCCTGAACGGTTCCTTGATGAGCGGCTAGAAAATAGATGTATTTCCCAGAAGGATGCCATACAAATTCCGAAACGGTAAGGTCTATTTTTTCAGTAAGATTAGACCGATTACCCTGCTGGTCTAAAACCACGATGTCGTTTTTATCCGACTCAAAACCGTCACGTCTCATGCTCATCCAAGCCAATTTCCCATTGGGTCCCATAATAGGGTTTGTGTCATATCCATTTAGACCTTCACTCAAAACCTCGGTTGTTCCTGAGGAAATATTAAAACGGTACAATTCGCTGTTTGTGCTAAGGGCAAAAGATTTTCCCTGTTTTTTCTTAGAACAGTAATAAACAAATGCCTCATCTGCGCTGAAAGTAACCGTTTCCATACCGCCCATGGGAGGTAAAATGCCATCGTAAGGTTCCTCTTTTAATAAATCGAATTCCGACGTTGAAATGAGTTCATTTTTCAGCGTATAGAGGAATATATGCCTGCGCTGATAATCGTCAAAGTGGTCCCAATGTCGGTACATTAAATCATCTTCTAGACGGGCATTCGCTTGTGGTAAATCCGGATGTTTCTCTTGAAGGGTCTGTTTGGTTTTAACTGGTTCTATTGATAAAATATAGGTTCCCTTTGGTGAAATCTTAAACCCTTCCGCCTGCCAGTTGTAAAAAGATGAATGTGCTTTTTTATTCTCTCCCTTTGAGTCAATGGAATAAAGTTGAAGGCCATTTTCCTCTCGACTCATAAACCAGATCCGTTGGCCAGGTCCCCATTGTGCCTCCATTTCAGAAAAGGGGGTTTTGGTGAGTTGAATAACCTTGTTGCTTTCGAGTTCCAATAAGTATAAATCCGTATTTCCCTTATTGCTGGCCAAATCAAAACTCCGTTGGCTGTACAAGACGAATTTTCCATCAGGAGATACTTGACCACCACTAACCCGTTTGAAATCCCATAATAGTTCGGGGGTTAGGGTTACTTGGGCATGGACATAGCAAGTGAAGATCAGAAAAAAGAAGGAAACGGTACGCATATCTATGTAGTTGATAAAATCTACTCAAAAATGGCGAAAAATAATGGATATTAACCGTTTTCAGTGGATTTCTTCTTATTCCTGTAGAACAAGTGGGAGGCGATCAGCGTAAGGATGATAACACTTGACATTACACCTGCAGTAAGCAACAGATTCCATTCAATGGCCATACCGTGCATGGACATAAAAACGAATGAATTGATGGCAACAAGCAGAACGAGCATGAAGCGTTGAAACCTTCGAATTCCTTTCATTTACATGTTTTGGTGAATGAAATATAGAATTTTCCCAAGTTGTTTCCAATATATTATGGCAGGTTGTTTTGAACAAATAAACGAAATGACTTGTTGAAAACGATTTTTTTAATAGAAAATGTAAAGTATAACTGGCTTAGAACTAGCCTGTATTATACGGTCTAAGGTTTGAAAAAAATGGTCGGAAACCATAGGACATCCAAGAGACAGACAAATGGGTTCTTCTTGTTCCTCATCAGGAACACAATCTAAACGATGCAAAACAATGGAGCGCTCTTGAGCCTTGTTGTTACTGGCATCCAATCCATGAAGTAGGTATGATTTCCCAAAGGCTCCGACATAACTTTTTCCAATGCGGTACCTCCCTAGGGAAGTCATGTAAGAATTTGGTGTATTGCTAAAAATCAGGCTGTCTTGGCGATCTGTTTCTGAACCAGAACCATGCGCAACCAGTGCTTGGTGCTTAATGAATCCATGCGTTAAATCACAAACAAAGAGCCTTTTTCTTCCTGATGGAATGCGCATGTTGATTAAAATGGCCGTTTGTTGGTTGTAGGAGTTGTTTTTTGAAAGATACTGTTTGATTTCCATCATTTTTTGATGAATGAACGCAGTGTCTTGAATGTAAGGAAAATCCTCCTTGGCTGAATCCAACACAGTTGAATAGCTATTCAACGAATCAGTTTCCTGAGCGCAGGAGTTCAGGAATGGAAAAAGGGATAGAATAATAACGATTTTGCGCATGATTTTAAGGGTAATGGCGCTAGTCCAAAAAGCCTTTTTTCTGCATCAACGCATGCATTTCATGTTGAAGTTTTTGAGCTTCGAGCCGAGCTTTTGTTGCAAAATCCATGCCGCTGGAGGCATAAATAATCCCTCGTGAAGAATTCACAAGTAAGCCACAATCAGCATTCCATCCATGTGTAACTACTTCTTGTAGCGAGCCTCCTTGTGCTCCAACACCTGGAACCAAAAAAAAGTGATCGGGAACGATTTTTCTCACATCTCCAATGGCCTCAGCACGTGTCGCTCCCACAACAAACATGAGCTGCTCTGGTGTAGACCAATTTGCAGCGGTTTTTAATACATGCTCGAATAAAGGAGTTCCATTTTCATCTTTAAGAAATTGGAAGTCAAGCGCACCTTTATTTGAGGTGAGCGCCAATAAAACGACCCACTTATTTGGGTAATTTAAGAAGGGCGTCACACTGTCTTCTCCCATGTAGGGCGCAACGGTCACGGCATCGCAGGGCAATGTTTCAAAAAAGGTTTTGGCGTAATAGCCCGAAGTATTACCAATATCGCCCCGTTTTGCATCGGCAATGATAAAACAATTTTTTGGGATGTATTGAATGGTTTTTTCTAGGCTTTCCCAGCCTTTCGAACCATGACGTTCGTAGAAAGCAAGGTTTGGTTTGTAAGCGACGGTTAAATCGTGGGTGGCGTCAATAATGGCCTTGTTAAAAGCAAAAATAGGGTCTTCATCCTGCAACAAATGACCGGGAATTTTTGAAAGGTCTGTATCCAACCCAATACAAAGGAACGAACGCTTGCTTTTTATTTCAGAAACCAGTTGTTTTCTGTTCATGACCAACCTTTAAAAGCCCTGAACGCCGTTTACAGTCGTGTATTTCAGGATGTTCTTTTTCTCTGGATGAATGCGTGCGAAAGCAGATTGCACAGCCAATGTGCCCTCATGGAACCCACACAAGATGAGTTTCAATTTGTTGGTGTATGTATTTACATCCCCAACCGCGTAAATACCTGGAATATTGGTTGAATAATCCAACGTATTCACCTTGATGGCGTTCTTTTCAATTTCTAGCCCCCAATTGGCAATGGGGCCTAAGCTGGGTTTTAAACCAAACAATGGAATGAAATGATCTGTCTCATGAATGATTTCCCCTTCTTTTTGATGCGTAATGATTACTTTTTCAAGGCGGTCTGAACCTTGTAAGCCAGTAACTTCTGCCTCCGTGATAAGGCGAATTAGTCCTTGTTCAGCCAAGTCAATCGCCTTTTGAACGGAGTCAAGGTGGCCACGGAAAGAACTGCTTCTATGGACTAAGACTACTTCTTTCGCTATCTTTTTCTCAGCTAAGAAAATCGACCAGTCGAGGGCAGAATCTCCACCACCAGCAATTACAATCCGTTTTCCTCTGTACAACTCCGGATCTTTAATAATGTATTCAACACCATGGTCCTCAAAGTCTACGATGTTTTCAATGGGTGGCTTTCTTGGTTCAAATACACCAAGTCCTCCTGCTATAATGACAATGGGAGCAAGGTGCTCTGTTCCTTTTACAGTACGAACAATAAATTGATCGTCATCTGTTCGTTTGATATCTAAAGCAGCCTCGCCAAGGGTAAAGCCTGGTTTGAAGGGTGCCGCTTGTTCCATCAGGTTGTCAACCAATTCACCGGCTAATATGCTAGGAAATCCGGGTATGTCATAGATGGGTTTTTTAGGGTAAATTTCTGAACATTGTCCACCAGGTTGTGGCAATGAATCAATAAGGTGACAGCGCAGTTTCAAAAGACCGGCCTCGAAAATGGTAAAGAGTCCTACAGGTCCGGCACCAATGATAATTATGTCCGTTTCAATCATTAAACTAAATTATTTAACAGGTCAAAGGTAGGTATTCAACTTTAAACACAATGTAGCGAAAAAAGTTTTCATCACATGAAAACCACTTTTTATTTGGTGATTTCAATGTTCTCGGCGGTCCAACCCTTGGGCCCTCGAACGCGTTCGTAGGTAACCTTGTCGTGCTCATTCAAAGGAGATTTCAATGAATTGATATGAACAAATGCGGTTTCACCGTCCTCGGCGTCGCGTACAAATCCATACCCTTTATCGTGGTTAAAAAAGGCTACTTTTCCATTGCGTCGAGAAGGTTCCTCATCTACTCGTTTGGTAATCCCTATTTCGATTTGACTTGCATCAATTTCCTTTTCCATAGTCCGGTCTACGGGGGCATCAACAATATTTCCGAATGCATCTACATAGGCCATCATACTATCAAGGTTGCCACCCGAGCTAGATGACTTTCTTTCGGCTTTTCGTGCGAGTTTATCTTGTTTCTTTTTTTGCTTGTTTTTCTCTTTTTCCTTTTTGTTAAATGTTTCTTGCGATCTACCCATAAATAAAAATACAATTAATGCGAATCAACATTGATTCAGAATGGATGATAACAAAGGATAAGAGCTTCCTGAACGAACTGCATTACACGTTGCTGTGCAACCATTATTGTTCAAAGCTACGCAT
Organism: Crocinitomicaceae bacterium; assembly: GCA_044372835.1. GTDB lineage: Bacteria > Bacteroidota > Bacteroidia > Flavobacteriales_D > Crocinitomicaceae > M0103. Next base: position 54,911 of record JBILRE010000013.1, on the reverse strand, counting down.
AATCTTTTTAAAGGAACGCGATTTTAGCAAGCTACTTTCTGAATTCCACTTAACTTTGGCTGTATTCCAATGCAAAGAAAGATTACAGCATATTTGGCATCTAACTAGTCGTGACTGCCGAGGAAATTGAATTGTTGAAGGAAGGCGATGAAAAAACATTCACCTTGTTAATCGATCGCTATGCCGACCGCGTGTTAAAATTGGCCGGTACGTTTTTCTTCAATAAAGAAGATGCCGAGGATGTGACACAGGAGGTCTTTACAGCCGTATTTTTAACGGTTTATGATTTCAGAGGTCAGGCAAAATTTTCTACTTGGATTCACCGCATTACCATTAACAAGTGTCAAGAGAAATTGCGCTATGCGAATAGAAAGAAAAGGATGGCTAAAGTAAAGTCCTTTTTTCTTGGTGACACGCAACCGGTTGATGAGGTACAAGGAAAATGCATGCTGCCTGAAGCAGAATACAATAAGAAGGAAATGGTTTTGCAAATGAAACGGGTTCTTGATCAATTACCCATCAATCAACGAACGGCATTCATACTTTTTTATGTGAAAGGGTTTTCTTACCAGGAAGTAAGTGAACTCATGGAATTATCTTCCAGTGCAATTGAATCCTTGCTTTTTCGCGCAAGGAAGGAGGTTAGGAAAAAAGTAGCACCTTATTTAACAGAGGATTTGGGATAGAACAAGAGAAAACACAAAATGACGTCTAACAAAACATATTGAAATGAAAAATCAAGAGTCATCTATAGAAAAGCTTGTCTTAGAGTTGAAAAATCTTGGACATGTTGAAATGTCGCCACAGCTTCTAAATAGATTGCAGAATATACCAGCAAACAGCAAGTTACTGAATCAAAAAGTAGTTTTGAATTGGTCATTGCGACTCGCTTGTTTGGGAGCATTTATGTTGATTTATTCCTTTTTTATATCCTCTGCAATTGAAACGAATGAAATTCAACAACTATATAGTCAGTACTTTAACCATCTATCAACATTAATATGACCAAATTACGGTATTACCAGCTCATAATCGGCCTATTGATAGGGTTGAATATTTTTACCTGCTTTTTTCTGTGGCCAAGGCACCATTCGCCGCATGGTCGACCGCCTAAAGACCTCCTTGTTGATCATTTGAATGTTACTGGAAAAAAAAAAGAACACTCATCCTGAATATGCAGGAAGCCCATTTTGGTCGGAAAGAACAATTAATGGATGAAAACCATCGCCTACACCTCCGGCTTTATCATTTGGCGAGGCTAAATAACGTAGATACCGTCCTTCGAAATCATTACCTCCTTGAAATTGGAACCATACAACAGAAAATAGATAAAGAAACGTTTGACTATTTTAGATCCGTAAACAGGCTTTGTAATGAAGAGCAAAAAAAGAAACTCGGGGAAATGTTACAGCGGGTATTCGTTCATCCAAATGGCCACCCACCCAAAAAAGATTGAATCTGTGCGGATATACCTCCTTTATATATGTGTAAATGTTATTTTTTTTCGAAATGATTCTCATGCACAAAGAGAAATTCGGTTCGTCCCAATGTGGAGGAATGAATCCATAGTAATACCCTACCAAACCGTTTCAGACAGTTTAACCCTTGCCAAGATGCAATGGTATATCATGAAATTACGTGCTTTTGACTCCAACACGTCTGAATGGGTGGAGTTGAATCCATGTCAATTAATGAATGCGGAAGATTCGATGTCCTTACGTGTGGTATTTGGAAAAAACATCAAACCATCCAAACTGTCTTTTTTACTTGGGACAGATAGTTTAACCAATGTTTCAGCTTTCTTCGAAGGGCCACTAGATCCTATTCACGGCATGTACTGGGCATGGAACAGCGGTTTCATCAATTTCAAATTGGAAGGAACCCAAACAGACTTGGCAACACCCGGTCAACGCTTCGAATACCATATCGGAGGGTACCTGCCTCACCAGAAAACGGTGCAGTATGTCGAGCTTCAGATTCCTTCGGATTATGAAAACGAATCCTTAAAAGTGGGTATGAAAATCGACAAACTCCTAAATGACTGGGACGTAAAATCGCATCCAGCCATCATGATGCCCGGTCCCCATGCCGTTCGATTTGCTGCACAATTACCCGCCCTATTTTTTGTTTTTGATCCATGAAACACAATGCACTCATAATCTTCTTGGGAGGTATACTTACCCTGCTGTTAGTGTCTTTGCGCTCTGGAGATATGACATTTGACCATTTTACAGTGCCCAAAGGATGGCCTGACCCCGTTTATTCATTCGAAGGCAATCCGCTCACAAAAGAGGGGTTTGAACTTGGACGCAAATTGTTTTATGATCCAGCACTTTCATTAGATAGCACGGTTTCCTGTGCATCCTGTCACCTACAGTATACGGCGTTTACACACGTGGACCACGCGGTAAGCCATGGAATAAAAGGACGAAAGGGAAACCGAAATACACCGGCCTTAGTTAATTTAGCATGGAACAAGCAATTTCACTGGGACGGCGGAGTGAATCACTTAGATGCGCAAGGTTTAAATCCCCTAGAACATCCAGTAGAAATGGGAAACTCATTAAAAGAGTTGATTCTAACCTTGGAATCGGATGCGCGATACAAAAAAATGTTTGTCCGTGCTTTTGGGGAGGGGCCTATTACATCACATAAATTGCTTAAGGCCTTGTCGCAATTTACGATTCAATTAGTCTCCGCTAACTCAAAATACGACCAAGTAATGCGAAAAGAGGAAGGGGCTGTATTTTCAGAACAGGAAAGGCGAGGACTGAATATTTTTCGTAAACATTGCTCTAGTTGTCATCAAGAACCGTTATTCAATGCAAACTTTTTTGCTTCCAATGGCTTAATTCCCGATAGTACACTCAACGATTTGGGAAGGTTTCAAATCACCCTTCTTCCGAAAGACAAGTACCTTTTTAAAGTTCCAACTTTACGAAATATCGCTTACAGTTATCCTTACATGCACGATGGACGTTTTCAAAAATTAAAAGACGTGATCAATTATTACAGTTCAGGGATAAATCCCAAAGCAGAAAACCTTCATCGTTCCCTGAAAAAGCCAAAAAACTTCTCAGAGATTCAAAAAAAAGACCTTCTGGCATTTTTACTCACACTAACAGATCAAACCTTTCTTCGAAACAAGGATTTTTCTTTTCCGAGGTAAAAAAGTGCAAGGAAGAGAGAAAAATGACTTCTAACCAATAAATTTCGTATCATTACGCACTACAACTTATGAAAAAATCAATCCTTATCATGGCTTTGTTTGCCTCTCAGGTAAAGGCACAAACCAACCCAGCTATTACTTCATGGCTGCAAAACACGACTGGTATTATGGGCAGTCATTACGTCTCTGGAAATTCAACAGTTATTCCTGATAATGTGGAAGCAAATGTTCAAACTGTTCAATATTCTTCAAGTTGGGCATACATTTCTACAAATGGTGTTCCTGCATACCCAACAGGTCCTTTTTTAGATGGAAACCCGTCGTTGGCAACGGACCAGAATGCCATTTTCAAGTTTCCACTAAACCCCACACAGAATACGGGAACACCAACCGCCACAACCGGTGGGAATATCGGTGTATTCATTAATGGCGTGGCACTTTTTGATTACCGTGATGGTGTTGGCTGGAATTCATCAACAAATTCATTGTGCGGTGGATTACCGGGTATGTCACCTTGTCCTGGAGGCCCTGGCACATCGCAATCATGGAATAGGGATGCCGTGTTGGCTGAGAAGGCTGGATTCGACTGCTCTAAAGGGCATCCTGCAATGGGCAACTACCACCACCATCAAAATCCGAGCGCATTTAACTTAGATTTAACCGTGATTTCCAATATTTGTGACCTTTATGCTGCCGATGGTTTGTATTCCATTGATGTGAATGCCCATTCCCCCCTCATTGGTTTTGCCTACGATGGTTTTCCGATTTACGGTGCTTATGGATTTGCGAATTCAGATGGTACAGGAGGTATTACACGCATTAAATCCGGGTATCAATTACGTAACATTACAGCAAGAACAAACTGGTCAGACGGTACCGATGTCCCTGATGGACCCGCTGTTAATGCTACATACCCACTAGGGTATTTTCGTGAAGACTACGAGTTTATTGCACATCCTGGACAGGCAGATTACCTTGACGAGCATAACGGTCGTTTTTGCATAACGCCAGAATATCCGAACGGAATCTATTGCTACTTTGCTACGGTCGATGCTAACCACAATTCTGCGTATCCCTATTGCGTTGGACCTACATTTTATGGAAATAAAGTAGCTGCAAAAGTTACTTCCATCACTGAAGCTGTAACAACCTATGCGCCAAGCAATGCATTGGTTGAGCAAGAGGGTTTATCCTTTAATGTATTTCCAAATCCGAGTGCCGACATCATTGTGGTGCAATCGGGAGGTCTTGTGAAAGAAGCGATTCAAATCACTTTGTTGGATGCACAGGGTAAAATGGTAAAACAAGCTCAAATCCTTCCGGGAAGCACCTTATCTTATTTGGATGTTGCTACCCTTTATAGTGGTGTTTACCATGTGCAGGTTATAACAGGAAATCAATTAAAAACGTACAAAGTGGTAATCGCTGAGTAGTTTTTGCACCATAATAAGAGTGGGTCAATCGAAAGATTGGCCTTTTTTATTTCTGGAAAACACTAAAATATGCCTGCAACTCATGCCAACTACGCGTCCCTTCTAAGTATATCTACGTATTTTAAATTTTCACTGCAACTTTTTATTTGTTAGGCCCGTAAACAGGACCATCTTTGTAGAGTCAAACGGATAAAAAACAGCATTATGAAAGCGACAAAAATAATCAGCACAGCACTTTTCTTAACTGGTTTCGGTTTATTCACCATGGCAAATGGAGGATTAAAGGTAAATGCGAATAAAAAAGATGTGACATGTTTTGGTGAAAAAAACGGAAGCATCGAACTTAATGTAACCGGTGGCAATGCCCCTTATTCTTTTTTATGGAGCAATGGAGCGACTTCTTCCTCCCTAACGAACCTGACTAAAGGGACTTATTCTGTCGTTATTACTGATGCAAACGGATTGGAGACGGCTCAACAATTTGTAGTATCCACACCTAAGGCGCTAACAGTTATGTTTAATCAAAACACTTTAATTCCAGTTAGTGGAATGAATGCCGAAATTAATGTGGCTATCGTTGGAGGTACAACAGTAGGAAATGGCAGCGATTATAGTGTAACCTTGAACAAAGTAACCAACGGACAACTTATCAACCCTGCAGTGGATGCTAGCTATCAACTAGTGGTTGCAGATGCAAACGGATGTCAATTAACCTTGAAACCAACTGTTCGTATTCATGAAAACGGAGAAACAGTTGAGGTTAAAACAACGAATGGTTTTGGAGAAGTTGACGTTTTCGTAAGTCCTGATTCAATGGACCAAGCACAAGGAAAAGCTCCAATTAATACAATGAACTAACACAAAGACAATTCATAAGCTAGAATGGGTCGGTCAGTTTTGATCGGCCTTTTTTATTTCAATTCTGGAAAAAGAAATAGAATACCTTTTTCACTTGCCTCACAAATACCCCTTTCTGTGATGAGTCCGCTGATGAGTCTAGCAGGTGTAACGTCAAAACCATAATTGGCTGCAGTGGTACTTTCTGGACAAATCAAAACGTCACATAGGTTTCCTTCTGCATCTCTACCGGTTACAAAACGCACTTCGTCTTGATTCCGTTCCTCTATTCGAATTTCCGTTAAACCGTCACGAATGGACATGTCTAATGTGGTTGATGGTAGCGCAACATAAAATGGAACCTGATTGTCTTTAGCTGCCAACGCTTTCAGGTACGTGCCAATTTTGTTAGCAACGTCACCTTGCCTTGTTGTACGGTCCGTACCAACTAGTACCATATCCACATACCCATGTTGCATAAGGTGTCCACCTGTATTATCCACAATGAGGGTATGAGGCACTTTGTGTTTGGTGAGTTCGTAGGCCGTTAGGTTCGCACCTTGATTTCTGGGCCTAGTCTCATCAATCCACACATGCACGGAAATTCCTTTTTGAACAGCTTGATAAATAGGTGAGGTGATGGTTCCCCATTCGATGCACCCTAACATTCCTGCATTGCAATGGGTGAGAATATTGACCGCTTTTCCACTTTTTCTTCGCGAAATCTCCTCAATCAGGGGTAGGCCATGAACGCCTATCATACGGCAAGTTTCAATGTCCTCCTCGACGATTTTACCAGCCATTTCCCAAGCTGTTTGAAGAAAATCATGTTCGCAAGTATCAAGTGCATTCGACATTTTATCTAAAGCCCAAAAAAGATTTACAGCTGTGGGACGTGATGCCCTTAATGTAGAAAATGCCTTATCCAAAAATTCACCGTCGAATTCATTTTCAATCATTTCCCTAACCGCCAGGTAGATTCCGTAGGCTGCTGTTGCCCCAATCAATGGTGCCCCACGCACTGCCATCTCGCGAATGGCCAAATCCGCATCTCGGTATGTCTTGAGTAGAATCGTTTCAAGTACATGCGGTAATTTACGTTGATCGATGACTTCTACATATCGCTCATCAGTGGTCCAAATAGTTCTAAAAGCACTCATAAATTTATGTTTTCAATTTGAATCTCCTCAAAACTACCCGTCGTATTTTGCCAATTGGGCATTGTTTTTTCTCGAACCAATTGAATGGTTTGCATTCCTGCCTTTTTTGCAGCATCCAATTCTTCAGAAATATCAGATAAAAATAAGGTGTGTTGGGGAATAGCGTTTAAATGTGAACAGATACGTTTATAGGTATCGGAATCTCTTTTAGTTCCGGTTTTCGTATCAAAATAAGCACTGAAATAAGCGGTGAGGTCACCGAATATGCTATGCCCAAAAAGCAGTTTTTGCGCAGCCACTGAGCCCGAAGAAAAAATGGATAGGTGAATGTTTTGTTGTTTCCATTTTTTTAATTGTTCAGGAACATCAGCGTAAATGTGTCCTTTGATATTTCCGTTCAAATAACCTTTTTCCCAAATTATGCCTTGAAGTGTTTTAAGAGGGGTTAATTTTAAGTCCTTGAGGCTCCATTCCCGCAGAATTTCGACCACTTCATCATCTGTTGCTACTTGCCCCTCTTCCATCTCATGATGAAGTTCTCGGACTTCCTGAAACGCTTTTTTAACTTCGAATGCTGAGGTCATTTCTAGCAATTCGTTTAAGTGCTCTCTGAAATAAGGAAACAGTGTTTGATAAACAAAATCGACAGAGGTGGTGGTGCCTTCAATATCGGTTACGATATGAGTAATATTGGAAACCTTCATGGTGCAAAGATACATAGGTAAACATTGGGTTTGGTTGCTTTGGTTCAATTTATTAACTTTCGGTTAAATTGGTATGCGTTTTGACATGCCGTTCAAAAATATAGGTCATGAGAAAAACATTACTTTTCGGGATTTTATTGGTTACAAGGTTTAGCTTCGGTCAAGGGGGTGAGTTTGGAACCTTCATTCCCGTCGACATTCCAGACAAAAACGTGATGCCTAACATGAGTACCAACGTTGGTTTCGGCATGAATTTCGCATATTCGCCGCTTCCGGCATCGCCTTTTTACATTGAATTCAAGCCTAGTTGGGGCATGTATTATTCTCGGAATTTAAAGCAAACCTATATGTTTGAGGACAGTTCTACAACGGTTACGAATGTTAGTTACACAAGTGGGATGAACAAATACCTTCTTGGAACTAAGTTGATGATAGGTCATGAATACCGAACTGTGCGGGGCTTCATTACTCCACAAATTGGTTTGGCACGTGCACGAACCAAGATATTCATTGCCGACCCGGAAGATGAAGATGGTTGTCGTCCACTGGAAAACCGCAACACCCAAAAATTCATTGGTGGTGTCTGGGGTGGAGAAGTTGGTGTTGAGATTGATTTAGGAAGGATAATATCAGGGGTAGAAGATGAAAACCGCCACAACTTAGTTATCAATGCCTCCCTTCTCAACGGTTTCAAGCACTTTGAATATGTGAATGTAAAATACATGCAAGACGAACCGCATGCGATGGATGTAATTCATGATGATCGATATATCAACGCCACATTCATTAACGTTGGTTCAAATGCCCTGCATGAGCATAAAATTGCGGAGCTATACCACACCCCTCTACGATTCTGGGGTTTCTCCATTGGTTATACGTTTAATTTCTAGTCTAAGGGATGTTTATCTGGGCATTCTAAACGTGTTGTGTTTTTGTTCGATTTCTGAGCCCGTGTAATGTGGAACCCATCCGGAGGAATCGATGAAAATCCGTATCGCTTTCACGAAGGGATTATTTTCTCCCGCGTCAAACCAATGCTTTGTGCCTGCCGGAACGGAAATTAAGTCACCTCGCTCGCACAGTAAGTTGAAGACGGGTTCGTTTTCAAGATTGAACCAAAACAAGCCTTTGCCGTCAACAAAAAAGCGAATTTCGTCTTCAGTGTGGGTATGTTCTGCTAGAAATTTATCCCGGATAGCTTGGTAATTTTCGGTTTGACTATGAATCGAGATTACATCGGCTGTGAGGTAACCACCCTGCTCCATGAAGGGGTGTAAGTCTTTGGAATAAGCGGCAATGATTTCCTCTTGGGAAGCTTTGTCATCGAATGTTACTTCACATATCCACTGATCGAAGAATATACCCCGTTCTTTAAAAAAACATCTTATTTCATCGGTATGCGATACTTGAATTTGCTTTTCAGGAATCGATAATATGGCCATAGTGTAATTATTTATTAAGTTCCCAGTTCATTTCACAGAGGTAATCCAGTGTTTCTAGGTGCCGTTTTGCCTCGAAAATGTTTTTCCCCCAAGCATACGTACCATGTCTTTTGATAACGAAGCAATGGTGTTTGATCTTTGGTTGGTTTTTACTCAAGAAATGATCTATATCCTTCATGTCTTGCGTATTTTCGGTTATTGGTATTCTCAATGCACATTCATGGGTTTGAACACCTTCAAATCCCTTTTGAACTTCCCACCCTTCGAAAGGCAGTTCGTTCTGGAAGATTTCAGCGGCAAGAATAGGGTATTTTCCATGGCTGTGAAGGATAACCCTTGCCTCAGGAAATAGCACATATATTCGGCAATGAATCAATGTTTCAGCTGAAGGTATTTTACCCAATACCGGATCAATCATCTTACCCGATTCATCGACCAAAATAAAATCCTCCTCGGTTACTTTACTTTTATCGATACCTGACCTGGTAACCCATATACGATTTGAATCGTCTTTAAACGAATAGTTCGTCGAAGTTGCCGGTGACCAACCCTTGAAATGGTAAGTACGAATCGTTTGTACCAATGCTGATTTCAAGTCATTGATTTCCATTTCCTACCTCAATAAGTTTACGTGACCTTTTATTATTTTGGGTTCATCCTTATTTTCGCAACTGATGTAACGCAACTCGTAAGTGTATGTGGCGTCTTGCATTATTTTCCCGCCATAGGTGCCATCCCATCCAATCGAAGGATCCTCGGATTCAAAGAGTAATTCTCCCCATTTATTGAAGATTTTTAGGTTCCATTCCACCACTTGCAGTGCAAAAGACCCATTAAATAGGTTGTTGAATTCGTCTCCGTCGGGAGTAAATGTATTTGGGAAATAGATGATAAACGGCTCGATATAGAGTTCTTGATAGCTTGTGTCCCGACATCCGAACTCGTTAGTCGCTACCTGCATGGGGCGAAGCCATCCTGAGGTAGTATATATGTGGGTTACATTTGCTGTATTACTAAATGAATTGTTGTCATCGAACCAATAGAAAATACTTGTTGCTCCTTGAGACTGATCCGTGAATGTAACGGCAGCATTACAAATATCCGTTTGTTTCGGGTCAACGCTAAAATCCGAAACGGGCGATGGGTGAATGGTGATGACGTCAGTTTGCATCAAGCTCAGTGTATCGATGCACCCTTCGGTGGTGAAGATTTCCAAATTGACGGAATAGGTACCGGGGTTGGAATAGGTGTGGCTTGGATTTGCCACATTAGATGGTGTGCTTTCATCGCCAAAATTCCAAATGTAAAAAATGGGTGAATCGGCCACTGATTGGTCAAGAAACTGAACCAAGGCCGGAGCACATCTGGGCCCATCGAGCACAGAAAACCCAATTTCCGGTTCCCTGAAAATAAACACGCTGCTGGTAGCTGTTTCGCTACAACTATTGAAGGAGGCCGTCAAGGTGATAGGAAATGAGCCAAAGGTGTTGTAAACCACATTGTTCACGTCAAGTGTAGTGGCGGTTGGGATGGATGCGTTCGGACCAAAATTCCATGAAAAAGTGGTAATGCTAGGGCCGGTCATGGTACCGTCGAAATTAAAACTGTTGGACGTCACGCACATCGAATCATTATGGGTGAAGGATATGGAAAGCGGTTCATAGACGGTTATAGTTTCTGTAACCGTATCCCTGCAGGCATTGTCAGAGCTTCCAATAAGGGTAATGGTGTATGTCCCACCAGTTGGAAAACTAAAACTTGGATTCATCGCTGTGCTAACATCCGTGTTAGTGCCCGGCACGCCAAAATCCCATTCATATTGAATAGAATTTAGCGAGTTGTTACCAAAAGGAATGGTCAGTCCATCGCATTCAAAATTGGCAGGAAGAATAATGCCGGCTGTTGGTTCGGGGAAAATGTAGATGGATTCGGTGAACGTGGCTTCGCAATCGCCGTATTCGGCATTAATAGTTACTGGAATAAGTCCTGAAACAGAAAAGGAAACATTCGTTACGTTTTGGCTGGTTGAGGCCGATGGACTTGCGTTTGAACCGAAATCCCACGAGAAGGTTGTGCTAGCTGGCCCGTCGGTAATTCCTGTAAAATCTAGGGAGTTATTTAACACGCACACGGAATCTTGTGTGGTAAATGAGACATTAAATTCGTTGTTTACATTGACTACCATGTATGCCGTATCTGTGCAGGGCCATCCTGGATTGACAACCAGCATAGCGTTGTAAATGCCTGGGGCTGGATAAGTATAAGTCGGTTCGAATTGGGTACTCACGTCGGATGTGGTTCCGGAAACACCAAAATCCCATGCGTAATTGGTGCCACCGAATGAGTTGTTTTCAAAGGTTACCGATAATCCCTGACAATAATTTACAAATGTGGCTAACTGCTCTTGCGTAGGCAGAATGGCTTGCATCGTGATGTTGCAATTCATTACACGAAAAAGGAAATCACGGACCGTCTCCCCAATAAGTACACCGTTTCTGAATTCTTGAACTCTTATTGCTACAACAAATAGCCCTATCATCTGTGGCGATGCGGTTAAAACGCCTGTATTTGGGTCAATGGAAATACTTGCGCCTGCGCCCAGTGGATTGGCTGCATTGAATCCGCCGGCCCACGTAACATTAAAATAGGGAGGGCCGGGCGGCGGGTTAGGCGCGGGTGCTGCCGATGATCCTCCGTCAAAAGGAGTTACTAAGGAATAAACTAATTGATCTCCATCAGGGTCCGTGGCGGAATGGTCAAAAACCAAGTCGTCGTTGTTGCAAAGCAATAGAGGTGGGTAATTCGTGAAGCGAGGACTGCTATTTACGGTGGCATTTGTTTCTGATCCAGGTACACTTGTTGTTAGAGTCAAACCAGTATCATCGGGCTGGAAAAGGTTGGTGATATTCGGTCCTCGGCAACAACGCTGGTAACTGACTGTGTAGCCTCCCGGTATCGGGGGTAAATTAACAATTACGGTATAGACCGCTTTTTCAACGCAGATGTTGTTTGGTGGAATAACACAAGGATTGTTGAACACAACAGGTAGAATAACGCTGCCCGGAAATGGAACATAAACGGTTTGGTAGAGAGTCGAACTGTTCTGGGTGTAAATTCCAAGAGGAAGTGGATCGTCGTATGCTGCTCCGGTGGAAAGGCAATCCCTATATACGGTTATGTAAAACCGGTAGTTGTTATTGCCTAGGTAATCATAATAAATGTCACCACCTACGATATGCGAGGCATGAGCGAAACTTGAAAAAAAGAGAATTACAAAAAACAAATAAGATTTCATCTCCTGCATGACGTAAAATTACGAAGAAAGTTTCCTTTCTCTAACTTAAAACAACTCAATCATAGAAAAGTTAATGCAAATGCACTATTAGGTCAAGTTGGTTCAACTTTGGTGTTTTCAAGGTTGGTTGACGGCGTATTTTACATTTACTTCTTAATGGAACATTAGCGTTCATTGAATCTCAAAACCACATAGGCAGGTTCAAATGGGTGGCTAATGTAAAATCTGCAGTTAGAACGGCTAGAAAAATGAAAGACTGACGGTTTGGAGAGCAAAGCACTGTTCAAAAGGTTTATTATCCAATCCGAAGTGCTGCGAATGCGGAAAAAAATGAAACAAGGCTTAATGGCCATCGCGACATGCAGCTCCATTGGGCTTTTGGGTCAACGAAATGATCGAAAGCAATTTTGTATATGGAATTGCACTGAGAGCCATCATGACACATAAACCATGTGAATTTTGGCGATTACACCCTTCGGTTTTTAGTTTATTGTTTTAAGTTTCAAGTTCCCTTTTTTATGAAACATAAACATCCAATTTTCAATTACAGCTCATAAATCGAAGTCAGAAAAGAGAACTGAAAGGTTTGCTCAAATAAGCCCGAATCAATGGTCTTTCCGCCACTTTCTCCAGGAATAAATTGGGGTAAAGGGAGTTTTAATTTTTCCGCGAAGTAAGAGTAGTAATCTAATTTGGTGGGGTGTTCTGGGTTACAGACATTAAAGGTTTGGTTGGTGACCGGAAAAGCTACCGCTTTTTCAATGGCGTTTAGGGCATCTTCTAGTGTCAGTAGATTGACAGGCCAGTTGCCATTTTTTACCGTTTTTCCAGAAAGGGAGTAAATTGGATGACGCGTGCCCCCAATGAGCCCACCTAGCCTTAAAACCGTAAAATTCAACTGATTTTTTATTATTTCTTCGGCAAGAAAGAGGGAGCTCCCCACGTGGAGGGCAGCATGTTCGTTGGTCATTCCTTGTTGATTTGCGTAGATTCCGGTAGAACTGACAAAAACAATATGGCAATCACTTCTAACACTGTCGCAAATGCTTTCCATCAGTTGGCCATAATTTTCTGTTTTCGTTGGCGGGATATTGATGATTAAAGCATCGAGTGCGTTCATCCATTTAGGTAATTGAACGCCTTCCTTCCAAAGGCAAGATGTAACCTCAGCGTTATCAAAAAGTGCTGTTTTTTCGGTTTGGGTGGTCGTCCCGAAGACTTGGTAGCCTTTCGCGCTTAATCGTTTTGCGAGGGGGGTTCCAAGCCAGCCAAGGCCAAGAATTCCAATATGTTGGTTTTGACGATTGTTCAAGAGATGTGTTTTTTCGTGAATTCCCATAAGACTATTCCCGCACATACGGCGACATTTAGGCTGTGTTTTGTTCCAAACTGAGGGATTTCAATCACCTCGTCCGATAGATCCACCACTTTCTGGTTCACGCCATTTACTTCGTTCCCAAAAACCAGCACAACATGATTGAGCTGGAGCGAATCAATATGATTAAGCATGACGGTTTTTTCGGTTTGTTCAATTGAGCAAATGGTTTTACCTCCCTTTTTCAAGGCTTCTACTAATTCAACAATGTCAGTGTGGTATTCCCATTTGACGGTATTGGTTGCACCTAGAGCAGTTTTGTGAATGTCCCTGTGAGGAGGTTGGGCAGTGATACCGCATAAATAGACTTTTGTAATGTTAAACGCATCAGCAGTGCGAAAGAATGAACCGATGTTGTTCAGGCTTCGGATGTCGTCAAGAATGATAGAAATGGGGAATTTTTCTTGTTTCTCAAAGGCTTCGTCACTTAAACGATCAAGCTCCCATAGTTTTAGCTTTTTGTTCATGATTGTTGAAAAGATGCTTGTGTATTTCTTGACCGACCGAAAGTATGGACGTAACTTTACGTGTACAAATTTCGAAAAATCAAGCGACTTGGCGAAAGTTAAAAAAGAAAAGGGTTCCACTGAAACCCCCTTGATGAAGCAATACAACCAAATAAAAGCAAGGCATCCCCATGCTTTATTGCTTTTTAGGGTGGGTGATTTTTATGAGACATTTGGCGAAGATGCGATCAAGGCATCCAAGATTTTAGGAATTATTTTAACCAAACGAGGTGCAGGCAGTAGTTCCGAAATTGAGTTGGCTGGGTTTCCACATCACTCTTTAGATACCTATTTGCCTAAGCTGGTGCGGGCTGGCGAGCGTGTAGCCATTTGCGACCAGTTAGAGGATCCAAAATTGACAAAAACCATTGTTAAAAGGGGAGTCACCGAATTAGTAACGCCAGGTGTTTCGTTCAATGATCAAGTGTTGGAGGGAGGGAAAAACAATTTTCTTTGTGCCATACATTTTGATCAGCGTGTTCATGGCATCTCCTTTCTGGATGTTTCCACAGGTGAGTTTCTTGTGGCCCAAGGAGACATTGACTACTTGGATAAGCTCATCCAAGGATTTGAGCCAAAGGAGGTTATTTTTCAAAAGAAGCATGCAAAAAGTTTTTCGGATCGCTGGGGCGACCGTTTTTTCACATTTAAACTGGATGATTGGGTTTTCACCAAAGACTTTGCAGGCGATTTACTAAACAAGCACTTCGAAACGGCCAGTTTGAAAGGGTTTGGAGTGGACGAATTGAATCAGGGTATTGTAGCTGCCGGTGCGGTGCTTCATTATTTATCGGAAAATCAGCAGACGAAGTTGAGTCACATTTCGGCTATTCAGCGCATCGAGGAAGAGCAATATGTATGGCTGGATAAATTTACAATACGAAACCTGGAACTAGTTAGTTCAGTAAACGAGGGTGTTACTACATTGGTAGACATTCTTGACCGTACCCAAACCCCGATGGGAGGGCGGATGATGCGCAGGTGGGTTGTTTTACCTCTAAAAAACGAACAGCGTATTTCCGCTCGTCATGAGTCTGTTGGTTCCTTGGTTTCTAATGATGCATGCAGAGCGGAGTTAACAGCAAGATTGAAAGCCATAGGAGATTTGGAGCGTTTGGTTTCAAAAGTGGCCGTAGGAAAGATCAATCCGAAGGAGGTGCAGGTTTTACGTCGAACCCTTGAGCAACTGGGTCCCATTAAAGAAATGACTGAAAACTTGGAATCCACCTTGATGAGGCAGTTGTCTGGACAGTTGGATGCATGTGTAGATTTGCAGGCACACGTTAAAGGTCAATTGGAGGATGATCCAGCTATTCAGGTAGGAAAAGGCAATATCATACGCAAAGGAGTTGATGCAGAATTAGACGAGCTGAGGGAAATATCCCAAGGGGGTAAGGATTTTTTGGAGGCACTGCAACAAAGAGAATCCGAACGAACAGGTATTTCAAGTTTGAAGGTGGCATTCAATAATGTATTTGGGTATTATATTGAAGTGCGAAATACACACAAAGATAAAGTTCCGGAGGAATGGATTCGCAAGCAGACATTGGTTCAAGCCGAACGTTACATCACTGAAGAACTCAAGCAATATGAGTCCAAGATACTTACCGCGGAGGACCGAATTCATGTCATCGAATCGCGCTTGTTTCAAGAATTGGTTTTTCGGATTGCGGACTATATCCTTCCTATTCAGCGGAATGCAACATTAATTGCCCAATTGGATTGCTTGGTTTCGTTTGCACAGGTGGCCAGTGACCATGGTTACCATCGGCCACAAATTGACCAGGGGTTTGCTATTGATATTAAGAAGGGGCGACATCCAGTTATTGAGAAACGGCTGAAATCAGGCGAAGTTTATATTCCCAATGATGTTTGTCTTAACAACGATGACCAACAAGTAATGATGATTACTGGACCTAACATGAGCGGGAAAAGTGCGCTTTTGCGTCAAACAGCCATTATTTGTTTGATGGCTCAAATGGGTTCTTTTGTTCCAGCGGCATCCGCTTCTATTGGTATCGTAGACAAAGTCTTCACGCGCGTAGGGGCATCCGATAACATTTCTAGTGGGGAATCTACTTTCATGGTAGAGATGAACGAGACGGCGAGCATATTGAATAATTTATCGGACCGTAGTTTGGTGTTGCTCGACGAGATAGGCAGGGGTACAAGCACGTATGATGGCATTTCCATTGCATGGGCCATTGCCGAATTTATCCATGAGCATCCGAATTTTAGAGCCAAAACCTTGTTTGCCACCCATTACCATGAGTTAAATGAAATGAGTGCTCAGTTTCCCAGGATTAAAAACTTTAATGTCTCTGTGAAAGAAACAGGCTCGCGGATTTTGTTCACAAGGAAATTGCAGGAAGGAGGCAGTGAGCATTCTTTTGGAATTCACGTCGCCAAATTGGCGGGTATGCCTTCAAGTGTTTTACGTCGGGCAGAAGTTATGCTCAAGGAATTGGAGATGATGCACCGGCAAAATGGCGGCAATATGCGTGAAAATGTGAAGGAAGCTGTAAAATCAGATGCTATGCAGTTGAGTTTCTTTCAGTTGAATGATCCCGTTTTGGAGCAGATACATGAGGAGTTAATTGCCATTGATATCAATGCCCTAACACCGGTTGAAGCCTTGATGAAACTCAACGATATTAAAAAGATTATTGGTGGCTGAAAAAAATCAAAAGTTGTATTTGTCAATCTTAAAGATCTTATTACATTTGCAATCCAACTTTTAGAACATCATTGGAAGGTTTCTTTAAAGCGTAAAGAATCATTTGAAATAAATTGCGAGAATTACCTTCGGTGCTACTTCGTGGTACCTTCGGTGCTACTTCGTGGTACCTTCGGTGCTACTTCGTGGTACCTTCGGTGCTACTCCGTGGTGCTCAGTTGGTAGAGCCCGACCTTACCAAGGTCGGGGTAGCGGGTTCTTTAAAGCGTAGAGAACTGTTTGACATAAATTGCGAGAATTACCTTCGGTGCTACTCCGTGGTGCTCAGTTGGTAGAGCCCGGCCTTACCAAGGTCGGGGTAGCGGGTTCTTTAAAGCGTAGAGAACTGTTTGACATAAATTGCGAGAATTACCTTCGGTGCTACTTCGTGGTGCTCAGTTGGTAGAGCACGACCTTGCCAAGTTCAGGGTCGCGGGTTCTTTAGTGCGTAAAGAACTGTTTTGAAATAAATTGCGAGAATAGCTCAGTTGGTAGAGCACGACCTTGCCAAGGTCGGGGTCGCGGGTTCGAATCCCGTTTCTCGCTCGCAGAGCCTGTACGGGTTCACGGAAGTTATCCCGTTTCTCGCTCGCAGAGCCTGTACGGGTTCACGGAAGTTATCCCGTTTCTCGCTCGCAGAGCCTGTACGGGTTCACGGAAGTAATCCCGTTTCTCGCTCTAATTAAACCCACAGATAGGTGGGTTTTTTAGCAATGTAAGCAACCTTTGGTTGCAGAATTGTTTAAGTCCAGGCTCGGATGGTGGAATTGGTAGACACGCCGGACTTAAAATCCTGTGGGCATTAGCCCGTGCGGGTTCAAGTCCCGCTCCGAGTACAAAAATCAGAGTGAGTGTGAGAGCGAGAGCGGCAACACGAACTCTGATTTTTTCTTCACACCCACACCCCAACTCAAACATGTTCAATCAACGCTTGTGAGAGCGAGAGCGGCAACACGAACGCTGGTTTTTTCTTCTCACCCACACTCAAACATTTTTTATCAACGCGTGTGAGAGCGAGTGCGGCAACACGAACGCTGATTTTTTCTTCACACCCACACTCCAACTCACACATCTTTCATCAACGCGTTTGAGAGCGAGAGCAGCAACACGAAGGCTGATTTTTTCTTCACATTCACACTCCAACTCACACATCTTTTATCAACGCGTGTGAGAGCGAGAGCGGCAACACGAACGCTGGTTTTTCTCTTCACCCCACACTCTAACTCCAACCTTTTCTATCAATGAGTGTGAGAGCAAGAGCGGTAAGACGAAGGCTGGGTTTTTCATTAGACTTATACCAGATGTCATTAAACCCTTGGTCTGCTTATTACTTTAATTGGAAGAGCTGGATAAAATAATCACGTTGGTTTTGAGGAATTTCTGCCATAATGGATTCACCGTCGCTGTAGAAAAATAATGATTTTACCTTATTGGTTTTCAACTTCTCGATTGAATTGTTGTTGAACCAATAGAAATAGGAAAGGCCATCGCAATTGAAATCGTTCCAACTGCGATATTCAATTTTCTCGCCGTTTACCAAAGTTAGCTCCAATTTGGCGCCTGTATCTACACATCCTATGGTGCTTTTTACGATAATGCCTTTATCTTTCACTGGTGTTAACTCAATGATACCTGTTTCCTCCTCGTCCGCCATTAAGGGGCGGTTTGCCGTGCCATCTACATATTGAAGTGCGGGTAACTGAATATTGTTCGAAATGTCAATCACCTTATCTCTTTTCAAATAGAATAATTGAACAGATTCCCCTTCTAACTCATTTCCGTAAGCATTTTTTGCTATGTACTTTATTTTTGCGTTAACACTTGTGATGTCCTTCATTTTTTTGTTACCGTTTACATCTACTAAAGAATCCTCCTTTTCGATTATTAATTCCATCGACTTTGGTTGGTAACTCAAGGGGAAGTTAAGGTTCCTTTTGGTCAATTCGGATGCATGATTTAAGATATAGTCAAACAGTTGTTTAGAATGAATTTGCTCTGTACATCCCTTGCATTGGTAGGCGATAGTATCCATTTCTCCTTTCCCATTTTTAATGGGCGCTTTGCCCTTGTTTGCAATATGTATGGTATTTGTTGATTCCGTGCATGCAACCATCGCAACCGTTATTATAAGTGTCGGAATTAAGTGTGTTTTTATTGTTCTCATCATCGCGCAGTTAAATTTTCTACAAATTTGAAACATGCTTGAGACAACTTAGGTCAGTACCATTTTTTGCTTGAATGAGGCAATTAATAAACGATTTGAAATAGTCGAGAACCTTTTTCGGGATAACACGCAAGTCCTTATCGGCCTATAAGTGTGTTCATCACCCTACTCGTTCCGAAGCATTATGTTCGGATACTATTTTTACAGGTTTTTTTGCCTTTGGATTGTATGCATTCAAATAGTATGCTATGACCAGCGTTGAATAACCATGTTGTCCCCAGATGTTTAAGCAGAAATGACATTTATAAAAAATAATAGTGTATTATTGGTTATACACCTCGCATTCGTTAGTAGCAAACCTCTTTTGCTTTTTGATTTCGTTTCTTCCTTTTACCAAAAAGCACCTGCGGGACGGCATTTGGTTCGTTTTTTAAGTAAAAGCAGAGGTCTCCTTCTAAAACATTGAATTCCCTGTTTCGAAACCGTTTAACATTGTGATAAACCAAGTCCTCCACTAGTTCGTTAGGGGTACTTATTAAGAACGCCAACCCCGGATTGATTCTTGTCGACCGCAAGACTCGTTTTACCGCATCCGTGCAGTTATTTACGAACAGGGTCCAGGGTTGTTTTAGGTTCCAATGATCGCTTAGCCGCTCCAGATGTTGGATGTGTTGCACGTGGCAATGCAGTTCCAAAACCAATGAGGGCACATGTTCTTGCAATTTCAATGAATCCCTGTCGAAGAAGAATCCCTGGTAAAAAGAAATATGGGAAGCTTTTCTGCCACCTCCATCGTGCCTTCGGTACTTGGTGTAGTAAGTTAAATCGCTTGAATCTTTCCCAAAAGCCATAGCAATATGACCTGCACCGGAAAGGGTATGGTCGCTTTCATAAATAAAAAGATAGAGCAGCAGGCTATCCGTTTTCTGAGCAATTGCAAAGGACCATCCTGTGAGCTGAATGATGCCAACTAAGCAAAGAAACCGCCATCGGTTAAAGAGTTCAATCATTTTTTCCAAAAATAAGAAGGAAACTGTTGCTTGGTTGTTACTTTACAAATTATTGTCATTTCGGAAAAGTTGAACCGCTGCAAACAGCACGCGGTGTGTTAATTTAAAATTCAATGCAATGAAAACTTTTCTGATTACTGCAGCAGCCTTTTGTGCTTTGCACTCATTTGGGCAGGATGAACTTCCAACATTCAACCTATTTCAAGACACTGTTTACATGACAGACACACTCATCGCTGGGGAAAGTTATCGCCTTGAATGGGATCGAACGGAACCTAATGTCTATAGGGTATTAAGCGCAAATGGATGTGCCTTAACAAAGGTATCTGCTAAGCCCAACCAAGACGCTTATCTTTGCTATCCTAATACCGAAGCCACTAGGGTGGTTATTGCATCCAAACGTGTCAAAGGTAAAACGGAAATCAGAGATTCCATATTTGTGTTTCAGGTAAAGCAACCTTAAATATGAAAAAAGCGGCACTTGTAAAATGCCGCTTTTTTACGTTTTGGTACATGAGGTCTTTAGGGATTAAATGTACATTTTTTCGTTCTTGGGGATAGTGTAATCTATGCGAATTTTTTTCTGGCAGCACAATAAAAAACCGCTATTTCTCAAATCATTTTAACGTCATTTTCTGTTACCTTTGGCACCGAACTCCCACATATGAAATCACGCAAAATAGTATATGTCGATATGGACAACGTTCTGGTTGATTTTAAATCAGGAATACAGAAATTAACCCATCAACAGCTAATAGAATTCGAGGAGCGATACGACGAAGTTCCTGGTATATTTGGGTTAATGGACCCAATGGAAAATGCACTTGAATCCTTCGTTTTGCTCAGTCACCATTTCGATGCGTATATTTTGTCTACTTCGCCATGGAACAACGATACCGCCGCCTCTGATAAAGTTCGATGGGTGAAAAAACACCTAGGTGAGGCAGCCCACAAGCGTTTAATTCTATCACATCACAAGCAGTTGAACAAGGGTGATTTTTTAATCGATGACCGCACCGCTAATGGAGCAGGTGATTTTGAAGGGGAGCATATTCATTTCGGGACTCCTGATTTCCCCGATTGGAAAAGCGTTTGTAGGTATTTGTTAGAAAACAAACTTTAATAAAGAACCTGTTTTATCCGGGAAAGGTTGATTATACTCAAGTTTTAACTTCCGACGGATTTAGTGAATCTTCCGATTTTTAAAGGAAGGAATACGACTTTGACAAAAGAACGGTACGTTGTTTTAAAAATGAGAAAGAATATTTTTCGGGAAAGATTGATTCGTTCACATTCGATCATCAACGTGGTTATGTGCTTCATTTGTTTGTATTTAAATTAAGTGAGCAAAACGATAGGATTGAAGTACGTAATTTTGATTCAATTTGATGTCTTTTTGTTCAAAAAACGATGCTTTCGTCCTCATATCGCGTCCGCACTCACTAAGAATTACACCAAAAATGCGCTTATTCCATCGTCCTCATTTTGGATAAATTCTTTGATTTTGAAGGCTATTTCACTTATGATTTCCCTATGCTTTTGTTCTTTTTCTCCTGTTTGTTCCAAGTATTCTTTGAGATGCAATTGGGCTTCTAGGAGATGGCTTTCGCTGAAAGGACCGCTCATTTGCTCAATGATGGTCAAGCAATCCAACGCAATCAGAAAATCTCCCTCAACGGCAAGTTCCACGAATTCTGCCACAAAGGCTGAGTAGTCTATTTTTCCAGACCAGATGGTGGTAAGCAACACTTGGCGAATGCTAGACAGGTCATCGTTTCGAATCAAATCAACCATTGTTGCCGCTGTGTTCGGGTCTACCAAAGAGGAAAAGAAATGCATGATTTCTTTGCGGTTCTTATCACTTTTGGTTTTCATTAACGTCTGCGCGATGGGATAGAGCACATGGCTGTTCCCGACAGAACTTAAACCCGCGAGTGCTTCTGATATTTTTTTTTCGATTCCGGAGGTTAATTCCTTGAGCAAGAAATCGATTTTTTGTTGCTGGGCTTTACTAACTTTCAATGGATAGGCAATTACAAAGTTCCTCTTCTCGCTTGTTCTCGTTCGATGGATTCAAACAAGGCTTTGAAGTTTCCTGCGCCAAAACCCCGTGCACCCATACGCTGAATAATTTCAAAGAATAATGTCGGACGGTCTTCGACCGGTTTGGTAAAAATCTGTAGCAAATACCCTTCTTCATCGGCATCCACTAAAATGGCAAGTTTTTGCAATTCACCAATGTCCTCCTTCATGATGTTCATATGCTCCCCTAATCGCTCGGGAATAGCTTCATAATAGGAGGTGGGGGGAGCAGATAAAAATTCGACACCTCTAGACCTGAGTTGTTTAACGGTTTCAATGATGTTATCTGTGGCAACGGCAATATGCTGAACACCTGAGCCTTCATAGAAGTCAAGGTATTCTTCAATTTGAGATCGTTTTTTCCCTTCAGCAGGTTCATTGATCGGGAATTTAATCCTTCCGTTTCCATTGCTCATGACTTTCGACATCAAGGCAGAATATTCGGTATGAATTTGCTTGTCATCGAAGGACAAGAAATTCACAAATCCCATCACATCTTCGTACCATTTTACCCAGGTATTCATTTCGCCCCAGCCAACATTACCAACCATGTGGTCAATGAATTTCAAACCGACTGATGAAGGATTGTAATCCGATTCCCAGGGTTCAAAACCTGGCAGGAAGGTGCCATGGTAGTTTTTACGCTCAACAAACATGTGAACGGTTTCACCATATGTATAAATTCCAGCACGAACCACTTCACCTTGCGCGTCCGATTCTACCGTCGGCTCCATGAACGAAACAGCACCTCGTTTGGTGGTTTCCTCCCACGCTTTGGTCGCATCTTCTACCCACAAAGCAATAACCTTTACGCCATCACCATGTTTTTTAACATGCTCCCCTATCGCCGATTCGCTAGACAGTGCAGTTGTTAAGACCAGTTTGATCTTGTCTTGGGTTAACACATAGGAAACATGGTCTTTCTTTCCGGTTTCTAACCCGGCATAGGCATGTGATTGAAAGCCAAAGGCTGTTTTGTAGAAATGCGCTGCTTGTTTGGCGTTTCCGACGTAAAATTCTACGTAATCGGTACCGAGTAAAGGTAGAAAATCCTGTGCTCCGTCGAATATTTTCTCTAATCCGTATTCAACGTTTCTTAATTCATTGCTCATGATCTGATAAATTGATTGCTGTTCTTAGTTTGTGTCTCAATGAAGCCAAGATTGGTAATAATCGCCCAATTCTATGTCCATGGCTTGCTTCGTAAGTTTCAAAGGTCGGAAAGTGTCCACCATTACGGCCAGTTCTTCTGTCTCCTTTTTTCCAATGCTCCGCTCGTATGCGCCTGGATGAGGTCCGTGTGGGATACCAGCTGGATGCAGGGTGATTTGACCTTTTTCAATGTTGTTTCGACTCATGAAATCACCATCAACATAGTACAATACCTCATCGGAGTCAATGTTACTATGATTGTATGGTGCTGGAATCGACTGAGGATGATAGTCGTACAACCTCGGAACAAACGAACACAACACAAAACCGGTTGTTTCGAATGTCTGGTGAACCGGTGGTGGTTGATGCACCCGACCAGTGATGGGTTCAAAATCGTGGATGGAAAACGCGTACGGATAGTTGAAACCGTCCCAGCCAACCACATCAAAAGGGTGAGTGGCATAGATATAGTCGTACAAAATATCCTGTTTTTTAATTCGAATTAAAAAATCCCCTTTTTCATCGTGGGTTTCTAACTCATGTGGCGGACGGATGTCCCGCTCACAATAGGGGGAATGTTCTAACAATTGACCGAACCAATTGCGGTAACGCTTAGGGGTGTACACCGGATTGAAGGACTGAACAATGAACAAACGGTTCGCCGTGGTTTTGAAATGAAATTGGTAGATCATTCCTCGCGGAATAACAAGGTAATCGCCGTACCCAAAATCAATGTTCCCTAGTTGCGTTTTCAAGGTTCCTTCTCCCTGGTGGATAAAAATGATTTCATCTGCATCCGCGTTTTTATAGAAATACGCTTCCATGGATTTAGTGGGGGAGGCGAGCTCAATGTAGCAATCGCCATTTACCAACATGGGTTGCCTGCTTAATACATAATCCTCGGATGGCTGGACATTAAACCCCATCAAGCTCCGCATCTTCATGTTATTTTCTTCCACAATTTCCGGTGCGATATTGATGCTTCCTTCAAATGATTTTACGATGGTTGGAGGATAGGTATGGTAAAGCAAAGAGGACATCCCATCAAAACCGATGGTGCCAAACAACTCCTCATGATATAAAGCACCATTTCCCTGCCTGAAGACAGTGTGTCGCTTGTGAGGAAACTGGCCGAGTTTGTGGTAAAATGGCATAAAGAAAGGGTGTTTATTAAGGGTTAATTGATCCTTTTGCTACACAAATGTAGCACTTTTCATTTGTTTTTTTCGCAGATTGAACACCGCAAAGGTAGGGCTTACATTACCGTTAAAACATGATTTCTGTCAGTTCCCACCTCATTCGAGCAACTTTTTTTATTTAATTACCTTTTTTGAATGGGCAAATTTTAACTTTGTTTTCGTTCAAATAAAGCTATGTCAAAAACGATTGTAATTGGAGCCTGCGGGCAAATTGGAACGGAACTGGTATTGGCGCTTCGCCAACGTCATGGGAACCAAAACGTCTGGGCAGCAGACGTTAAGGACAGCTGTCCTGAACTCTTGCGGGAAGGACCTTATTTATCCCTAGATGTGCTCAATCGGGAAGAGGTCAGAAGGATCATAATCGAAAATGAACTTACAACCGTTTACCTTTTGGCGGCGTTGCTGTCGGCCACGGCTGAGAAAAACCCAGATTTTGCCTGGAGACTCAATATGGAAGGTCTTTTTACTATTTTAGATCTTGGAAAAGAAGGCGTTGTTCAGCGTATTTTTTGGCCAAGCTCGATTGCCGTTTTTGGTCCAAGTACACCTAAATTGAATACACCTCAACATACGGTGATGGAGCCTTCAACTGTTTACGGAATTTCAAAGCAAGCCGGAGAGCAATGGTGTGCTTATTACTTTAATAAATTTGGAGTAGATGTTAGAAGCTTGCGCTACCCAGGTTTGATTTCTCATAAGAGCTTACCGGGTGGGGGAACCACGGATTATGCGGTTGATATTTTTTACCAGGCCAAAAAATCCAGTAAATACACTTGTTTTTTGCGACCCGACACTGCCTTGCCCATGATGTTCATGGAAGATGCCATCGAAGCGACACTTCAATTGATGGAGGCTCCAGCTGAAAGCCTTTCCATTCGCACCTCCTATAATGTTAGTGCTTGTTCCTTTACCCCTAGTGAATTAGCTGAACGAATTAAAAAGGAAATTCCTGATTTTGAGGTTTCATACAGCCCTGATTTCAGACAAGCCATTGCGGATAGTTGGCCGGCCTCCATCGATGACCAAGTTGCAAGAAAGGATTGGGGGTGGAATCACCGTTTTGGATTGGATGAGCTTGTAAACGTGATGCTGGAGCACGTTGACCCGACTAAAATTTAAAAGTAGGTTATAAATGGTAGGAAAAGGCTTTTTACTTACCTTTAACTGAACTTTCGAACGAATGAAAACACCTATACTAGCTTGTTTATTGCTTTTCACAGTGCTTTTTGGGAGTACCTTCGTTTGGTCACAGACGGAAAAAATTAATTTCAAAGATGCTTCTGGAAAGCGCCAAGGCTATTGGGTTTACACCGGAAAAGACCGCCCTAAGTCTGGGTATCCAGCTACCGCCAAGATAGAGGAAGGAAGGTATAAAGACAGCCGTAAAATCGGTATTTGGATTAAGTATTACAGCGACGGGAAAACAGTAAAGCAGAAAGTAACTTATGTAAACAATCGTCCAGAGGGAGCTTATTCTAAATTCCATCCAAATGGGGTTATCAAAGAGGTGGGTGTCATCGCTAAAAACACCAACAAAGATTCACTAAAGCGATACTATGAAAACGGTACATTGGCATACGCCGCCAATTACCAATTAGGCAAGGAAAATGGCACAGTAAAACACTATTACAGCAACGGCCAGCTACAATTCGAATACCACAGCGCAGCAGGTGTTCCCGCAGGAAAAGCTACGCGTTATTTCGAAAACGGAGACATCAAAGAAATTCTTCAATACGACGGCAACGGAATTGTACGTAAGTCAGAGAAAAGAGAAATGGTTTCCCCGCCCGTAAAATCTACGGAAACAAAAGAGCAAAAAAAGCAGCCCCCGGTTTCTGAAAGCCCTAATACCCGTGGGATTAAGTTCAATCCAAATGGATATAACAAGGTTTATAACAGCAACGATGATATTTGGCAGGACGGAAACTTTAAGAACGGAGTGCTGTGGGAAGGAAAAGTGTATGAGTACGATTCCGATGGCATCTTGTTAAAAGTGAAGGTCTTCAAGAATGGTATTTATCATTCGGACGGACAATTATAAATACATGATATAACTTCAATGGCAAAAAAATTTCATCCCGATTACATACTTTCCCCTTCCGTCGATAAGGTAGGTGTGGAGGAACGGGTCGCCCGCTTTCAAACCCGAAGCATCAAAAAAGAGGCGAAGTCCCAAGGGTTAGAGATGGTTTTGAACATGATTGACCTCACGACGCTCGAAGGAAAAGACAGTCCTGGCAAAGTCAAACAAATGTGTTACAAAGCACATCATTTACACGACCTACTCCCTGGATTGCCCACGGTCGCCGCTGTATGTGTGTATCCATCCATGGTGGGACTCGCGAAAAAAGAACTGAGGCATACACCAGTGAAGGTGGCCTCCGTTTCAACTGCTTTCCCCAGTGGTCAGGCCCCCATGAAGGTAAAAATCATGGATACCCGATTTGCTGTAGAGGAAGGTGCAGATGAGATCGATATGGTTATTTCTAGGGGGAAGTTTCTTCAAGGAGAATACGCGTTTGTCTTTGACGAAATAGCTGCTATTAAGGAAGCATGTGGAAAGGCACGGCTTAAAGTGATTCTTGAAACGGGAGAATTATCCACCTTAGATAATGTGCGAAAAGCGAGTGACCTAGCCATACATGCAGGAGCAGATTTTATAAAAACATCTACCGGGAAAATTCAGCCAGCGGCTACCATGCCTGTCACCTTTACCATGCTTATGGCAATTAGGGACCATTATGATCGTACCGGTAAAATGGTTGGAATGAAACCTGCCGGTGGTATTTCCACCTCTAAACTCGCCTTACATAACCTGGTCATGGTCAATGAGGTGCTGGGACCAAAATGGCTGAACAACGAGTGGTTTCGTTTTGGTGCAAGTAGCCTCGCCAACGACGTTTTAATGCAAATCCTCAAAAACAACACCGGTGTTTACCAATCCCCGGATTATTTTTCAATCGACTAAACATGGCAAAGAAACAGACGCAACAAACAGGAAATGAGTGGCTTTATGCTCCTGCAGTGGAAAGCACGAGTCACATTTCGCTGAAGAAAAAATACGGCCATTTTATCAATGGGAAATGGGTGAAACCAAGCTCCGGTACCTATTTCAATACCATTAATCCTGCCAATGAGGAAGTATTGGCAGAAATCGCTCATGGAAACGAGAAGGACATTGATCTCGCAGTCAAAGCTGCACGCGCAGCATACGACGATCATTGGTCCAAGCTTCCTGCGGCTGAGCGCGCCAAATACCTTTTTCGTATTGCGCGTATCATGCAAGAAAAGGCCCGTGAACTCGCTGTGATTGAAACTTTAGATGCGGGGAAAACCATCCGAGAATCGAGGGATGTCGATGTTCCTCTTGCTTGCAACCATTTCTTTTATTACGCCGGATGGGCCGATAAACTTGAGTATGCCTTTCCAAACCGTACACCAAAACCATTGGGTGTTGCCGGACAAATCATTCCATGGAATTTCCCTTTATTGATGGCTGCATGGAAAATTGCTCCTGCACTGGCGACAGGTAACACGGTTGTGCTTAAGCCTGCCGAAACGACTCCGTTGACCGCTCTTAAGTTAGCAGAAATTCTGGAGGAAGCAGAACTACCTCCAGGTGTTGTGAATATTGTTACCGGTTATGGTGACACGGGGGCTGCGCTCGTTAGCCATCCTGATGTGGATAAAATTGCCTTTACCGGTTCTACTGCGGTGGGAAAACGCATTCAACGGTCGATCGCACATACACCTAAAAAAGTTACGCTGGAGCTTGGTGGGAAGTCCGCCAATATAATCATGGACGACGCACCCATTGATCAAGCAGTAGAGGGAATTATCAATGGTATCTTTTTCAATCAAGGTCATGTCTGTTGTGCAGGTTCGAGGTTGTTTGTGCAAGAAAATGTGGCTGAATTAGTCATTTCAAAATTGAAACAGCGAATGGAATCTTTGTTTGTTGGGAATCCTTTAGACAAAAACACCGACATTGGCGCCATCAATTCAAAGGAGCAGTTGGAGACCATTTCGAAATACATCGAAATCGGAAAACAAGAAGGCGCCGTCATGTACCAACCCTCTTGTTCTGTTCCAGAAAAAGGCTTTTATTGTCCCCCTACGATTTTTACAGATGTTGCACAATCGAGTGTTTTGGCCCAGGAAGAAATATTTGGTCCGGTTTTAACCATTCAGACATTCCGCACCATCGATGAGGTCATTCAAAAGGCCAATAACACGCCATTTGGTCTGGCTGCTGGAGTTTGGACAGATAAAGGTTCGCGGATTTTTAATTTGACAAGTCAGCTAAAAGCGGGTGTGGTCTGGGCGAACACCTACAATAAATTTGATCCAGCCTCTCCTTTTGGAGGGTATAAAGAAAGCGGTTTTGGGAGAGAAGGCGGTCTTCATGGCCTCTCACCGTATTTATCATTTGAAAATTAAGTTTCATGTCACGATTAAATGTGTTGAAAACGTATAAAATTTACATCGGTGGACAATTTCCACGCACCGAATCTGGGAGGTATTACAAAGCGAATGGTAAGGATGGGGAAGCCATTGCGAATGTGTGTTTATCTTCTCGAAAAGACGTGCGAAACGCTGTTGTAGCTGCAAGAAAAGCTTCCAAGTCCTGGTCAGAACGTGCCCCTTTTAACCGAGGTCAAATTGTTTATAGGATTGCTGAAATGCTCGAATCGCGACGCAATCAGTTTGAGTATGAACTCTTGCTTCAAGGAATGAACGAATCAGAAGCAAAGGCTGAATTGGATAGGTGCATAGACCGCTTGGTATATTATGCCGGATGGTGCGACAAGTACCAGCAGGTGAGCAGTTCTGTCAACCCCGTATCGTCGCCTCATTTCAATTTTTCCGTTTTAGAAGCATCGGGCATTGTGGGTGTTCTTGCTCCTCCAACTTCGCCGTTGTTGGGACTTATTTCGACTGTCATTCCATCGATATGCGGAGGGAATGTCGTTGTAGCGATTGCTTCTGAACAGTTTCCGCTTTGCGCCGTTTCATTTGCAGAGGTTTTGAATAGCTCGGATGTGCCTGGGGGGGTAGTGAATATCTTAACTGGTAAAATGGATGAATTAGCAGACCCCTTAGCTTCCCACATGGAGGTGAATGCATTGGTATGCTCCGGAATTCAAGCGGAGACAATGTATCGGTTGAAGGAACATGCAGTCGAAAACTTAAAACGGTTCCATTGTTACTCGGTAGATTGGACGTCTGAAAGAGGCCAACACCTTTCTTACATAACGGATGTACAAGAAACCAAGACAACGTGGCATCCGATTGAAAAGATTGGAGGGGCAAGTTCTGGGTATTAGATGAGGCGACATGAATGATCAAAAGATTCTGAAAAAACAGGGTTGGCGAGTTATTTTAGCTACCTGCGCAGGACTTGTATTAGGCATGGTCGTCAATTCCATCCTTATCTCCCAGTCCCACCTCGTTATTCCGCCTCCAGAGGGGACAGATTTAACTACAGCTGAAGGAATAACAGAAGCATTGCCGTTACTCAAACCGTTTCATTTTCTTATGCCTTTTCTGGCTCATGCCTTAGGAACAGCGGTTGCGGTATTCGTTGCATCTCTGATTGCTCCTTGGTTAAAAGGTCGTTTCATTTTAATATTTGGTGTTTTGAACCTTGCAGGTGGTATTGCAGCAGCTTTTATGATTCCAGCGCCAACATGGTTCATTGTAGCCGATTTGGTATTTGCGTACCTACCGTTTGCCTTTTTGGGCGCTTGGTTGGCAGGTCTGTTACATAAATCACCTAAGTGAATCGCTGTTTTTTAGGACTGAAATTCCTACTTTTAACAAAGGTTTCGACCGTTTAAACGCTCGTTTCCGTACATTTATGTAAACTTTAAACGATGATAAACTATAAACCCATCCTCATTTTAGCCTTTGCTGTATCCATAACGCTTGTCTCTTGTGATTTAGGGCAATTAGGAGAAGACATTATCAACAAAGGGAAGGAATGGACTGCCGTCATGGAGGAAAAGGCACAAGACATTCATTTGAATGGTTTTTCTCTTGAAGACGATAAGCGTATGGGCCAGGAGCTCTACACTGAGATGGTGAACAGTGGCCAGCACAA
This sequence comes from Crocinitomicaceae bacterium, assembly GCA_044372835.1. Lineage (GTDB taxonomy): Bacteria > Bacteroidota > Bacteroidia > Flavobacteriales_D > Crocinitomicaceae > M0103. The sequence goes on along the minus strand of JBILRE010000013.1, from coordinate 24,561 downwards.
GGTGCTTGACCCTTCAACTAATCCGGAAATTTATGCCTATGTAGAAAAAGTCAAACGTTCGATTTTAAATTCCGGACAGGTAGAGAACAAGAATGCTTTTGAATGGAAGGTGACCATAATGGATGACGACAAAACAGTGAATGCATTTTGCGCACCTGGAGGATACATTTTTGTGTACACAGGTATCCTGAAATACCTTCGAAACGAGGCAGAATTCGCTGGAGTGATGGCGCACGAGATCGCTCACGCTGATTTACGGCACGGAACAAGGCAGTTAACCAAACAAATCGGAATTGAAATCATCCTGAGTTACCTATTGAATGGTGAGTACGGTGCCGATATTGCCGCAGGGCTTCTATCCCTTCGATATTCGCGCATGTATGAAAGACAAGCCGATAAACATTCCGTGAAGTACTTATGTCCAACGGTTTATGATGCCGCAGGAGGGGCAGGATTCTTTGAGAAAATAAAACAAGAATCAGGAAGTGGAGACGAGTTGGATTTGTTTAGCACCCATCCGGATTCTGGTGAGCGGGTTGGCAATTACTACAGCGAAAAGAAAAAATGCAATTGCAAAGGGAAAGCAGTTTTCGAAAACGAGTATAAGAACAAGGTAGCGACCATTAAAAACTGATCTGATGCCTCATCCCGCTTTCCGAACAGTCGCCGATTCAGAGTCTACCATTACAGAACTCATGATACCGTCCTATGCCAATTTTGGAGGAAAGGTGCATGGAGGAATTTTATTGTCACTCATGGATAAGGTGGCATATGTATGTGCCTCCAAACATTTTGGAGGTTATTGTGTAACCGTAGCCGTTGACGGGGTTGAATTTCTTCATCCTGTCGAGGTTGGGGAACTGGTTTCTTTGAAAGCGTCTGTCAATTATGTGGGCAAGACCTCCATGATTATTGGCATAAGAGTGGAGGCACTTCAACCTAAAACGGGCCGACTAACCCATACCAATTCCTGCTATTTTACCATGGCGGCAAAGGACGAACACGGTCAGCTCGCTGAAGTGCCAGGTTTGGCCATACGCAGTAAGGAAGAGCTCCGGCGTTTTTGCGAAGGAAAGGAACTCAAAGATTTTTCAAGAAAGAAACGCGCTATGCTCCGATCTGATTTGAAGCATTTATCGGAAACCGATTTTATGGACATGGTGAAGGAGGAAAAATGTGTACTGGATATGGGGTAACGCTATTGACCTTCGCTTGTTGATATCCTTTTTTAAATTGCTAAAACCTTTCTTTCTAATTTCCGTATTATTGCGTTATGCTTGCTCAGCCTAGGTTGTATCGAATCGGAAGTGCGTCTAACAACAACATCATTGTTCGGCATGACTCCGTATCTGAAACCCATGCGGAAATTTTTGTGGATCAATACGGAAATGCCTTCCTTACAGATTTACAATCAGGGAAACCAACTATGGTAAATGGCGAATCCGTTTACCAGCCAGTCCATTTGTCGCCAGGAGAGAAGATCACGGTTGGACGTGGGATCCTCATTGATTGGGAAAAAATGATTTTCAATCGAAAACAACCTGTTTCGCAGCCTGCTGCTCCCCTTCCTGTCCAGGAACCCAAGCCATTGGCTGAGGTTCCAATGAAAAAGCGAGCTAAAGTGGTTAAAAAAGCCATTTCAACTACCACAGAACAGGTCGGTTTTGTTGCCAAAAACCTCGACTTAATCCTCATTTACGGTGGTATTTTATTGATGTGGCTCATCATTACCTTGCAAACGGGTTAAGACCACACAAATTCTGGGATCCCAACTTGTTTTTTATTAACTTCAAGTGATGAAAGGGATTATTCTCGTTTTACTTGTCGTTCTTGCCAAAAGTGCTAATGCACAGACGAATTTCGAGGCACTTCAAAACGAATACCTCGATTACCGTTACCGCCAAAAACAAGACAGTGCCCTTTTCATTGCTAGGAAAATTTCCACAAACGCGAGAATGGAATTAGGCGATTCTAGTTTCTGGTATGGCATAGGCCTGCGCTTTCAAGGGAATGTACATAAAACGCTAAAAAACAAAGATTCGCTGTTGTTCTTCTGGAACGAAACAATAAATGTTTTCAGTAAGTACATGCCTAATGACCCTAACCACGCCGATGTAGCCAACGCATTGGCCTTGTTTTATTATGAGGGGGGAGATCATGCTCAGGCCATTTTACTTTCTGAACGTTCGATTCAATTAAGGGAGTCATATTCTATGGAAGACCATTCTGATTATGCTGACTTTATTAACAATTCCGCCGTAATCTATATGGCCTCCAGGCAATGGGTTAAAGCCGAGAGTGCTTACCTAAAATCATACGATATGTATGTGCGTTTGTACGGAAAAGAGCATACAATGTGCATAAACAGCCTGTCCAGCCAAGCCAAATTGTATGAACGTATGGGCAAGGATTCATTGGCCGAACTCCGTTATAAAGAGGTGGTGGAGATTAGGCGGAGCATGCATGGAAATGAACATGTGGATCTGGCCAGCGCATTGAGCAACCTTGGTGTTTTTTATTTTTACCGTGCGCGGTATACTAAGGCATTCGATCAATTTAGTGCGGCGGCTCAAATGAGGAAAAAATTGTTAGGGGAAAACAACCTCATTTATGCCTCCTCCTTGGAAACCATGGGCGCAATTCATTGGAAATTGGGAAATTATGAGGAGGCAGAACGGAATTATTTGAGTTGTGCCAGCCTGAGGAAGTCTATTTTAGGTGAAAAACATGCCGATTATGGGATGGTGATAAATAACTTGGCTGTCTTAATGGTTGATAAAGGCGACTTCTCGAAAGCAGAGGGTTATTACCTGGAATCCCTTGAAGTGAAAAGGGTATCGGTGGGTGAAAACCATATGGATTACGCATTGGTTTTAAATAACCTTGGAAATTTTTATGGGAAGATGGCGCGTTATGAGGAGGCCATTAAAATGGTTCAAAAATCAGCTGAAATCCGGCGAAAACAACTTGGAAGTGCACATACATTATACGGCTCAAGTCTAAATAGTCTAGCTGTTTTGCAAATGAACTTGTCCAAGTACAGTGAGGCTGAGAAAACATTGGAGGAGGTAGGACGTATTTTTGCCATTTCACCTGGGAAAAAAAGCCCAGAATATGTGTGGTACCTGAACAATAGTGGTTTGTTATATTCGAGTACTGGAGCGCGTCAAAAAGCGGAAGAAGCCTTTGTTGAGGCATTAAGTATATTGGAGGTTATTTATGGTAAAAACCACCCGGAATATGCCAATACACTCAATAACCTTGGCAAACTATATTATGAATACGAGGAATTTGAGCTGGCAGAGCAAAGTTACTTATTGGCAAGGGAGATCAGACGTCAACAATTGGGCGAATTACATCCTTCTTATGCCGAAAGCCTTGTAAGCCTGGGGAATTTATATTTCGAGAAAGGCGACCTTGAAAAGACCGAACTTTGTCACCAACAGGCCCTTGATATTCGAAAGAAAAGCTATGGAGAGAAGCACCCTGAATATGCCGTTGGACTCAACAATCTCGGTATTTTCTACAAAAAAATTGGTGCGATATTAAAAGCGGCGATTTATACCGCGGAGGCATTGACAATTTATGAGGAGGTTTATGGGAAAGAACATGCATTATGTGCTTCTATGCATGTGAATTTAGGTCTCTTATACCACCAGATAGGTCAATACGATACTTCAATGATGCACCTTAGCACAGCACTCAAAATGAAAGAGGCTTCGTTAGGCAGATTACGACCTGAAAGCATCGATATTTACCTCAATTTAGGCATGGTAGCCATGAATAATGGACGCTTAGATCAGGCCCTGGCTTTTTATGATACTACCCTTCAGATAATGGACAGAGAAAACCTTGACATGCCTCTGAAAAAAGCAAATACACTCAACAATACTGCGCTGGTTCATATTGAATTAAAGCATTGGGAGTTGGCGAAAGAGACAGCATTTCAGTCATGTGCATTGGTAGAGAAACACCTAGGTAAAATGCACGAGTCGTATTTGTGGAATGAATCAAACTTGGCTTTAGCTTTATATAAAGGCGGTGAATACCAAAAAGCATTTTCACTATATGAACATGGATTAAATGAACGGCTCAGGTATGTTTCGGAAAATTTCGAATGGCTCAGCGATGCACAAAGGGAGTCTTTTTGGAAACAACAATTAAGTTTTTTCAATAGGCTATATTGCTTTGCGGCTGACGCCCATGTAACGATTCCGGAGGTGTCGGGCCTGCTATACAATGAAGCGCTTGTCAACAAGGGAAAATTGTTGGAAGCCCATATACGTAAGCAGTCTGGGTCCAGTGTTCTTGACGAAGAACGCGAAGTTCTCCGTCAACTGCGCATTACGCTTAGTAAATCCGAATCAGACGGAAACCTTGATAAAAAATCGTTAGATCAACTTCGTGAAAAAGCCGATTCCTTGGATAAAGATCTTGCTCAAAAATGGTCGGTTTATGGCCAGCAACACCAGCATTTAACTATCCATTGGGAAGAGGTGAAAAAAGCGCTAAAGTCAGGTGAAACCGCTATTGAAATGGTGCGGTATTATGACGATGAAGCGGCCCTTTATACCTATGCGAGCCTTGTTCTTTCTCCTGAATATGATTTCCCGAAATTTGTTCCTTTATGTACGGAAGATGCGCTTCAACAGCTAAATCCAAAAGTGCAATTGAGCCAATTGTATGACCTTGTATGGAAGCCATTGGAACCCTTTCTAAAAAAGACGAAAACCATTTTTTACGCGCCAACAGGGCTGCTGGACCAAGTGCCTTTTTATGCCTTGTATAAAGGAATAGAAGAGGACGAGGTACTGGCCGTAAATGCTTCTGGTCGACGTGGGGTAGTAGAGGGGGGTGTAAGCTTGGAAACAAGCGAAAATGTTTCCTACCTCCTTGATCAATTTACCCTACATCAGTTAACCTCAACCAGGAACTTGCTGTTGGATTCGTTGCAAAAACGAAAAAACACGTTAGAATCGAACATAGTCTTGCTTGGCGGATGTGATTACGATGCGATAGGGAATGAAGAAAGCTCAACAGAAAAAAGGAGGCGAACGAAAGGCACTACCTCAAGAAGTGCGGCAATGGGAGGCAATGCGCTTCATTATTTGCCAGGGACACTTGAAGAAGTGCAGAATATCCATAAGAACCTATGTTCGAAAAACTGGAAAAGTACTTGTTTTGTTGGTGAGAAAGCTTCAGAGAGTGCATTAACAGAAATAAGCCGAGACACCAACGTGCGTTTTTGGCATATTGCCACACATGGTTTTGCATTTCAACAAGCTAAAAAAGGAACTAATCAAACGACAGGTCCCTTGTTTCGTTCACATCCAAATCCAATGGTGCGCTGTGGGCTGGTTTTGGCTGGGGGGAACTGGGCATGGATAGGCAACGACACATTAAGCCGGATTGGTTGGAAGGAAAATGGTATTTTAACCGCTTTGGAGGTAAGCCAGCTCGACCTGTCGCACCTTGACCTCGTTGTGCTCTCCGCCTGTGAAACCGGTCTTGGGAAGGTGGAAGGTGCGGAAGGTACCTTTGGCCTAAAGCGTGGTTTTAAAATGGCAGGTGTGAAGGAAATCATCATCAGCCTTTGGGCCGTTCCTGACAAAGAAACTATGGAACTGATGCAGGTATTTTATGCTGGACTTGTCAGCGACTCTTCTGTGGATGCAGCGTTTGAAACGGCATTAAAAACGATGCGCAAGAGGTACCCAACCAAACCAGAATTATGGGCTGGATTCGTTTTGGTGCGATGAAAGTAGATGGGTACGAATCACCTAACCTGTGGATCCCACTTTGCTGAATGTTCAGGAATCCTGGTTTATGGATTACCCTTCTTAATAGGTGCAATTTGATTTTTTCATGTTACTGCTTGAACTTTCAATCTTCTTGGCTGTTTATCAAACCAAACTATTTCCAACATGTATCGAGTAATGCTTGGCATATTCTGCCTTTTTAGTTTAATGGTTGATGCACAAACTACCTTTTCAGGAGGTATTTATCAAAATACCACTTGGACACTTGCCGGAAGTCCTTACGTCATTACAGGTTCGGTAGTGGTGTTTCCCGGAAACACCTTAAACATCGAACCGGGTGTAGAGATTCGTATTGATAACGCCAATTCCAGTGATATTTACATCGAAACGCGAGGAACGCTGAATTTGTTGGGTAGCGACCAAGCTCCTATCCGTATTCGTACGCTCTATGATTCAAGCGCTGTTGGCTGGAAAGGATTTAAGTGTACATCCTCCCAAGGTGGGCAATTAAATGCAAATCGTTTCCGCATTTCCAATGCGGAGATTCCTTTCGACTACGAAGCACCATTGGCCTTATACGAGTACACGAATTGTGCTTTTTCCTATTGTGGACAAGCCATCGCGGTTGGAAACGAGGTGGTTCTTTCAAACTGTCAGTTCACGGGGAATTTTTCGGCTGTTTATGGCTGGAGTTACTTCACTATCAACAACTGTATTTTTCAAAACAATACCACTGCCATCAACGCCTACAGCACTTCCTTCATACTGAATAATTCAACCTTTACCGAGAATGAAACGGCAGTTACTTTTTCTTCAGGTGTCTTCGATACCATGGCCATCAATGGGTGTAGCTTTTTGAACAATGGCTCGGCGCTTAATGGGCCAAACAATGGTACGGTAGAAAATTGTATTTTTTCAGATAATACAGTAGGAATCGGTGGCTCGTACGCATGCATCATCACCAATAACACCTTTCAATACAATGAATTGGCAGCAGATGTTTCTGTATTAACCAACCTATTCAACAACCAAATAAACAACAATATGGGAGGAGTGCAGATTTCGGGCATTTCCTCTGCCTCAAACGGTCCAACCATTACAGAAAATGAAATATGCGGCAATATTAATTTCAACGTCAACAACAACACCAACGTCAATTATTCCCTCCTTTCAAATTGCTTTTGCGGTCTTGATTCGACTGAAATTGAGCAATACCTTATTGATGGTTACGACGATATAACCAAAGGCCTCATCAATTATCAAGTGTACGATTCATCTTGCTTAAACGTATTAAGTACCGTTTCAAAATTCAATGAGTTGTCGAACGTGAACGAATTCCAATCCGACCAACTTAATGTTACCAATCCTTTTGAATCGATCTTATCGTTTCAAGAAGCGTTGGAAATCAATTCCATAAGATTAATGGACATCTCCGGAAAATTTTTCACCCTAAAAAGTAATGGTAAGAACACCTTTGACACGGAAAGCATAAGTCGTGGTTATTACTTTTTAGTTCAAGTGAACGAATACCCGGTTAACGAAAAACTAATTAAACTTTAGCGCGATGAAACTTATTCTTACATGCCTAACTTTTATCTCATTATCTGTCCTTCATGCACAAACCTCTGTTTCGGGAGGGATTTATCAAAACACCACTTGGACGCTTTCCGGAAGCCCTTACTTGCTAACGGGTTCGATGGTTGTGTTTCCCGGAAAAACACTTACAATAGAGCCTGGTGTTGAGGTACTTGTAACGCCCGACTATTCCTTCAATACGGGAAATTTGAGGTACTTGGAGATTCGTGGAACATTGATTGCGATCGGAACCGATCAGGCGCCAATCACGTTTAAGTCGGCCGCAAACGATCCCGTGGGTCTTTACACTTGGATGGGAATTAACATCAAAGGCTCCCAAGGTGGTTCCGTTCAAATGGACCGTTTTAAGTTGCATGATAGTTTTTACGGACTTTACAACGACATTGCACAACCGGGTGTTTCGTACAATTTCACGAATTGTGCATTTAAAAATAACAATTACGCAATCCAGTTTAATGCGGATATGAATTACACCAACTGCCTATTCGAGTCGAACGGGGTTGGGCAAGCTGCACAAATACAATATGGATCATTAACCGCAACGGACTGTGAATTTGTAAACAATTTCTGTTCGTTTACTTGGTCCAATAGCATACAAGTGAGTAATTGCCTATTTGAGGGAAATGGAAACAACATTGTGGGGTCTCCGGGAACCCTTTCCAACTGCCAGTTTGTAAATAACGATTTTGGTCTTGCGGAAGCATATGGACACACCATTCAGGGGTGTCTTTTTACTGGAAACGGCACCGCCATCGACAATACAGGTGGATGCAATGTGAGCAACAGTACCTTTGAAAACAACGGGCTAGCCATTAAGGTTGCCGATAATAGCGTAGTTACCAATAATGAGGTAATTAACAATGACATCGGTATTGCCGTTCTTGCCTCCAATCCTTCCACCATCACTATTGCAGACAACCTCATTTGTTCCAATGAATTATACAACCTTCAAAATTTAACTGATAAAAACTTTGAGGTGAATGAAAATTGTTTTTGTTCGCAAGATTCAAGTTATATCGAGGCTTATATTTTAGATGGATACGATGATATCACCAAGGGCTTGGTCAATTATGCCATATACGATGATTCTTGCGCGTCCGTATTGAGTTATGTTGTTAAAGTAAATCTCGGTTCTGCCTCTCTAGCGAGTGCATCAAAACCGACCTTGAAACTGATCGCTCAACAGGGAGAAAAACTCACCCTAGATGTACCAACGCAAACCGAAATGTATCTGGTGGAAGCAACAGGAAAGAAAATAAACGCTTTTTCTTTGTCCCAAGGAAAACAAGTAATCGATTTAGGCGCAGTGAGTGGTGTATATTTCCTTGCAGCGTCAGATGGGTTTACCTTGAGGGTATTAATTCCCTGATGTATTGGGTTGCATGTTAACGTACTTAAACGATCATTGGTTTAGCGCCCGTTCAACTATTTAAAAGGATAAATAATTACATTTTGTTAACATGTCTTTATCTTTTTCATTAGGTTTGAATGCAGACCTTTGCGGTCTATATGACAGCACTTTTTATTGCAACGTTTGTTTCCCTGTTTTCGCTCATCAATCCGTTGAGCGCCATGCCCGTCTTCATCTCGTTGACCAATGGATTTGAAAAGACGCATTTATCAAAAACCATTCGTCGCACATCGATTTATGTCTTTGTAGTTTGCGTCCTTTCTTTTTTCATTGGGGAATTTATCCTGAATTTTTTTGGGGTGTCCATTGATGCGTTGAAAATTGCCGGTGGAATCATCATTTCCCGCTCTGGTTTTCAATTGTTGAATGCACAGCATAAAACCGACGTCCAAGAAACCATTGAACAGGAATCACGCTTGAAGGAAGATATCTCTTTTAGTCCCTTAGCGATGCCATTGCTTGCAGGTCCGGGCTCCATTTCCTTGCTTATAAATGAAGCCATTCAAACAGAAGCCTTTGGAGATAAGGCAGTGGTAGTAGCTGCAATTCTTGCCGTGTGCCTTAGTATTTACCTTATCCTTTCCTCGGCGCCGTTTATATTGAAATATTTGGGACAGAGTGGTTTACGCACTTTGTCAAAATTCATGGGGCTATTGGTTTTATCCATAGGTATTCAAATGATTGTCGCCAGCGGAAAATCCTTGTTTTATTCATAAACCAAGGTTAGGCCAGCATAGCATGTTCCATTCATTGGTTAACGAATCACACTAACGTGTCCAATGACTTCCTTTCGCTCATTGGTGACCTTGGAAGTGTACGTCACGATCCATGTGTACGTATCGTTAGGTACGAGTCGCTCTTTGTAAATGCCATTCCAACCGACGAATTGGTTGTTGGATTCAAAGATGATGCGGTTCCATCGGTTAAAAATCAACAATTGGTAATCCGAAACCAAGGTAGGATCTGAAAAAATCGGTAAAAATACCTGATTGAATTCGTCGCCATTTGGGGTAAATGCATTTGGGACATGAAGAAGTAAGTCCGGTATAATCTGAAAATACTGAACCAGCGTATCGGTGCAATTGAGTGTGTCGCTTACTACCAATGTCACAACATAAGACCCTATATCCGGAGCACTTATTACAAAGTTACCGGTGGTATCGCTCCAAAATTCTCCTTCAAAAAACCATTGATGTGAGAGGTTTTCATTAGAGAAGTTAATCACGGTTGTTTGGTTCTCTGGATAAAGTACGATTCCGGGGGTAAGTTGGAACGCCGCATTTGGATACCACGATGAAGGGGGTGGAACTAGTGTTGTTATTACAAGTGAATCGCACCCGAACTGGTTGGTATACATCAAGGTGTCCGTTTCGGGTAAATTGACCGTGCAGGAAAATACCGTGTCGATGGAAACGCTAGATGGTAGGATGGTTAATTGCAATGTGATTATACTGTCGCATCCCTGCGCATTGGTCAACGTATGCGTGTATTGTCCGGAATTAACCAGTGTTTGACCAAACCATTCGAAGTTATTACATGCCGTTTCTGAAATGGAACTGCTGGAGGCATTATTAATGGTCAGTGTTAGTGTTTGTTCTATCGGACATCCAAATGAATTGTACGTGGTATTGGTATAGGTGCCTGAGGTGTTTAGAAGTTGTCCGTTCCAGGTATACAATTCACAAGCATTTTGAGTGAAGGATTGACTTGAGCTGTAACCCATCGTTAGGTATAAGCTATCGATTACTGTGCAGCCGGAGCTGTTTGTTTCAATGAATTCATACGCACCTGAATTCGTGAATAGTTGTCCATTCCAGCTATAACTGTCGCAGGCCGTTACGGTTGTGATTGATCCAACTAGAACCGGATTCACGGTAATGGTGAATGTCATTGGTGTACCTGTACACCCGCCCAAAAAAGGCGTTACCGTTATGGTGGCACTTTGGGGCGTATTCACATTTGGCGCAATAAAACCTGGAAGCATGCCGCTGCCAAAAGCGGGCAATCCGATGAGCGGGTTGCTGTTTGACCAAGTGAAGGTGGTTCCGCCGACGCTGCTGGAAAATACGGATCCTGAAAATGTACCTCCCGAACAAATAGCAATATCGGCTTGGGGTATTACATCAGGAATCGGATTTACCGTAATAGTGAATGATTCAACAGTGTTGCCGCAAGACATGAAGGGGGAAGATGCACTGACAAAAATGGTAGAACTAATTGGTGCATTGGTTGGATTGGTGGCAACGAAATTAATACTGTTTCCAAAACCAGCACCCACAAGACCGATAGCGGGGTTGGAGTTATTCCAAAAAATAGGGCTCCCACAACTGGAACCGAAAAATTCGGAAACGGGCGTACCGCTGCAGACGACAATGTCACTTGGTACAGTAATGTCATCGTAAGGGGCAAACTGCACGGTGAAATTAATGGTAGCTCCTGGACATCCATTGGTAATAGGTGTAATTTCTATGTAGTTAATCGATGGCATACATGAAAAACTTGCCATGTTATCGCACAAAATAAAAGTGTTTCCAGAAACAGAGCCGATATTGGGTACAAACGATGTGCCCGGAGGGAAGAAACCTGTCAATGGAATGCTAGCGCAACCGCACCATGCCGTATTACTTAAGTTAGGATCAATCGGATTGATGGAAGGGGAAACGCAGCCGGTTTCCTGTTCGTAATACCCAGGTCCACCTGGATTAGAAGGGGGAGAGATGCCGTTTTCTCCATTCTCCGGTTGTTCAATGATTACAGGGCAGATATCGCAACCATTAATCAATATGCATCCACCGTAAACGATGCTATCTGGGAAAATTTGCAAGCCCGGGCTGGATAAACTGAGGTTGTCGAGGCACGACAAGATGTTGTTGTTTGGAGCGTAAATGAGTGTTGAGTAGGTACATACGGTCACAGAATCCACCATAATGGGGCCTTGTAGTTGAGCCAAAAATCCGGGAGGGCAATTCGTTGGACCTAAGTCCAAGTAAGTAAGGTCGATGATGGTATCGTTGGAACTGTAAATGAAGTGGATTTGACCACTTATAGTGCTCATTGTCGTATTTGGTGACATAATGTACTTCATGATCGTGTCGAAATAACATAATTGTACACAGCCGTTTGAAGCCGGACCGCAAACACAACTGTCTTCGCTTGAATTCAAACCGCCCGAACCACCTAGGCCTCCAAGTCCTGAGGTACCGCCTGCTCCTCCGGCAAGGCCTAATAAAGGAACATTCAATCCGCCATTTAAACGTATCAGTTTTATGGCGCCTCCTGCACCTCCATTTCCTCCGGCCCCGCCATCGCCGCCATCAGCACCGTCGCCACCGCCACCTCCGCAAGAACCATCTCCGCCTTGACCACCGTTAGTGCCATTCGTGCCTGCGGTTCCTTGAATCCCATTTACCAGGATTTGGGTTCCAGTGTGCGAGACGTTCATTCCGCGCATGTAAACGATTCCACCGCCGCGTCCGCCGTTTCCGCCGATTCCTCCAATTCCACCGTTTCCACCATTTTCACCTGGATTACATGGGCTCAATGAGCCGCCACCTCCGGCGCCTGCTTTTCCATTTCCGCCATTTCCACCTCTGCCGCCATCGCCCATATACAAGCGACCTCCGGGATTGGGAGAAGCATTACAGGCAGGAACAGCAGCGCCACATGGCAGCAGTCCTCCTGGTGCTCCAAAGGTCGGGGGATTTCCCGTGCCTCCAGTTGACCCCAGCCCTCCTTGCGCGCCACCATAACCCGGGTTGCCAACGCCAAGGATACTTGATCCTCCTTGACCGCTTAATCCTCCATTTGGAGAATTGTTTCCGGCAGAGAATCCTCCTAAACCGCCAGTCCCGCTAGTTCCTCCCGTAGCTCCGGTACCACCAAGGAACCCTTTTCCTGAGGCATCAATGGTGCCACCATCCAAGGTCAAATTGTTCGCCACGAGGAATCCAATCACTCCTCCCGTCTGGCCATTCCATACCGGGCAAGTGATACTGGAACCAACCGGAACCGTTAGATTTAGGTATTGGGGAAGGATAACGGCTTGTGAAAAGGTGCCAAATTGGCTAAGTAAGGTCATGGCGGTACTAAAGGTGACGGTGTTTCCTACGACCGTATTTACTTCACCAACTTCGTAGTGACCCGTTTGCATGTTTATTAACAACAAAACCGAATTTGGGGTGACAGGAAAACTTGTCAAGTTGGCTAAGGTAATAGTTGATCCTGTTGTACTTTGAATTTGTTTGTAGTAATTAATAGGCTGGTTTCCAGAAACGGTAAGGTTGCCATTGGATCCATTTCCATATCCGTTATACTGCGCGAAATAAGGAAGTGTGTAACAAAAAAACAATAAGAGTAAGGTAAGGAAACGTCTGATGTGATGCATAAGAGTAATGTTCAAAAATGTATTGTGCCCTTAAGACTTTCCTATGCGTGTATGGTTGCTTTCACACCTTAAGTAATTATTAAAAAGCCATGTAAAAACGTTGTGTTTTATTCGCTTCGTTAGGTCCAACCACCTAGGAATTAGTATAATGTCGTATAAGTAAAGGTGCCTTTAAATCAATAGTGGTGCTCCTTATTGGTCTTGATTACGGTCTTGCATAAGGTAAACGATCCATCAATTCCGCTTTAGCGTATCCATCCAGACCGTTAATGGCTACGACCTTACCTTTGTCCAATCGTATCCAGTAATCGCTGCCAAGTAAGGATTCATTAACGAAAATGGCTTCAATGGAAGCAATGACATGTATGGTGTTGTTTTCGGTAATGGTGTATTCATTTACGTATTTACAAAGCAATTGAAGGGGACTGTCTTTCACGAATGGCACAGCAATTTCAGGTCTAAAATGTGGTTCAATTCCAGTTACTTCAAACTCATTCACCTCGGCCGGATAGTTTGCTGATGTTTGGTGTGCCTGCCCAATGATTTCTTCAGTTATGGCATTGACCGTGAAAAAATCCATTTCTCGCATATTGGCATAGGTATGGCGCGGTACCGTGGTTGGTCGAAGAATGAATCCCAAAAGGGCAGGATCGCTTCCTAAGTGGGTAATACTTGAAAAAACGGCGAGGTTCGAATTTCCTTCCTTCGAAATTGTTCCAATCAGGTTAGCCGATTTGTATCCCATGCATGAATTTATCAGGTTCAATCTAGGGACCTTAGGTAGGGCTTGGAACGTGGTTTTATCAATACAAACTTGCTTCATAGGTGTTTTCGTTATAGAAATGTGGAGATGAGGTAAGCTTAGTATTCACAGGCCCTAATCGCCAACCAAATCCGAGACCCGATGTGCTTGGAACCAAGCGGTCGAAAATAGGGTAGAGAACGCGCTTTTGGTGTTGGTGGTGAATGAGGTAAGCGGTGAGGTCAAACAAGAATAAAAAACCACCTTGAAGCAATAGGCTGTTTCCAAAGCCTTTAAACTGCGCTTCTTTTTCCAAATTGGAGTTGGCCTCGCTTCGCAAGATTAAACCAGCCGACATGTAGGTTAGGTCCAGGGCCGTATTGAACAAAAATGCCTTTTCGGTTCGTTGTTGTTCAATCAGAGATTCTTTGAAACCCAAACGGTCATCGCTTTTTCTAGCTTTGATGTATCCTGGAATGGCCAAGCCCAAGTTGACGATGTTCCAAGTTACGTTCATTTGATGAAAGTTTTTGCTTTGTTCGTCTTTGGTAGTGGCCCATGCAATCCCACTTCCCATGATATTGACTACTGACCAAGATCCTAAGGTGAGCATAAGCTTACGATCCGTTTGTAAGCGCACTTGATTGAACTCTACCAAAGGTTGAGCGGCGGAAGAGAAGGCTGTGAAAAACAGTAAAAAAGAAAAATGTTTCAAGGTCTTGTTTCTTCCTTAAACAGACGAGCATGCGTAAAGTTGTTGTTTCCTCACACAACGAATGAAGAAATCTGTTTTTATCCACGAGAAGACGCCTATTGTTCATACATCCTAACCCAATGAAATTCCATACCTTCGGTAAAATTTTCAAGGTATGTGTATTTCAATTAGGCCCTTTTTGATTCCAATCGTTTTGTGTACCCTATTTCTATCTTCCTGCAAGGTGCATTATAAAACAGCAGACGTTGATAAATCGATTCAATCCTCCTTGAACCAAGTAAATGGGAACCTAAATAATACCCTGACTCAATTGAAAAAATTACAAGGTTCCTACGCTTCCATAACCTGCAATGCAGAAGAGGAACCTTTTTTAACCGCGAATAGGCTTTCTTCAGAGGTATTGTTGGGACAATCGGAGCTAGAGGGTTTGCAGAAGACGATGAACGATGCCTATCAATCTTTCAAGGATTATTCGAAAGGAAAGGAGCAAATTACCTCGGGATCGGCCGAATGGAAACAGCTTAAAATGACTCGAAAAAGCATAAAAACATCGGTGAAGGGACTTAAGAAAAAAGGACAAGCGACCATTGATAAAGCCACCGAATTAAACGCCTATATAAATGCCCAAATTGTTCCGAAAGTTCAAGTGTGTGTTCCAGAAACCTACATTGGTCAAATGAAAAAACAGGTGCCAGATCCGAAAAACTTGACAAATGAGTTAAACACTAAGTTGAATCAATACGCAAAGACCATCTCGGATGTAGAAGCGGGATACGGCTCAACGCGTCCAAAAGAAATTGATTCCCTAAAAATGGAATGGAACAACTTACAAAACATGGCCTCACAACCTCAGCAGGTGTTGATGTCTGTCGACAAAGCAATTGCTGCTTTTCAAGCGGCTACCGTCGGAATCAGTCAGATCTATTCTTGCGCTTCAAATTGGCGATTGGTCAAGGAAGTGGATGAAGCCCTGCAAACCGCGGCCAATGAACTGAGCAGTATTCAAAACCGCATGCAACAAAGCGTTACCCACATGCAACAACTCATTCAGCGTATACAGAAATAAACGTGGAAGGTATTCAAGCGATGAACGTAAGCGCTTTTTTCACATGCTCAAAGGTGAATTACCGAACGGTTTGGTTTATTTGCTAGTGAAAGGTTGAAAATCCATTGCCTTCAAAAACATTATTCTTTATTTTTGTACTATGACAGTTCGACGCACCTTAATTCTTCTGCTTTTTACATGCTTTATTGTTGGGTTGACCGATGCTCAGGGTTGTTCCCAGTGCCGCTTGTTGTCGGAACAAAGCGCTGAGCTAGACGAAAATTCCTTTGGTTCCAGCATTAACTTCGGAATCCTTTATTTGATGGCGATTCCTTATTTGTTGCTGATGTTTTTATTCCGAAAGCGGATTGCTAGGTTTTTTCGGCAATTGAGTAGCAGATAAAAGCAATGACTTCCTTATTTTGTCGCTGGTAACATTAACGTAAATGTGGTTCCTACGTTCACCTCGCTCGAAAAACGGATGGTTCCATTGTGGTTTTCAAGGATTTTTTTCACTACTGCCAAACCGATTCCTGATCCGGTACTTTTGGTAGTGAAATAAGGGACGAACAGTTTGTTTTTCATTTCTTCTGGAATCCCTTTCCCATTGTCTTTTACGGTAATGTTCAGTTGATCGTCCTGTTGCTTTAGAATCACTTCAATTATTCCCTTTCTTTCGGATGGAATGGCTTGGATTGCATTTTTAATCAGGTTATTAAATACCCTAACCATTTGGTCGCGATCGGCCAGAACCGGGCATTCTGAAATGACCTCCAAGCGGAATGTGCAATTTTCCTCTTGCTCAAAGACCGATAGTACATTTTTTATCACCTCCGAAAGTTCGATGACTTCCATTTTAGGCATGGGCATTTTGGCAAAGTTTGAAAACTCGTTAGCAATGGCGGTAAGCGCATCAATTTGTTCAATGAGGGATTGAACCACTTTTTGAAGTTTTTCTTCCACATTGGGGTCGTGTCGGTCAAAGGTTCGCAACATATGCTGAACACTTAATTTCATGGGTGTAAGTGGGTTTTTAATTTCATGGGCTACCTGTTTGGCCATGTCACGCCAGGCAGATTCCCTTTCGCTCAAAGCCAATTGTTCCGCCGCAACAGCTAGTTCTTCCAGTTTGACATTGTACGCCCTAACAAGTGCGCCAATTTCATCCTCTTTGTCGTAATTTATTTTTTCATGTTGTTTTCCAAAACTTACCAGTTTGAAATTGTCTTGAATGATCCTTAAAGGAACGGTGACCCAATTGGAAATCAAGAGTGCCAACACCACCGAAAGGGCTAGTAAAAGCATAAACACATTGATGATGGAAACCAAAAACTGCTGAATCTGCTCTTCAATTTCTTCTTGTTGCCCAAATTGCTGTAGGTTTACGAATCCTAACAATCGCCCATCATTGTTCATTAGGGGAATATACGCCGAAACGTATTCCAATTGACCGATTTGTTCGACATGTGTAAATTCGCTGTCCTTCCTTTTCATTAATCCATTTACAGCCAGAGGATTCATCTGTTCGCTAAGCAAGCCCATTTTAAACACTTTGGGCCTTGAACTTGCCGAAAGTTGTCCGTTTTCATCGAACAAGTTGATATCTGTATTGAATACCTTTGAGAGTTTTTGAAGCAAATTATCGAGGTAATTGCCTTGGTTTTTCAACGTCTTTCGGTTTTCTGTACCCAATTTTGCCCGTAATTCCAGTTCTACTGATTCCAACTTTTCTCGAATGAGTTCGTTCGAATAGGCACTGTATTGGTCGCTTACAAACAAACCGCTTCCATAGCTAAACGCGAGCAAGGAGAGAAATACGAGCCCAATAAGCGTAATCTGAATTTTAGTGGAAATACTTAACCCCCTCCGGAAAAAAGGAATGTATGTAAATTGAAAAAGTTGCGGTAACAACATGATGCCATAAAAACAAAACAGGTAGGACATGGCGGTTAGGTTTTCCTTCCAGGTAATGTTTTTGGTGGATAGGATCAATAGTTCATTTCCTCTTATGTGCTTGTAATGGGTGAACCCCTCCGATTCGACGTAATTTTTACCCATTTTTTTCCATCGCTTGATGGCTTCAGCAGTTGAAGGGAAGTTAAATCGACCGAACTTTTTAATCAGGCGGTTATTGTGGTATTTGGCAATGGAGTAATTTTCGAGGGATTCAAACACGTTGGCTTCCTTGGTAATGAGCAACCTTGGAAAACCAATTTCTTCGGGTATTTTTTTAGACTTTAAACTGATAAAAAGCCATTTCTCCTTTCCATCCCCGTTTTTTAATGGTTGGCGTATCACATAACAAAGCTGACGGGTATAATCTTCAATGAAATAAACATTTGGGTCGATTTCAGAAACTTTGCCATGCGTTTTGATTAGCTCATTTAGCTCACTAAACTCTTCCTGATTTTCGGTTCCGGCAAAAAGAGATTCCCCATTCTTTTCAAAAAGGTGAAAGCGCAATTCATACCTTTCCCAAAAACCCTTGAAAATGTTGGTTTCTAAACGATCCTGAAAATCGGCATAATTAGACGCCTCATCGCTTGGGTGCATAGCGTTCAAAAGGCTGTCTTTTAGCAATTTTGGAACAACGTTTTGATATTCTACCTCGGTTACGATGTCTTGTTCGGTTGCGAGTTGGTTGGCGAAAAGTTCACGCTCTGCTTTTTCTTTTTTAACATTCGCTTGAGACAGTGCAAATGCAAGTACGATGGAGACGAGGGCGAGGGAGCCAAGCGCGAGACCTAATTGAAATCGAACGTCATTTCGGTAGGTAAACAGGACGATTTGGAGCAAAAACAGCAGAGGGAAAAGGTTGCTGAGCCAATGCGATGAGGTGTAAAATTGACCATAGATGAAAAAAGAAACACCAATGAAACAAGACCATAGAAAAACAAACAGAAAGCTGAGTCCTTGGTCTTTGATTAATTCAATGGTTGTTTTGACAAATTGGTAATAGGTAAGAAGTAAAAAACCAAGAAAAAAAAGCACAATAAACGAATTGGTATCGAGGTCAAAAAGCCGATCAACCACTAACGGAATGGAAGAGTTTTCGACCATTCCTCCTACCAAAACCATATATCCCATCCAAGCGGGAATACAAAGACTTAACAATAAAAGTTGTAGGGAGCGAAAAAAAGGTTTTTTTGGCATTTTTTTCAATTGCCTTAATAAAACGCGTATCGTGAAATGAATAAAAAGTGCGTTCACAATGAATTCAAATAAATTCGGAAACCATTCATTGCTGCCATATAAGGTCGCCTGAAAATACTCTAAGTCCTTGAATGGAGATAACCATTCCTTTTTGATCCAGAACACACGCAGCGAGAGGAGAAGGATTATCACAACGAGTTCACCCCACCAAGGAAAGGATTGAATGGCATGAAACAGTACAATGAGCCACAAGGAGATAGTCAACAGCAGTAACATGGTAAACCAGAAACCATAGGATTGGTCCGGTGATAATTTTGATGGTACAATTGAGAAAACCGTTTTTCCTTGCTTATTTTTAACGGCATTCGGTTTGCTTTTGTCAAGTGAAATGCTTGCAGGAAAAGTAGGCCTCAAGGAGGATTCAAACTCGTTGACAAGGTAGTTATTTTCGTATGCATAGGCGTGTTTGACGAGAAAAACACCGCAAAACACCTTGTTCTCGTTTTTAATTGATGTTGCGTAATACCAACCGTTTTTAAGCCTAATAATTCCCGAGGATGGAAATTGGTTGGTCGCCTTGATAGGAATGGGAACCTGGTTGGTATTCCAATAGGTCAAGGTGTCGTCTTGGTAGAGGAAAAGCGAGACGTTTGGTGAGTTGCTTTTTTTTTCCGCCGTTTTGTTTTTATTAAAAGAGTCCTGAAAGGACCGCAATTCCTGAGTAAGGGTAAGCTCTTTTTTCTGAAATGCGGCATTTATTTGTTGAACTTCTTCAGCGATATCATAATTAAAGACAACATCACTGAAAATAACACTCATCAACGTGCAAAGCAACGCTGCGGTTAGGACCCAGTATTTTTGCAACCAAGCTGCCATTAATAAATAGCCAGTTGAGCAAAGCGTTTGTTGAGATCGTACATAAGGCGCTCAAATTCATCATCTGCACGGCCATCGTTGTGAAAACGAAAATCTGCGAGGTGTTCGTATGGTAAAAGGAATTGCTTGTAACAGGGTTTGACATGGTTTTCCCACTGATAAATAATGGCTTCCCTGGTGTAGCCACGGGTTTCTTGATCACGGTACAAGCGCCTGTCCAATTGTATGGCAGGATCCACTTCCATGAAAATGGAAAAATCAATCATTTCCCTCACTTTTTTATAGTGAAAAAGAAATAAGCCCTCCACAATGATAACTGGGGCAGGATGAATCGTTAAAAGGGTGTTTTTATCCGGGGGGGCATTGAAATGGTATTCTTTTATTTCCAGCGTTTTACCCGAAAGTAACGCGTTCAAATCCGAGCTCATTTTTGCTTCATCCAGTGCCGAGGGTAAATCAAAATTGTATTCGCCATTGACATCCCGCAGTTGTTT
Source organism: Crocinitomicaceae bacterium (assembly GCA_044372835.1). Lineage (GTDB taxonomy): Bacteria > Bacteroidota > Bacteroidia > Flavobacteriales_D > Crocinitomicaceae > M0103. Next base: position 4,386 of record JBILRE010000013.1, on the reverse strand, counting down.
TTCAATAGGATGATAATAATTATCCATCGAAAAAATAGCGGGTGCAAGCTGATTGATCTCACTTGAAATACGTTTCAGTAGCGTCGTTTTACCAGAACCACTGCCGCCACATATACCAATCACTAATGGTGAATGCTCCATTTTACTATAATACCGTTGTTTATGAAACAAAAATCTTCTCTTAACGCATCTCTGAGTAAGGGCGTAAAATACAAAAATGCACATTTAAGCCGGTTTAAACAAAAGGAAAACGGTTGTTTTACAAACGGCGAAAACAGATGCATTGCGATTTCTCTTGTCCAGATCTTTTTCAACTTTTTTAACAGTTTAATCGTTTTGTGAAGTGAATTTTGTAATTTTCGAAACAACTTCAACAATCCAGTTGAGGGTTTGATAATAGGCATTAAAAAACAAAAAAATATGACAAAAAAAGTACTTTTCGCTTTGTCTCTTTCTTTCGCTATTGTTGGGTTCTCTCAACAAGGGGATGGAGGAAAACCACACGGAGGAAAACTTCAAGCTGTGTCGAAGTCCATCGATCACCGGTATTTCGCTCAGCCTGACATTGAGGCACTTCGTGCGGAAGATTTGGTAAATGACGACGCCGGAACAGGTCCGTGGAGGTTTGGTTTTAACAACAACACCGCTTTGAATATGAACAATTCGGGGACTTGGTTTGAGTTGCCCAATGGCGGAATAATTTGGTTGCTTCGATTAACCTGCTCTGGTGCACTTACCGTCAACCTAACGTTGGATCACGTGGTACTTCCTGAGGGGAATGAATTGTATGTATATAACCCGGAGAAAGATTTTATTCTTGGAAACTTTACGTCAAATCACCTCTATGAAGGCACCTTGGGGACGGAGTTGGTTCCAGGTTCCACAGTCGATATTGAATATTACATTCCAGCGGAAAACCTTGACTTACCTTTCGGGTTAAACATCAGCCGCGTTACGCACGGATACCGCACCGCAGCAGAATTCCACGAAAAAGCCTTTGGCAGTTCAGGGTCATGCAACATGAACGTGAATTGCCCGGACGGCGCAGGTTGGGTCAATGAGCGAAACAGTGCCGTAATGCTTGTTTCAAACAGCAATGGGTTTTGTTCAGGAGCGCTTATAAATAACACACTTAACGATGGAAAACCTTATGTATTAACTGCCAATCACTGTTACAGCAACCCAGCTTCTTGGGTATTTCGCTTTAATTGGCAAGCCACGGGCTGTACCAATCCAGGAAGTTCTCCTACCTTTCAATCCATGAACGGAGGGGTGCTTAGAGCCCGAAGAACACAATCAGACTTTTGCCTTGTAGAAATTACAGGTGGCCTAGTAAATGGAACCGTTCCCTTGACCTACTCTCCTTATTTCGCTGGATGGGATAAAAGCGGTACGAATCCAACGTCAACGGTAAGCATACATCACCCATCAGGAGACATTAAGAAGATATCTTTCGATGATGCGGCAGCATCGCCAGCCACAGCAATGGGTTCGGAAGCACAAGGTGTTTGGCAGGTCGAGTGGGACCGAAATACTACGACGGAAGGTGGTTCCTCCGGTTCGCCGTTGTTTGACCAAAATCACCGCATTATTGGTCAACTTTGGGGAGGAGGCGCATCGTGCTCTAACCTTTCTGCACCTGATTACTATGGCCGTGTTTCCAACTCATGGAACCCCACTAGCAGTAACAATACCAATCACTTAAAGTCGTGGTTGGATCCAAACAACTCAGGCGCGAACTTTATTGATGGGTATGACCCATCAGGGCAATCGTCTATCGCGCTTGATGCAGGATTGACCAATCCACTTGGTGTGTCGGGTACACTGTGCTCAGCGGCAGTTACGCCTCAAGTAACGATTTCCAATTCAGGAACCGATGCCTTGACTTCAGCTACGATTCAATATGGTTTCGATGGCGCAACAAACTTGAGCTATAACTGGTCAGGAAATTTGGCACAATACCAATCGGCAACAGTAACGCTACCTGTGGCAAACCTAACCGGTGGAAGTCATACATTTTCGGCGAACGTGATCAACCCGAACGGTGCTACTGATCAGAATTTGGGGAACAATGCCGTGAACTCATCGTTTACCACGGTGGTGGCTGGACTCACGTTGAATCTGGCTTTAAACTTGGATTGTTGGGGATCTGAAACTTCTTGGGAGCTTACTAATGCCTCCAACCAAGTGTTGTTTTCAGGAACGGGATATACAGACGATAACCCAACTACCATCAACCAGCAATTCTGCGTTGATTATGGATGTTATACATTCACCATCGATGACTCATGGGGTGACGGATTGGCTGGTTTAGATTGCAACAATGCCGGGCAACTTGGCGCCGGAAGTTACCAGATTACCTACAACGGTGTTGTCAAGGCACAAATCACCACGGCACAGGCAAATTTCGGCTCAACCAATTCGCAAAACTTCTGTATTGTAAACGATGCCTCCTTAGAGTCGTTTGGCGAGCTTGCTGGCTGGAGTGTGTTGCCTAACCCGGGTTCTGGAAACATACAGGTGAAAACAGATGGTTGGAACATCGACCAACTTTCGTTATTCAACATGGCCGGACAAGAAATGCTGCGTTCAAATCCCAACAGCGATGCAACGACCTTCGATGTAGGGAATGTTGCACCAGGCGTGTATTTGGTAAGGATTCAGTCTGCGAATGGCATTGGCCTGAAACGATTGGTAGTTCAATAGGACATTCATAAGAACTAAAAAGAAAACGGAGGTATGTGAATGCCTCCGTTTTTTGTTTAGGTCGTTAAAAGAATCAATAAAATATAAGAAAAAGCGCGTCTATGCACCATTTTTCGTGCACGAATTCCCATCTAAAAAGACTATTTTTTTGGAGTTAAACCTAATAAAAAGTACTAAATATTGTGAATAGAGCCTAAAATAACAGACAAAATTCGCAATATTCAGGCAAATAACGCCCGATATAGAGAACGATTTTTTTAAAGGAAAGATCATCGTTTTGTTGGGCGCAAGGCAAGTAGGAAAAAGCACATTGATTCAAATGTTGCCATCGCTTAAGTCACAACAAACGCTTTGGTTGGATGGAGAGAATGCCGATGTGCATATGTTGCTTCGAAACGCAAATGCTGAACGCTTGAAGCAATTGGCAGGAAAGCTTAAAGTGGTGGTAATCGATGAAGCGCAAAAAATAGATCAGATAGGGTCGACACTGAAACTTTTTGCAGATTGCTGCAAAGACATTCAGGTGATTGCCAGTTGATCAAGTGCCTTTGAATTGCGCAATTCCCTGAATGAACCATTGACCGGAAGAAAATTCGAATACCAGTTGTTTCCGATTTCGTTTTCTGAAATGTCCCAGCACAACTCGCTTTTAGAGGAAATCAGGCATTTACCGCATCGCTTGGTGTATGGGTATTATCCCGAAATAGTTACCCATAGCCATGATGCTGAAAGATTGTTGCGCTTTCTGTGGGATAGCTACCTTTATAAAGACATTCTTTTATTCAAGGGGTTGAAAAGGCCTGAGAAAGTCCTAGGATTGTTAAAACTTCTTGCTTGGCAAATCGGTAGTGTAGTGAACTACAACGAACTCTCGAGGAGCTTACGAATAGATAACCAGACGGTTGAGAGCTATGTCCACATGCTTGAACAGGCCTTCGTGATTTACACCTTGCCTACTTACCATACAAATCACCGAACGGAATTGAAAAAATCGAAAAAGATTTACTTCAATGACGTGGGTATCCGAAATGCGCTGATAAATGATTTTAGACCCATCGAGGTGAGGAACGATGCCGGCAACCTGTTCGAGAACCATGTTATTAATGAGTTGAGAAAGCAAAACGCATATCACCGGGTTTTTGGTAATTTCTATTTTTGGAGGAATACCGATCAACGAGAGATCGACCTAGTAATACAGAAGAATAACACCTTGCATACATTCGAGATCAAATGGAGTGCGAAAAAGAAAGCCCGTCTGACGAAGAGTTTTACGAATATATACGGAGAAACTACTTTTGAGGTCATTACCCGCGAAAATTTCCATGAGGTGATCCATTCTGTGAGTAGGCTTTGATAGGAATTGGGCCAGGATGGGTTTCGTATTTATGAAGTGCTGTAAGATGGGATTGGTAGATGCGGTGGTTGATGTTTGTGGTGTTTATACCGTAGGGTTGTCAATGCAGTTGGACATGAAAGAAAAATTACGCTAGAAAAATATTTTTCATGCGGCTGATAATCAAGGAGTAAAGGGATTTGTCTGCTTTTCCACCCGAAAGTTTTCAAAAAAAAGCAAAAAACTTCTTGTTGAAAAGAAAATAGTGTTTATCTTTGCAGCCCTGTTCGAGCGAGACGGTTAATAAAAAGGTAATAAAGAGGTTTATTTGGTATTACCACGAATAC